>URRB01000007.1 GCA_900550195.1 uncultured Collinsella sp.
GATGGACGGCGCTATCCTGGTCATCGCTGCTACCGACGGCCCCATGGCTCAGACCCGCGAGCACATCCTGCTCGCCCGTCAGGTCGGCGTTCCCTACATCGTCGTCTTCCTGAACAAGTGCGACATGGTCGACGATGACGAGCTCATCGACCTCGTCGAGATGGAGACCCGTGAGCTCCTCTCCGAGTACGATTTCCCCGGCGACGACATCCCCGTCATCCGTGGCTCCGCTCTGGGCGCTCTCGAGGGCGACGCCAAGTGGATGGACGCCATTCGCGAGCTCATGAAGGCCGTCGACGAGTACATCCCGACGCCTGCTCGTAACAACGACCTCCCGTTCCTGATGGCCGTTGAGGACGTTATGACCATCTCCGGCCGTGGTACCGTTGCTACTGGCCGTGTCGAGCGCGGTGAGCTCAAGCTCAACGAGCCCGTCGAGATCGTCGGCATCAAGGATACCCAGAACACCGTCGTTACCGGTATCGAGATGTTCCGTAAGTCCATGGACTTCTGCGAGGCTGGCGACAACGTCGGTCTGCTGCTCCGCGGCATCAAGCGTGAGGACATCGAGCGCGGCCAGGTTCTCTGCAAGCCCGGTTCGGTTACCCCGCACACCAAGTTCACCGGCGAGATCTACGTTCTGACCAAGGAGGAGGGCGGCCGTCACACCCCGTTCTTCGATGGTTATCGTCCTCAGTTCTACTTCCGTACCACCGACGTTACCGGTACGGTCAAGCTCCCCGAGGGCACCGAGATGGCTATGCCTGGTGACCACATCACCATCGAGGGCGACCTCATCCACCCGATCGCCATGGAGGAGGGCCTGCGCTTCGCTATCCGCGAGGGTGGCCACACCGTCGGTTCGGGCATCGTCTCCACGATCATTGAGTAAATTAGCTCTTTGATATAGCTGACTTAGAGAACCCGGCACTTATATGGGTGCCGGGTTCTTTTCTGCAATGGATATTGAGCCGTTGCTGGTGTCGAGAGGATCGATAATGGTCCTGGATGCACCGTCGATTAGCTCTCGATGGCTTCATTGATGTGTTCCAAATATGAATGGATCCAGCGAGAACCAATTGATTCGAGGTTTTCATTGACAGCACTTACGTAGAGCTGATAAAGTACCAACTCGTGCCCGTACGGGGCGGAAATGAAAGGTTCAGGATAAATGCGTACTCTAGTTACTCTTGCGTGCACTGAGTGCAAGCGCCGCAACTATACGACCACCAAGAACAAGTCGAACATGCCTGATCGTATGGAGATCAAGAAGTATTGCCCCTGGTGCCGTCACCACACGCTGCACAAAGAGACTCGCTAGTCTCTAGTCACATACGCCAGTAGTTCAATTGGTAGAGCATCGGTCTCCAAAACCGAGTGTTGAGGGTTCGAGTCCTTCCTGGCGTGCCAGTCATTATTCCGTAAGCTCCCAATTGGGGGCTTACGGTTTACTCATGTATAAGCGCATTGCGCGGAGGTAACCCAAATGGCCAACAAGAAGAACAAGAAGAAGGCTCAGCAGCCGGCACCTGCCAACAACGCTGCCGCCAACTCCAAGGTTGAGGCCAAGAAGGCCGTTGCCAAGAAGAACGAGAAGGCTGCGAAGTCCAAGAAGAATGAGAAGCCTGGTTTCTTCGCCCGCACCAAGAAGTATTTCGCTTCGGTGAAGTCCGAGATGAAGCGTGTCACGTGGCCCGATAAGAAGGAGCTCGTGAACTACTCGGTCGTCGTTTGCGCTTCTCTGATCGTCGTCGGCGTCGTCATCGCTCTGCTCGATGCTGGCTTTGGCGAGGCTCTTGCTCTGTTCTCTGGATTGAGGGGCTAAACCATGTCTAAGCGTTGGTACGTCGTTCACACTTACTCTGGATACGAGAACCGCGTTAAGTCCGATCTCGAGCATCGCATCGAGACCATGGGCATGCAGGACCGTATCTTTGATATCGAGATTCCTATGGAGCGCGTCACCGAGATCAAAGAGGGTGGCAAGCGCGAGACCAAGGATTCCAAGATTTTCCCGGGTTATGTCCTGGTTCGCATGGAGATGGATGACGATGCGTGGACGTGTGTTCGCAACACGCCCGGTGTCACCGGTTTCCTGGGCGGCAATGGCAAGCCCGCTCCGCTTTCCCGCGACGAGTACAATAAGATGACTCGTCGTCCCGGTAAGGGCGATTCGCCCAAGCGCACCTCGGTTGATATTGAGGTCGGCACGTCCGTCCGCGTCACTGATGGCCCGCTTACCGACTTTGATGGCAAGGTCTCCGAGGTTAACACCGAGGCAGGCAAGCTGAAGGTCACCCTGATGATCTTTGGCCGTGAGACGCCGGTCGAGCTCGACTTTAACCAGGTTGCTGTCATCGCTTAAGTTTTCGTCCGTTCGCGCGAGCGTGCTTCTTCTGTGACTGCTCATCTCAGGAGTGCTTCTAACACGTGCGTGCTTACGATATAGCAAGTACTTCACACTCGTGATTCGAAAGGAATGACCATGGCTGAGAAGAAGGTTGCCAACGTCATTAAGCTCCAGATTCCTGCTGGTGCAGCTAACCCCGCTCCTCCCGTCGGCCCCGCCCTGGGCGCAGCTGGCGTGAACATCATGCAGTTCTGCCAGGCCTTTAACGCCGAGACGCAGGACAAGAAGGGCGACATCATCCCCGTTGAGATCACTGTCTTCGAGGATAAGTCCTTCTCCTTCATCACCAAGACCCCGCCGGCGGCTCACCTCATCAAGAAGGAGCTGAACCTCAAGTCTGGTTCCGCTAAGCCCCAGGCCGACAAGGTTGGTCAGCTCTCCCAGGAGCAGCTCACCAAGATCGCCGAGATCAAGATGCCGGACCTCAATGCCAATGACATTGACGCCGCCAAGAAGATCATCGCCGGTACCGCCCGTTCCATGGGCGTCACCATCGCTGAGTAGCGATTTCTTATGGTAACGACGGGTGCTCCGACCGGGGCGCCCGTTAAATGTGTGCAATAGGGCACACGATACGATGTGGGAGGGCTCACGCCCGTTTAACCACAGGAGGTAATGCACATGGCTAAGCATGGTAAGAGCTATAACGCCGCTGCCGAGAAGATCGACCGCGCCACGCTCTACACCCCCCTTCAGGCTGCCAAGCTCATTAAGGAGCTCGACACCGCCAAGTTCGACGAGACCGTCGAGGCCCACTTCCGTCTGGGCATCGATACTCGTAAGGCTGACCAGAACATCCGTGGTTCCATCTCCCTGCCCCACGGCACCGGCAAGACCGTTCGTGTTGCCGTCTTCGCCGAGGGCGAGAAGGCCCGCGAGGCTGAGGCTGCCGGCGCCGACATCATCGGTTCCGACGAGCTCGTCGCCCAGATTCAGAAGGGCGAGATCAACTTCGACGCCGCTATCGCTACGCCGAACATGATGGCCAAGGTTGGCCGCATCGGTAAGATCCTTGGTCCCCGTGGCCTCATGCCGAACCCCAAGCTCGGCACCGTGACCATGGACGTCGCCAAGATGGTCTCCGAGCTCAAGGCTGGCCGCGTTGAGTACCGCGCCGACCGCTACGGCATCTGCCACGTGCCCCTGGGCAAGAAGTCCTTCTCTGAGCAGCAGCTCGTCGAGAACTACGCTGCCCTGTACACCGAGATCCTGCGCGTCAAGCCCTCTTCTGCTAAGGGCAAGTACGTCAAGTCCATCTCCGTGTCTTCCACCATGGGCCCTGGCGTCAAGGTCGATCCCGCTGTCCAGCGTGACTTCCTGGCTGAGTAACTGCTAGTTACTGCCTGAGTACAGCAAGCATTGCTAAAAAAACCCGGTTCTGCCTTTGTGCAGGACCGGGTTTCTTGCTATCGCGTCAAAAGCACCATAAAGGGGACAGTGTCCCCTTTATGGTGGTTACCAGGGTGTTCTGGCTGTTGAAGACTCGATGGCTTCGTGGCGTTTGAGCTCGCGGCGCATGGTTTGCGAATTGAGCCAGGCTGCTTGCCAGCCGCGGATGGGGTAGTGCGTCTGGTCGAGCTCAAACTGCGTATAGCCGCAGGCGTTGATGATCGTCGTTCCACACACATGCTGACGCTCGCGCTGAAAATCGCAACCGTAGCTTTGGTGCACATGCCCGTGCACCATGTAGTCGGGATTCCAGGATTCGAGTGCTGTGTTAAAACACTCGAATCCTCGATGCGGCAGATCGTCCAGATCACCCATACCGGCGGCGGGTGCATGGGTAAGCAGAATGTCGCACCCGCCGACCATCCTAACCTTACGCGACAGCTTACGCATGCGCTTGGACATCTCGCGTTCGGTGTACATGTTGGCGCCGTCGCGATAACGCATGGACCCGCCAAGGCCCGCAATGCGAATCCCTCGGTACGTGTACACGCTGTCCTCTACGCAGATACATCCGCCCGGTGCATGACGTGCGTAGCGGTCATCGTGATTGCCGCGCACGTAGATGAGCGGTTTGTTGATGACCGTAACCAAAAACTCAAGATAGTCCGGGTCCAGATCGCCGGCGGACAAAATCAGGTCGACTCCCTCAAAGCGTTCCTTGCGAAAGCACTCCCAAAGGCATCGTTCTTCGGTATCGGCTATGGCAAGGATTTTCATAGGGCAGGGACTTTCGGCTCATCGTCGAGCTGCGGAATGGTGCCTACCACGTTGTCCGCCAGCCAATTCATCTCGACAATCTGCGTGCTCGGCAGCGGAGGGAAGCCTTCGATCTGTACCACGCCGTTCTGGCTGTGGAGCTCGCCGCCAAAGGGGTTGATGGATCCCACAACAATGCCGTTGCGGAGCAACTGCACGAGTTTGCGCGTTTGGTAGGGTAGGCCCGGAGCGTAACGAATGTCGATAACGCCGGAGCTCATGCCATACCAGTAGTTGACAGCGCGCACTTGGTTGTCGTCGCTGGTCTCGTCCCACGTGCCGTGAAGAAGGCTGCGAACGATGAGCTCGTAGTAACGGCCCCAGTTCCATACGGGCATGGCGATGCCGGTGACTTTGCCGTCGACCAAGCGGTGAAGCCCGTAGGCCGTTGGGTCTTCGAGCGACTTTGACATGTCAGCGCCGGTCATGACGCTTACGCCTTCGCGGCACATGGCTTCGGCAAGACCGCCGGCGGGAACATCGCCCCAGGTGAGGATGACCTGCGCGCGCGGGTCGAGCAGCGAGGCGCCAATCGCAAAGGCGTTGATCTCGCTGAGTGCGCCCGAGGCGAAGACCGACGCGTGGTAACCGATGCGGTGGTTGTCCGCCATGCTGGCCGCAAGGGCGCCCAGCAGAAACTTGGCCTCGTACATCTTGCCAAAGTACGAACGGACGCTTTGATGGGGAAGGCCGATAGAGCAGTTGAGGAACCGAACCCGGGGATACTCAACGGCAGCCCTGAGCGTGTATTCCATCAGGCGGTGCGAGGTCGAGAAGATGACGTTTGCTCCATGTTTGACAGCCGTTTCCACGGCGGCGTAGAACACATCCGGATCGTGACAGTCCTCGAACGCCTCGGTGCGCACGATACCGCCAAAGTGCTCATCGAGATACTGACGCCCTTGGTCGTGCAGGCTGTCCCAGCTCGACGTCGCACAGGGGAACTCATGGATAAAGGCGATGCGCAGGGGGTTGGCCGTCGAGTAGACGGTCTTGCCCATAAAGAAGTTGAGCACGCCAGAGGTGGACTTGGCGGGCGTCTCCTCCTCGTCGACGCTCGGTGCTTCGACAAGATCGACCTTGTCCTCGTCATTTTTGCCGGCAATAACCAGCTCGCGCCAGATCTTGCACAGGCGGTTTACGACGATATCCGTCGGCGTATCCAGCAGGCGGTCCTGGTTGTACACATTGAGGTAGACGAGCATGGCGTCGGCGGGCGTAATGTCCAGGTGGTCGCCGCCTGCGCGAAGGTAGGCGCGCTTAAAGAGCAGGAAGGTGTGGCGCAGGTAGTCGACCTTTTTCTGCGGCCATTTTTCGATAAGGTTCTGACCGAGCATCTTGGCGAGCGTCTCGTAGCTTCCCTCACGCGAGAACTCGATCTCGTATAGGGGGCAGACGCGCCAAAACGCGCAGAACTCGCCGTACAGGCGGCTTTCGACGGAATCCCATGTGCCGGGGTAGAGACGGGTGACCTTGGCCGAAACCGTCGGGGCGTCTAGGAATTTGAGGACACTGACGCGTTTGTTGCCTTCTTGGACATAGAACCGATGCATGAACTCGGTGACGATGACGGGGTCGCGATAGCCCTCGGTTACCTGGATGTCGTAGAGGTTGGACCACTTGCGGGCGAACTCGGTGCTAAACGGAAGCAGGGGCATAAAGTTACACGAAAAGGCGGACTGACGGCCCTTGGTGACCGTGCCGACGACCATTTCGAGCGGAATATCCCGCAGGCCGACATTCTCTCGCTGACCTAAGGGGAGCTGGGCAACCAAGCTATCGAGGTCCGTAAGGTATGGATGCTCGCTTTGGCTAATGGCGCGTCGACGTCCTTGCTCGCCGCGCTTGCGTGCTTGACGATAGGCCTCTTCCATGATGTTGCTCCCTTAGTCGTTTAAACAACTATATGAACCATGGTACCACGAATGAAAACCACTACAAAGATGCCTGACCCCTTTGCGGTGGTTTAGGCGATGATGGGGGCGATGGCGCGGATGCAGGCGTCGGCAGCGGTGAAAGTGGTGCTGTCGTCGCTGACGATAAAGATGATCTTTCCTTTGATGCCAAAGTCGCCGATTTCGCTAAAGAGCACGTTGGGCTCTTTGTCAAAGCCCGAGATGGGCGAGACGGCCGTTTTGGTTGCGCTCGTGAGCTCGTCTGCCAGCACGTCAAGGGAAGCCCACTTGGACGTGTCCTTTACGGCAACGGGCACGGCCACGCGTCCAAAGGGCATCAAATGCACGAGCGTGTTCTTGGAGATGTTGGAGTTGGGCACAATGATGGTCTGTCCACAGGCATCCTCAATCGTTGTATGGCGCCAAGTGATGTCTTGGACCACGCCGGATACGCCGCCGACCTCGATATTGTCGCCGGGTTTGATGATGCCCATAAAGGTCACTTGCATGCCGCCGATAAGGTTTGACAGCGTGTCCTGAAAGCCGAGCGAGATGGCGATGCCGCCGACGCCAAGAGCGGCGACGAGCGCGTTTGCGTTAATGCCAAAGCAGTTATCGAGGATAAAGCTGCCGCCGATCATCCAGATGACGGCGCGCGCGATGTTGATGAAGATACTCGATGCCGGAAGCGGGTTATCGTCTCGGTTAAGCAGATGGTTCAGGGTCTTGGATACGACCTTGGCGGCGACGGCGGTGCCTATCGCCAAGATGACGGCCCAGATGATGTTGTGGACCCACCGTTGCTCAAAGAAATGAAGAATCGGCTCAAACAATTCCATGTAGGGAAAACCTCCTAATGATCGTTCAACCATGATACCCACCAAGAAGCCCGTCCGATCACATCGGACGGGCCGATAACTTGAGATGGGGTGGCCGCGGTGGCGTAAGCTGGGGCGCCGGCGAGCACGCCGGCAAGGAGTGCGGCGGTCAAGGCGAGACGGGGAAGAGAGCTTCTCGTGGCAGTTTCCTTAGTCCTTAACCAGTAGTTCCTGCTGACGCTGGATTATCGACATAATATGCGAAAACCGCCGCAAGGGCGTCTGTCCCTTTGCGGCGGTTTTGACGTTTGTGCAGATAAAACCTACCAAAATAACTTGTCCCTTTTTGGCAGGTTTTAGCTCAGCAGCATGCGGTCGTTGGCGAGCTCGCCGCCCGAGACCTCCTCGAACTTCTGCAGCAGGTCGGCTACGGTGAGCGACTTCTTCTCATCGCCCGCCACGTCGTAGATCACGTGGCCTTCGTGCATCATGATCAGACGGTTGCCCAGACGGATGGCGTCATTCATGTTATGCGTGACCATGAGCGTGGTCAGGTGGTTCTCGTCGACGATCTCCTCGGTCAGGTTAAGCACCTTAGAGGCCGTCTTGGGGTCGAGGGCCGCGGTGTGCTCGTCGAGCAGCAGCAGGCGCGGCCTGGTGAGCGTGGCCATCAGCAGGGTGAGTGCCTGGCGCTGGCCACCCGAGAGCAGGCCGACCTTGGCGTTGAGACGCGTGTCCAGACCAAGGTCCAGGCGCTTGAGCAACTCAACGTACTCATCTTTCTCGGCCTTGGTGACGCCCCACGAAAGGCCGCGACGCTGGCCGCGACGCTTGGCGAGGGCCAAGTTCTCGGCAATCTGCATGTCGGCAGCGGTACCGCGCATGGGGTCCTGAAACACGCGGCCCAGGTACTTGGCGCGCTGCGACTCGCTCAGGCGCGAGATGTCGGTGCCGTCGAGCTCAATAACGCCCGAATCGAGTGGGTACACGCCGGCGATCATGTTGAGCAGCGTGGACTTGCCGGCGCCGTTGCCGCCGATCACGGTTACAAAGTCGCCGTCATTCAAGGTGAGGTCGACGCCGGTGAGCGCGCGCTTCTCGGTGACGGTGCCCTTGTTAAAGGTCTTCTTGACATGCGAGAGCTTAAGCATCTGCCTCATCTCCCTTCGTGTAGGAGCTGCGGAGCTTATAGCGCTCCCAAACCACGGGCACGCACAGGGCCACAGCGACAATTACGGCGGAGAGCAGCTTCATGTCGTTGGCGTCCATGCCCAACTGCAGCACGATGGCGCGGATAAGGAAGTACACCACGGAGCCAAAGACGGCGGAGGCAAGACGGACGCTAAACTGCGTGAGGCCGCCGGGCAGCAGACGGCCGAGCACCTCGCCGATAACAATGGCGGCAAGACCGATAACGATGGCACCGGTGCCCATACCAATGTCGGCATACTTTTGGCTCTGGCAGATGAGAGCGCCCGAAAGGCCGATGAGGGCGTTGGAGAGCACGAGGGCGATCATCTTGGTGGAGTTGGTGTTGACGCCCAGAGCGCGGATCATGTACTCGTTGTTGCCGGTGGCTCGCAGCGCCGAGCCGATCTCGGTGCCAAAGAACCAATACAGGATGGCAACGATAGCCACGGCGAGCAGGATGCCCAAGATGATGGCAACGGTGGACTGCGGCAGACCGGTCATATTGCTGACGGCGGAGAACACGGTGCCCTTGGCAAGAATGGGCGTATTGGACTTGCCCATGATGCGCAGGTTGATGGACCACAGGCTGATCTGGGTGAGGATTCCGGCGAGGATCGCGGGAATCTCAAAGACGGTGGTCAGAATGCCCGTGACGGCGCCCGCGATGGCGCCGGCGCACATACCGGCCAGCACGGCGAACAGCGGGTCGACGTTGTTATTGACGATGAGCACAGCGCAGACGCAGCCGCCGAGGGCAAAGCTGCCGTCGCAGGTCATATCGGGAATGTCGAGCAGGCGGAACGTGATAAACACGCCAAGCACCATAATGCCCCAGAGGACGCCCTGCGAAACGGCGCCCTGCAATGCAATGAGCATGCTTCATACCTCCTAGGATAGGGTGGACACGTGATTCACCATAATAGCGGTAACAATGCATAGACGAGTTACGGACAGACGTTTTGTTTTACCTGAAACAAGCAGGGCGGACGCCGGTCTACAGCGCCCGCCCCTGTGGCTCAGATATTGAATAACGCGGCTAAAGCGCGAGCACGGGCTCTAGACGCATGCCGCGTATAGCATTACGCGTCCAGAGCGGAAAGGTCGATGCCCAGGGCCTCGGCCATCTCGTCATTCTTGACGACGACCAGGTCCTTGCTCGAGAGGTGTTTGATCGGCATGTCTTCGGGCTTGGCCTCGCCTTTCAGGATCTTAACGGCCATCTCGCCCGCGGCGTAGCCCAGGTCCTCATAGTTGATGGAGAGGGTGAACAGGCCGCCGGCCATGCACATACCCTCCTCGCCAGTCACGAAGGGGAGCTTGTTCTCCTTGCAGATCTGGCCGACCTGCGAGGCACCCGCGGCGATGGTGTTGTCGGTGGGGGAGTACAGCGCGTCGACCTTGCCCACGGCAGACTCGACGACGGACTGAATCTCGTTGGAGCTCGAGACGGTGAAATCGGTGTACTCCAGGCCCAGCTTGTCGAGTTCCTTCTTGGCGGCCTTGATCTGGACGTCGGAGTTGGACTCGGCGGTGCAGTAGAGCAGGCCGACCTTTTTAACGTCGGGCAGGACCTTCTGCATCATCTCGAGCTGCTCGGCGACCGGGGTGAGGTCGGAAGCGCCCGTGACGTTGGTGCCCGGCTTGTCGTTGTCCTGGACCAGGCCGGAGGCGGCGTAGTCGGTGATGGCACAGCCCACGATGGGGATATCGGCCGTGGCGCCGGCGGCAGCCTGCGCGGCGGGCGTGGCGATGGCATAAATCAGGTTGACGTTGTCGCCCACAAACTTGTCGGCAATGGACTTACACGTGGACTGGTCGTTCTGGGCGTTCTTCTGGTCGATCTTGACCTTAAGGCCGCTCTTCTTGATGGCCTTGACGAAGCCGTCGTTGGCGGCATCGAGCGCGGAGTGCTCGGTGAGCTGCAGAACGCCGATGGTGTAGTCGGAACCGGCGGCAGCAGAGCCGGAACCAGAGTTGCCGCCGCATCCGGCGAGCGGGGCGAGCGCGAGCAGGCCGGCGGAGACCAGAAGGCTCCTGCGACTGATGGTGATGTCCTTCATATCATTACCCCCAGTATAAAAATGGCTGGAAACACTGCACTGGGACAAAGTGCAAGTGGAACTATAGTAGCGCTGATGTCCATTTTTACAACAGCCTGGCGGGTTTTTAATACAGAATCGGATGGGCGGTACGGGTAGTCGAATGGGCGGCGGAGGGTCTTATGCGGCGGAGGAGGCGTCGTCCTCCTCGTCCAGGGCGGCGAAGAGCTTCTTGCCGTCGAGCAGGCGCGTGCTGACGTTTCTCATACGGGCGATCTCGACGGTGCGCAGCGTATCGTCGGTGCCTCGGGCGTCGTAGACCGTTCCCAGCAGATACGAGATGCCATCGCGCTGCCTGATGGCAAAGGGACGGAGTGTCATCCGTGCTGCTTCGGTTTCGCCGCGTGTCGTGACGCTCGAAATATCAAAACTCACCGTGGTTCCGTGGTCGATGGCCTGCTCGACGAGCTCGCACGTGTCGATGCGCTTGATGGGCGTGCGTGTTGCCTTGGTAGCCTTGCTGCCTGCGCTTGGAGCGGGTTCGGGTGTATCGAGGTAGCCGCGAACGTCGGCGCTCGCCATGGCAACTAAGTGCTGCGCCATGCTCTTGCGGATAGCGATAGGCGTGGAGCGGTTGCGCATGACCATACCGTGGAGCCGGATGATCTCTTCATCGGTGAGCGGGCGGGTAAGAAGTTTGTAGCCCACGCCGCGTTTGTACTCAATTTCGTATCCGGCATGGCGAAGCGCGGAGATGGCGGTGTAGATGCTGCGCCGCGCCGCCGAGATGGGCATGCGGGCGGGGTCGTCGGGATGGGCGAGGCGCCGGATCAGCTCATTGGAAAGCATGGCCTTGTCTTCGCCGGTGTTTTCGCTCAAGAGCTGCAGGATGCGAACGGCGCGATAGGCTGCCATCGAGGCGGCGCCCCTCGTCGTGGTGTCGTAGGTTTCAACAGCGGCTTCGGTCATCGTGCCCACGTCCTTTCCGTTTTGGGTGGCGACGGTATGGAGCCTAGGACGCGGGGCTTTCCCAGGGGCGCAGGGCGCTCTGGGCGGTCGGTAGTCGTCGGCAAACGGCGGGTTGAGTTTTCAACAGCCCTGCTCAACTGACCAAAAACTTGCCAAAAGCTTGACGGATGCTGTTGAAAAAAAGCGTCTCTCGACCGATGTCGAGAGGCGCTTGTGCGATGAGCGTTGGCGTGTGGCGACGCGAGCTAGCGTCCGACGATTAGAAGTCGGCGTTGCCCACGGTGCGCGGGTGCGGCAGGACGTCGCGGATGTTGCCCACGCCGGTCAGATACATGACCAAGCGCTCGAAGCCCAGACCGTAGCCGGCGTGCTTGCAGGAACCGTAGCGGCGCAGGTCAAGGTAGTACTTGTACTGCTTGGGATTCATGCCCAGGTCCTTGATGCGGGCCTCGAGCAGATCCAGGCGCTCCTCGCGCTGGGAGCCACCGATGATCTCGCCGATACCGGGAACCAGGCAGTCGGCGGCGGCGACGGTCTTGCCGTCCTCGTTCATGCGCATGTAGAACGCCTTGATCTCGGCCGGGTAGTCGGTCACGAAGGTCGGGCGCTTAAAGTGCTCCTCGGTCAGGAAGCGCTCGTGCTCGGTCTGCAAGTCGATGCCCCAGCTGACGGGGTAATCAAACTGGTGGCCAGCAGCGACTGCCTGCTCCAGGATCTCGACGGCCTCGGTGTAGGTAACGCGGGCAAAGTCGGAGTTGGCGACATGGTCCAGGCGCTCGAGCAGACCCTTGTCCACAAACTTGTTGAGCATATTGAGCTCGTCGGGGCAGGTGGCCATAACGTCCTTAAGGACGTACTTGAGCATGGCCTCGGCGTTGTCCATGTAGTCGTTGAGGTCGGCGAAGGCCATCTCGGGCTCGATCATCCAAAACTCGGCGGCGTGGCGCGTGGTGTTGGAGTTTTCGGCGCGGAAGGTGGGGCCAAAGGTGTACACGTCGCCAAAGGCCATGGCAAAGTTCTCGGCATTGAGCTGGCCGGACACGGTGAGGCTTGCATGCTTGCCAAAGAAGTCCTGGCTCCAGTCGACCTCGCCGGACTCGGTGAGGGGCGGATTTTTGGGGTCGAGCGTGGTCACGCGGAACATCTCGCCGGCGCCTTCGCAGTCACTCGTGGTGATGATGGGGGTGTTGACGTAGACAAAGCCCTGCTCCTGGAAGAAGCGGTGGATGGCGGCAGCCGCGACAGAGCGGATGCGGAACACGGCGCGGAACAGGTTGGTGCGCGGGCGCAGGTGCTGCTGGGTGCGTAGGAACTCGACGGTTGCGCGCTTCTTCTGCAGCGGGTAATCCGGGGCGCTCATGCCCTCGACCTCGATGGAAGTGGCAGAAAGCTCGAAAGGCTGGGGTGCATCGGGGGTCAGCTTGACGGTGCCGGTGCAAATGAGTGCGGCCGAGACGTTTTGATGGGCGATCTCGTCGTAGTTGTCGAGTGCCTCGCGGTTCATGACGACCTGCAGGTCGCGGAAGCAGCTGCCGTCGTTGAGCGTAACGAAGCCAAAGTTCTTCATGTCGCGGACGGACTTGACCCAGCCGGCGACGGTGACGGTCTGGCCGCCGAGCGACTCGGCATCGGCATAGAGCTGCGCGATTTTGGTGCGGTTCACGTATCCTCCCATAACGGTTGAATGATAGTTATCCATACAGTTCGATATTCTAGCAGCTCGGCTCATTTGGGCTATACAGATAAGGCATTGGCGGGATGGTTTTTCAAACGAAAAGCGCCCGCGGCCAAATGGTCGCGGGCGCTTGACGAGGTGCTTTTTGGCTGTGTGGCGCGGGGCCTGGCTACTTGGTCTTGGCTACCAGCAGCGGGTCGCCAAGCTTAACGAGCGGGTTGCCGCCGATAAGCGTGCCGGACTCGCCGACATGGTCGATGCTCTTAAGACGATCGAGCTCGGAGACGATGACGGTCACGATGTCCTCGTGACCAGCGGCCTTAATGGCCTCGCGGTCGAAGCTGATGAGCGGCTGGCCTGCCTTGACCACATCGCCCATCTCGACAAAGCGGGCAAAACCCTTGCCGTTCATTTCCACGGTGCCCAGGCCAACATGGATGAACACGCGCAGGCCGTCCTCGGTAATCATGCCGATGGAGTGGTTGGTGACAGTGGTGGCACCGATGCGGCCGTTGGCGGGCGCATAGATGGTGCCGGTAATGGGCTCGATGCCATAGCCCTGGCCAAGCATGCCCGAGGCGATCGTCTCGTCGGGAACCTCGTTCAGGTTGACGAGCACGCCGTTGACGGGGGCATAGATGACGCCTTCGCGGGTAGCGAAGCTTGCTGCGGGCGGAACGGACGCCTCGCCGGTCGAGGTGAAGGTGGACTTAAGCGAATCGAGCAGACCCATAGTTGCCTCCAACTTAAATAGGCGCATATCGCGCGTTTGGTTTGCCGGAAACGTTTCACATGTGTTTCGCGGCTTGGTCAACGCCCCTATTCTACGCTGCTCAACGATAGCTCTGAACTGGGATTATGTGATATATCAGTTGAAGGGAAACTTATTGCCGGAGTGTTTCTGCGCCACGGGTTCAAGTGGGGTACGCTTGAAGGCGAAAAACAAGGGCGCATAATTTGCGCGAAGGGAGCACATATGATTGTCGAGAACCATGCGCTGTGGGGCGAGGAGCCGACCGAGGATTATCCGGCGACGTTTACGTATTTGGGTGCCGAGCCGCTGCCCGATAAACCGAATGGCCGCCGCCCCGCGGTGATCATCTGCGGCGGAGGCGGGTTTACACATATCGCTCCGCACGAGCAGGACCCGGTGGCGTTTGCATTTTTGGATCACGGTTACCAGGCCTTTGTGCTCAACTATGTCACGAGCTCTACGGGTGACGTGAGCTTTCCGCACCCCCAGGCAGATCTTGCCAAGATGGTCGCCACGGTGCGCGCCAACGCCGACGAGTGGCATGTCGATTCTAAGCGCGTGTGCGTCGTGGGATTCTCGGCGGGCGGCATGATCTGTGCCTCGCTGGCAACGCAGTGGAAGACCGGCCCCTTCGCGGCACTTGCCGGGGCACGTCCGGACGACATTCGTCCCGATGCCGTGGTGCTGGGCTATCCGCTGCTCGACTTTGCCTATGTGCGCGACATGCAGACGCGCGATCCGCGCATTGACTTGCGTGTGCCCAAGACGGGTGGCAAGACGGGGCGCGATTTGCTCAACGACTACCTGTCGATGGTGACGGGCGGCGAGGCAACTGACGAGCATCTGGCCGACATCTGCCCCACCACGCATGTTTCGCGTCAGATGCCACCGACCTTTGTGTGGGGCGTGTCCGACGACAAGACGGCGCCGATCGCGCAGGTCTACCCGTTTGCGCAGCGCATGGCCGAGGAGGGCGTTGTATGCGAGATGCACGTCTTCGACCAGGGTGGTCATGGCCTTTCGCTCGGCAACGCCAACACCGCGGTCGACAACGAGGACAAGCAGGTTTCCGTCCGTCCCTGGATCCGCCTGGCCTTCCGCTTCCTCGAGCGCCATCTGTAAGAGTCCCGGCATCCAAGCTCTTCAATAACTTGCGGTGAAATAGTTCCTATCTGGGGCATCAACCAGCCCATCCAGGAACTATTCCACCGCAACTTCGTTTTTGATGCCCCGTCCGGAAACTGCGCCCCAGTTTTGCCTTTCAAGGTGGGACGCAGTTTCCCATAGGGCCTCGACTGGGAAAGCGCGTCCCGTTTCGAGCGGGGATTCCGGGATGCATTTTCCGTAAGAGGCCTGTTTGGGAAACCATATCCCGTTTCGAGCCGGAATTCTGGGATGTAGTTTCCCCGAGAGGCCTCATCGGGAAACTATGGCCCTGAACTCTCCTGCCTGTCCCCATTGCGCCAATTTGCTGATTGAACATCGTTGTGTGTTCGCGCTATCATGCATGGTTAAATTGGTTAGCCGTGGCAAACGGTTAGCCAAGGTGAACATAAATGCAACGCCCTGTGGGCGCCGGGGGAGGAACACGGACGTGAAGCTCGATACGCTCGAGATTGGAAAGGACGCCGTTGTCGCATCGGTGGCATCGGACGACCAGGCACTCCGACAGCATATTTTGGACATGGGCCTAACGCCGGGCACCGAAGTCACCATGATGAAGTACGCCCCCATGGGCGACCCGCTCGAGATTCGCCTGCGTGGCTACGAGTTGACGCTGCGCAAGGATGATGCCGCACGCATTGAGCTCGTGGATGTGCACGACACCGATACCGGTCCGCGCGCCAACGCCGCAATCGGAACGACGGAGCATCCGGCACTCGGTGAGGGGATGTATTCGCCCCGTGCGGCAAAAACGGCCGTGCCCGAGGGCGCACCGCTGCATTTTGCCCTCGCCGGCAACCAAAACTGCGGTAAGACCACGCTGTTCAACCAGCTTACGGGCTCCAACCAGCACGTCGGTAACTTTCCTGGCGTGACGGTCGACCGCAAGGACGGCACCATCCGTAACCATCCCGAGGCAAGCGTTACCGATCTGCCCGGCATTTACTCCCTGTCGCCGTACACGGGCGAAGAGATCGTCAGCCGCCAATTCATCTTGGACGAAAACCCCGACGCCATCATCGACATCATCGACGCCACCAACATCGAACGTAACCTGTACCTGACGCTGCAGCTTATGGAGCTCGACCGCCCCATGGTCATCGCGCTCAACATGATGGACGAGGTGACGGCCAACGGCGGCGCCGTGGACGTCAACCTGCTCGAGAGCCTGTTGGGCGTGCCCGTTGTTCCCATTAGCGCTGCCCGCAACGAGGGTATCGGCGAGCTGGTGGATCATGCCTTGCACGTGGCGCGGTTCCGCGAGCGCCCCGGTCGCCTGGACTTCTGTGCGCCCGATGGATCGGACGGCGGCGCACTGCATCGCTGCATCCACGGCATTGCCAACCTGATCGAGGACCATGCCGTGACGGCGCACATCCCGGTGCGCTTTGCGGCGACCAAGCTGGTTGAGGGCGACGAGCTGGTGACCGAGGCGCTTCACCTGGATCGCAACGAGCTCGACGCTATCGAGCACATCATTACCCAGATGGAGGGCGAGGCCGGCACCGACCGCCTGTCCGCGCTGGCCGATATGCGCTTTAGCTTTATCGGCGACGTGTGCGGGCGCTGCGTCGTCAAACCGCACGAAAGCCGCGAGCACGTGCGCTCCGTCAAGATCGACCGCATCCTGACGGGTCGCTACACGGCCATTCCGGCGTTCCTGGTGATCATGGGCCTCGTCTTTTGGCTGACGTTTGGCGTGATCGGCGCGGCGTTGCAGGGACTCATGGAGGACGGTATCGCTGCTATCATCGCCTCGGCCGATGCGGGCCTCAAGGCGTTCGGCACCAACGACGTGGTGCGCTCGCTGGCTGTCGACGGCGTGCTTACGGGCGTGGGCAGTGTGCTGACCTTCCTGCCGATTATCGTCGTGCTCTTCTTGTTCCTCTCCATTCTGGAAGACTCGGGCTACATGGCGCGCGTCGCCTTTGTCATGGATAAGGTGCTGCGTCGTTTTGGCCTGTCGGGCCGCAGCTTTGTACCCATGCTCGTCGGGTTTGGCTGCACCGTGCCGGCTATCATGTCGACCCGTACGCTCCCATCCGAGCACGACCGCAAGATGACGGTCATGCTCACGCCGT
Organism: uncultured Collinsella sp.; assembly: GCA_900550195.1. Classification (GTDB taxonomy): domain Bacteria; phylum Actinomycetota; class Coriobacteriia; order Coriobacteriales; family Coriobacteriaceae; genus Collinsella. The sequence continues at coordinate 17,202 of URRB01000007.1, forward strand.
TCATGAGCTGCTCGGCCAAGTTGCCGGTCTATGGTCTGCTGTGCGGGGCGTTTTTCCCACAGGCGACGGTTCCCGCCATGGTCTCGCTCTATCTGATCGGCATTGCGGTTGGCTGTATCGCGGCTTTGGTACTCAACCGCACGGCATTTAAGGGCGACCCGGTGCCGTTTATCATGGAGCTGCCCAATTACCGCCTGCCGAGCGTCAAGACGACGGTGATGCTGGCATGGGATAAGGCCAAAGACTTTATTACCAGGGCCTTTACCATTATCTTTGCCGCTACCGTGGTCATCTGGTTCCTTCAGACGTTCGACATCCGCTTTAATGTGGTCGCCGATCAGTCGCAGAGTCTGCTTGCGGGTCTCGGCAGCATCATTGCGCCGGCGCTGACGCCGCTTGGGTTTGGCGACTGGCGTGCATCCACGGCGCTCGTCACCGGACTTATCGCCAAGGAGAGTGTCATCTCGACCCTCACGGTGCTTTTGGGCGCGACCTCGCCCGCGGCACTGTCGACCATGTTTTCGCCGTTCACTGCCTATGTGTTCCTGGTCTTTACGCTGCTGTACCCGCCCTGTGTGGCAGCCATCGGCGCCGTCAAGAGCGAGCTGGGCGCGCGCTACGCCGTTGCCGTGTTCGCGTTTCAAGTGACGGTCGCCTGGATCGTGGCGTTTGTCGTGCATTCGGCGGGCATATTGCTGGGGTTGGCTTAGGGGCGCGTTGATGCTCCGCGCTTTTGGGCGAGCAACAATTCAACAATTATGAGCCAAAATACCGGTAATTGTCGGCCTGCGGGGACTGTCCTACGCTGCAGGTTGCCGTTCGCTGCCTATTTGCTGCCGTTTGCGGATTCGTAAATACTTGCAATCGTCGGTCGATTTAACCGCATTACGCGATGCCGATGCACATTTTTTGTGCCCCTTTCTACAATCACTTTGTGTCTATTGCCGAGCATGTCTTCCGTTTCGCCTGTGTGGGGACGTGGGGTGCAATAGTCGTTTGTAGAGGCTCATTGAGGAGGGAATTGATGAAAGAAAAATTCCAATCGTTCGGAAAGGCAATGCTCGTTCCGATTACGCTCATTGCCATTTCCGGTCTCTTTTTGGGTATCGGTAGCGTTTTTACGACCGAACTGACCCTTGTGTCCCTTGGCGTTAATTGGGACTGGTATGCCGCTTCGCCGCTCTTTACGTTCTTCTCGGTATTTAAGGGTCTCGGCGAGGTAATCATTGGAAACCTCGGTGTTTTGTTTGCTGTCGGCTGCGCCTTCTCCTTGTCTCGCAAAGAGAAGGGCTGGGCTGCCTTTTCTGCCCTTGTCTGCTATCTCACCATGCTCAAGACGGTTGAGATTCTGCTTGGAGCAGCTGGCTTGGCTGCCGACAATACAACGGTGGAAGCTCTTCAGAAGGTCGGCCTTACGTCCATTCAGGCGAGTGAGCAGTCCGCACTCTACACTACCTCGCTCGGCTTTTTTGGCTACAGCTCTGGTGTCTTTGGCGGCATTATCGTGGGCTGCCTGGTCGCCTGGATCACCGGCCGCTTTTACAAGACCAAGCTTCCAACGGCGCTGGCGTTTTTTGCGGGCAGTCGAACGGTCCCCATTGTATCGCTGGTCGCCGGTGGCATCCTGGGCGGCATTATGTACTTCGTCTGGCCCGTCATCGGTGGATGCTTCTCGGGTATTGCGACGTTCGTGAAAGGCTCCGGTCTGGTCGGTACGTTTGTCTATCGCTGGGTGCTCGAGAGCCTTGTGCCGTTTGGCTTGCATCCGTTGCTCGAGACGCCCATGTATTGGACTGAGCTTGGCGGCTCCATGGTCGTCGATGGAACGCGCGTGGTGGGCAATAGCGCCATTCAGCTTGCACAGCTCGCTTCTCCCAGCAGTGACAAGCTCTTGGTTAGGGCCTTCATGGCTGGCTATGGCATTAACGATTACGCGTTGTTCCCGGGCATCGCCCTTGCTATGTGGTCTTGTGCCAAGCCCCAGAACCGCAAGAAGGTTGCTGGTCTTTTAATCCCCACAGTGATTTCGACTGTTTTCTTTGGCGTTACGGAGCCTATTCTCTTTACGTTCCTGTTTGCCGCCCCCTGGCTCTACTTTGGCGTTTACGCTCCGCTTTCCGGACTGGGTGAAGTTCTCTCGGAGGCAATGGGCGTTTCGGTGTACCAGGGAAATATCAAGGACCTGATCCCATTCTTATTCCGCCCCGAGAAGCTTAATCTGCTTCCATACCTTATCCTGCTCCCCGCCTTTTTCCTGGCAGCTTTCTTCCTCTTCCGGTTCTTTATTACTAAGTTCGATATCAAGACGCCCGGTCGAGACGATGGTGACGATATTGAGTTGATCAACAGCAGAGCCGAGTTCGAGGCAAAGGCCGCTGAGGCAAAGGGCGAGTCTGATAGCACTCCCAAGAAGGCAGTCCAGGGCCGTGCGGCCAAGGACAGCGCGCTTGCTGTTGGCATTGTCGAAGCGCTTGGTGGAGCCGACAACATTGATGATCTTGACAACTGCATCTCACGTCTTCGCGTGATTGTCAAGGATGGTTCTAAGGTTGCAGACGACGAGGTGTTCACCAAGAATCTTGAAGCTATGGGCGTTATCCGCCTGAGCGACAAGGCAATCCAGGTCATTTACGGTCCTCGTGTCGGCGAAGTCGCTTCTGAGGTGCACGAAGTTCTCGGTGACGAGTAAAACGCGCAAGTGGCTTTCAATTGCATAGCGCAATTCCAGGGCTTGGCTTCCTATCGCATGATTTAGGGGGCCAGGCCTTCTTGTTTTAGATTGTCAAGGCAGATACTCAATAGTTCTTCGAATGCGAGAATACAACTTCCGGTAAAGCAGTTAGGCTTAACGTTCTTAAGATCCATTGGGTGATCGTCATGTATCGTAAAGATCGCGTCTGCCGTCTTGGCGAGCTCGCTGTCTTCGTTGCCGGTAAACGCGAGGGTCGTAATGCCCGCGTCGTGGCATGCCCTTGCGGTTTCCAGGATGGCTTCTGTCTGGCCCGATTTGGATATGAGCATCATGCAGCTGAGCGTATTTCGGTTGGATTCGACAAACTGATCGGTTTCTAGGAAGTCCTGTATGACGGCCAAAAAGCCAAGTCCAACGAGCTTAGTCGCCATGTACTGCGCAACGATGCGTGAGAAGCCCTCTCCGTTTACTCCGATCATTCTGTTGCGATGTAGTGCGGCGATGAATACGTCTACATCTCCGGTGTGACATACGAAGTGGACGCTACTGTCTTTGAGTGATTGATTCATTTCGCGGGAGACATGCTGAAGGTGCTTGAGATCGTACATCATTTCGCGGTAGCCACGGTAGCCGAGCTTTTTCGAAAGCCTGATGACTGTCGTCATGCTGGTAAAGCATGCCATGGCGACGGGTTTTATGCCAATATCATCGAGGGTGTCGATATTGTTGAGTAGGTATTCGAGTACGCTTTGCTCGGTTTCGGATAGCTTTGCGGCTGAGTAGAGCTTGGAAATCTGCTTTTTATCAACCATCGGTGCTTCCTTCCCGCCGGACGTGTGTGGCCGCTTCCGTTGCGTAAATAATAACTCCTTGGGGAATTCCTTTCCCGCCTTGCAACCGGGGCGGGAAGCGGCCCTCCATGCTGGATACAATATCCAGACACAGGCGAACCATGCAATATTGAATGTGCTAATTGGGGGTTTCGATATGAAACTTACGGTCATAGGTGGCGGTGGCGTCCGCTCCATGTTTTTGGCAAAGAGCATAGCCCAGCAGGCGTCATCGCTTGGAATCGACGAACTTGTGTTTATGGACAATGATCCCGAGAAGCTGCGCATCTACGGTGGCCTTGCCGCCCATGTCTCGGGCATGCTTTGCCCCACGCTTAATTTTTCACTGACGGGCGATGCAGTCGAAGCCGTTAAGGACGCCGATTACGTGATCACGACGATTCGCGTCGGTGGGGACCATATGCGCGTTCGCGATGAGCGCATTGCTCTTTCGCATGGGGTTCTTGGCCAAGAGACGACTGGCGCAGCCGGCGTGTCTTTTGCCATGCGCTCCGTCCCTGCGCTTGCTTCGTATTGCGAGTTAATCAAGAAGTACGCAAAGCCGGACGTCAAGGTGTTTAACTTTACTAATCCCGCTGGCGTCGTATCTCAGGCCCTACGCGATATGGGCTATGATTTTACTTATGGCATTTGCGATGCCCCCTCGGGCATGTTGCATCAGTTTGCCGAGTATAAAGGCGTTGATCCCGCATCGGTTCAGGGCGAGTGCTATGGACTCAACCACCTCTCGTTCTTCCGCAATGTGACGGTTGACGGCGAGGACATCATGTCCGACTTGATCCACGACGACGGGGCATATGCTCATACAGATCTTAGGTTCTTCGAAAAGGACCTCGTCCTAAATCGCGGATGCGTGCCAAATGAGTACCTATACTATTTCTACTATCGCGAGCGCGCCGTTGCCAACGTTCTCTCTTCGCCCCAGACGCGCGGCGAACTAATCGAAGAAATTAATCGAGAAATGACGAGCGAGCTTGCATCTATCGATATTGAGAACGACTTCGAAAAAGGCCTCGCGTGCTTTGAGAAGTGGTACGGAATGCGCGAAAACAACTACATGGCGGCCGAGACGGGTATTCATCGCGACAAGCCGTGGACGTTTGACGTGTACGGCAAAGATGCTGGCGGATACGCAGGTGTCGCGCTCCGCTTCATGGATATTGCTCGCTCTGGCAAGACGCAGCAGATGATCCTGTGCACCCCCAACAATGGTGCCATCCCCGGCCTTCTCGATACAGATGTCATTGAGTCAACGTGCGATATCTCCACCGATGGCTGCGTGCCGCATCGCGTCGAAGCCGATTCTGTGCCCGCGGGAAACCTCGAATTGATTCGTCGCGTCAAGTACTACGAGCGCACCGTGGCGCGTGGCATCGTTAACCGATCGAAGCGCGACATTGTCGAGAGCCTCGCGATGCACCCGCTCGTTAATTCGTACTCCTTGGCGAAAGATATCGCCGCGCAGTACTTTGAGCTTAACCGCGACTACATCGACGGCTGGACAGACTAGTCTGGACGTTAAAACTAGAAATTATGGATGGGCGGACCGGCGTTTGTATTGGCGCCCGTTCGCCCTGCTTAGTAAGAAAACGGGTATAGAGTGAACTTGCGAGAGAACTTCAATGTCTTTCTGGAATCGGGCGATCGGGCGAAGGAATGCCGGAGTGGCTGCACGATGGCGTTATATATCCCCTTGTTTGTTATGAGCGCGCTTCAAATTGGTGTATCAAACGTTGCAACTGAGCTCGCCTATATCAATCCGTCCATTACGCTTATCTGCACTGTGGTCGCGGCCTTTTTAAACCTGCTTCTATCGAATGTGGCTTTTTCATTATTTGCCGTCGACCGGTCCAAAGAGACTGTGCAACCTGCTCGAACCCTTCCGGTTTATCTCTTGGCCTCGACGGTTCCCCTCCAGATTTCTGGGGCGCTGCTAATTTATTTGGTTCACTTGATTTTATCGGCAATTGTGGTCTTTGCCTCGCTTGCGAGCAGTCAGCTCGGGGTGTTGTGCTCGCTTGTGGTGGCAGTAATCGTGACGCTTCTTTCCGCGTCGTTCGTATTCGTGTTAATTGAAGATGCGGACGTGGAGCAGAGGGGACTACGAGGCATTCGGTTTGCACCACGCTACATCATGCGTTCGGTCACGGTGCTTCGTTCCTCCTGGAGAGAAATCGCGCGTCCCGCAACGCTGCTGGTGGCATGGAACCTGGTTGCAAGTTGCGCTATCCAGGTTCTTGTTGGATGGGTAGTTTCGAGTGCGGCGCTGCCGTCGGCACTTTCAGTGACGGCGCTTGTGCATGAGGGACTTTATTATGGGGCGTTTGCTTATATGCTGCTTTTGCTAGTTCATTGTGCGGTTGCGAGTTGGCTCGAAATTGACGTGCTCATGGGGGTGTCCTTGTGCGTATCCGAGCAGGCGCGATAGCCCGAAGATGAAGCCGCGTTTTCGACATTGAGTTCCTGCGTACCTTGCTTTCTAAGCAGAATTGGCGCGCCGTCTGTTAACGATCGTTTTCCAAGAATTCTTTCGTTGCTCATTTTATAGACTTCTCATTGCTATAATCGCCCGCCGCTCAAGATAATTGGAGAGGTTTTCCTATATGGCTCAAACAAAGCAAGACGGCATCACGCTCAGGCAGTGGCTCCCGCTCGTCGGGCTCACCTGCTGTGCGTTCGTGTTCAACACGTCGGAGTTTATGCCCATCGGCCTTTTGACTGATATCGCCGCGTCGTTCTCGCTCACCGAGGCCCAGGCGGGCATCATGATCTCGGTCTATGCCTGGGGCGTCATGCTGCTGTCGTTGCCACTCATGGTGTTCGCTTCGCGTTTCGAGTTCAAGCGGATGCTGCTGGGCGTGCTTGCCGTGTTCTCGCTGGGCCAGTTCCTGTCCGCCTTGGCACCGACCTATCCCATCTTAGTCTGCGCGCGCCTGGTGGTTGCCTGCGCGCACGCCGTGTTCTGGTCGGTCGCCTCGATCATGGTGTCGCGCCTGGTTGACACACGCCACGGGGCGCTCGCTATCAGCATGATCGCCACGGGTTCTTCCATCGCACAGATCTTCGGCCTGCCGCTCGGCCGCGCCATTGGCCTGGCCGTGGGCTGGCGTATGACGTTTGCCGTGGTCGGAGCGCTGTCTGCTGTCGCGGTCGTCTACCAGGCCACGGTGTTCCCCACCATGCCAGCGGGCGAGCGTTTTACGCTCAAGCAGCTGCCCGAGCTGCTCAAGAACCCGTTCCTCATCGCGCTCTATGTGGTCACGGTGTTCATGGCGACCGGCTATTACGCAAGCTACAGCTATATCGAGCCCTTCCTGGCGCAGGTCGCGCACGTCGATGCGGGCGCCATCACCATGACGCTGACGGCGTTTGGCTGCTCTGGTCTGCTCGGAAGCTGGCTGTTTGGCCGCCTGTTCGACGGGCATCGCTTTCCGTTCTTGGCTATTACGCTCTCCGGCGTGCCGGTGGCTCTGCTGCTTATGGCCCCCGCAGCCTCGGCGCTCGTGTTGGTGCTTGCCGTCTGCGCACTGTGGGGTTGCTGCGCCACGGCCTTTAACGTGGCGTTTCAGGCCGAGCTCATCAAGTACACGCCCGCGGATTCGTCGGCTGTCGCCATGTCGATCTTCTCGGGTCTGTTCAATCTGGGTATCGGCACGGGGACCGCAATCGGCGGCGCCGTGGTTTCGGGTCCCGGTATCGCTTGGATCGGCTTCGCGGGCGGGGCGATTGCCGTCGTGGGCGTCATTCTCGCCATCACGGTGATGTTCCCAGCCATCCGTCGCGCCAAGCCCGTCGCCTAATCACGTCCCCTCATCAGTTGCGGTGGAATAGTTCCTGTTTAAGGCCTCTGAAGGCCCAGGCAGGAACTATTTCACCGCAACTTATTTTGGGGAAGAGGATACGAGCTGGGCATACAATGGATGTCGTTGTGTTGAGCTTACCGGGAGGCTGTTATGTGGGCATACGAGACGACGTTCTATCAGATCTATCCGCTGGGCTTTTGCGGGGCTCCGCGCGAAAACGCCACGCCCGTTGCCGAGGATGAGCTCGCCCAGGCTGCCAACGCCGCGCCCAACCCCGATGCGCCCATCATGAAAATCGCCCAATGGGCCGACTACCTGCAGGAACTCGGCGTTGGCGCCGTGCTCATCAACCCGCCGCTCGAGTCCGATAGCCACGGCTACGATACGCGCAGCCTGCGCCATCTCGACCGTCGCCTGGGCGGGGATGCCGATTTTGCCGCCGTATGCGAGACGCTGCACGACTACGGCATCCGCGTGGTACTCGACGCGGTCTTCAACCATGTGGGCCGTGGCTTTTGGGCCTTCCGCGATGTGCAGGAGCGCAAGTGGGACTCGCCCTACAAGGACTGGTTCCACATTAGCTTTGACGGCGACTCCTGCTATGGCGACGGCTTTTGGTACGAGGGCTGGGAAGGCCATTTTGAGCTTGTGAAGCTCAACCTGCAAAATCCCGCTGTGGTCGATTACCTGCTCGAGTCCGTGCGCCGTTGGGCCGACGTCTTTGGCGTCGACGGCCTGCGCTTGGACGTCGCTTACATGCTCGACCGCGACTTTATGCGCCGCCTGCACGCCTTTACCCGTGAGCTCAAGCCCGACTTCGTGCTGATCGGCGAGACGCTCCACGGCGACTACAACCAGATCGTCAACGACGAGATGCTCGACTCCTGTACCAACTACGAGTGCTACAAGGGCCTGTACTCTAGCTTTAACTCGGTCAACATGTTCGAGATCGCCCATTCGCTGCATCGCCAGTTTGGCGGTGACCCGTGGTGCATCTACCGCGGCAAACACCTACTGTCGTTTGTCGACAACCACGACGTGCCGCGCCTGGCGAGCATCCTGACGGACAAGTCCTGCCTGCGCCCCGCCTATGGCTTGCTCTTTGGCATGCCGGGCATTCCATGCGTCTACTATGGCAGCGAGTGGGGGATTCCTGGCGAAAAGGGCGGCTCCGATGGCGACTGGGCGCTGCGACCTACGCTGGATGAGCCTGCGCCCAACGAGCTGACGGCGTTCATCACGCAGCTCGCGCACCTTCGTTCGGCTGACGATGCGGCGGCACGCGCTCTCAACTACGGCGCGTACCGCAACGTGGTGATTCAGAACAAGCAGCTGCTGTTCGAGCGCGCCTGCGACGACGCGACGGTTCTCGTGGCGGTGAACGCCGTGGACGAGCCTTACACCTTTGGCGCCGGCGAGCTCAACGGCTCCTTTATCGACCTACTTGCCGACGGCGTGCCCACGGTCGAGCTGACGGGCATCCTTGAGCTTGTGCCCTACGAGGTACGCTATCTGTTGAGGGCCTAGGCCATGGCAACGTCTGACGAGGGCTATCAACATATTGAGCATGGGTTTGAGCCCGTGTTTGACGAGCGTTCGCGCGTTTTGGTACTCGGGTCGTTCCCCTCGGTGCTTTCGCGCGCCAACGCCTTTTATTACGGCAACCCTCAGAATCGCTTTTGGCGTGTGATGGCCACGTGCCTCGGTATGCCTGTGCCGCCCAACGAGGGCGATCCTTTGGCAAGCGGTGAGCCCGCGACGCTCGATGCCTCCATTGCTGCCAAGCGGGCCATGCTGCTGAACGGCGGCGTAGCCCTGTGGGATGCAATCGAGAGCTGCGACATTAAGGGCTCGAGCGACGCGAGCATTCGTAACGTTGTGCCGGCACATATCGAGCGCATTACCGATGCCGCGCCGATCGAGGTCGTTGTCTGTAACGGCGGTACGGCAGGGCGACTCTACAAACGCTACTTGCAAGATCGGACGGGGCTGCCTGCCATTGTCCTGCCCTCGACAAGTCCCGCCAATGCCGCCTGGTGCCTGGAGCGTCTTGTTGAGCGTTGGCACGAAGCCGTTGACTGGGCTGTTATTTAATTTAGATTTTTGTTTGAGCGTGGGCGCCCAGACGTTTCAGAGCGCCTCGCCAGATCGGCGCGGGCACGGCTGGCTCGGCGCAAACCATGCCGTCGGCGTCGACGTTGGCGGCATTGCCGCCGCCAAGTCGCTGTGCATGCTCGACGGAGCAGCCCATGCGCACAGCGCCCACAAGCTTATCCATCGCTTCCGAAAATGGCCGGCGCAAGAGGCCCATGCGTGGGGAATGGCGAAGCGCTGCGATGCCGCTGCCGGCGCAGATGGCAACGCCGCCACACCACAATTGGTCATGGCGCTCACATGCCTTGCGCAGGCGAACGGCGGTCCCACGCGCCCGCTCTGTGCCCTCTTGTGCGGCTCGAATCGCGGCATAGACGCGCGTTCCCGTACCGCCAAAGCGCTCAAGCGCCCGCTCGATGGCTGTCAACGTCTCATCGTCAGCCACATCTTCAATGGCCAGCACGATGCCGTCTGCAACGTTGTCGGCATCATCCGCCTCCAAATCAACCGGGCGGGGGAGCGCGGTGCCAGAAAGCTGAGCATAGGCGGCGATGGCATCCTGCAAGTCCCAGAGCAAAAACTCAAGATCGGCGCTATTGGGAATGCTGATATACGCAATGGTTTGCAACGTTTTTGGTACATCGCCGCGTGCGGTCGTCTCCATGCCGCCTCCTTTCCGGTTGGTTTCCGTTTAGGTTACACCGTCTGGCGGCGCCTCGCCGCGCTATCCTAGTGCAACCCTTACGAAAGGAACGCCATGCGTCTGCCCATGAATACCTCGCTTGCCACGCTCAAGCCCTCCGGTATCCGCCGGATCAACGCGCTCGCCGCCCAGCACCCGGGGTGTATCGCGCTTGCGCTTGGCGAGCCCGATTTTCCCACGCCCGATGTGATTAGCGCCGAGGTGACCGCCGCACTGGACCGTGGTGACACGCACTATCCGCCCAACAACGGTCGCCCCGCCCTGCGTGATGCACTGTCCAAATATATGGATGACGCGGGCCTGGCGTTTTCCACCGACGAGGTCATCCTGACCGACGGCGCGACCGAGGCCCTGTCGGCAACATTCATGGCTATGCTCAACCCCGGCGACGAGGTCATCATCCCCACGCCGGCCTTTGGCCTGTACGAGAGCATCGTCGTGGCCAACCACGCCGAAGCGGTCTATTTGGATACGGAGCCTGCGCAATTCCAGATTGACGAGGACGCACTTCGTGCTTGCGTGACGCCGGCGACCAAGGCCATCGTCATCTGCACGCCCAACAATCCTACGGGCTGCATCCTCGACGCGGCATCGCTCGACGCCGTGGCGCGCGTAGCGGAGCAGGCGGGCATCTACGTAATCTGCGACGACGTATATAACCGCCTAGTCTACGTGGATGGCTACGAGCGCTTTGCCCAGCGCCACCCGGAACTGCGTGAGCAGACGGTAGTCATCGAGAGCTTCTCCAAGCCCTGGGCCATGACCGGCTGGCGCTTGGGCTGGCTCGCAACGGCAACCCCCGTCATCGCCGAGATCGCAAAAGCCCACCAATACCTAGTATCGAGTGCTGTCTCCTTCGAAATGGACGCCGCAGCCCGAGCCCTGACCGTCGACCCAACCCCCATGCTCAAAGTCTACCGAGCCCGTCGCGAACGCGTGCTCGCAGCTTTAGACGCCATGGGCCTCGACGTAGTAGAGCCCGCAGGAGCCTTCTACACTTTCCCGAGCATCAAAAAGTTCGGCCTAACCAGCGAAGCTTTCTGCATCAAAGCCATCAAAGAAGCAAACGTAGCCCTAGTCCCGGGCGACTGTTTCGGCACCGAAGGCCACATCCGCCTAAGCTACTGCGTCTCCGACCAAGATCTGGACGAAGGCCTAAATCGCCTGTCCACCTTCATTTCAACCTTATAGCCCAACGGGACGCAACACATCAGCCCACCGACCCAAGCATTATGAGTGGGGGCGTCAGCCAACGAAAACCCGGGCTGCCCCAAAGTCACCGCAGGCCGCGCCGCCGAAGGCCGGGCGCAAGGTTTTCGTAGATTCCGCACGAGCCGGAAAGCACTTAATGTGCTTTCCGAGCGAGCCCAGGACCTGACCGAGCGAAAACCTTGCGCCCGGCCTTCGGCGGTGCGGCCGGATGGTGGAATTGTGTGCAGCCCGGGTTTCCGTTGACCGACGCCGGGGTCCCCGCCATAATACTTTCGGTTCACGCACGAATCCGCTGCCAGAGACAGCCGGTGCAAACGGGCATCGCCCGCGAGCTTAATGGGATATCCCGCCAGCCGAGGTGGTCGAGTAGATATGTCTTCTCGCCCCCGTCGCTCATGCAGCGCGGGGGCTTTCTTTTTGGACATGCCCCCGTCACGTCTTTGTGGCGGACCGTGCCCGGAAAGAAATCGAGGAGGTGTAATTCATGCCCCAGCAGTACAAAATCGACAAGGTTGCAGAGATCGAGTCCCGTATCGCCGAGAACGCCGGTCTGTTCGTCGTCAACTACAACGGTCTGACGGTTAAGCAGGCTCAGGAGCTGCGTCATCAGCTTCGCGAGTGCGGCGCCGAGATGAAGGTCTACAAGAACAACCTGGTCAAGATCGCTCTCAAGAACCAGGAGCAGCCCGAGCTCGACGAGATCCTCGCCGGCCCCGTCGCTTATGTGTTCTACGAGTCCGAGCCGGTCGAGGCCGCTAAGGCCCTTAAGGACTTCTCTGCTAAGTCCAAGGGCGTCCTTGAGATCAAGGGCGGTATCTCCGACGGCAAGGCCGTTTCCGCTGATGATGTTAAGGCTATCGCCGAGCTGCCCACCAAGGATCAGCTTCTCGGCCAGATCGCCGGTCTCATCTCCGGTTTCGCTCGCGACATCGCTGTCTGCGTCAACGGCGTTTCCTCTGGTCTCGCTCGTTCGATCCAGCAGGTCTCCGAGCAGAAGGCAGCCTAGTCGCTGTTTTCACCCGCGGCGGCAACGCCGCACCCCTGGCGCATTCGCGCCGTGTTTTAACTGATCTCCGTGCATCCGCACGGAAACCGAAAGGACTTAGAAATGGCTAAGCTTACCACCGATGAGATCATCGATGCTCTTAAGGAAATGACCCTTCTCGAGGCTTCCGAGCTCGTTAAGGCTATCGAGGACACCTTCGGCGTTTCCGCCGCTGCTCCTGCCGCCGTTGTCGCCGCTCCCGCTGCTGGCGCTGCTGAGGCCGAGGAGAAGACCGAGTTTGACGTCGTGCTCGAGGGCTTCGGTGACAACAAGATCCAGGTCATCAAGGCCGTCCGTGAGCTCACCAACCTTGGCCTGAAGGAGGCCAAGGAGGTCGTCGAGGGCGCTCCCAAGGCTGTTCTCGAGGGTGCCAAGAAGGAGGACGCCGAGGCTGCCAAGGAGAAGCTCGAGGCTGCTGGCGCTGCTGTCACCCTCAAGTAATCAGGCTTTCTCGCCAGATTTCTTTGCAGACGGGGTTCGCATTGCGAGCCCCGTCTTTTTCGTTATGATCCCTCTATTTTGCTGACTCGGCATGCAAATTGCTTCCGCTTGCGGTGCTTTGGGGTCGCTACCGTTGGGCGATAAAGTTGCACCATTCGAGCACTAATTTGCGTTGACCTGCTGAAGAATGGCGCTTGCCTGCATTAACGTTAATTAACAGCGGTAAGATAATCCGGTATCGCAATTTGGTCTGCGGCCGGTGAGCCGCATGCACGGGCGCTATTTGCGCCTGCGAAAGGATCCTTGAATACTATGAAGGCAATCATCCCCGCCGCCGGTCTTGGCACGCGTTTTCTGCCTGGCACCAAGTGCACGCCCAAAGAGATGCTGCCGGTGCTCGACAAGCCGGTCATCCAGTACGTCGTTGAGGAGGCGCTCGACCCCGAGGAGGTCGACGATGCCATTATCGTCACCTCTCCCGGCAAGCCTGAGCTGCTGAACTACTTCCAGCCCGACCGTTCGCTCGAGAACCTGCTGCGCGAGCGTGGTAAGGACGCCTACGCCGACGCTGTCGCCCATGCGGGCGGTATGCCGGTCGACTTCCGCTATCAGTACGAGCCCAAGGGTCTCGGTCACGCCATTCGCTCTGCCGCCGACGCTGTGGCAGGGGAGAACTTCCTGGTTCTTCTGGGCGACTACGTTGTGCCCAACCGTGATATCTGCGACAAGATGCTTGCCGTCTCCAAGGAGCACGGTGGCGCTTCGGTTATCGCCGTTGCCGCGTGTGCTCCCGAGGAAGTTAGCCGCTACGGCGTTATCGCCGGTGAGCGCGTGGGCTCGCTCGAGGGCGCCGAGGATGTTGCCGATGGCGAGCCGGGTGCCGTGTGGCGCATCGGCGGCCTGGTGGAGAAGCCTGCCCCCGAGGCGGCTCCGTCCAACCTGTACATCGTCGGCCGCTACCTGCTGAGCCCGCTGGTCATGGACCTTCTTGCCGACCAGCAGGCCGGTAAGGGCGGCGAGATCCAGCTGACCGACGCCATGGCCCGCTCGCTCGATCGCGAGGCCATGTACGCTGTCGTCATCGACCCGCTGTCGGGCTACGACACCGGCACGCCTTCTGGCTGGATGGCCACCAACGCCCTCATGGCTGCAAGCGACCCTCGCTTTGCAAGCGCCTTCTGGGATGCCATCGACGAGCGCGGCGGCTTGATGCGCAAGTAAGCCTTCGGGCAACGATATTTACGGGTGCGGACTTCGGTCTGCACCCGTTTTTTTATAAGAGCTGCGATTGCCGGCTCTCTGTTCACAGAAAATATATGAACAGATGTTCGATATACATACATCTACCTGCGTGTTTTCTGTCGAAAAACTTTGCTACTCCAAAAACTCAATCGCGTCAAGGCTTTTCTTGCCCAACGGTCGGTACCTGATAAACTATTAGGTTGCGATAACTGGCGAAGCTATGCCTCGCCAACCCACCGAGCATTTCCGTGAAGGAGGAAAAACCTGGTGACCTACGCATACACTGCCACTGAGCGCAAGCGCGTCAGCTTCGGGAAAATCCCGGAGGCCATGGAGCTCCCCAACCTTATCTCTGTTCAAAGGGAATCCTTTGAGCGTTTTAAGGACGAGGGTCTTCGTGAGGCGTTCAAGGAATCCAGCCCCATCCAGAGCCAGAACCATGTTCTCGAGGTTACCTTCGGCGAGCATCAGTTCGGCGACCCCGCGCACACCGTCGAGGAGTGCCGCGAGAAGGATATGACCTATCAGGCTCCGCTTCTGACCGACGTCCGTCTCACCAACAAGGAGACCGGCGAGATCAAGGAGCAGCTCGTCTTCATGGGCGACTTCCCCATGATGACCGATCAGGGCACCTTCATCATCAACGGTACCGAGCGCATCGTCGTCTCGCAGCTCGTCCGCTCCCCGGGCGTGTACTACAGCTCCGAGATGGATTCGGGCAAGCAGATCTACAAGGCCCAGATCATCCCGTCCCGCGGTGCCTGGCTTGAGTTTGAGGTCGACAAGCGCGACCAGCTCATGGTCTCCATCGACCGTAAGCGCAAGCAGAGCGCCACGATGTTCCTGCGCGCCCTTGGCATTGCCGTCACCAACGACGACATCATCGAGCTGCTCGGCAACTCCGATGTGATCAAGCGCACCCTGGAGCGCGACACCGCCCTCACTCGCGAGGACGCCCTCATCGAGATCTACCGTCGTCTGCGCCCGGGCGAGCCTCCCACCGTGGACGCTTCCCGCAGCCTGCTCGAGGGCCTGCTCTTTAACCCGCAGCGCTACGATCTGGCCCGCGTCGGTCGTTACAAGGTCAACAAGAAGCTCAACCTCACCACCGAGGAGGAGGTCACGGTGCTCACCGACGAGGATATCGTCGCGACGCTGCGTTACCTGCTGTCCCTCGCTGCCGGCGAGCAGGGCTTCAAGGTCGACGACATCGACCACTTCGGCAACCGCCGCATCCGTACCGTCGGCGAGCTCGTCGCCAACCAGTTCCGTATCGGCATGAGCCGTATGGAGCGCGTCGTCCGTGAGCGCATGAGCTCCCAGGACATCGACGAGATCACCCCGCAGTCGCTCATCAACATCCGCCCGATCGTGGCCTCCATCAAGGAGTTCTTCGGTTCCTCGCAGCTCTCGCAGTTCATGGACCAGGCGAACCCCCTGACCGGTCTGACCCACAAGCGCCGTCTGTCCGCACTCGGCCCTGGCGGTCTTGCCGGCCACAAGTCCGGCTCCAGCCGCCGCACCAACGTGCCGACGGCCGTCCGCGACGTTCACAATTCGCACTACAGCCGCATGTGCCCGATCGAGACCCCCGAAGGCCCCAACATCGGCCTGATCGGCTCGCTCGCCCTCTACGCCCGCGTCAACGAGTACGGCTTCATCGAGGCCCCGTTCCGTCGCGTCGAGAACGGCGTTGCCACCGACCAGATCGACTGGATGACCGCTGACGAGGAAGAGAAGCACGTCATCGCGCCGGCCAACACGCCGCTCGATCCCAAGACCAACGAGTTCATCACGACCGATGCCGAGGGCAAGATCGTCCGTCCGCACACCGTGATCGCCCGTACCCGCGACTTCGACGGCTCCTTCGGCGCTCCCGCCGACGTGCCCGTCGAGGACGTCGACTACATGGACGTCTCGCCGCGTCAGATGCTCTCCGTCGCAGCCACGCTGATTCCGTTCCTGGAGCACGACGACGCCAAGCGTACGCTGATGGGCGCTAACATGCAGCGTCAGGCCGTGCCGCTGGTTCACCCCGCCGCTCCCTATGTCGGTACCGGCATGGAGCGTCGCGCCGCTCTGGACTCCGGCGAGGTCACCCTGGCCAAGAACGCCGGCGAGGTCATCTTTGCCGACGCCTCCAAGATCATCGTCAAGCATGCCGGCGGCATGGACGAGTATCACCTGGCCAAGTACCAGCGCTCCAACCAGTCCACCTGCATCAACCACCGTCCGCTCGTGCGCGTCGGTGATACCGTTGAGCAGGGCGAGCCTCTGGCCGACGGTCCTTCGACCGATCACGGCGAGCTCGCACTGGGCCAGAACCTCACCGTGGCCTACATGCCGTGGGAAGGCTTTAACTACGAGGACGGTATCGTCGTGTCCGAGCGCCTGGTGGCCGAGGACCTGCTGACGACCATCAACATCACCCGTCACGAGATCGACGCCCGCGACACCAAGCTCGGCCCCGAGGAGATCACCCGCGAGATCCCGAACCTCTCCGAGGACATGCTTGCCAACCTCGACGAGGACGGCATCATCCGTATCGGCGCCGAGGTCGGCCCTGGCGACATCCTGGTCGGCAAGGTCACGCCTAAGGGCGAGAGCGCTCTGACTGCCGAGGAGCGCCTGCTGCGCGCCATCTTCGGTGCCAAGGCTCACGATGTCCGCGACACCTCCCTTAAGATGCCTCACGGCGCTTACGGTCGCGTCATCGACGTCGTCCGCTTTAGCCGCGAGAACGGCGACGACCTGGCCCCCGGCGTCAACGAGCAGGTGCGCGTCTACGTCGCCCAGCGTCGTAAGATCCAGCAGGGCGATAAGATCGCCGGCCGCCACGGCAACAAGGGTGTTATTTGTAACGTTCTGCCGGTCGAGGACATGCCCTACATGGCTGACGGTACCCCGATCGACGTTATCCTCAACCCGCTGGGCGTTCCTTCGCGTATGAACGTCGGCCAGCTGCTCGAGTGCCACCTTGGCTGGGCTGCTGCGTGCGGTTGGGATACCGAGCAGGCCGACTCCGACAAGTACGTCCCCGGTCCGTTCTTCACCGCCACGCCCGTCTTCGACGGCGCCAAGGAGGACGAGATCGCCGAGGTCATCCGTCGTGCCAACAAGAACATGCTCAACAAGGCTACCGCTGCCTTTGGCGATCACATGCGCCCCGAGCTCGTCACCCAGCTTGACGAGCGCGGCAAGACCCGCCTGTTCGACGGCCGCACCGGCGAGGAGTTCCGCGAGCCCATTACCGTGGGTACGTCCTACATCCTCAAGCTCGGCCACATGGTCGACGACAAGATCCACGCCCGTTCGACCGGCCCTTACAGCCTGGTTACCCAGCAGCCTCTGGGCGGCAAGGCTCAGTTCGGCGGCCAGCGCTTCGGCGAGATGGAAGTTTGGGCACTGTACGCTTACGGTGCTTCCAACGTCCTGCAGGAGATCCTGACCGTCAAGTCCGACGATACCGTGGGCCGTGTCAAGACCTACGAGTCCATCGTCAAGGGCGAGAACGTTCCTGTCCCGGGTATCCCCGAGTCCTTCAAGGTTCTCGTCAAGGAGATTCGCTCCCTCGCACTGGACATCGAGCCCATGCACGATGCCGACGAGGACGCCTCCGCCCCTGTGACCGCCGAGGAGATCTCTGCTCTCGACGACCTGGCTGCGCTCGCCGGCGTTGACGCCGACGTCGAGGCCGAGGATGCCGAGACCGCCGAGGCACCCGAGGCTGTCGCCGCCACGACCACTGATAAGGAGTAGTTGACTGTGGCAGATTTCGAAGCTACTGATTTTGACTCGGTAAAGATCTCCCTTGCCTCCGCCGACCAGATCCGTTCCTGGTCGCACGGTGAGGTCAAGAAGCCGGAGACCATCAATTACCGTACCCTCAAGCCCGAGAAGGACGGCCTGTTCTGCGAGAAGATCTTCGGTCCCGCCAAGGACTGGGAGTGCTCCTGCGGCAAGTACAAGGGCATCCGCTTTAAGGGCATCGTCTGCGAGCGCTGCGGCGTCGAGGTCACCTCGGCCAAGGTGCGTCGCGACCGCATGGGCCACATCGAGCTCGCCGCTCCCGTGTCCCACATCTGGTACTTCAAGAGCCCCACGAGCTTCCCGATGAGCCGTATGCTCGACATCAAGTCCAAGGACCTCGAGAAGGTTCTGTACTTTGCCAGCTACATCATCACCGAGGTCGACTACGAGGCTCGCGAGGCCGACGCCGACGACCTGCGCGAGGAGCTCGCCGCCGATCTGGAAGAGATCGATGCCGAGTGCGCCCGCCAGATCGAGTCCCTCAAGGAGCAGGGCAACCCCGAGAACTTTGACGAGTTCTCCGACGAGGAGCCGCTGACCCCCGAGGAGATCGCCTCTGGCATCGTTGACATCGAGGAAGAGTGCAAGGACGAGAAGCAGCTCCGCACGGACGCCTTCAACGCCTTCATGAAGCTCAGCGAGCGCGACCTCATTTCCGATGAGCCGCTGTTCCGCGAGATGACCCGTTACTACTCCATGTACTTCAAGGGTGGCATGGGTGCCGAGGCCGTCCGCGACCTGCTCGCTGCCATCGACCTCCCCTCCGAGGCCGAGAAGCTCAAGGCCATCATCGCCGACGAGGACTCCCAGAAGCAGAAGCGCGAGAAGGCCGTTAAGCGCCTCGAGGTCGTTGACGCCTTCCTGAAGGGCGGCAACAGCCCCGCGAACATGATCCTGGATGTCATCCCGGTCATTCCGCCCGATCTGCGCCCGATGGTCCAGCTCGACGGCGGCCGCTTCGCCGCGTCCGACCTCAACGACCTGTATCGTCGCGTGATCAACCGTAACAACCGACTCAAGCGCCTGCTCGACCTGGACGCCCCTGCGATTATCGTGAATAACGAGAAGCGCATGCTCCAGGAGTCCGTGGACGCCCTGTTCGACAACGGCCGTCGTGGTCGCCCGGTCTCTGGCCGTGGCGGTCGCCCGCTCAAGTCGCTCGCCGAGGCCCTCAAGGGCAAGCAGGGTCGTTTCCGTCAGAACCTGCTGGGTAAGCGTGTCGACTACTCCGGCCGTTCGGTTATCGTTACCGACCCCAAGCTGCTGCTGCACCAGTGCGGTCTGCCCAAGACCATGGCGCTGGAGCTCTTCAAGCCCTTCGTCATGAAG
This sequence comes from uncultured Collinsella sp., assembly GCA_900550195.1. GTDB lineage: Bacteria > Actinomycetota > Coriobacteriia > Coriobacteriales > Coriobacteriaceae > Collinsella. Next base: position 36,424 of record URRB01000007.1, read on the forward strand.
CGCCTGGTCGAGCTTGGCAAGGTCGAGAACATCAAGGGCGCCAAGCGCGCTATCGACCGTGGTGCCACCTTTGTGTGGGACATCCTCGAAGAGGTCATCGACGGCCGCGTCGTGCTGCTCAACCGTGCACCGACCCTGCACCGTCTGTCCATCCAGGCCTTTGAGCCGGTGCTGGTCGAGGGCAAGGCTATCCACCTGCACCCGCTGGTCTGCTCGCCCTTCAACGCCGACTTCGACGGCGACCAGATGTCTGTCCACGTGCCGCTGTCCAGCCAGGCTCAGGCCGAGGCCCGCGTGCTCATGCTCTCTGCGAACAACCTGCGCTCGCCGGCATCCGGCAAGCCGGTCAACATCCCTTCGCAGGACATGATCATCGGTGTGTACTACCTGACCCAGGTCCGCGAGGGTCTGCCGGGCGAGAACCACGTGTTCTCGAGCTTCGACGACGCGCTGCACGCCTATGACTGCCGCTCCGAGGTCGACATGCAGGCCAAGATCCAGGTCCGCGTGTCCGCTGCCGATGCCAACGTCATCAATGAGGACGGCACCCGTATCTTCCGCGTCAAGAACGGCAAGAACGAGTTTGTCGACTACGATGTCACCGGCAATAAGACCGCGCGCTTCGAGACCTCTATCGGCCGCATCATCTTCAACCGCCAGTGCCTGCCCGAAGACTACGAGTTCATGAACTACAAGATGGTCAAGGGCGATGTGGCCAAGCTGGTTGCGGACTGCTGCGATCGTTACCCCGAGGCCAAGGTCGGCCCGATCCTCGACGCCATCAAGTACTCCGGCTTCCACTACGCTACCCGCGCCGGCCTCACCATCTCGGTGTGGGACGCTCTCATCCCTGCCGAGAAGCAGGAGCTGCTCGACCGCGCCCAGGCCAACGTCGACCAGATCAACGAGTACTTCGAGGAGGGCTTCATCAACGAGACGGAGCGCCACATCGAAGTCGTTAACGAGTGGACCGCTTGTACCGACAAGGTCGCAGCGCTTATGCTCGACATGTTCGACGAGGAGAACCCGCTCTACATGATGGCCGACTCCGGCGCCCGTGGTTCTAAGACCCAGCTGCGTCAGCTCGGTGGCATGCGTGGCCTGATGGCAGACATGTCCGGCGAGACGATCGACCTTCCCATTAAGGCGAACTTCCGCGAGGGCCTGCTGCCGCTCGAGTACTTCATTTCGACCTACGGCGCCCGTAAGGGCCTGGTCGATACCGCATCCCACACCTCGGACTCTGGTTACCTGACCCGTCGTCTGGTCGACGTGGCCCAGGACGTCATCGTCCGCGAGGAGGACTGCGGTACGCACGAGGGCGTCACCTACAACCTCATCATCCCCGGCACCACCGATCTCAACACCGACCTCGTCGGCCGTTGCTTCATCGAGGACGTCGTGGCTCCCGATGGCACTGTGCTCTTTGAGCAGGACGGCTACATCGAGAAGGTCGCCGACATCCAGAAGATGGTCGATGCGGGTCTCAAGAAGGTCAAGCTCCGCGCACTGCTCACCTGCCGCTCCAAGTACGGTGTGTGCCAGAAGTGCTACGGCTGGGATCTTTCCACCCGTCGTCCGGTCGCCATCGGTACTGCCGTCGGCATTATTGCCGCCCAGTCCATCGGCGAGCCCGGTACGCAGCTTACGATGCGTACCATTCACTCCGGCGGCGTCGCTGGCGTCGACGATATTACGCAGGGTCTGCCTACGGTCAGCCGTATGTTCGATATCGTCGGCAACGTCAACGAAAAGATTCTGGGTCGCGAGGCCGAGCTGGCTCCGTACTCCGGTCACCTCTCGATTAAGCCCGAGAAGTCCGAGTACGTGCTGACGCTCACCGACTCCGAGGATCACACCCGTGTCCTCGACGAGCGTCGCGTCCCCGCTTCGGTGCGCTTTATGCCCGAGATCGAGGACGGCTGCGAGGTTCGCGCCGGCGACCAGATCACCAAGGGCTTCGTCAACTTCCGCAACCTGCGCAAGCTGACCGACATTGAGTCGACGATGCACACCTTCGTCGAGAGCGTCAAGGACGTCTACACCAGCCAGGGTGTCGACCTGAACGACAAGCACATCGAGGTGCTCGCACGTCAGATGCTGCGTCGCGTTCAGATCACTAACCCCGGCGACTCCAAGTACCTGCTTGGTCAGTACGTCGACCGCTACGAGTTCGCCGACGAGGTTGAGCGCGTTGCCCGTCTGGGCGGTCAGGCTCCCGTGGCCGAGCCCGTCATCCTGGGTACGCTCAAGGTCGCGTCCAACATCGACTCCTGGCTGTCGAGCGCTTCGTTCATCCGTACCGCCGGCGTCCTTACTGAGGCTGCCATCGAGGGCAAGGTCGACCACCTGCTCGACCTTAAGTCCAACGTCATCGTCGGTAAGAAGATCCCGGCTGGTACTGGTCTCAAGCCGTACGCCAACGCCAAGCTGACGTATCGCACGGCCGACGGCTACGTGGACATCGACGGTCCGGCTTCGCCCAACGCCAAGTCGCTGCCCGAGTGGGCTCCGGTGGAGCTCAAGGACCTGGACGAGCAGCTCCCGCAGCAGCTCGACTGGGCCGGCTACGACGAGTTCGGTGGTGCTGACGGTTCGTTCACCCGCAACGGTCATACCATCTCCGCCGAGAAGGCTCGTCTGTACCTGTTCGACGACCTGGGCGTGTCGCAGCGCTGGACCAACAAGTTCAGCGAGGTCGGCATCGAGACGGTCGGCGACCTGGTTGGCAAGTCCGAGGAGGATCTGCTGCGCATCGATGGCATCGGTGCCAAGGCGATCGAGGAGCTCCGTGACGGCCTTGAGGCCCACGACCTGCTCTACATCCTCGAGAACAACGACGACGTTGCCGACGAGGAAGACCTCTCGCAGCTGCTGCAGATGGTCTTTAGCCCCGACGGTCCGGACGACATCCTGCTGGGCACCTCCGCCACGCCGACGCATCACGCCGACGCCGACGAGGAGCTCCTGGGCGCCCCGATCGACGACAAGAAGGCTCCCGCCAACGGCGCGATCAACGAGGACATGGCGTCCCTCGACGAGCTGCTCAACCAGCTCGTGGACACCGACGACGCCGAAGAGGCAAAGGACAACGACGAGGAGTAATTTCCTAGTACGTTAACCGTCCTTCCAAAGACCCGTTTCCCAACAGGGAAGCGGGTCTTTTTGTTAAAGAAAACCTGCCAAAAAGGGACAGGTATATTTTGGTAGGTTTTTCCTGCTTGAATTTGAAACATTTCGCCCGACAAGAGCGTATCTAAGGTGAGGGCCTCACCAAGAATTATTAACGTCACCGGGAGGTGATTATGGAAGAACAAGCATTTAGACAGGCGGTCGAGGATCACCGTGATGTCGTGTTTCGAATCGCATTGACGTACCTGCGCGATCGTGCCGATGCCGACGATGTTGCCCAAGATGTCTTTCTTAAGTTGCTTAAAAGCGATGGGCACTTTGAAAGTTGGGAACATCTTCGCCGCTGGCTTGTCCGGGTCACGATCAATGAATGCAAATCGCTCTTTCGAAAGCCATGGAGGCGTGTGGAGGATATTGAGAATCTGGCCGATTCGCTTTCGGCGGCGCAGGATGAGACCAAGGCGGTCCTGTCAGACGTTATGCGACTTCCGGAGCGATTCCGCGTTCCCATCGTGCTCTATTACTACCTGGGCTTTTCGACCTCAGAGATTGCCGAGTTGATGCATGTACCAGCCGCGACCGTTCGAACGCGTTTAGCTCGCGGTCGATCGAAGCTCAAATTCATCTTAGAGGAGGGCGACCGTGAAATCCAATCAAATCAAGCAGGCCTTCGAGTCCATCCAAGCCGATAGCGACCTTGCCGACCGTGTTATTGATGCTGCGGCTGGAGAGCCGCTTCGTCGAAAGGGTCACGCGAAGCCTCTGTATGTTGCCGTAATCGGATGTCTTGCCGGAGTGTTGGCGACCGGAGGGGTCGCCTACGCCGTTATCAATTCCAGCTATTTTGCCTCAGCCTGGGGAAACCACGGCAACGGGGATTCCATTACCTGGACCAACGGCGGTTCATCGGGGACTAAATATACCTACACCAGAGAGTTTGGTGACGGCATCGCGCCCCAAAGCCTGGAGGGCGCAGTTCAGGAGGTTAATCTGTCCGTCGAGGGTAACGGCTATACGCTTGATATCCATGAGATGGCTATTGACCAAAACGGCTGCGGAGCCGTGACGTTTACGTTGTCCAATTCAAATGGCGTTAACTACTACAAGCCGGCAGCAGAGACAGGCGAACTTGTTCTCTATGGTGAAGAAGAACAAGGCATCGGCACGCCCAGCATGAACTTCGGCGAGGAATGGGCTGACACACGCTGCACAATTGATAAGGACACATCAAGCGACACGGTCATTAATGGCACGATGTACTTTGCCTCGTGGGATCGCGAGCGAGATTTGGGACATGCGGTCACCTGGAATATCTGCTGGACTGAGGGCGAAGGCGAGGACGCGAAGCTGTTCGAAGCATCGACGCCCGAGTTTAGCGTTGGAGCGTACGTCGATACAAAGGAACTCCGCTCCGATGACTCGCCTCTCGAGATCAGCCCGTTTTCCATCCAGACGCACATCGATGATCTGGGCTATGAAGCAGTTGATCATAAACTGACCGTCAGCTACAAGGATGGATCGGAGCAGATTATCGAAGATGACGACGCAGGGGCGTACAATTTCTATGTTTCGATGGCACGCAATAGCGGAGAGAACATTTGGGTGCCAACGAAGTTGATTGATGTCGACCAAGTGGTTTCAGTAACGCTCGAAGGCACACGCTGCACTTCAACAGGGGGCGCCGAAACGTCGGAACCCTTTACCGTCGTCTATTCGTAAGATTTGGGGCCGCTTCCTACTAGGGGAAGCGGCCTTCTTTGCGGTAAATGGGCGGTTAGACCGCACGATATTCGCCTGCATTTCTGAAGTATGCGGCAAAATCTTGATGGGTCGACCACACCGTATATGCTCAAGCGTTCTACCTGCGGGTTTGTTATCGCAAAATCCCTGTGTGCTCGGTAAGTTCATAATTTGCCGCATACTTCCGAAAACACCGTCAATCTACAGTGTTAGTGAGGTCGGATCACCGCTGGAGCGCGACGTTTCCCCAGATAAAACCGACCAAAATAAACCTGTCCCTTTTTGGCAGGGAACGTTGCCCCGACGAGCACGTCGGATTCCCGGGCCGGGCGGCACAGGGGTTAAGTTTGTCGCGAGTTCCGCACGAGCCGGAGGCCACTTAATGTGGCCTCCGTGCGAGCCAGGACTGTAGAGCAGCAAACTTAACCCCTGTGCCGCCCGGACCGGGAATCCGCCCCCGCGCACAGAAGGGGATTCCTTTTGTGTAGGCTTTGCGGAAATGTGCCAATTTTGGGATACGCCCGGCGGCGTGGTCTGTTGACGGCACAGCTAACGCCACGTATCCTATCGAACTGCGTGTTTCGTAGGGGGATGCTGACCCCTCGATTCAAGCCGTTGCACTTTACAGAAAGCTGGAATCATTCGAGAAGGAGTACGCTTTGCCTACTATTAACCAGCTGGTTCGCCAGGGCCGTCGTTCCGTGCCCAAGAAGTCCAAGAACGCTGCTCTGCAGCACAACTCCCAGAAGCGCGGCGTGTGCACCCGCGTCTTCACCACGAGCCCCAAGAAGCCGAACTCGGCTCTTCGTAAGGTTGCCCGTGTTCGCCTCGTCAACGGCATCGAAGTTACTGCTTACATCCCGGGTGAGGGCCACAACCTGCAGGAGCACTCTATCGTGCTCGTCCGCGGCGGTCGTGTCCGTGACCTCCCTGGTGTCCGTTATCACGTCATCCGTGGCGCCTACGACGCTGCTCCGGTCCAGAACCGTATGCAGGCCCGTTCCAAGTACGGTGCTAAGCGCCCTAAGGCTAAATAAGCCAGATAACGTTTTGATACTTTCGCCGTGTGCCGCCTAAGCGCCGCACGGTAGACACTTAAGGAGATTTCACATGCCGCGTCGTGCAGCAGCTAATCGTCGTGAGGTTCAGCCTGACGCCGTTTACAACAACCGCCTGGTGACTCAGCTCATCAACAAGGTCCTTCTTGACGGCAAGAAGGCCACCGCTGAGCGCATCGTTTACACCGCTTTCGAGATCGTTGCCGAGAAGTCCGAGGGTGGCGACGCTCTCGCTACCTTCAAGAAGGCTATGGACAACGTCAAGCCCACGCTCGAGGTTAAGCCCAAGCGTGTCGGTGGCGCTACCTATCAGGTCCCGATGGAGGTCAACTCCCGTCGTTCCACCGCTCTGGGTATCCGCTGGATCGTCAACTTCTCCCGCGCTCGCAAGGAGAAGACCATGGCCGAGCGTCTCGCCAACGAGATCCTCGACGCTTCCAACGGCCTGGGCGCTTCCGTCAAGAAGCGTGAGGACGTCTTCAAGATGGCCGAGGCCAACCGCGCGTTCTCTCACTATCGTTGGTAAGTTAAGGTAAGGAACTAACATGGCTAAGCCTAAGTACAAGCTTTCCGATACCCGTAACATCGGCATCATGGCCCACATCGATGCCGGTAAGACCACCACGACCGAGCGTATTCTTTACTACACCGGTAAGACCCACAAGATCGGTGAGGTCCATGAGGGCGCTGCCACCATGGACTGGATGGTTCAGGAGCAGGAGCGCGGCGTAACCATTACCTCCGCTGCTACCACGTGCTTCTGGAACAAGGACGGTAAGGACTACCGCATCCAGATCATCGACACCCCGGGCCACGTTGACTTCACCGCCGAGGTCGAGCGCTGCCTGCGCGTCCTCGATGGTGCTGTCGCCGTCTTCGACGCCGTTGCCGGCGTTCAGCCCCAGTCTGAGACCGTTTGGCGTCAGGCTTCTACCTTCAACGTCCCCCGCATCGCCTTCATCAACAAGTATGACCGCGTGGGCGCTGACTTCTTCAACGCTATCGAGACCATGAAGGATCGTCTCGACGCTAACGCCGTGGCCGCTCAGGTCCCGATGGGCGCCGAGGACAACTTCTGGGGCGTCATCGACCTGGTCACCATGACTGCATGGGACTTCAAGGCCGACGAGAAGGGCATGACCTACCCCGAGCCGATGGACGAGATCCCGGCTGAGTTTGCCGACATCGCTGCCACCAAGCGCGAGGAGCTCCTCGACGCTGCTGCCAGCTTTGACGACGAGCTCATGGAGAAGATCCTCATGGAGGAGGACTTCACCGTCGAGGAGCTCAAGGCTGCTCTGCGCAAGGGCGTTCTGGCCAACGAGCTCAACCTCGTCTTCGTGGGCTCCGCCTACAAGAACAAGGGCGTCCAGGAGCTGCTCGACGCTGTCGTCGACTACCTGCCCAGCCCGCTCGACGTTGAGGCCGTCACCGGTACCGATCCGGACACCGGCGAGGAGATCCAGCGTCATCCTTCCTTCGACGAGCCCTTCTCCGGCCTGGTCTTCAAGATCATGACCGACCCGTTCGTCGGTAAGCTCACCTATGTCCGCGTTTACTCCGGCCGCGCCGAGTCCGGCTCCTACGTGGTCAACGCTTCCAACGGTCAGCGCGAGCGCCTCGGCCGCATCCTCGAGATGAACGCCGCCGAGCGTATCGACCGTGACGACGCTGCCGCCGGCGACATCGTCGCTTGCGTCGGCTTCAAGAACTCCACCACCGGTGACACCCTGTGCGCCGAGGGCAAGGAGATCGTCCTCGAGAAGATCGAGTTCGCCAAGCCCGTTATCGACGTTGCCATCGAGCCCAAGACCAAGGCCGAGCAGGACAAGATGTCCCTGGCTCTGACCAAGCTCGCCGAGGAGGACCCGACCTTCCAGGTGTCCACCAACCACGAGACCGGCCAGACCATCATCGCCGGCATGGGCGAGCTGCACCTCGAGATCATCGTCGACCGTCTGCTCCGCGAGTTCAAGGTTGACGCTAACGTTGGTAAGCCCCAGGTTGCCTACCGCGAGACCGCTGGTCACGACGTCGAGAAGGCTGAGGGCAAGTTCGTCCGTCAGTCCGGCGGCCGCGGTCAGTACGGCCACGCCGTCATCAAGCTCGAGAAGATGGAGGAGGGCTTCGGCTACGAGTTCGTCAACGCTATCGTCGGCGGCGTCGTGCCCAAGGAGTACATCCCGTCCATCGACAAGGGCATCCAGGAGGCCCTGAACACCGGTGTTATCGCCGGCTTCCCGGTCCTCGACGTTAAGGTCACCCTGTTCGACGGTTCTTACCACGAGGTCGACTCCTCCGAGGCCGCCTTCAAGATCGCCGGTTCTATGGCTATCAAGGACGCCCTCAAGAAGTCCGATCCGCAGCTGCTCGAGCCGATCATGGCTGTCGAGGTCGAGACCCCCGAGCAGTACATGGGCGACGTTATGGGCAACCTCTCCGGTCGCCGCGGCAAGATCGAGGGCATGGAGGATCGCAAGAACAGCAAGCTCATCCGTGCCAAGGTGCCGCTGGGCGAGATGTTCGGTTACGCTACCGACCTTCGCTCCCAGACCCAGGGCCGTGCATCCTACACGATGCAGTTCGACTCTTATGAGCCCGCGCCCAAGTCCATCGTGGACGAGGTCATGAGCAAGAACGCCTAAGTTCGAGCTCCCTGTTACGTAATCCGCGAGAACATCTCTCGCACTCTTTGGAGGTTTAAGTTGGCTACCCAGAAGATCCGCATTCGCCTCAAGGGCTATGATCACGAGGTCGTCGATCAGTCCGCGAAGCTCATCGTCGAGACCGCTCAGAAGACCGGCGCTCGCGTTTCCGGTCCTGTCCCCCTGCCCACCGAGCGCAACCTGTACACGGTTATCCGCTCGCCGCACGTGAACAAGGACTCCCGTGAGCAGTTCGAGATGCGCACCCACAAGCGCCTCATCGACATCCTCGACCCCACTTCGGGCACCGTTGATTCGCTCATGCGTCTCGACCTTCCCGCTGGCGTCGACATCGACATCAAGCTCTAAGCGATATCGCTCATAGCTTACAGAGCCCCGCTGCCATCTTGGTAGCGGGGCTCTTTTGTTTTGAATGATGGTTTGGACTGCCGGGCATTGCTGCCGAGTAGGTGGCTGCAGCGCCCTATTTGCTCAAAGGGCGCAGCGATGCCTCCTCAAAATGGAAGGATCGTAAGTCGCCTTCCGTCTCGATGCACGCTCGACCAAAGTCATCGACGGTTTTAAAGATGCCTCGCGCCAGCTCGTCCCCAGCGGGGGAGCGGGCGATAACGTGCTCCCCAATCCAATTGAGGTGAGCGATATATTCGCTGTGGACGGGCGCGAGCGGTCCGGCGTCTTCTTCCATGGCGTTGAGACGTTCTGCCCATGTTTCTACAGCGTTCATGACCGCGTGATAGACCTCATCGAGGAGCGCATCGACGGTGGGAACCTTCTCGTTGAGGTCTGAGAGGCCAATTGCCGCCAGGCCGCCATCGGGCACCTCCTGGGGCGTGTAGTTTACGTTGACGCCAATGCCGCAGACGGCGAAGGGCCTGCCCTCGTTGTCACGAGCCGCCTCGACTAAGATGCCGCCAAGCTTATGTCCTCGTGCGACGAGGTCGTTGGGCCATTTGAGGTCGATCTCGTTAGCAAGACCCTGCTTTTCGAGCGCCTCGAGCACCGCTAGGCCGCTGACGGCGGCAAGACCAGAGTACTTTGCAGGATTAACGCATGGACGCAGGACAATCGAAAGCAATAGGTTGCCGGCGGTTGAATCCCACTTGTGGCCGCGCCGGCCGCGTCCTGCTGTCTGAGCCCGGGCGGCAAGTCCTGTGCCGTGCGGCGCTCCCTGTTTTCCTGCTTCGAGCAGGTCATCGTTGGTCGATCCGGTTACGTCGACGATCGTTAATTTGGCATCCATAATGGCTGCTACCTCCTTAATGAATAAGTGAATAACGCAATGGTGTCGAGAGACAGACACAATGTGAAGCCTTTGTCGCATTTGGACAATTTAATGTTAACACGTCAACAACGACTGAAATGCGCTATCCTCTCTTGGTCGATGTAAACACGTCAACAACTCAAAGGAGGTTAGTGATGGGTTTCACGATTCTTGGAACAAGCTCGGCGCTTCCTAAGCGCAGTGTTTCCAATGACGAGCTGTCCGAGTTCCTCGATACCTCGGATGAGTGGATTTTTACCCGCACAGGTATCAAGAGCCGCCACGTCTGCACCAGCGAGTCACTTGACGACCTTGCCGTAGCGGCAAGCGAGCGGGCACTCCAGGTGTCCGGAATCGACGCGAGCCAGCTGGATCTGATCGTCTGCTCGACGACGACGGGTGACCACCTTGTTCCCGCTGAGGCGTGTGCCGTTGCTGAGCGACTGGGCGCGACGTGCCCTGCCTTCGATGTCTCGGCGGCCTGCGCCGGCTTCGTATTTGCGCTCGATGTCGCCGAGGGCTATATCGCCCGCAGCCGTGCCGAGCGCGTGCTTGTAGTTGCTGCCGAGCAGATGACGCGCGCGCTCGACTGGACCGACCGTGCCACCTGCGTGCTTTTTGGCGATGGGGCAGGCGCCGCAGTGATTGAAGCTGGGGGAGACAACCCCCTTGCCGTTGAGCTTTCGACGGCGCCCGACGTCGAGACGTTGCGCGTTCCCGGTCTGGTCGGTACCTCGCCGTTTAAGGCTTCCGCAGATAGCGCGAGCGTGCTGTCCATGAACGGCCGCCGCGTGTTCAAGTTCGGCGTCAACGCCATCTGCGACACGGTCCATAAGCTTGCGATCGATGCGGGCATTTTGGTCGAAGACATCGATCATTTTGTATTCCATCAGGCTAACGAACGAATCCTGAGCCAGGCGGTCAAGCGCCTGGGCGTGCCGGACGAGCGCGTGGTTCGCACGTTGCGCGAGACCGGCAACATTTCGAGCGCATGCATTCCGCTTGCCCTCGACCGGCTGGCAAACGCCGGTGCACTTCACACAGGCGACACCATCGCCTTGGTTGGATTTGGCGCCGGTCTGGATATAGGTGGCTATCTGCTTCGTTGGAAGTAGTCGCACATAGGAAATAAAAACGCCCTAGGGCACAACCAAAGGAGAACTACCATGGCAGATCAGAAGACCTTCGAGCGCGTTTGCGACGTTATCCGCGAGACCGCCGGTCTTGACGACGTCGAGATGAAGCCCGAGTCCACGCTCGAGGAGATTGGTCTCGACAGTCTGGGCACCGTCGAGATCCTCGTCGCCGTCGAGGACGAGTTTGGCATCCAACTCGATACCGAGGAGAACCCTAAGACGGTCGGCGAGTTCGCCGATACGGTCGAGGCGGCATTGGAGAAGTAGAGATGCTCAAGACTCCTCTCTGCGATCTGCTCGGCATCGAAAAGCCCGTGTTCCAGGGCGGTATGGCCTGGATTGCCGACGCCTCGCTGGCGTCCGCAGTGTCCGAGGCGGGCGGCTTAGGGATTATCGCGGCCATGAACGCCGATGCCAACTGGCTGCGCGACCAGATTCACGAGCTGCGCGCCAGGACGGATAAGCCCTTTGGCGTCAACGTCATGCTCATGAGCCCGTTTGCCGACGAGGTCGCGCAGGTCGTGATTGACGAGCGAGTGCCGGTCGTCGTGACGGGCGCCGGCAATCCCGCCAAGTACATGAAGGCGTGGAACGAGGCGGGCATCAAGGTCATCCCGGTCGTTGCCTCGGTGGCGCTGGCGCGCCTCGTGGCACGTCGTGGAGCCACGGCGGTTGTTGCCGAGGGTACCGAATCGGGCGGCCATATTGGCGAGACCTCGACGATGGCACTGGTGCCGCAGGTCGTCGATGCGGTCGACATTCCCGTCGTGGCCGCCGGCGGTATTGCCGACGGCCGCGGCGTGGCGGCCGCCTTTATGCTGGGCGCTGCCGGCGTCCAGGTGGGTACGCGCTTTCTCGTTGCGAATGAGTGCACCGTCTCGGAGCAGTACAAAGAGATGGTCCTGAAGGCCAACGACACTTCGACGCGTGCGACCGGTCGCTCGACGGGACATCCAGTGCGCGCCCTCAAGAGCCCCTTCACCAACGCCTATGCCAAGAGCGAGGGTTCCGGCGCGAGTGCCGAGGAGCTCGGTGCTATGGGAGCCGGTGCGCTGCGTAAGGCCGCCAAGGACGGCAACTACGAAGAGGGTTCGTTTTTGTGTGGACAGATTGCCGGCATGGTCAACGAGCGCCAGAGCGCACGCGAAATCGTTGACGACCTGGTCGATGGCGCCGAGCACGTCCTGAAGGGTGCGTGCGCATGGGTGGCGTAGCGTTTTTGTTTGCCGGCCAGGGTGCCCAACACCCCGCGATGGGCGTCGACTTGATCGAGACATCGCCGGCGGCCGCCGAGGTGTTCGCCATTGCCGATGAGGTGCGCCCGGGGACGAGCGAGCAGTGCCGGAGCGCCTCCAAGGAGGAGCTCTCGCAGACCGAGAACACGCAGCCTTGCGTGTTCGTGCACGACCTGGCAGCAGCTGCCGCCCTGCGCGAGCGCGGCGTGGCACCTGCCGCCTGTGCGGGTTTTTCGCTTGGCGAGGTCGCCGCGCTCACCTTTGCGGGGGCATTCGATACGCGAGCAGGCTTTGAGCTCGTGTGCGAGCGCGCGGCGCTGATGGCCGCGGCTGCCGAGCGCCATCCGGGCGGCATGCGCGCCGTCATCAAGCTTGATGCGGCGCAAGTCGAGGGCCTGGCTGCGCAGGCCGGCGAGGACTGCTGGCCGGTCAACTACAACAGCCCGCAGCAGACGGTTGTTGCCGGAGCGCCCGAGGCACTGCAGGAGCTCGACGTCCTCGTAAAAGAGGCTGGCGGCCGCGCTATGAAAGTCGCGGTGTCGGGTGCATTTCATAGCCCCTATATGGCCGAGGCGACTGAGGGGCTGGCGACGTATATCCAAGCCGGCCACGCGCCATCTCCGCTGTTGATTCCGGTCATGGCAAATATGACGGCGGCGCCCTATCCGGCGGACCCGCGAGCGGCATCGGATGTCTTGGTCAACCAGGTGAGCCATGCCGTGCGCTGGGTCGACACGCTGCATACTCTGCAGGATCAGGGCATCGACACGTTTATTGAGGTCGGCCCTGGCAAAACGCTGTCGGGCCTGGTCAAGCGTACGCTGAGCGACGTTCGCGTGTATTCGTGCGAAACGGCCGAGCAGGTCGCAGCTATTGCCGACGAGCTCGCATAGTCCACAGGGCTGTAACCCGAAAGGAATGACATGGGCAACTTGAACAACGGCGCGCTCGAGCGCAACGACTCACGTCGCGTGGCACTGGTCACGGGCGGCTCGCGGGGTATCGGCCGCGCCTGCGCTGTCGGTCTGGCGGAGGACGGCTTTGATATCGCCGTCGTCTATGCCGGTAGCGTCGATGCGGCGCGCGAGACGTGCGAAGCCTGCGAGGCGGTTGGCGCCGCGGCACGTGCATATCAATGCGACGTGGCCGATCCCGCTGCCGTCAACGCGTGCGTGGAGGCGGTCCTCAACGACTTTGGCTCCATTTGGGCGCTCGTCAACAACGCCGGCATCACCCGCGATGGCCTGCTCATGCGCATGGGCGATGACGCCTTCGACCGCGTGCTCGATGTCAATCTCAAGGGAACATTCAATATGACGCGCGCGCTCACCAAGACCTTTATGCGCCAGCGCGGCGGCTGCGTCGTCAACATGAGCTCGGTCGTGGGCCTGATGGGCAATGCCGGGCAAGCCAACTACGCTGCCTCCAAGGCGGGCGTGATAGGGCTTACCAAGGCGGTGGCGCGCGAGCTTGCGCCCCGCGGCGTACGAGTGAACGCGGTCGCCCCCGGGTTTGTCGAGACGGATATGACGGCAAAGCTCTCGGAGAAGGTTCGCGCGGCAACCGAGGAGCAGATTCCCCTAAAGCGCATGGCGCGCCCCGAGGAAGTGGCCGGCGTGGTGCGCTTTTTGGCAAGCGATGCGGCGGCCTACATTACGGGTGAGGTCGTGCGCGTCGACGGCGGAATGGCGATATAGAAAGCAAGCCGGTTAAGCGGCTTGGATGAGGAGACCATGATGGAACAGAGAGTTGCAATCACCGGTATCGGTGCCGTGTCGCCGCTCGGCAACACCGCGCTTGCCACCTGGGCGGCCATGTGCGCCGGCACGTGCGGTATCGGACCGATCACGCACTTCGATACCGATGCGTTCGCCGTTAAAGTGGCGGCCGAGGTCAAGGGCTTTGACGGCAACGAGTACTTTGGCAAGCATGACGCCAAGCATCTCGACCCCTGTGTTCAGTTTGCGATGGCGGCGTCGGACGAGGCCATGCACGATGCGGGCCTCGATGTTGAGGGCGCGGTCGATCGCGATCGCCTGGGTGTCTATGTGGGCTCGGGTGTGGGCGGCATGCAGACGCTTGTCGACAACGTCCACACGATTGCCGATCGCGGGCCTCGTCGCGCATCGCCCTACATGATTGCGATGATGATTCCCAACATGGCTTCGGGCAACATTGCGATTCGCCATAAGGCAAAGGGCCCGACCCTGCCCGTGGTGACCGCGTGCGCGACTTCTGCCCATGCGGTGGGCGAGGCGTTCCGCGCCATCAAGCACGGCTATGCCGATGCAATCCTGGCCGGCGGCGCCGAGGCCGCCATTATCCCCGATGCCGTTGCGGGCTTTACGTCCTGCCGCGCATTGACCACCAACCCCGATCCCGCGACGGCCTGCCGCCCGTTCGATGCAGACCGCGACGGTTTTGTGATGGGCGAGGGCGCCTGCGTGCTCGTGCTCGAGGGTATGGAGCACGCACAGGCCCGCGGTGCGCACATTTACGCAGAGGTTGTGGGCTACGGCAACACCGATGACGCCTACCACATCACGAGTCCCGACCCGGACGCGGCAGGTATCGCCCGTGCGATATCGCTGGCGGTGGCCGAGGGCGACGTTAAGCCTTCCGAGGGCCTCTACATCAACGCTCACGGCACCTCGACCAAACTCAACGATTCGTCCGAGACGGCGGGCATCAAACGAGCGCTCGGCGAGGACGCGGCGCGCGCCGCGCATGTCTCGTCGACCAAGTCGATGACCGGCCACATGATCGGTGCCACGGGCGCCATCGAGGTCATGGCCTGCGCCATGGCGCTCGAGCAGGGCGTGGTGCCGCCGACCATTAACTACCACACACCCGATCCCGCCTGCGATCTTGATTACACGCCCAATCGCGCGGTTCGCGCCGACCTTACCTGGGCGCTTTCGACCAACCTGGGCTTTGGCGGGCACAACGCCGCCATCGCGCTGCGTAGATATATGAGGAGCTAGAGCATGGATTCCAAAAGACTTGCCGAGATAGCCGATGTGATGGAGGACCGCGGCCTCACGCGCGTACGCGTTGAGGAGCCCGATGGCACCGCGGTCGAACTCGAGCGCGCGAGCGCCGCGCAGCCGGTTGCCGTGCCCATGCCTATGCCGGGTGCCGTGACTGCTCCGGCGGTGGCTCCTGTCGCCATGCCTGCCGCCGCACCGGAGCCCGCCGCGCAGGCGCCTGCCGCCGCACCGGAGCCCAAGGGCACCGAGGTGACCGCTCCCATGGTCGGCGTTTTCTATGCTGCCCCGGCGCCGGGCGACGAGCCGTTTGTGCACGTGGGCTCCAAGGTCAAGGCCGGCGAGACGCTCTGCATCATCGAGGCCATGAAGGTTCTCAACGAGGTAACGGCAGAGGCAGACGGCGAGGTGCTCGAGATCTGCGTGGCCGACGGCGACCTCGTGGAGTTCGGCAGCTGCCTCATGAGGATCGGATAGGTGATATCCATGAACAAAGAAGAGCTCAAGAAGCTGTTACCGCATCGCGAGCCGATGCTTTTGCTCGACGAAGCCGAGCTGGTGGGCGACGAGGCCCACGGCAAGATCACGATTACGGGCGACGAATACTTTTTGCAGGGGCATTTTCCGGGAAACCCGGTGGTCCCCGGCGTGATCCAGTGCGAGATGCTCGCCCAAAACTGCTGCGTGCTGCTGATGGGCGATGAGGAGGCGCGCGGCGCGACGCCGTTCTACACGAGTCTGGACAAGGTGCGCTTTAAGCGTCCGGTGCGCCCGGGCGACACAGTTGATCTGGTGTGCACCATCACGCGTGCGCGCGGGCCGTTCCGCTTTGCGACGGGTACTGCGAGCGTCAACGGTGAGGTTTGCTGCCGCGCCGATATGTCTTTTGCACTCATGCACGAAAGTTAAGGAAGGCTTCATGTTCGACAAAGTGCTCATCGCCAACCGCGGCGAAGTCGCGGTCCGTGTTATCCGCGCGTGCCGCGATATGGGCATCAAGACCGTCGCCGTTTATTCCACGGCCGATGCGGACGCGATGCACGTGCAGCTTGCCGACGAGGCGTATTGCATCGGCGGTCCGCGTCTTGCCGAGAGCTACCTCAACGACGATGCTGTGCTCACCTGTGCCGTAAAGTCGGGAGCTAAGGCAATTCATCCCGGCTATGGCTTTTTCTCCGAGAAGGCGAGCTTCGTGCGCGACTGCGACAAGTATGGCCTGGCGTTTGTTGGTCCTTCGGCCAAGGTGATCGACAGCATGGGCGACAAGGACGCCGCACGTCGAACGGCTGCCGCGGCGGGCGTGCCCATCGTGCCGGGCTGCGATTTGCTCAAAAGCCCCGAGGAGGCAACGGCCGAGGCCGAGCGCATTGGCTGTCCCGTGCTCATTAAGGCGCGTGCAGGTGGCGGCGGTCGCGGTATTCGCAAGGTCGAGCGCGTGGAAGATGCGGCAAAGGCGTTCATCGAGGCGCGTGCCGAGGGCGAGGCCGTCTTTGGCGACGGCGAGTGCTACATGGAGAAGTTCGTCGCGCCGGCGCATCACGTTGAGGTGCAGATTATGGCCGATAAGCAGGGCCATGTGTTTTCGCTTGGCGAGCGCGAGTGCTCGGTGCAGCGTCGCAACCAAAAGCTGATCGAGGAGAGCCCCGCGCCGTGCCTCGACGGACGCGATGATATTCGCGCGCGCATGCACAAGGCCGCGCGCGACCTGGCTCGTGCCGTTGGCTATGAGGGCGCCGGTACCATTGAGTTCCTGTATTCGGACGACGGCAATTTCTACTTTATGGAAATGAACACGCGCTTGCAGGTGGAGCATCCGGTTACGGAGTTTGTGACCGATACCGACTTGGTCAAGTGGCAGCTGCGCGTGGCAGCCGGCCAGCCTCTGCCCTTTGAGCAGGAGGATATGCCGGTCCGTAACCACGCCATGGAGTGCCGCATCAATGCCGAAACGCCGGACTTTCTGCCGTCATGCGGAACGGTCACCGCGTTGCGTGTGCCGGGTGGTCCGCGCGTGCGCTGGGATTCCGCCATGTTTGCCGGTGCGAAAGTTCCGCCGTACTACGACTCCATGCTCGGCAAGCTCATCGTGTGTGCGCCCACGCGTGACGGCGCCATTCGCAAGATGCGCTCGGCCCTGGGCGAGCTCGTGATTGAGGGCGTGAGCGAAAACAGCGAGCTTCAGCTCGACGTGCTGGCAAACGACGAGTTCTTGTCGGGCATGTATCACACCGATCTAATGGGGCATCTCTATGCTGATGAATAGAAAAGCGAAGACGGTCAACGTCCTCGAGGGACCGATGACCGAGTCGTGCGCCGAGTTTCCCGCGCGCCACGTGTTTATCAAGTGCCCGGAGTGCCGCCGCGTGATCGATGAGGCACGCCTGCACGACAACCTCGAGGTCTGCCCTCGTTGCGGCAAACACTTTCGCGTGAGCGGGCGCGACCGCATGCACATGACGATTGACGAGGGCACGTTTGAGGAATGGGATGCCAGTCTGGCGCCGGAGGACTTCCTTTCGTTTCCCGGCTATGCCGACAAGCTCAAGAGCGTGAGCGAGCGTTCGGGCGAGCGCGATGCCGTTGTGTGCGGCAAGGGCAAAATCTGCGGTTGCGATACGGCGCTCTTCTTTATGGACGCCAACTTTATGATGGGCTCGATGGGTTCCGTGGTGGGCGAGAAGATCTGCCGCACATTTGAGCGTGCGACCGAGCTGGGACTGCCGGTCGTTGGCTTTACCGTATCGGGTGGCGCCCGCATGCAGGAGGGCGTGACCTCGCTCATGCAGATGGCCAAGATTTCTGTGGCGGTTAGGCGCCATAGCGAGGCGGGCGGCCTGTATATCACGGTGCTCACTGACCCCACGACCGGAGGCGTAACCGCGAGCTTTGCCATGGAGGGCGATATTATCCTGGCCGAGCCCGATGCCCTGACGGCATTTGCCGGCCCGCGCGTGATCGAGCAGAACATGCACAAGCGCCTGCCCAAGGGATTCCAGCGCTCCGAGTTTTTGCTGGAGCACGGCTTTTGCGATGCCGTTGTTCCGCGTGGCGAGATTGCGCTCACGGTAGGCGAGCTGCTGGCGCTGCACGAAGGGCACGCGCCCGGCCTGGGGGCACCGCATGAGATCGTGCATACGGGTCGCCGTGGCAAAAAGCTGGGACACTTGTTCAAGCGCTCGGCCGCACCAAAAACCGCGCTCGAGATTGTCAAGCAGACCCGCTCGGCAGATCGCGCCACGGCAGGCGAGATGATCTCGCTGGGCCTGGATGGATTTGTGGAGCTGCACGGCGACCGCTACTTTGGCGACGACGCCGCTGTGGTGGCTGGCATTGGCTGGAAAGACGGGCGCCCCGTAACGGTCATCGCCATCGAGCGCGGCACCACGACCAAAGAGCGCATGCGTCGCAACTTTGGCATGGCACATCCCGAGGGCTACCGCAAAGCGCGTCGCCTTATGCGCCAGGCCGAAAAGTTTGGTCGACCGGTTCTGTGCCTGGTCGATACTTCGGGCGCGTTTTGCGGCATCGGTGCCGAGGAGCGCGGCCAGGGCGAGGCGATTGCTCAGAATCTCATGGAGATGAGCGGCCTTAAGACGCCGATTGTCTCGGTGGTGACAGGCGAGGGCGGCTCTGGTGGCGCGCTGGCGCTGTCCGTGGCCGACCGCATCCTGATGCTCTCGAGCTCGGCCTATTCAGTCGTGAGCCCCGAGGCCTGTGCGTCGATCCTGTGGAAGGATACCGAGCGTGCGGATGAGGCCGCCGAGGCGCTTAAGCTCACGGCCCCCGATCTGCTGGCGCTCGGCATCATCGACGGCATTGTTGACGATAAGGGCCTGTCGCATGAGGAGATTGCCGGTGCCGTCATGTCCTCGGCATTTGATGCCTTCGATACGCTTGGGCAGCTCGACGACGCGACCCTCACAAACCTCCGCTACGAAAAGTACCGCGCAATCGGTCGATACCGCACGATGTGACAAAGGGACAGCCCGCATGTCATATTGGGAAAGGCGTTCCATGCTACAAGTTTCCAACACCTCGTTTACAACGTCGGTTTCATCAAACGCCATGGCCGTGGTGGACTATCTGTCCAAAAGCATGATGTCGGCGCTGCCGTTTATTGTCTGCGCGGCGTTGTTCCGCACCGTCGCTGTCATTATGGGCGAAGGCATGCTGGGCCTGTGGTCTGCCGATTCCGATATCTATCGCCTGTTCTACAGTTGGCTCTATAACGCCGGCTACTACTTTTTGCCCATTTATCTTGGTTGGGCGGCCGCCCGCCAGCTCGGTTGCTCGGAGCAGCTGGGCATGATGCTGGGCGGCGTATTGATTGCACCCGATTTACTCAAGCTTGTCGATGCCGCATCGACGACGGGGGCATCGATGACTTCCGTGTATGGTCTGCTTCCTGCGCCGGTCAACGATTACACGACGACTGTTATTCCGGTTCTCATCTCGGTGCCCGTGCTATGGCGAGTGGAGTGTTTCTTTAAGCGCGTTATCCCTAAGGCCGTGGCGTTTTCGTTCGTTCCGTTTGCGACCATGCTTGTCATGGTTCCGGTTTCGCTGTGTATTACGGCGCCGGCGGGCAGCTATCTGGGCATGCTGTTGGGCCAGCTTATGTTTATGCTTGGCAATTCCGGTGGCATCGTGTCGCTGCTCACGCTCATGGGGCTTGCTGCGGGCTGGGAGTTCCTAAAGATCGCCGGCGTCAGCAACGTTGTCCTATCGCTCGCCTATGCGCAGTTTATGAGTGTGGGAACGGATTCGTGCATCCTGATCGCCGCGACGATGGCAACGTTCGCCGTTTGGGGCATGCCCTTTGGCGCGTCGCTTCGCGTTGCGGATAAGGACGAGAAGGCGCTCATGCTGGGCTATTCAATCTCGGGTGTTCTTGGCGGCGTAAGCGAGCCGGCGCTGTACGGTTGCGGCTTTAAATATGGCAGGTGCCTGACGTGCATGGCCATTGGCGGCGCCGTCGGAGGCCTTGTTGCGGCCGTGGGCCACGTTACGGCCTATACCATCGGCATGACGAATGTCCTTATGGTCATTGGCTTTGCCACGGGCGGCATCTCGAACCTGCTGTGGTGCTGCGCTGCCGGCGGTGTGGCATTTGCGGTGTCTGCGGCGCTGAGCTACTGCTTTGGCGTGGTGCCGGCGAAGGGACAGACGACGGGGGACGGAGCCGATTTGCCCGAAACCTCTAAGAGCGTGGCCGAAGTAAGCGCGTAAACCTGTGCGACACAAGGACGATTCCTTTGCCATATTCCAAGGCCGTGGCCCGTGTGGGTTGCGGCCTTTTTTGTATCTGGGGGACAAAGTGGCTACACTACAATCCGTTTGAGCAATAGATATATAGGTAGTACCGTGGGGGCGGATGTAGATGGTCGAGTGGATTGTTAAGCGTGCGCAGGGCGACCGTGCGCGCGTGGGCACGTTGACGGGCGTGGTGTGTATTCTCGCCAATGTGGCACTATGCGCTGCGAAGGGCGTAATTGGCGTGCTGTCGGGATCGGTTTCGATTGTGGCGGATGCCATGAACAACCTGTCCGATGCAAGCTCGAATATCGTGAGCGTGCTGGGCTTTAAGCTGGCGAGCAAGCCGGCCGACCCCGAGCATCCTTACGGCCACGGTCGCTACGAGTATCTCTCGGGTTTGGTCGTGGCGGCGCTCGTGCTTCTCATTGGCCTTGAACTGGTGAAGTCCTCGTTTGAGCGCATCATCCACCCCGAACCTGTCGAGTTCTCGCTTGCCCTGGTGGCAGTCCTGGCGCTTTCGATGGTTGTTAAGCTGTGGATGGCGGCGCTCAACCAAAAGCTCGGCGACCGTATCGAGTCCGAGACACTGCATGCGACTGCCCAGGATTCCAAGAACGATGTTCTTGCCACAGGCGCCGTGCTGGCATGTGCAATTGTTTCGCAGGTGACGCACATCAATCTTGACGCATGGGTCGGCCTTGCCGTTGGCGCCTATATTGGCTGGAGCGGCTTTGAACTTATTCAAGATACGGTGAGCCCGCTTTTGGGTCAGTCGCCCGATCCTAAGCTGGTCAAGCACATTCGAGACAAGATCATGAGCTATCCCGGCGTTTTGGGAGTTCACGATTTGATGGTTCACGACTACGGCCCGGGCAGGAAGTTCGCAAGCGCTCATGCCGAGATGGCGGCCGAAGCCGATCCGCTGGAGAGTCATGACACGCTCGACAACATTGAGCAGGCGTTTAGGAAAGATGACGGCATGATCGTCACGCTTCATTACGACCCCATCGTGACCGACGATCCAAAGGTGGCAGATATGCGCCTCCGCATCAACGCGATGGCCAAACAGATCGACGGCCGTATTTCGATCCACGACCTGCGCTGCGTGCCGGGCCCTACGCACACTAACGTGATTTTTGACTGCGTGCGTCCTTCGGATTTAACGATGGGCGCCGATGACCTTAGGCGCACGCTGGCGCAGCAGGTGGAGTCCGAATATCCCAAGTCGATAGCCAAGATTACGGTCGATGAAGACTACGTCGGCGCGGCACGCGAGTAGGGCTGTATCGCTAGGGCTATTCGCGCAAAAGGGGAGACCATGAAGAAACTGTATCTGCTCCGTCACGGTCAGACGGAGTTCAATGTCAAAAAGCTCGTCCAGGGCCGCTGCGATTCACCGCTAACGGACTTGGGCCGTCAGCAGGCCGCAAAGGCCGCCGCATGGCTTAAAGCCCGCGACGTCACCCCCGACAAGGTAGTCTCGTCTCCTTTAAGCCGAGCCATGGCCACGGCTCGGCTCGTCGCAGGCGAGCTCCTCGGCCCGGACGCCGCCGTCGAGCCCTGCGAAGGCATCATCGAGCGCTGCTACGGCTCCTTCGAAGAAGGCCCCCACGACGCGCTACCCACCGACGTCTGGGATCCGGGCGAGGACTTAATCCCCTTCGGAGGGGAGGGAAGTCAGGCGCTGCAAGAGCGTATGGTAAGCACGCTCGCTAATCTCATGAGCGCCGATGATGTTGAAACCGTCCTGGCAGTAAGCCACGGCAGCGCCAGCCGCCAATTCATCAAAGCCGCCGCCCCAGAGGGCTTCGAACTCCCAGCAAAGCTCCCCAACTGCGCCATCATGATCTTTGATTTTGAGGATTCGCAAGAAGAATGCGACACGTCCCAATGTAAGTTCACCTTGCAGCAGATCATCGATCCTCAACAAAGTCTTTAGCCTGAGCGAGCAGAGTTAAGCAGGCATCAACGTGTCGTCTCCCGAGCTTTGGCTTGACACGCTGAACATCTACAAGGATAACCTTGAGGCCGTCGAGGCGTTCCTGGCCGACGCCCGCGCCATGGGCGACGGTCGCCTCAATGTGGTGCTCACCGGTGCCGGCACCTCCGATTACGTGGGTGAGGTTGTCGTCCTCAACCCCGACCTATCCCTCGTCGAGACCTATCTCGGTGGCGAGAGCGTCTACACTGAGAAGTAGCTGCTGACCTATTTGCGATTTGATGCGAATAATGAGACCCCGATTCGGCTTTATCGAATCGGGGTCTTTGCTGTGGTGTCCAGCTAAATCAAAACAGGCCTATTCTGCGACGATGATGCGAGTTGATTCGAGAACCATGGAACGCTGTTTGTCGTTGACATTTGCATCGGTGATGAGTGCGTCCATTTGATCGAGATTGAAGAAGCCGAAGAAGTCCATCTGTCCGATCTTGCTTGAATCGCAGACAAGGTAACGCTTGGCGGCGCGATCGCAAGCGAGCGCCTGTAAGCGTCCTTCCTCAAGGTTAGAACAGGAGATGGATTGGGCGAGTACGCCGTTGGTGCCGATAAAGCAAGTGTCGATACCGAGCGGGGCGAGAGCATCTTCGGCGATGGGCCCGACGAAAGAACCCGATCGTTTGCGATACTGTCCTCCCAGGGCCCAGATCTCCACATCGTTACGCGTCTGGAGCATGTTCAGCACGATGATGCTGTTTGTGATGACGCGCAGCCGCATGCGCGGCAGCGCACGGGCGATGAGAGCGCAAGTCGAACCGGGTCCGAGGAAGATGGTGTCGCGCTCTCTGATGAGGTTGACAGCGGTGCGTGCGATATGCTCTTTTTCAGGGGAGCGGATTGAGAGCTTTTCAAAAAACGGGACCTCTTCGGCAATGGGGGAGCCGCTTGAAAGTCGGATGCCACCGTACTCGCGGATGACGCCAGCGCGTCGCGAGAGTTCATCGAAGTCTCTTCGAGCGGTCATTTCAGATATACCAAAGATTGTTGCGGCTTGGGCAACAGTGACCATTCCGCGCTGAGCGCACAGCTCAAGTAATTGTTCGTGACGTTCGGGTTTAAGCATGGCTTGCCAATTGGATTATGCGGTAATGACGGAGGTATAGGCGCGGAGGGCCTCGATGGTCCGGGGGTCTGCGTCCTCGTTAATGAATGCCGCGGTCATATCCTCCAGTGTGGTGAAAAGGCAGAAGTCGCGCCTTCCGACTTTTTCAGCATCTACAACAAGATAACGCTCCTGAGCTCGAGAAAGAGCGTCTGAGAGGACCATGGCTGCATCGGGACGAGAGCCAAAGACCTCGTTTCCAAAAATACCGGTTGCCGAGACGTAGGCCTTGGGAGCGGATAGACCGTAGGGGCCGCGGCCGTTGTATGGCATGGTGAAAACTCGCGTGTCGTGACGCATCATGCCACCAACAAAGAATAGATCTATATGTGGATTGTCGGCTAGCAGGTTCAGCACGGGAAGACTGTTGGTGACGACGCGTATGTCCTCCTGGGGCAAATACGAACACATGGGCTCGAGAGTGGAGCCTCCACCGAGAAAGATCGTATCGCCGGCTGAGACGGTTTGGGCGGCGGCTATAGCAGCGGCACGTTTCTGATCAACTTGAAAACGACGTTTCTCCTCATGCGGGGTCAAACGTGAAAGGGCTGTTCCGTGGGCGGAGTGTGGAAGCTGAGCCCCTCCGTGTACGCGCACAAGAAGGCCCTTGTCGGCAAGCTCGGCCAGGTCACGCCTGATGGTCATATCCGAAACAGATAGGGTATTAGATATCTCGTTTACCGATACCGAATGATGTTGATCGAGCAAGTCGATAATGGCCTGCTGGCGTTCGGATTTCATGAGTGCCGACTCCCTCATCGAGCGTTTGTTCTTATTTCAATGTAAACGAACAACATAAATAAACGCAAACCGTTCACGAAGGCACATTACCTTTCACCGGTCAAAACATAACGCTCACGGAAAAAACCATCAAATAGGAGGTAAATAGAGCTCATTCCAAAAATCATCTCTCGACCAATAAACAAATATAGACTAACATAAACGAACAGAACGAACAGAACGAACAGAACGAAGAGAATTAATAAGTATGAAAGGACAGAAGATGCGTATCGGTGTCATCCTTGCAAGTCACGGAGAGTTCGCTCAGGCCGCCCTCGGCGCCGTCGAGATGATTGCGGGCAAGCAGCCTGATGTCATCGCTCTTGGTCTCACCGCCGAGAAGAGCCTGGAGTCTTTCGAGTCCGAGATGCGCGAGGCTTACGAGACCCTCAGCGCCGAGTGCGAACTCGTCGTCACCCTATGCGACATCTACGGCGGCACCCCATT
Organism: uncultured Collinsella sp.; assembly: GCA_900550195.1. Taxonomy (GTDB): domain Bacteria; phylum Actinomycetota; class Coriobacteriia; order Coriobacteriales; family Coriobacteriaceae; genus Collinsella. Next base: position 61,220 of record URRB01000007.1, read on the forward strand.
CAACGTGACTACCCGCTGCCTGCTCAACGGCATGAACATGGTTGCCTACACTGGCCTGTCCATGCCCGTTGCGGTCGAGCTCCTGCTCACCCGCGATGGCCTCGATTCCGCCGACGCGGTCCGTGCCCAGCTCACTGCCGCTCACGCCGGGGCCCAGCAGGAGATCAAGGCTCCCGCTCCGGCCGTGGAGGCAGACGAGGACGATTTGGACCTCTAGGCTCGTTAGCCCGTCGATTCGAGTGGCGCTCACCCGTATCCCCCGAGTGGGCGCCTCGATCGAGCAGAGCATTCGTAAACGGTACTGAAGGAACGTACAAACGAAAAGGAGAACATCATGGCACTCAAACTCGTCGACATCGATGACCGCCTGATCCACGGTCAGGTCGCCACCACTTGGATTCCCGACTTCGGCATCGAATCGGCAATCATTGTCTCGGATAAGGTCGCCAACGACCCCGTCCAGAAGTCCGTCGCCGGCCTCGCCGCCCCCGACATCAAGGTCTCCGTCTTCGGTGTCGAGAAGTTCATTGAGGTCCTCAAGAAGACCGAGCTCAAGAAGGCCACGATGGTGCTCTTCACCAACCCCATCGACGCCCTCAAGCTGCACGAGAACGGCTTGCCGTTCGACTACCTGAACGTCTCCGGCATGCGCTTCAACGAGCAGCGTCATCGCCTGCACAAGAACATGTCCGTCACCGCCGAGGAAAAGGCCGCCTTCGAGGAGCTCATTGGCCTCGGCGTCGACTGCTGGATGCAGACCACCACGCGCGATTCCAAGGAGCCCGTGTCCGAGCTCCTCAAGAACTACTAAGTAAGTAACCATTTCCGGGCATGTGAACCCGGGGCGTGCCCATCGGAGGGAACGATGGGCGAATAGGGAAGGAGAGGCTTATGCTTCAGGCACTTCTGCTCGCCATCTGGGCGGGTCTGTGCACTTGGGACCAGTTCGGTCCCCACCTGGGCTTCCGCAAGCCCCTGCTGGCATCCGTCGGCGTCGGCATCATCCTCGGTGACATGACGACCGCCATCATGATCGGCGCGACCATGGAGCTCATGTGGCTCGGCGTCAACAACATCGGCGCTTATGTTCCGCCGGATGTCATCTCCGGCACCATCGTCGGTGCCGCCCTGGGCATCATGGGTTCCACCGACACCGCCAGCGCCATCGCCCTGGCAGTCGCCATCGGCATCCCCACCGCCACCTTGGTTCAGCAGCTGAACATCTTGGTCATGACCACTAACGTCTCGCTTGTCCACGGTGCCGACAAGGCCATCGAGTCCGGTAAGTTCAACGCCGTCAACAAGTTCTTCTGGACCGGCGCCCTGTGCTTCTTCCTGACCCGCGCCGTTCCCGTCTTCATCGCCACGGGCATCGGCTCCTTCGTGATCGAGGACATCATGGCCTTCCTGCAGAACCAGGTTCCGTGGGTCCTCACCGGCTTCTCCACCGCCGGTGGCATGATGCCCGCCGTCGGTCTGGCCATGCTCCTCACCATGATGATGAAGAAGAACATGTGGATCTTCCTGCTGCTCGGCTTTATCATGGCCGCCTTCCTCAACGTCCCGACCGTGGGTATCGCGCTCGCCGCTTGCGCCGCCGCCGGCGTGTGGGACGTCATTACCGAGGGCCAGAAGAATCAACCCGCCCCTGCCGCCGCCTCTGCCGCCGGCTCCGATGATGACGAGGAGTACGATCTCTAATGGGTAAGATCTCCAACTCCACCCTGAACAAGGTCCTGCTGCGCACCCAGGGTTGCCAATTCGCGCACAACTACGAGCGCATGCAGTCGCTGTCCCTGACCTACTGCTTTGCCCCTGTCCTCGAGGAGCTCTACAAGGACGCCCCCAAGGAGGAGCGCGTTAACGCCATGAAGCGCCACCTCGAGTACTTCAACACCCACCCGCTCGCGATCCCCTTCATCCTTGGCATCACCGCCGCCCTGGAGGAGACCACGGATGAGGATCAGAAGGACACCGTCGTCGGCATCAAGACCTCCCTCATGGGTCCCTTCGCCGGCCTTGGTGACTCCCTGCTGAACCTCACCTGGTTCCCGATCGCCGGCTCCATCGGCGCATCTATGTGCGTCGACAACGGCTCCATTGTGGGTCCGCTCGTGATGTTCTTGCTCATCAACCTGCTGTACTGGCCGCTGAAGTACTTCGGCCTGCACAAGGGTTACGAGATGGGCATGGAGCTCGTCGAGAAGGCGGGCGTCCAGGTCTTCGACCGTCTGGGCAACCTCGCCAACGTGCTGGGCGTCATGGTCACCGGCGGCCTGATCGCCACGACCGTTAAGCTCAAGCTTGCCGTGCAGTTCGCCTTCGGTGAGGGTGACCCGCTGGTGCTCCAGGACCAGCTCGATAAGGTGTTGCCCTTCCTGCTGCCTGTCGTTCTGACTTTCATCTGCTATCGCCTGCTCAAGAAGGGCCAGGGCAAGAACTCCGCCCAGATCATCATCGGTCTGATTGTGTTCTCCCTTGTGTTCGCCGCTATCGGTTTCTACTTCCCGGCGTTCAAGATCTTCGCCTAATCGCGAGCTTATCAAAAGGCAAATCGTTTGATGCCCGCGCCCCGCATGCCGGGCGCGGGCATCGTTGTCTCATGTGCTCTCCATCGTGCGCGATCGGGGTGCGCTCCATTATGCCCATGTGCCTTTGGCGTATCGCCATCTGGCAAATCCAACTATCGAAAGGATGCCAATGAGAACCGTCCTCGTGCTCATGGATACTCTGCGTCGCGACGTCCTGTCGTGCTACAACCCCGCAACCGACGTCCAGACCCCCAATCTCGATGCCTTTGCCGAGCGTTCCTGCGTGTTCGACAACCACTGGATCGGCTCGGCTCCCTGCATGCCTGCCCGCCGCGACATCCTCACCGGTCGCTACAACTTCCTCGAGCGCCCCTGGGGCCCCATCGAGCCCTTCGATGTGACGCTGCCGGCCTGCCTGCGCGCGAACGGCAACTTCTGCCACATCACCACCGACCACTGCCACTACCTACGCACCGGTGGCGAGGGCTACCTCCAGGAGTTCAACACCTGGGATTACTACCGCGGCCAGGAGGGCGACCCGTGGGTCAGCCGCATCGATGAGCCGAATAACATGCCCGAGACCTTCTACGGGCGCGTGCGCGAGCAGTACCAGAAGAACCGTCAGCTCTGGCCCAACGAAGAGGACATGCCGAGCCCCAAGACCTTCCAGTCCGCCTGCGACTGGATCGACGGCAATGCTGGGGCCGACGACTTCTTCCTTATGGTTGAGGCCTTCGACCCGCACGAGCCCTTCGATGTGCCCGACAAGTACATGGAGATGTACGGCGGCACTGGCGAGCTCGACCGCGACTACTTCGAGATTCCTGAGTACAAGCGCGTCTCCGCCACCGACGTCAACAAGGGCGCGGAGGACTACCTGCAGCGCCGCTACAAGGCCCTCGTCACCATGACCGACCGCTGGTTTGGTAGGCTCATCGACAAGCTCGAGGAGCGCGGGATGCTGGACGATACCATGGTCATGGTCACCACCGACCACGGCTATTTCCTGGGCGAGCGCGACTACATGGGCAAAAACTACATGCACCTGTATAACGAGCTCGCGCATCTGCCGTTCATTGTGCACTTCCCGGGTAACGCCCGCGCCGGCGAGCATGCCCGCCAGCTCACTCAGGCAATCGACATCATGCCCACGGTGCTTGAGGCCCACGGCTGCGAGATTCCCGCAGATGTGTGCGGCACCTCCCTCGTGCCGCTCATGACGGATGCTGACGCGCCCACGCGTGGCTACGCCCTGTACGGCGTGCACGCCATGACCGTCAACGTCACCGACGGCCGCTACACCTACTTCCGCGCGCCGGTCGCCGGCAACCAGCCGTGCTTCGAGTACACCGCACTGCCGCACACCATCCGCAAAAAGATGGGTTCGGACTGCCCGGAGGAGATTGAGTGTGGCCGCTACTTCAAACGCACCAAGTACCCGCTGTTCAAGATCCCCTGTAAGAAGCCGGCCCAGATCGAGGGAGCCACGCCGCTCGCCGAGGTCGAGCAGACGATGCTGTTCGACCTTGAGAGTGACTACGGCCAGGTTAATAATCTCGCCGGCAAGGACGACCACGCCGAACAGCGCATGATTGACCTGCTGCTGCGCGGCCTGGAGGAGCATGAGTCCCCGGCCGAGCAAAAGGAGCGCCTGGGCTTGGCCTAAGATTCATGCGGTGATTGTGCGGGCCGGATGCGCCGCCTCGGGTAAGGAGGTGGTTTCCGGCCCGATGAGTGAGGGCTAGCCTGTGCGAAGGGGGGTATGTGCCATGTGCGCGAAGCATATTGGCTTTTTGATAAAACCGGCATCGAGTGCTTGCAACATGCGGTGCAGGTACTGCTTTTACTGCGATGTCGCTGCTCATCGCGAGGAGCGGAGCGCCCGCGTCATGGGCGAAGACGTGGCAAGTGCCATCATCGACCGTGCACTCGCCGTGGCGAGTGATGCGCACATTTCTTTCGCCTTCCAGGGCGGCGAGCCCACCCTGGCCGGCCTTGACTTCTTCCATTCGTTCGTCGCGCGGGTGGAGGAGCGCCGTGAGAACCAGCGGGTGAGCTGGGCGTTGCAGACCAACGGCTACCTGATCGAAGAGGAATGGGCCGAGTTCTTCCGCGAGCACGGGTTCCTCATCGGAGTCTCGGTTGACGCTTATCGCGACCTGCACGATTCGATGCGTCCCGATGCGCACGGTGCCGCTACGTACGCGCGCGTCATGAGCGGCGTTCGCCTGCTGCGCGAGCGCGGCGTGGACGTCAACATACTCTCGGTCCTCACCTCGCAGATGGCGGCGCATCCACAGCGCGTCTTCTCCTTCATCAAGCAGGAGAAGATCACCCATATCCAGTTCATCCCGTGCCTGCCGGGCCTCGACGATGAGCGGGACACGTTCTCGCTCGACCCGCGTGCCTTCTCCTCGTTCTACCGCCGCTTGTTCGACTTGTGGTGGCGCGAGCTCGGTGCTGGGCGCTATGTGAGCATCTGGCTGTTCGAGAACGTCATGCAGATGGCGCTCGGGCAGTTTCCGTCGCAGTGCGGTATGCTCGGCCGCTGCGCTCCGCAGTTCGTGGTGGAAAGCGACGGTTCGGTGTATCCGTGCGACTTCTATGCGCTGGATGAGTACCGCGTGGGCGATATTCGCGTCGATTCCCTTGAGGCAATGGCGACCTGTGAGACCATGCGCATGTTTTTGAACGAGCCGCGTCGCGATTGCGCGCGGTGCGCCGATTGCCCCTTTGAGGGCATTTGCCATCGCAACTGCAAGCGCCTGAACATCGCCTATTACGATGCGGGCTACTGCGGGCTGCGTGAGTTTTTGGAGTACGCCTATCCCGGCCTGCAGCGCGTGGCTCGCATGTTCACGCGGCGCTGATCCTGCCCGGGTTTTGCCTCGTCGTAGTTGTGTGGGGCTCTGCGCCCCTCCCGCCTTGACCACTCAATCTTCATCCCGTTCCCGTGAGTTTGGAGTTCCCTATGCCCCAGCAACCCAACGTTCTCCTTATCATGTGCGACCAGATGCGCGGCGACTGCCTGGGTATCGACGGCCATCCGGACGTGCAGACGCCCTACTTGGACACGCTCGCCGCCGACGGCATGCTGTTCGAGAACGCCTACTCCGCCTGCCCGAGTTGCATCCCGGCGCGCGCCGCCCTCTTTTGCGGCAAGACGCCCGCGGGCACGGGCCGCGTGGGTTACCAGGACGGTATCGCGTGGGAGTACGACCATATGCTCGCGCAGGAGATGCGCGACGGCGGCTACCAGACCGCCGTGGTAGGCAAGATGCACGTGCATCCGCCGCGTTTGGGCTGCGGCTTCGAGCACATGCGCCTGCATGACGGCTACATCGGCCACTACCGCAAGGCGAACCTGCCGTACTGGATGCACCAGAACGTCTCCGACGACTACATGCGCTTCCTCAAAAATGAACTGGGCGAATTCGCCGACGTGAACGGTTCGGGCGTTGAGAACAACTCCTGGATCACCCATCCCTGGGCCTACGAGGAGCGCCTGCACCCCACCAACTGGGTGGTGGACGAGTCCATCCGCTTTTTGGAGACCCGCGATCGCACGCGCCCGTTCTTCCTCATGACGAGCTTCGTGCGGCCCCACCCGCCCTTCGACGCGCCGCAGACCTACTTCGATCTGTACCGCGACATGGAGCTGCGCGCGCCTGCCGCTGGCGATTGGGATGACGCCGATGCCACCGAGCGCGATGGCATGATCTTGGACAGCGTGCACGGCTGCCGCGACGCCGAGCTGCGCCGCGAGGCCATGGCGGGCTATTATGCCTGCATCACACATATGGACCACCAGATCGGCCGGCTCATCACGGCGCTCGAGAACGACGAGACCTACCACGACACCGTGATCGTGTTCTGCTCCGACCACGGCGAGATGCTCTTTGACCACAGTCTCTTTCGCAAGGTGTTGCCCTACGAGGGCTCCGCGCGCATCCCCTTCATCGTGCACGTGGGCAAAAACGTCGATGTGCCGGGCGGCGAGCGCGTTCGCGGCGTGAGCGAGAGCACGGTGGAACTCATGGACCTTATGCCCACCATCCTCGAGGCGTGCGACCTGCCCGTGCCCGAGGGCGTGGAGGGCGCCTCGCTCATGGGCGAGCTTACCGGCGCCGCGCCGCTGAACCGTGCATACCTGCACGGCGAGCACAGCGGCAGCCGCGAGCAGTCCAACCAGTGGATCGTGACCCCGCATGACAAGTACATCTGGTTCACACGGACCGGGGTGGAGCAGTATTTCGACCTGGACGCCGATCCGCGTGAGGAGCACGACCTCATCGACGCTCCGGAGCGCGCCGCGCGCATCGCCGTGCTCCGTGCCTGCCTGATTGAGGAGCTCGCTGGTCGCGAAGAGGGATATGTTCGTGACGGCGAGTTGGTGGCGGGACGTGCGCCCGCCGTTATGCTTGAGCGCCCCCGGCCCTCGCGCCTCCAACGTTAAGAGAAAGGCCTATCCATGGATATGAAGACGATCGGCATTGTGGTCGTAGTGGTTGCGGTCGGGTTCACCATTTACATGGAGGTCCAAAAGCGCACAACCTTCGCCAAGCTCGAGGCGTACCTGCGCGAGGGCGACCTCAACAACTACCTCAAGGTCCTGAACCGCCCGCTCACTAGCGTGCTGTACCCCAAGTACAACGTGCTTTTCATGCGCTTGAACGCAGCTCTTGCCATGGATGACGTCGAGGCATCCGAGCGCATCATCCGCGAGATGGGTTCGCTCAAGATGAGCGAGGAGCAGACACTCGCGCTGGCGGCAAAGGCGTTCTCCTTCTACGTGGAGATCGGGGATGAGCCCCACGCACGCGAGTTGCTCTCCTACCTCGAGGAGCACGGTGATCGCGAGGCTGCGCGTGCCGACCGTCGCACCTATGACGTCTTCCTCAAGGGCTCGTATGCCTATATCGACGAGATGGAGCGCGCGTTGTCGGAGGCGGCTGGCATGGAAGAGGCCCTGCTCTGCCAGATGCTCTCGGTTCAGTACGAGAACAAGGGTGACGAGGGGCGCGCCGCGTCCTATTGCGAGCGCGCTGAGCGGACGCTCGCAGCAGCCATGCCTGACAAGTAGGGAAGAGTCTAGGCGCTTCATATGCTAGCAATCGTATTCACCATTGCGTTTTTCGCCTCTACCATCAGTGCCATCTGCGGTGTCGGCGGGGCATCATCATTAAGCCCGTGATGGACGCCGTGGGTGTCGCCGACGTGGCGACCATCAACTTCCTGTCCGGATGCACCGCGAGGACAACATCGGGCACTTCGCCATGAGCGTTTCCACCGCGCTGCTGCTCGACGTCGTCTACGCGTGCATCTTCAACCAGGATTACTTCGCTAACTACTAGCGGCGTGTCGAGACGGTGCGCGGGCCATTGATGGACTCGGCAGGCAGATTGGCGGGGACGCCTAGCCCTTGGCGCAACGGTGCTCCGCATGAGCGGCGTAAATAGGGACATATCGCGCAGCAGCGTTCGAGATATGTAAAAGTCCACAACCATACGCTGCGGTTTTGAATGATACGAACGCTTGCAATTCGTTGCATAGGGTGTTGCTCGATCGATAGGAGCTTGTTCGGATGGGTCCTCAATACATCTTGGTCTTCGCGGTATGCTTCCTGGCGTCGCTTCTGGGGCCGCTCTGTGGCATCGGCGGCGGCGTGATCATCAAGCCCGTGGTCGACGCGATGAACGTCATGAGCGTGGGCACGGTGAGCTTCCTCTCGAGCATGTCGGTGCTCATCATGTCGCTCTCCACGCTCGCGCAGAACGCGGCGAGCGGGCAGTCTGATATCGACGCGCGGGCGATGTCGCCCATCGCCGTCAGCTCCGCGGTGGGCGGCGTGATCGGCAAGATGTTGTTCAACCGGCTGGGGTCCGTGTTCCCCGACGCCGAGCTCGTCGGCGCGGTCCAGGCCGCCGTGCTCATCGTGCTCGCCGTCCTCGTGCTGGCCTACACGCTCAACAAGGCGCGCATCAAGGGCCTCAAGCTCGAGAATGCGTGGGCGCAGGCGCTCATAGGGTTCTGCGCCGGGGCGTGCTGGTCCTTCCTCGGCATCGGCGGCGGCCCCTTCAACCTGGCCATCCTCGTCTTCTTCTTCGCCATGGAGAGCAAGCCCGCCGCGCAGGCGTCGCTGTTCATCATCGCGTTCTCGCAGACGGCGAGCCTCATCTACACGCTGGCCACGGGCAGCGTGCCCGCGTTCCTCCCCGTGGTCCTGCTGGGCATGGCGGCGATGGCGGTGCTTGGGTCGGTCGTGGGGCGCCGCCTGCTGCGCCGGATGGACTCGGCGGCGGTCGATAAGCTCTACGTGTTCGCCCTCGTGCTCATCATCGTGATCTGCACGTACAATTTCATCCGGTTCTCGGTGCTCTAGTTCTTCGCCCCGAAACGGGATGCCGCGATAATGGAGCTGGAGCGCGGGCCTTCCTCTTCTGCCTTGAGGAGGTCGCCGTGTCCCGCTCGTCTCATGAGCGCCGATGGTGTTGAAGTCCTCTTGGCAATAAGTCGCGGCAGCGTCAGCCGCCAATTCAAAAAAGCCACAGGCGGAAGGCAAACCGCTTCAAAGCAAATTCACCCTCCAACAAATAGTGGATCCCCAACAAAGTCTTTAGCCTGAGCGAGCAGAGTTAAGCAGGCGTCAACGTGTCGTCTCCCAAGCCCGGCAGAGCAGCAACCTTAATATATTTCGCCGCCGCTCTGCCGGCCCCAGGCGACTCCGCGCACTTTACCTGCGTAAACAATGTGAGTGAAATATGAATCTCGATGGATACGCCCGCAGCCGTGTATACTAGACAGCTGTGTGTAACCAGGGGAGTATTCTGGCTGGACAAAACGCCTGCTTAATAGGGTTGTCAGGTAGTTCGGACGCAATACAAGGCTGGGGAGCACGTCGTGTAAGTAGTGGTCCTCTAGGGGCGTACGCTCGGTGGTGTACGCATTGTCCCAAGACCACGCGAGAGTTGGGATCATATCTTGATCAGCATGATTCTCGGCCGCAAGATTGGCATGACCCAGGTTTGGGACGAGGACGACAACGTCGTTCCCGTCACGGTCATCCAGGCTGGCCCCTGCGCTGTCTCGCAGGTTAAAACTCAGGCAACCGACGGCTATGACGCCGTCCAGATCGGTTTCGGCGACATCAAGGCCAAGAACGTGAACAAGCCCATGGCTGGTCACTTCGCCAAGGCTGGCGTCGAGCCTGTCCGCTTCCTTCGTGAGGTCCGCGTCGAGAACGGCGAGGAGCACAAGGTCGGCGAGGTCGTTACCGTCGCTGATTTCGCTGATGTCGAGAAGGTCGACGTCATCGGTACCTCCAAGGGTAAGGGCTTCCAGGGTCGCATCAAGCGCTGGGGTCAGCGCCGCGGTCCTATGACGCATGGTTCTCACTTCCAGCGTCACCCCGGTTCTATCGGTCAGTGCGCCTATCCTGCGCGCGTCCTCAAGGGCGTCAAGATGGCCGGTCACATGGGTAACGAGCGCGTTACCGTCAAGAACCTTTCCGTTGTCCGCATCGATGCCGAGCAGAACCTCATCTTGGTCAAGGGCGCTGTCCCGGGTGCCAAGAATGGTCTCGTCGCCATCCGTATGGCCTAAGGGCCCAGCCCATTTAGCCCAGCGTCATACCAAGGAGAACACTTAAATGGCAAAGTTTGAAGTAAAGAACAGCGAGGGCAAGAAGGTCGCCGAGGCCGAGCTCGCCGCTGAGGTGTACGGCATCGAGCCGAACATCCACGTTATGCACCACATCGTCAAGTGCCAGATGGCCTCTTGGCGTCAGGGCACCCAGTCCGCTAAGGGCCGCTCTGAGGTTTCCGGTGGCGGCAAGAAGCCTTGGCGTCAGAAGGGCACCGGCCGTGCCCGCCAGGGTTCCATCCGTGCTGCCCAGTGGCGTCACGGTGGCGTTGTCTTCGCCCCCAAGCCCCGTTCCTACGCTAAGCGTATGAACAACAAGGAGGTCAAGCTGGCTATGCGCTCCGCGCTGTCCGCCAAGCTGGCCGATGGCGAGCTCGTGCTCGTCGACGACTACGGCTTCGAGAAGCCTTCCACCAAGGCTGCCGTCGCCATGCTCAAGGCTCTCGGCCTTGAGGGCAAGCGTCTGACCATCATCGTTCGCGATGAGGACGTCAACGCCTACCTGTCGTTCCGCAACATTCCCAAGACGTTCATCATCACTGCCGACGAGGCCAACACCTACGATCTCGTCAACAACAACGCCGTGCTGATGCCCGCCGACATCGCCGCTCACTTCGGGGAGGTGCTTGCATAAATGACCGCCCACGAGATCATCATCCGTCCGATCGTGTCCGAGCGTTCCTTCTCCGGCATGGAGCTGAACAAGTACACGTTCGAGGTCGCCAAGGATGCTAACAAGTATCAGATCAAGGACGCTGTCGAGGAGATCTTCGGCGTCAAGGTCGTTCGCGTGAACACCCTGACGGTCAAGCCCAAGACCAAGCGCGTGCGCTATGTCGCCGGCAAGACCCGTTCTTGGAAGAAGGCCATCGTCACGCTGGCCGAGGGCGACACCATCGAGGTCTTTGGCAACCAGGCCTAAGACTCGCTGCTGTTGAGTGAGCTCATGCCTCCCAAATAGGGGAGGCGAGAGCTCAAGGTTTTGGGCGTATAAAATGGACACGCCCGGAACCGTGTATACGTCCGGTGTCATCGCACCCGAGGCAGAACCTCGAATCCCTGTCTGCGATGGCTAACGGATTCCTATTGAAAGGGATTGTAATGGCTGTAAAGCACCTTAAGCCGACCTCCGCTGGTAGGCGTTGGCAGACGATCTCCGACTTCTCCGAGATCACCTGCACCAAGCCCGAGAAGTCTCTTCTCGAGCCCCTGCCCAAGAAGGCCGGTCGTAACAACAACGGCCGCATCACCACCCGCCACCAGGGCGGCGGCGTGAAGCGTCGTTACCGCGTGATCGACTTCAAGCGCAACAAGGACGGCGTGCCCGCCAAGGTTGCCACGATTGAGTACGATCCGAACCGTTCCGCTCGCATCGCTCTGCTGCACTACGCTGACGGTGAGAAGCGCTACATCCTGGCCCCCAAGGGCCTCGAGGTCGGTCAGACCATCATGTCCGGTTCTGACGCCGACATCAAGCCGGGCAACGCTCTGCCCCTCGCCGACATCCCCGTCGGTACGCTCATCCACGCCGTCGAGTTCCAGCCGGGCAAGGGCGCTGCTATCGCCCGTTCCGCCGGTAACTCCTGCCAGCTGATGGGTAAGGAGGGCAAGTACGCTATCGTCCGTATGCCTTCCTCCGAGATGCGCCGCATCCTCGTTACCTGCCGCGCCACCGTCGGTGAGGTCGGCAACGCCGATCACTCCAACATCGTCATCGGCAAGGCCGGCCGTAAGCGTCACATGAACGTGCGCCCGACCGTCCGCGGTACCGTCATGAACCCTGTCGACCACCCGCACGGCGGTGGCGAGGGCAAGAACCACACCTCTGGTCGTCCCTCCGTTACCCCCTGGGGTAAGCCGACGAAGGGCCTTCGTACGCGCAAGAAGAAGAAGGTCTCGAACCAGCACATCATTCGTCGCCGTAAGAAGTAATTTCGGATACCGAGTTTTAGGAGAAAGCACTTATGAGCAGAAGTCTCAAAAAGGGCCCGTTCGTGGAGACTCGCCTTCTCTCGCGTATCACCGCGATGAACGAGGCTGGCAAGAAGGACGTCGTGAAGACCTGGTCCCGCGCGTCCACCATCTTCCCCGAGATGGTTGGTCACACCATCGCCGTCCACGACGGCCGCAAGCATGTGCCCGTGTATGTTACCGAGTCCATGGTTGGTCACAAGCTCGGCGAGTTCGCGCCGACTCGTACGTTCCGTGGCCACAAGGCCAAATAGGGGGTTAACCGTAAATGGCAACTAAGTCTATTGAAACTGAGGCCACCGAGGTTCGCGCCGTCGCTAAGTACGTGCGTGTTTCCCCCAGCAAGGCCCGCCTGGTGGTCGATCTGATCCGCCGCAAGCCTGTCGCTCAGGCCTTCGACATCCTCCACTTCTGCGACCGCGCCGTCGCCGTGGATGTCGAGAAGGTTCTCCGTTCCGCCGTTGCGAACGCCGAGAACAACAACGGTCTGCGTGCCGACAACCTGGTTGTCGCCGCTGCCTATGTTGACGAGGGTCCGACGCTTAAGCGCATCCGTCCCCGCGCCAAGGGTTCCGCTTCTCGCATTCTGAAGCGTACTTCCCACATCACCGTCGTCGTTGCTCCTCGAAAGGAGGCGTAAAGCTGTATGGGTCAGAAAGTCTACCCCACCGGCTTCCGTCTTGGCATCACCGAGAACTGGCGCTCCCGCTGGTTCGCAGAGAAGGATTACGCTAAGACCCTCGGTAACGATCTCGAGATTCGTAAGTACCTCGAGAAGCGTCTTTCCCGCGCAGCTGTCTCCCGCGTCGAGATCGAGCGCGCTGGCGACAAGGTGAAGGTCATCATCCTCACTGCTCGCCCCGGCGTTGTCATCGGTAAGAAGGGTGCCGAGATCGATACCCTCCGTACCGAGCTCGAGAAGGTCGCTGGCGTCTCCAAGGGCCAGCTCTCCGTCGACGTTGTCGAGATCAAGCGCCCCGAGCTCGACGCCAACCTCGTTGCTCAGTCTATCGCCGAGCAGCTCGAGGGCCGCGTTGCCTTCCGTCGCGCTATGCGCAAGGCTGTCCAGTCCGCCCGCAAGGCCGGCGCTAAGGGCATCCGTATCCAGTGCTCCGGTCGTCTCGGCGGTGCCGAGATGGGCCGTCGTGAGTGGTACCGTGAGGGTCGCGTGCCTCTGCACACCCTCCGTGCCAAGATCGACTACGGCACGGCTGTCGCCAGCACCACCATGGGCGCTTGCGGCGTGAAGGTCTGGATTTACCTGGGCGAGAAGCTCCCGGGCCAGCCTGTTCCCAACCCTGCACTCGAGGGCTCTTCCCGTCCTCGTCGTCGTAACTCCGAGAGGAGGGGTCAGTAGTGCTTGCCCCTAAGCGTATTCTTCACCGCAAGGTGCAGCGTGGCTCCATGAAGGGCCAGGCCAAGGGTAATACCGAGCTGCATTTCGGCGAGTTTGGTATCCAGGCTCTCGAGGCCCATTGGATTACCAACCGTCAGATCGAGGCCGCTCGTATTGCCATGACCCGCTACATGAAGCGTGGCGGTCGTGTCTACATCACGATCTTCCCCGATAAGCCCATCACCAAGAAGCCTGCCGAGACTCGCATGGGTTCTGGTAAGGGTAACCCCGAGGAGTGGGTGGCCGTCGTCAAGCCCGGCCGCATCATGTTCGAGGTCAAGGGCGTGCCCGAGGAGGTCGCTCGCGAGGCTCTGCGTCTTGCACAGCACAAGCTTCCCATCAAGACCAAGATTGTTGCTGCCAAGAACGCCGAGCAGCGCATCGAGAAGGAGATGGCTGAGGAGGCCGCTCTCGAGGCCAAGTGGGCTGCTGAGGACGCCGCCGCCGCCAAGGAGGAGAACTAATGAAGCCCGCAGAGATTCGTGAGCTCTCGGACGCTCAGCTCGTTGAGAAGCTGAAGGAAATGCGCGCCGAGCTCTTTAACCTTCGTTTCCAGATGGCCACCAGCCAGCTGGACAACACCGCTCGCGTCAACACCGTGAAGAAGGACATCGCTCGCGTCCTCACGGAGCAGCGCGCCCGCGAGATCGCAGCGGAGAAGTCCGCTGTCGCCGAGTAGGACCTAAGGAGAGAACATGACTGATTCGCGTAACTCGCGTAAGGTCCGTACGGGTGTCGTTACCTCCGTCTCCGGTGCCAAGACCATTGTTGTCACCATCACCGAGCGCAAGCGTCACCCCAAGTACGGCAAGATGATGACCAGCTCCAAGAAGCTGCACGCTCACGACGAGGAGTGCACGGCTGGCGTGGGCGATACCGTCCGCGTTATGGAGACCCGTCCTATGTCCAAGATGAAGCGTTGGCGCCTCATCGAGGTCGTCGAGCGCGCTAAATAAGCAGTCGCTCTTACGACTTGTACGTTTCCGAAGATGTGCGTATGCCTGGCTTGCATACCACGGGCCGTATAAAGGCTGCGCACCTCTCTTCGGTTCTTAGTTCGGAGGAACATCTACCATGATTCAGATGCAAACCATGCTGAACGTCGCCGACAACTCCGGCGCTCGCAAGATTCGCTGCATCAAGGTGCTTGGCGGTTCCAAGCGTCGTTATGCAGGCATCGGCGATGTGTTCATCGGTGCTGTCCAGGAGGCTACCCCTGGCGCCAACGTCAAGAAGAAGGACGTTGTCCGTTGCGTCGTCGTTCGCACCGTTAAGGAGATCCGCCGCAAGGATGGCTCCTACATTCGCTTTGATGAGAACGCCTGCGTTGTCATCAACAACGATGGTTCGCCCGTCGGCACCCGTATCTTCGGGCCCGTCGCTCGCGAGCTTCGTGACAAGAAGTACATGAAGATCGTCTCGCTCGCTCCCGAGACCCTGTAGTTAGGGGAGATATATGTATATCAAGAAGGGCGATAAGGTCCAGGTTCTCTCTGGTAAGGATCGCGGCAAGCAGGGCGTTGTCCTGCGTGCTCTCCCCGCCGAGAACAAGGTCGTTGTCGAGGGCGTTTCGGTCGTCAAGAAGGCCGTCAAGCCCAACGCTGCCAACCAGCAGGGCGGCATCGTTTCGCAGGAGGCTCCCATCGACGCCTCCAACGTCAATCTCGTTTGCCCCGAGTGCGGTAAGGTTACCCGCGTCGGTCACGAGAAGGACGGCAAGAACAAACTGCGCGTCTGCAAGAAGTGCGGCCACAAGTTCTAAGCTGCCCGCAACAGTTAAGTTGCTACCAAAGGCCCGGATGCCACGGCACCCGGGCCTTTTTTCTATCCCTACTCATTGGGTACAGACTTAAATGAGTTACTCATTGGGGACAGACTTAAATGAGCACCCTAACTGGGTAAGCATAAATGAGCGGGTCGTGCTGTATAAATTGCTTGTGTGCGCGTTTATGCGCGTTAGATTGCGTTTAATTACGCACCTATGCGTATATATGCGCCGTTTACGGGGCAATAATGACCGTTTAGCGGTGAGATACGCAAAAACGCGCACAGACGCGCGTGTTTGTGCGAATATAGAGCTGTCAGAAATGCAAGACGTTCTATGACACAGGAGACACATAATGGCAGATTCCAAGCAGGCTCCACTCGACGCCGCGGCAGCCGCCAAAGCAGCATTTGCTTCGGTCCAGGACAAGCCGTTCCCTAACGACATCTTTACGGCTCCCGAGCTCCGTTGGGCTGTGATCGGTTGCGGCGTTATTGCCAACCAGATGGCTCAGTCCCTTGCCCTGGCCGGCCGCAAGCTTACGGGCGTTGCCAACCGCACGCTCACCAAGGCTCAGACTTTTGCCGACCAGTACGGCGTCGAGAAGGTCTATGACACGGTTGAGGATCTCTACGCCGATCCTGACATCGACGCCGTCTACATCACCACCCCGCACAACACCCATATCACCTATCTGCGCGCCGCCCTGGCGGCCGGCAAGCACGTTCTCTGCGAGAAGGCCATCACGCTCAACTCCGCCGAGCTCGATGAGGCCCGCGCCATTGCCGCCGAACACAACGTGGTCCTTATGGACGCTACCACGGTGCTTCACATGCCCTTGTATCAGGAGCTGCGCCGCCGCATGGATGCCGGCGAGTTTGGCCGCATGAACCTCGCCCAACTCAATTTTGGTAGCTATAAGGAGTACGGCGACCTGACCAACCGCTTTTACAATCGCAACCTTGCCGGCGGCGCCATGCTCGACATTGGCGTGTATGCCCTGTCCGTCATGCGTCTCTTTATGGCAAGCCAGCCCGCTGAGGTCGTTTCGCTGGGCAACAACTGCGAGACTGGCGTTGACGTCGCGGGTGGCATCGTCTGCCGAAATGCCGAGCAGCAGCTGGGCGTCGTGAGCCTTACGCTCCACTCCAAGCAGCCCAAGCGCTCGGTCATCAGTTTCGACAAGTGCTATATCGAGGTCAACGAGTATCCGCGCGCCGACCATGCGACCATTGTGTGGACTGTTGACGGTCGCCGTGAGGAGGTCCACGCTGGCACCGAGGCCTACGCACTGTGCTACGAGATGGCCGACCTGGAGAAGGCCGTCGCCGGCGATGATTCGAAGCGCGAGCTTCTGGGCTATGCTTCCGATGTTATGGAGCTTATGACCAAGCTCCGCGCCGATTGGGGAGTCGTGTACCCCGAGGAGGAGTAAGCGATGCTTGCGGAAGATAGGCTCAACGCGATCGTGTCGATGGTGCAGCAGGCCGGCTCGGTTACCGTGCCTGAGCTTGCTGAAGCCCTGGGCGTGACGGCGTCTACCATTCGGCGCGACCTGCAGGCGCTCGACCGTGCACACCGTATCGCCAAGGTGCACGGAGGCGCGACGAGTCTGGAGCGTGCGCACGTGACGCGCGACCTGACGATCAGCGAGCGCAGTGATCTCCATAACGATGACAAGGAGCGCATCTGCGCCCGTGCGGCGGCGCTTGTGGAGCCCGAGAGCTTTGTGTACATCGATTCAGGTTCGACGACGCTTAGGCTCATCGAGCATCTTCCGCGCCTTGAGGGCGTCACCTATGTGACCGATTCTGTGCTCCATGCTCAGCACCTCGCTCTGCGCGGCATGCGCACCGTGGTGCTGGGCGGCGAGCTCAAGCCCGAGACCGAAGCGCTCGTTGGCCCCGATGCCTTGGCAACCCTAGACCGCTACAACTTCAATTGCGGTTTTTGGGGTTCTAACGGCATTGCCGCCGAGCAGGGCTTCACCACACCGGATATCGAGGAAGCGCAGGTCAAGCGTATCTCGATGCGCCATACCGCCAAGCGCTTCGTAATCTCAGACGCCAGTAAATTTGGCATGGTGGCGTCCGTCAAGTTCGCGGACTTTCGCGATGCAACGATCATCACTGCGGGCGAGGTGCCAGCCAAGTACCGGGCAATGGACAACGTCATCACGGTCTAGCGACAGGGGACAGGACAAGGCCAAAACCACCACAAAGGTGCCTGTCCCCATTGTGGTGGTTAGCAACGGAAACCGAGTAGTTTTCTCAATAGAAAAGCGACAACGTCCATCACGGGCGTTGCCGCTTTCGTTGTCTACCGGTTTTGTCTAAGTCTGTAACAACTGGACCGTTAAAAGTGGGCTAGGTGTTACAGATCGAGATACTTCCGAGCCGCGCCGTCCCTTTGTCTCAATTTGTAACATCTGGGACGGATTTTACCGAGTTACTGTTACGGATTGAGATTTTCCCTTGAGGGAGATTCGAATGTCTCGATCTGTAACAGATAGACCGGAAAATGGGTTCTAACTGTTACAGATCGAGACGTTTTGGGACCGCGGCTGAGCCATTGCGGCAAAACCACCACAAAGGTGCCTGTCCCCATTGTGGTGGTTTAGGGTTCCCAGGGGCAGGGGGCTTCGATGTAGATGTGCTCGCCGGTTACGGGATGCGTAAAGGACACGCTGTGGGCATGGAGCATGAGGCCGCAAGGACGCGGCGTGCCGTACAGGTCGTCGCCAACCAGGGGATGGCGCTCGCTTGCCAGGTGCACACGGATTTGGTGTTTGCGGCCGGTGAGCAGCTCGACATCGATATACGAGCGCGTGGGCAGGCCACGACGGCTCTTAAGACGCTTGAGCACCTTCACGCGCGTTTGAGACGGCTTGCCGCTGGCGCCGACGCGCATCTTTCGGCTGTCGTGGCGGTCGCGGGCGATGGGCTTGTCGATGAGCTTTTCGTTCCAGTCGATCTTGCCCTCGGCCAGCGCCAGATAGTGCTTTTCGAAGGCGTGGTCGATCACCATCTGGTCAAAGGCGGGCTGCGTCTGCTTGTCGAGCGAGAACAGCACCACGCCGGTGGTGTCGCGGTCCAGGCGGTTAAGCGGCTGCATGTCGGTCGCGGCAAAGCCGTCGCCCATCGCCAGCAGCAGGTCGCTGGCGTAGTCGGTGAGCGTGCGCTCGCCGGTGCCGTCGCCGTGGACGATCATGCCAGCGGGCTTGTCGATGGCCATGAGCCAGGCGTCGCAGTAGAGGACTTGAGGTTCTTCGTTCACGTGTAAGCCTTTCGGTTAGCTGATTCCCACAAACATGCAGCCCGAGGTCGCCCCGCGCAGGCGGGCGGCGGGCTTGCGGCCGGCTTGTGCCGCCTCGACGGCGCGACGGACGCGAGCGACGGCACGGCCAATCTCATCGGCCTCGAGCAAAGTTCCGTCGACCATGAAACGACGCACGCCGGCATCGAGCAGCTGAGGGACCTGCGGCGTGAGGTCGATGGGGTAGGCATCGTACAGGCGAGAGCGGCCGTGGATGTCGGTTCGGACGGGCATGACCTTTCCGTCGATATTCTTGAGCGAGAGCTTGCGGGCGCGCAGGCGGCAGTTGACGCAATCGTGGATGCAGCCGTTGGCAACCTGCAGAATGCAGTGCTCGCTTGTCATGACGCGCGGGCGGCCAAAGACGGTGATGCCCAGAGCCGCGGGCGCGGCGGCGCCGAGCGAGACAATCTCGTCGAGTGTGATCTCGGGCGAGAGCCAAAACGCACCGGCTCCGCGCTCGGCAAGCGCCTCCATGCAGGGCGTGTTGTGCACCGGCAGGCAAGAGCGAATCTCGGCCGTGGCGCCGGTCTGCGCGGCTACGGCGAGCTCGGAGATATTGCCGACGGCGACGGTGGCTCCGGCATTGATCCAGGGGTCGACGCGCTCGTGGTCAACAGCGCGGCAGACCTCGTCGAGTACGGGCACGATACCCTGCTCAAATGCATCGGCAGGGGAGAGTCCGACAGCATCGAGCGCATCGGTGGTCATGTAGATGCGCGTGGCGCCCTCGGCACGAGCCGCCTCGGCGGCTTCGAGTGTGGTGACGGCGGCGCAGATCTGCGGCTCATCGCGGTAATGCTCGGGCATGGCGCGCGTACATTTGTCGAGTACCGGCAGCTCGAGCGTTTTCGCGCGCTCCTCGTACGGCGCCAGAATGGCCTCCTCCAATGCTTTGCAGGCGGCGGCGCGCACCTTGTGCACGGCGGAGAAGCCCATGCCGCAGCCCTCATCGAGCGCCACATCAAAGCTCGCTGCCTCAAAGGGCGAGGAGCCCATGCGGCCCACATGCTCAACCAGGTCTGCCGCCTCGACGGCGCGGGTCTTGGCGGCCTCGACGGTAAAGCCCGTGGCCGTGGCCGCAAGCGAAGGATCATCGCAGCAGCTGAGTGTGACAGTAAACGGCTCACCCAGGCGCGCCACCACGGACACATCAACAGCTCGGCGGCGCAGCACATCGCGCTTGAGCGCGGCGCCGGCGGCGTCGATGGCACGCTGACTGCGAATCACGCGGACGCGGCAGCCCTCGGGCATGCTACGGGGCACGCGACATTCGATGATGTCGCCCGCGGCGGCATCATCGGCGGCAATGGTGGTCAGGAACTGGTCAAACTCGTTATCGTGGCGAAGCTCCAGCAGGTCGCCCTTGCCCACGGGCTCAAACAGCTCAATGCGGGCGATGGCGGCACGGCGACGGCGGTCGTCGGGCTTGAGGTCGCGCACATCGCGGTTGGCCGGGCGGCTGCCCAGCACCGTGCCCACGATCTGGCCGCGGTTGTTGGAACGCTCATAGCTCATCATCTCGTCGCCCGAGGTGCCGTCCTGATAGGCGTGCGTAAAGTCGCGGTTGAAGCAGCGCTTGAGCTGGCGCTGGCGGGCAGCTTCCTCGTCCTTGGCAACGGTGGCTCCGGATAGCATGTCGTCAATTTCGTGACGATACACATCAACGATGGAGTACACGTAATCGGGCGCCTTCATGCGACCCTCGAGCTTGAGCGATGCGGCGCCGGCGTCATACAGACGGCGAACAAGCTGTGAGGTGTTGGTGTCACGCGGGCATAGCGCACGCTCGCGACCGGCAGGGGAGAGCGCGCGACCGTTCTCGTCGATCAGCTCGTAAGGCAGGCGACAGGGCTGGGCGCACATGCCACGGTTGGCCGATCGTCCCGCCATGGCAAAGCTCGAAAGCAGGCACAGGCCCGAGTAACAAAAGCAGATGGCGCCATGGCTAAAGACCTCAAGGTCCACATCGGGCGCGGCATCGTGAATGGCGGCAATCTCGTCGATGGAAAGCTCGCGCGAGAGGGTCACGCGGTCGGCGCCCTGCTCGCGGCACCAAAGGGTTCCACGGTCGTCGTGGATGTTCGCCTGGGTTGAGATGTGCGTCTCGATGCCGGGCATCGTGCGCTTGACCTCAAAGAACAGGCCCCAGTCCTGGATGATAAAGGCGTCGGCGCCCAGCGTGGAGCAGCGATGGATGAGTTGCAGCGCATCGCTCATCTCGGACTGCTTGATGACGATGTTGACCGTGACGTAGACGCGCGACCCGGCTAGATGTGCGGCTCGGCAGGCTTGCTCAAAGGCCTCGTCGGTAAAGTTGGTGGCCTTGCGACGAGCGTTGAAGCTGCCCATGCCGCAGTAGATGGCGTCTGCCCCGGCAGCAAGCGCGGCGGTAAAGGGCTCCGGGCCTCCGGCGGGTGCCAAGAGCTCGGGTCTGCGGTTGGTGGTTCTACTGGCGGTTGCGGTCATATCCTGCCTTTCAAAATGCTCAGATATTCAAAAGTATAGTGGTGCTGTTGCGGCGGACGAGCCCTGTGGCCCAAGCAGGACAAAGTCTTCAGCAGCCCTTGCAGCAAAAATGATCCGTTTCCCTCCGTCCCCAGCGGATCAGGTGATCCATAGGTGGCGGAGGAAAACGGATCATTTTGAGCTTCACTGTCCGGTCGTGCCGTTCAGCGGCCGACAGGCACCGTTGGGCGATAAAATATTCTCGCAACGTGATAATAATCTTGCATTGCGCGGAAACCTTGAGTACTATCCCAAATCAAGCGCGGTGTTCAGACCGAATTGTGCCTCCCGGTGTGAACGCCGCGCTCACGCTCTCTATCTGATCGTAAGGAGAAAAACATGAGCAAGACCGTCGTGTCTTCCGATAACGCACCTGCAGCCATCGGCCCGTATTCCCCCGGCATCCAGACCGGCAACATGGTGTTCCTGTCCGGCCAGCTGGGCATCGACCCCGCAACCGGCAAGATGCCCGAGGGCGTCGAGGCCCAGGCTAAGCAGTCCCTTGCTAACGTCGAGGCCCTGCTGACCGCTGCCGGCGCCACCTTTGCCGATGTCGTTAAGACCACGGTCTATCTGGCCGACATTGCCGACTTCGCTGCCGTGAACGAGATCTACGCCTCCAAGTTCGAGGCTCCGTTCCCCGCGCGCAGCGCTTTCCAGGTTGCCGCCCTTCCGGCCGGCGGTCTGGTCGAGATTGAGGTCGTCGCCGCTCTCTAAGGGGTTGGCAACAACTAAACATGACATGCAAAAAGACCCTGCAGTGCGTGTGAACTGCAGGGTCTTTTGTCAAGCGATGCGACAAAAATGATCCGTTTTCCTCCGTCCCCAAGGAGTCAGCGGGTTAGCCTTCCTTGCGGACTTTTTGCAGGTAGCGGTAGACGCTGGGCTCCGAGATGCCCAGCGCGGTGGCGGCGCAGGCTACGGCGCCCTTGAGCATGAACACTCCGTTGCCGTTGAGGTGGCGAATGACTTCCACGCGGTCGCTTTGACCAAGCGACGTCACATCCAGCCCGCGAGCGCTCAGCAGCTCGGAAATACTGCGGTCGATGAGCTCCTGCGTGGACTCCGAAAGGCTTTCGACCTCGATGGGGGAGGGCTCGGTGCGTGCGGGAGCGGCGTCAAAGCAGGCCATAAGCTGCTGGGCCATGGCACTGATGTTGCGCACGGCCGAAAGATCGGTGTTGACGCAGAGCATGCCGACGATCTCGCCGTCCTCGCGAATGAAGTACGTCGCCGACTCCAGCGTCTTGCCACCGGCACCGCGCCCCTCGTAGCCCGTAATGAACGGCAGATCGCGATATTTACCATCGTGCATGATCTTGAGTGCCAGATCGGTGGCGGGACCGCCGACCTTACGGCCGCTCACGATGCCGTTGCGAATATCGACGATGGCGTGGTCGGGATCCGAGAAATCGTGCAGCACGATTTCGCTGTTCTTACCGAGTACCTGCTCCAGGAAATCGACCATCGGCAAAAAGCGGCGTACGGTCTCGTTCACGGGCAACTCCTTTGGGTTCTATCGAAGTGTTCATAACAATTTTTTATCATGGTAACACGGCGTCTATTGACTCGTATATCCGCAGGTACATTGCGTAATGCAGACGAACGGTAGGAATTTAGCGGTAAACGGTTGACCAAAAGAAAAGTTAGATGCTATTTTGACCAGACACTTTCCTGACCTGCGGAAATGCGTTATTTCAGCTGAAGAATAGTCTGATAACAAAAAATTATTATTGAGAATGAGAATCATCTTTAATACGATATGCAATGAAGGCACAACCTCAACCCCGCACTGCGTCACAATAGAGCGTTAGATGCGAAAACAACTACTTCGAGGATTGGTGGTCAAATGACCCAGGAGACGGTTACGAACGGCACTGAAGCCCTGTTCACTCGCGAAGGCATGCCTCCCGTTAAGGAAATGATCCCGTGTGCCCTTCAGCACGTACTGGCATCGTTTGCCGGCATCATTACCCCGGCGGTCATCATGGCCGGCGTCTACGGCTTTAATAGCCAGCAGAGCACCGACATCATCCAGGTCGCCCTCATTCTTT
Organism: uncultured Collinsella sp.; assembly: GCA_900550195.1. Classification (GTDB taxonomy): domain Bacteria; phylum Actinomycetota; class Coriobacteriia; order Coriobacteriales; family Coriobacteriaceae; genus Collinsella. Next base: position 84,401 of record URRB01000007.1, read on the forward strand.
CGGCGATCGATACGGCCCTTCAGGCCTTCGCTCCCTTCCGTCGCATCGGCGGCGGCCTGCCCATCGTCATGGGCGTTTCGTTCGCGTTCCTGCCGGCCCTGCAGGCCATGGGTGCCTCGGGCTTTAGCTTTGGTGCGCTGCTGGGCGGCGAGATTGTCGGCGGCGCCGTCGCGGTCCTCTTTGGTCTGGCCTACAGCAAGATCAAGTGGCTGTTCCCGCCTGTCGTGACCGGTACGGTCATCTTCTCCATTGGCGTTTCGCTGTATCCCACGGCTGTCAAGTATATGGCCGGCGGTATGGGTACGCCGCTGTGGGGCACCCCGCAGGCCTGGTGCGTCGCTCTTATCACCTTCGCCGTGGTCTTTGCGCTCGCCAACTTTGGCAAGGGCACGCTCAAGCTGGGATCCGTGTTCTTTGGCATGATCGTCGGCATGATCGTCTCCATCCCCTTTGGCATGATCGACTTCTCCAGCGTCGCCACCGCTCAGGTCTTCGCCCTTCCCAAGCTCATGCCCTACGCGCTCGAGTTTGATCCCGAGGTCTGCATTACCCTCGCCGTCGTGTTCCCCATGGTTGCCATCCAGGTTATCGGTGACGTCTCCGCCGCCTGCCTGGGCTCCATCGACCGTATGCCCACCGAGCGCGAGCTCTCCGGCGCTATCGTGTCCCAGGGTCTCACCTCTATGGTCGGCGGCCTGCTTGGCGGTCTTCCCACCAGCGCCCTTGGCCAGAACGTGGGCATCATCTGCTCCAACAAGGTCGTCAACAAGTGGGTCTTTGTGATCATCGCGGCCGTCTTTGCCATCGCCGGCCTGTTCCCGCAGCTCTCTGCCGTCCTTTCCGCTATCCCGCAGCCCGTCATCGGCGGCGCGACCGTCGGCGTCTTTGGCACCATCACCATGAACGGCGTGCGCATGTTCACCCGCGAGGGCCTCACGCAGCGCACTACCACCATCGTCGGTACCTCCGTCGTCTTTGGCCTGGGTATCTGGATGGCCAGCGGTTGCCTTGCCGGCGAGGGTATGCCCACCTGGGTGCCCACCGTCATCGGCTCCAATGCCGTAACCCCCACCGCCATCATGGCCATTGTTCTTAACCTGATCCTTCCGCAGACGCCGGTCGTGGCTCAGCACATCGATGCTGCCAAGGACGCTGCCGTGGATCTGGTCTTGCCCGAGAGCAAGAAGTAACCAATTCGGTGCTATTCGTCGGCGGACGCATCGCCTCGTCCGCCGACGCCATGCGGCACCAAGCCGCACTTCAAAGGGTTTGTCCCTTTGGTGAAGCGTTGACGGGAGAGGGCCCGTTTCCGGTGTAGGCCGGCGCTTCGCACTCCGCCATGTCAGAGGTGTCAAACCCCGCCTCTGATGTTGAAGGGAGCATTTATGCTTCTGGTCGCTAACGGTTCCGTCTTTACCCGCAACGCTCAGACTCCGTTCATTCCCAACGGTGCGGTCGCCATTGACGGAGATACGATCGTCGAAGTGGGCCCCGAGCGCGAGCTCAAGGCCAAGTACCCGGATGCCGAGTACGTCGATGCCCAGGGCAACCTCATCATGCCCGGACTCATCAACTGCCACACCCACATCTACTCGGGTCTGGCCCGCGGCCTTGCCATTAAGGGCTGCAACCCCACCAACTTCTTGGAGAATCTCGAGCAGCAGTGGTGGAAGATCGACGACAACCTGACGCTCGACGGCACCAAGGCCAGCGCCTATGCTACGATTTTGGACTCCATCCGTGATGGCGTCACCACGATCTTCGATCACCATGCGAGCTTCTGCGAGATTCCGGGAAGCCTCTTTACCATTAAGGATGCAGCTCAGGAGCTGGGCATGCGTTCGTGCCTGTGCTACGAGGTCTCCGATCGCCGCGGCCAGGAAAAGTGCGACCAGGCCATTGCCGAGAACGCCGAATTTGCCCAGTGGGCCGCCAAGGAGCGTCGCGATAACGACAACCACATGATCGCCGCCATGTTTGGCGGACATGCTACCTTTACGCTTTCGGACGAGACCATGGATAAGATGGCCGAGGCCAACAACGGCCTGACCGGCTTCCACATCCATGTGTGCGAGGGCATGAACGACGTGTGGGACTCCCGCCTCAACCGCGGTGGCATCAGCCCCGTCGAGCGCCTGCTGCAGCACAACCTGCTGGGTCCCGACACCATGCTGGGCCACTGCATCCACGTGACGCCTGCCGAGATGGATATCGTCAAGGAGTCCGGCACTTGGCTGGTCAACAACCCCGAATCCAATATGGGCAACGCCGTGGGCTGCGCCCCCGTGCTCGAGTTCTTCCGCCGCGGCATCCCCGTGTGCATGGGCACCGACGCCTACACCCACGATATGCTCGAGAGCCTTAAGGTCTTCCTGATTATTCAGCGCCACAACGCCGCCATGCCCAACGTGGGCTGGTGCGAGGCCATGACGATGCTGTTCGAGAACAACGCCAAGATGGCGAGCAAGTACTTCGATCGCAAGCTCGGTGTGCTCGAGGCCGGCGCTGCCGCCGACGTTATCGTTATGGACTACAAGCCCTTTACGCCGCTGAGCGAGGAGAATATCGACGGCCACATGCTCTTTGGCATGATGGGCAAAAACTGCCGCACCACCATCATCAACGGCCGCGTCCTGTACAAGGATCGCGAGTTCGTTGGCATTGATGAGGACAAGATCAACGCGTGGACCATGGCCGAGTCCAAGAAGCTCTGGAGCACGCTCAACGATCGCACCTACTAATTCACAAGTAGATTCGCGCGCGTCGGATGTTTCGCCACATCCGGCGCGCGCATAGGCGGCCTCCGCGGGGTCGCCGGCGCTGTGCTAGCGCTACACCGTATTTGCGCCCGCCGCGCGGTCTCGCCGGGCGTTACAGAGAGGAACTCATTATGAGCGACATCATGAGGCCGATCCCGTTTTCGCAGCTGATGAACTGGATCATCGAGGAGCACAAGACTCAGGGCGCCGTCTTTGGCGTGCGCAAGATGGTCACGACCAACCAGGAGGGCGCGCTTCCCATTTTTGACGAGCGCATCGAGACTCCGTTTGGCCCGGCCGCCGGTCCCAATACGCAGTTGGCCCAGAACATTGTGGCATCCTACGTGGCCGGTTCCCGCTTCTTTGAGCTCAAGACCGTTCAGGTTATGGACGGCGAGGAGCTCTCCAAGTGTGTCAACAAGCCCTGCATTGTGGCGCAGGACGAGTGCTACAACTGCGAGTGGTCGACCGAGCTCGAGGTTCCGCAGGCTTTTGCCGAGTACGTGAAGGCATGGTTTGCCTGCCACCTGATCGCTCGCGAGTACGGCCTGGGCAGCCCGGACGGCTTTGTCTTCAACATGTCCGTGGGTTATGACCTGGAGGGCATCAAGAGCCCCAAGGTCGACGCCTACATCGAGGGCATGAAGGACGCCAGCGGCTCCGACGTCTGGAACGAGTGCCGCGCATGGGCGCTCGCCAACCTGGACAAGTTTGAGCATGTCGACGCCGCGTTTGTCGAGTCCATCCCGGCACGCGTCTCCAACTCCATCACCGAGTCTACCCTGCACGGCTGCCCGCCCGCCGAGATCGAGCGCATCGCGACCTACCTCATCACCGAGAAGGGCCTCAACACCTACATCAAGTGCAACCCCACGCTGCTGGGCTATGAGTTTGCACGTCAGCGCCTCAACGAGCTGGGCTTTGACTACATCGTCTTCGACGATACGCACTTCCGCGAGGACCTGCAGTGGGCCGACGCCGTGCCCATGTTCGAGCGCCTGATTGCCCTGTGCGCCGAGCGCGGCCTGGAGTTTGGCGTCAAGCTCACCAACACCTTCCCCGTCGACGTGACGAGGAACGAGCTGCCTTCCACCGAGATGTACATGTCCGGCCGTTCGCTGTTCTCGCTGACCATCGAGGCTGCCCGTCGCATTACCGAGCAGTTCGATGGCAAGCTGCGCATCAGCTACTCCGGCGGCGCCACGGTCTACAACATCCGCGCCCTGTATAACGCCGGCATTTGGCCCGTCACCCTGGCGACCGATGTGCTCAAGCCCGGTGGCTACGAGCGCTTTAGTCAGATGGCCGGCGAGTTCACCGATCTGGACGGCAAGCCGTTTGAGGGCGTCTCGCTCGAGGCTGTGACTGCGATCCAGACCGACTCACTCACCAACCCGCTCTACAAGAAGCCGCTGCGTCCGCTGCCCGACCGCAAGGTCGCCGGCAAGAGCCCTCTTTCCGATTGCTTTACCACGCCGTGCCGCACGAGCTGCCCCATCCAGCAGGATATTCCCGCCTACCTGGCGGCCGTTGACGAGGGCCGCTACGAGGACGCACTCAACATCATCATCGAGCGCAACGCCCTGCCGTTCATTACCGGCACCATCTGCCCGCATCCCTGCGGCCGTGCCTGCGAGCGTGCGTTCTACGAGCCCGAGGGCGCCCAGATTCGCGCCAGCAAGCTCAAGGCCGCCCGCGAGGCCATGACCGCCGTGCTGCCCAAGCTGCGCGCCCAGGCCATCGCCAACGACGGCGAGCGCAACGTTGCCGTTATCGGCGGCGGCCCGGCCGGCCTGGCGACGGCGTTCTTCCTGACGCGTGCCGGCGTGCCCGTCACCATCTTTGAGGCCCGCGATTCGCTCGGCGGCGTGGTCCGTCACGTGATTCCCGAGTTCCGTATCGCGAGCGACGATATCTCCCACGATGCCGAGCTCTGCCTAGCCTTTGGCGCCAAGGTGCAGCTCAACGCTCGCGTTGATTCCATTGACGAGCTCAAGGACCAGGGCTTTACCGACGTGGTCGTGGCCACCGGTGCCTGGATGCCCGGCTCTGCGGGCCTGGGCGAGGGCGCCGAGCTCGACGTGCTGGAGTTCCTCGAGGCCGCCAAGAAGGGCGAGAAGCTCGAGCTGGGCGAGGACGTCGTGGTCATTGGCGCCGGCAACACCGCCATGGACGCGGCCCGCGTGGCCAAGCGCCTGGCCGGCGTGAAGAACGTGCGCCTGGTCTACCGCCGCACCAAGAAGCAGATGCCCGCCGATGAGGAAGAGCTCGATCTTGCTCTTGCCGACGGCGTTGAGTTCTGCGAGCTGCTGGCACCTAAGGCACTCAACGGCGCCGTGCTGACCTGCGATGTTATGGAGCTTGGCGAGCCGGATGCAAGCGGCCGCCGCAGCCCCGTCGCCACGGGCGAGACTGTTGAGCTTCCCGCCACCACGGTGATCTGCGCCGTGGGCGAGGGCATCGACGCCAGCCTGTACGATGCCGCGGGCGTCGAGCACGACCGTCGCGGCCGCCTTGCCGCTACCTCCACCGGCGTCGAGGGCGTCTGGGCTGCGGGCGACTGCCGCCGCGGTCCTGCCACCGTGGTCGAGGCTATCGCCGATGCCGCCGAGGTCGCCCGTGCCATCGCCGACGTGGACTTTAACAAGTACGCCGACTGCAACGAGCAGGCCGGCCGCGAGGACACTTGCTACGAGCGCAAGGGGTCGCTGTGCCGCGACAAGCGCAACTGCACCAAGACCCGCTGTCTGGGCTGCGGCTCGGTGTGCGAGGTCTGCTGCGACGTGTGCCCCAACCGCGCCAACGTGGCAATTAAGGTGCCGGGCCTGGCCAAGCATCAGGTCGTCCATGTCGACGGCATGTGCAATGAGTGCGGCAACTGCGCCGTGTTCTGCCCTTACCAGGAGGGTCGTCCCTACAAGGACAAGCTCACCCTGTTCTGGAGCGAGGAGGACATGGAGAACTCCGAGAACGAGGGCTTCCTGGCCGTGGACGAGGACCACTTTAAGGTTCGCGTCGCCGGCACGGTCCGCACCGTCTCGGTCGATGCCGTCAACACCGGTCTTCCCGAGGCCGTCCGCCTGACCATCAGGGCTGTGCGCGACAACTATTCGTACCTTCTTAAGAAATAGGCGAGTCTCTTATGGCCAAATCCATTCAACATAACGTGGCCTACGTTGCCTGCGGAAGCGGTTGCGCCTCCGCAGGCGGCGACGCCCACTGCAGCGAAGGCTGCATTGGCTGTGGCGCCTGCGTCACGGCCTGCCCCCACGGCGCCATTGCGTTGGTCGATGGCATCGCCCGCGTGGACCGCTCCAAGTGCACGGGCTGTGGCCTGTGCGGCATGGCGTGCCCGCAGCGCGTGATTGCCTTCGTCCCCGGCTACCAGAACATTCTGGTGCGCTGCAACAACACCGATAAGGGCGCCATTGCGCGCAAGGTCTGCGACACGAGCTGCATCGGTTGCGGTATGTGCGCCAAAAAGTGCCCTGCCGGCGCTATCCGCATCGAGGACAACTGCGCCCATATCGACGGCGTGGACTGCCTGTCGTGCGGCATGTGCGCCGTCGTCTGCCCGCATGGCGCCATCCACGACCGCACCGGCATCGCCGCCGGCGTGTAGAAGGGAATCACCATGGCACAGGAATTCACTTTTACCGTTAACGGCGTCGAGTGCACGACGACTCAGAACAAGCCACTGCTGCGCTATCTGCGCGACGACCTGCACATTCACTCCGCCAAGGACGGCTGCTCCGAGGGCGCCTGCGGCACCTGCACCATTCATGTGGACGGTGCGGCCGTCAAGGCGTGCGTGCTGACCACCGCTCTTGCCGCCGGCCGCAACATCGTGACCGTCGAGGGCCTGCCCGAGGACGTGCGCGAGGCCTTTGTGTACGCCTTTGGCGCCGTGGGCGCCGTGCAGTGCGGTTTTTGCATTCCCGGCATGGTCATGGTGGGTGCGGCGCTCATCGCCGAGGACCCCGAGCCCACCGAGGAGCAGATCAAGTACGCCATCCGCGGCAATGTCTGCCGTTGCACCGGCTACAAGAAGATTATCGAGGGCATTGCGCTGGCCGCTGCGGTGCTCCGCGGCGAAAAGCAGATCGACGAGGACTTGGAGCGCGGCGATGACTACGGCGTGGGCAAGCGCGCCTTCCGCATCGACGTGCGCAAGAAGGTGCTCGGCGAGGGCAAGTACCCCGACGACATCGACGAGATCGACCAGCCGGGCCTGACCTATGCCAGCGCCGTGCGCTCCAAGTATCCGCGCGCCCGTGTGCTCTCCATCGATACCTCCAAGGCCGAGGCCCTGCCCGGTGTGGTGGGCATCCTGCGCGCCGAGGACGTGCCGGTCAACCAGGTCGGCCACCTTATCCAGGACTGGGACGTCATGATCGCCCAGGGCGATATCACCCGCTGCGTGGGTGACGCCATCGTGCTGGTGGTTGCCGAGGACGAGGCGACGCTCGAGAAGGCCAAGAAGCTCGTAAAGATTGATTACGAGCCGCTGGAGCCCGTGCGCAACATCGCCGAGGCCAGGTCTGCCGACGCCCCGCGCCTGCACGACAGCTTCTTTGCCTTTGGCAACACGGTGGAGCTCAAGGACAACGTGTGCCAGAGCCGCCATGTGACGCGCGGCGACGCCGCCAAGGCGCTGGCGGAGAGCGCATTCACCGTGACGCAGCGCTTTACTACGCCCTTTACCGAGCATGCCTTCTTGGAGCCCGAGTGCGCCGTTGCCTTCCCGTACAAGAATGGCGTCAAGGTGCAGTCGACCGACCAGGGCGCCTACGACACGCGCAAAGAGTGTGCCCACATGTTTGGCTGGGATGGCGAACCCGAGCGTGTGGTCGTCGAGACTATGCTCGTGGGCGGCGGTTTTGGCGGCAAGGAGGACGTGTCCATCCAGCACCTGGCTGCGCTCGCTGCCTATAAGTTCCAGCGTCCTGTGAAGTGCAAGCTCACGCGCGCCGAGTCGCTCGCTTTCCATCCCAAGCGCCACGCCATGGACGGCACCTTTACACTGGGCTGCGACGCCGAGGGCAACTTTACCGGCCTGGATTGCGAGATCAACTTTGACACCGGCGCCTACGCGTCGCTGTGCGGCCCGGTGCTCGAGCGCGCCTGCACGCATGCCGTCGGCCCCTACAAGTACCAGAACACCGACATTCGCGGCTTTGGCTACTACACCAACAACCCGCCCGCCGGTGCGTACCGCGGCTTTGGCGTCTGCCAGTCCGAGTTTGCGCTCGAGAGCCTGATCGACCTGTTGGCAGAGAAGGTCGGCCTGGATCCGTGGGAGATTCGCTACCGCAACGCCATCGAGCCGGGCGAGGTTCTGCCCAACGGCCAGATTGCCGATTGCTCCACGGCGCTTAAAGAGACGCTGCTCGAGGTCAAGGATGCCTACTACGCGCATCCCGGACACGCCGGTATCGCCTGCGCCATGAAGAACGCCGGCGTGGGCGTGGGCCTGCCCGATGCCGGCCGCTGCAAGATCCGCGTCGAGGATGGCCGCGCCGTGGTCTACGCCGCCACGTCCGACATCGGCCAGGGCTGCAACACGGTCTTTTTGCAGGACGTTGCCGAGGCCTGCGGTCTGCCGCTGAGCTGCATTGCCAATGGCGAGTGCTCTACCGAGAACGCTCCCGACTCCGGCACCACGTCTGGCTCGCGTCAGACGGTCGTGACCGGCGAGGCCGTGCGCGGTGCCGCCTTCCTGCTGCGCGATGCCATGCTTGACATCGAGGCCGGCAAGTCTGCGCCCGCCGCTCCCGTGAATGCGCATGGCGACGGCGTCAAGATTGAGTACGACGACGGTCGCGCCTATCAGCTGCGCACGCAGGAGCTCGTCGCCGGCCAGGGCATGCATCCTCAGGATCCCGCGACCGCCATCAAGGCGCTCGAGGGATGCGAGTTTGGCTACGTGTATCTGGAGCCGACCGACAAGCTGGGTGCGGATGTTCCCAACCCCAAGAGCCACATCTGCTACGGTTTTGCCACGCATGTGGTCATTCTGGATGATGACGGCCGCGTGAGCGAGGTCTATGCCGCGCACGATTCCGGCAAGGTGGTCAACCCCATCTCCATCCAGGGTCAGATCGAAGGCGGCGTGCTCATGGGTATGGGCTATGCGCTTACCGAGGACTGGCCGCTCAAGGACTGCGTGCCCCAGGCAAGGTACGGTACGCTCGGGCTGTTCCGTGCGCCCGAGATCCCGAATATCCACGCCATCTACGTGGAGAAGGACGAGCTGTTGCCCGTGGCATACGGCGGCAAGGGCATCGGCGAGATCGCAACGATCCCCACGGCGCCCGCCGTGCAGAACGCCTACCGCGCGTTCGACGGCAAGCTGCGTCCCGATCTGCCCATGGTGGATACGCCATACAGCCGCGCCCGTCACCGCGGCTAGGGTAGGGCGCGGACAGCCATTGTTGACGGGCTGTTCGCGCTCAACATCAACTGTATATGCTGCGCCTTTGGCCCCGGCTCCATCGCGAGCCGGGGCCTTTTGTTTGGAACGCCTCCGCATACGGAAACTGCGTCCCGGAATCATGCCTCAGAATGGGATGCAACTTCCGGATCGGCCTCAGGCGGAAACTGTGTCCCGGAATATGGCTCCAGCGTGGGATGCATTTTCCGGTTGAAGCCTCAAGCGGAAACGGCGTCCCGGAATTCGGTCTCGGAACGGGTCGTGCTTTCCGCTAGGCCCGCCATCCGGAAAGTGCATCCCGTTTTGAGCGCTCAATTTGGGACATGGTTTCCGCGGGTGCTGCCAACCGGAAAGTGTGTCCCAGTTTGGTGGGCAGGCGGGCATAAGCTCAGCAGCTCCTACAGCTCAATATCGTTGAGCCATGTCGGTAGCGCGGTCTGCCGGATACCTGCCGTCTGCAGCTTTTTGGCGAGCATTCCTGCCGAGCGGACCTCGTTCATGGTAAAGCGCAGCAGAGGATAGCCGTAGAGCGACAAGTGCGCCTCGCGCTGTCGTTCGGCAACGAGCGCCTCGGCGGTGGTGCGTCCGGCCAGCATGGTCTGGTCGGTATATTTGATGAGCCCATCGAGCTCGCCCAGCGTGAGTTCCCGCGCCTGGCGCTCCCAGGCAAAGTCCGTTCGTATGGGCTTGGCCGAATCGAAGGGGTCCGTCAGCTCGTATTGAAGCCAGTCGGGCGCAAAGCCCGTCTCGATCATGATGGCTCGGGCGACCGATTCCCCGCCGCTCTCGGCGCGGGCGTCGGCATATCGAAGCGTTGTGAGAGCCGTACGAATCGCGCGACCATTGCGGGCAGTCACTCGTTGCTCAACGGCCTCCATCAGCTGTTCCGGCGCAAGGCCGAGCTTTGAGATCGCCGAATCGGCAATGGGCATGCCGTCGGCAAAACCAGTTTGCAGCAGGCAATCTGTGGCCGTTTGGATGGGCGGCGTTACCGATATGCCGGCTCTGCGTATTGCTCCGGCCGGCTCAATCTGGTGTCGCTGAATATGTGCGCCCGGACGAGCCGACGGCTTTGTCGAGCTGCAGGCATGCACGACATTCAGGTGTCGCCACGAGACCTCGAGCCCCAGCAGACAGGCGGCCGAAAACGAGCAGAACGTCCAATCGGGGTGGATGATCGCAAGGGCGCGGAGGATTTCGCAATGGCGTTGCGCTCGGTTGAGTTCATCCCAGCGCGTTTTTCGCGCAAACAACCCCGGCATGGGCGAGACAACCGTGCCGCCGGTGCGCCGAAGGAGCGCTTTTCGGATCGCCGTGCTCGGGGGAATCAGACAGCGCCCCTCTTGTTCGGCTTGAGTGAGCAGTTGGTCGATGAGCTGGTCATTGCAATGTGTCATGAGCTACCGCCTCCTTTTTGGTAGCAAAAACGTATCAGCCGGAACTTGCCGCTCAACTGACCAAAAGCTGACCAAAATCTAACCATGCGGGTAGATGGCCTGGTTTTGACGTCATTTTTTGAAGCTGAATCGGTGGGCGGTAATCGGCACCCGTGAACGGTAGCTAGTTATGAAGCCTTGGTAAGTTTAGGGACGTTTACTTTTTCGAAAAAGAGCAATCTATCTGCTGTTTTGTGTTTCTGGATCGCATATTTGAAGGCATGTGATAAGGGCGGCGGATCGTAGTCTGTGCCGGCGGAAGCTGTGACCCGGAATTGCCGCTTGGAATGGGACGCGCTTTCCGGATGACATGCTTGGCGGAAACTACGGCCCAGTTTTTGGCTCCAGAACGGGATACATTTTCCGGAACGGTCCACGTGCGGGGGTGTACCGCCCCTTTTGCGTGCGCCGCTTGTCGAATTGCGTTATAGCTAGCTATATTATAGGAAGGTATAATATAGCTAGCTATAACGCAAAGGAAGGATGGCCCTATGTTTATCGGAAGAACAGTGGAAATGTCCGAGCTCAATCGACTGTATGGCACGGGCTCCTTTGAAATGCCTGTGATTTACGGCCGCCGTCGTGTGGGTAAAACGCGCCTTATCACAGAGTTCATCCAAGGCAAGAAGGCTATTTACTTTCAAGCTCGTCGCACCAATGCGGAGGCAAACCTGCACGGCTTTAGCCAGGCGATACTTGCAGGCTCGGTTGGTGCTGCAGGCGTGTCGTTTCGTAGTTTTGACGAAGCGTTCGATGCATTGGCCACCATGGCTCGCACGGAACGTTTGGTTGTCGTGATTGACGAGTATCCCTATCTCGCCCAATCGAATCCCGAGATCAGCTCGTTGCTGCAAGACAAGATCGATCACCTGTACAAAGAGACCAAGCTCATGCTTATCCTGTGCGGGTCGTCGCTTTCGTTTATGGAGGAACAGGTGTTGGGCTACGAGAGCCCACTATACGGTAGGCGTACGGCCCAGTTTAAGATCATGCCGCTCGATTTTACGACGACCCTCGGGTTGTGGCAGAGCATGGGTCGCGAAGACGCTGCAGTTTGCTATGGCATGACGGGTGGCATTCCTGCATATATCGAGAAAGTCGATCCTGCCGCACCGCTCAAGGACAACATCAAACGTCTTTTTCTTACTCCTACGGGCTATCTCTTTGAGGAGCCGAGTAACCTGCTATTGCAGGAGTGCCGCAATCCCGAGCAATATGATGCGATCGTGCAAGCAATTGCTCAGGGGCGCTCGAAGATCTCGGAGATTGCGAGCTCTACGGGAATCCCTGCGAGCAACGTAAAGAGCTATGTGGATAAGCTGGCGTCGCTTGGGATTGTCGAGCGCGAGCTGCCCCTAAACGAGACGAGTAATAAGCGAGCCGTGTATCTGCTGAGCGACCAGATGTTTAGGTTCTGGTACAAGTTTGTTCCGCAGAACATTGGGCTGATTCAAAACGATATGGCTGAGATGGCGTATGAGCGCATTGAGCCACACGTATCGGATTACATGGGTACGGTCTTTGAGCTTATATGCAGACAATACGTGTACGAACTCGCGCGGGCGGGCCAGCTCGATGTGGTTCCGGCGAGCGTTGGGCGCTGGTGGGGGACGGATAATCGCACGCATACGCAGGAAGAAATCGACTTGATTGTTGACGATGGCGAGGGCACTGCGCTGTTTGCGGAGTGCAAATGGCGCAATGAACCGGTGGGCGAAGACGTGCTGCAAAAGCTCGTGCACCGAAGCGAGCTCTTTAGGCGGCAACGAAAAAGCTATGCGCTTTTCTCAAAAAGTGGCTTTACGCAGGGATGTCGGGATGCCGCAGAGAGTAGGGGAGACGTCAAGCTGATCTCGTTTGCCGAGAAGTGAGGGCGGGATAACGCTGCTCGGGGGTAAAGCCTGTCCTCGAATGGCTGGAACGGGGCCCTCTGTTGTCGTACTGGCTGCCAGCGGAAATTGCATCCCGGAATGAGCGCTCAGACTGGGACGCACTTTCCGGATCGGCCCTCAAGAGGAAGATGCGTCCCGGATTCTGGCTCCAGAGTGGGATGCCGTTTCCGGTTGAGGTCTCTGGCGGAAGCTGTATTCCGGAATCGAGCTTCAGAGTGGGACGTGCTTTCCCGTCAGGAGCTCAAGTGGAAACTGCGTCCCGGATTCAAGCCTCGGAATGGGACGTGCTTTCCGGATGGGCTTCAAGCGGAAACTGTGTCCCAGAATCGACATGGCTTCAAGTGGAAAGCGCGTCTTAGAATGCCGCGCCGGCGTTTTTGGCGGTCGTGGTTGGAAAGGGGAGCATTGCCTACACACGCGACGACGGCATGGCGGTGATCCCCATGGCGGCACTTGGGGCGTAGTGGTTTTGCGGGCGCGCTGTGCTTCCTTTACCGAAAATCCATTTGGTAAACTAGATGCTCGCGGATAGAATAAAGTTGACGGCAGCCCAAGGGTGATAGCTGGGCAGCGCCGTTGCTTGGTCAAGAGGTCAGTGCCTTAATGGCAGCGACTTGTTATGCTTCGAATGCTGCTTGAGTGCCTCGGAAAGTTCGATAAGCGCCGTGAAGAGCGAGACCAAAGCAACCAAGAGCTCTACGAGCTCTGATGGGCCCGGGATGACCGCTGATTCAAGTCACCGGGCCTAAATCTTTTTCATGCATTTGAATAGAGCGGGCGACTCTCTTGGGGCGGTCTGCATGGCGTGCGACCGGCGCATGGCGTTGCACCCCGCTTTTGTGTCCGCACGGGCGCCTATCCTTACGGCAATGTAGCCGCTTATGTAACAAGCGGCAGTTGACGGAGAAAGGCCCTAACCGTGTCAGCTGAAAAGACGCCGTGTATCTCGGCTATCGATACGACGAACTTTGCGCGCCAGATCGTGCTGGACTTTGAGTTTGCGCCGGTGCCAAAGCAGCGCCAGCGCCGTGGACTGCGCCATGAGATTATCGAGGTCGGCGCCGTCAAGCTCGATTACCACGGCAACGTTATGGGCGAGTTCTCGCAGTTTGTGCAGACAGAATTTACCGAAGGCGTTGCGTTCCCCGTCCGCGAGCTTACAGGGATATCAGCTGTGGACACCGCGATGGCCGATCCGCTCTACATGGTGATCAAAAGGCTCGGCGATTGGATCGGTCGCTACTCCGCCCAGATAGTTTGCTGGAGCGGGACGGACCGTCGACAGCTTTTGACTGAGTGCCAGGCAAAACACATCGACCTTTCCACATTTCCTACGGACTGGGCCGACCTGCAGGCGTTCTACACCTCGATCATGGACGTGGGCAGCCACGGGTGCGTCTCTTTGAGTGATGCGGCGACGTGGTTTGGCATCGAGTTCGACGAGTCGACGGGCCACGCTCACAGCGCCCTGGCCGATGCGCGCGTGGCCGCCAAGTTGCTCAAGCAGGTGATGAACGGAGACTACCACGTGAGCCCGTGCGCCCAGGAGATCCGCCAACGATGGGGGGGATAGGCGAGCGAGCCCAGACGCGCCTCTCCAGCAAGTGCCCCGAGCTGAACGACCTGCTGCTGAAGCTGAAGGCGGAGGGGGGTAGGGGCGTTAGCTGTCTGCATGGCGCGTGCCTGTCGCGTATCGCTACTCTTCCTGCTGCTTGGCAGGTAGGATGTAGACGTTCTCGGCGTCCACGGCGATCTGCGTGGGGCGGTTGTAGAGGGTATCGATTTCCTTCACGCTCTGCTTGAACGGCGCAACGTCGGGCGCCTTTGCCTGATGGAGCTTCTCGAGGAGTTTTACGGATTGCCTGTCGTTGAACTTTCCGATGCTCTCTCCTGCGCCTTCGAGCACCTCGTCGATGAGTGTATGGTCGCCAACGGGGGTTTTCGCGATGGCATGCCCTAACAACTTGCCAGCGGATGCAATACCGCCCAGCAACGCCGAATCGACGGTGTCGGCAGCCCCCGCTTCGAGTGCGTTGTAGCAGTCGGTGTAGAGCTCGCGGTACGCGATCGAGTCAGCCTCAATCTTCGCGGTGGCGTCCGCGAGCTTTGCGGGCTCGAAGTTCTGAGCGAGCATGGGCTCGAGGAACAGCGAGAATGCGTGGATGTAGGTGGCGAGCTGGCAGTCTTTGAGGTAGTCGAGAACCTTGTCGAGGCGCTTTTCCATGCTGTCTCGCACCTCGACGAGCCCTTTCTTTTTCAGGTCCGACTGCGCCAGTGAGCGGAAGTGCTCTATGTCCTGCTCGGAGGCGTGCTTGATGTCGATTACCTTCATATGGGCGCTGGTCATTTCGATGGCGTTGTTGTAGTAGAGACCGTAGCTGTTGAGGATGTCTGCAAGTGTCTTGAGGTTGCCGCGCATGTTGGCCTTGTCGCGCTGGCGCATATAGTCGAACATTTCGTCGACGGACTCCTGGATGGAGTCGAGCTTTTGGTTTATCTGCGCGATTGCGGCTGCCATGAACAGCGACGTCGGGTCGTAGGGCACTTGCGTGACACTTGTGGCGATGTCACCCTCGACAACGTGGAAGCGAGCCTGCCCAAAGCCATTGGCTGTGTCGCGGTAGGACCCCATGAGGCCACTGCCGTCCTTGAACGATTGGAGCTTCGACGGGTCAAGCGGATTGCCAAACTTATCGGTTGGCTGGAGCAGCATAGGCACGCTCACCGTATTGGTGACGGTGCGGAATGTCGAGGGGAGTGAGGCGAGCGCTATGCCGAGCTGGGGTACTCGTTCGAGCGGGAGCTTGATGGCACCGGAGACGTCCGCCCGCTCCTGAGTGAGCGCGAGGTGGATTTTGGTGGATGCGAGCTGTTTTGCCACGAGTTCCTCACGGCCGTCGTCCGTCGAGGTTTTGATCTCGTTGTCTGCCATAGCGTGCTCCCTGTTTGCGTCGATAGTCGTGGACATTATCTCACCTCGGTCAAGCGCCCGATTCAACTGACGGCTAAATCGTTATGAGGATGCGGCTCGGCTGCCGCCGGCGTCGAGGGTGGTCCGTTCCGTTGCCATCCCTAGTCGTGGCTGGCTGTGCGTGTGTGGTCGGCGGAAAATGACTTTTCTGAACTATTCGCTTCGCTAGGGTTGGCGCGTCCGCCGCACTTCAATAGAATTAATCTTCTGTTATTTCGTGTTATTTTTGGTTATTTACAGGAAGCGGTTCTTGGCATGCAAAACAAACTAGCGCGCATGGATGATGTCGCTGCCTATTTTAACGTTACCCCCGAGACAATCCGCAACTGGATCAAGACCCGTGATTTCCCCGCGGCAAAGATTGGCCGGCAGTGGAGATTTGACTGGGATGCAGTTAGGGAATGGCGGGATGGCGCGGCTGCTCACACGCGAAAAAAGACTTCTTATAAAGACTATGTATCCGCCGTCTCGGCCCTCAACGGCAACCGCGAATTCAGGGCAGAGATTAATCGCGACGGTGTTCGCCTAATCAATGGTGATTGCTTGGTCTCGATGGAGGGTATTGCTGGTGGCAGCGTCGATTTGCTTCTTACCGACCCTCCTTATAATCTTGGGCTTTTTATGCAGGAGCGGGCAACGAACCTTAGGCGAATGCGCGAAAACTATTTTGGGGCTGCCGGTTGGGACAACCTAGGTGCTGACGACTGGGCCGAGTCAATGGATAGCCTTTTTGGCGAAGCGGCCCGTGTTGTTCGCAAGGGTGGCGCGCTCATCGTCTTTATGGCCGTTATTAAGCTTGAAACGCTTATTGGATTGGCACAGAAACACGGCTTCTATTACAAGACCACTGGAACCTGGCATAAGCTAAACCCCATGCCACGCAACATGAACCTTCATTTCATTAATTCAACTGAGTCTTGGGTCTATTTCGTCAATGATGCTAAAACAGGCACGTTTAACAATGATGGCAAGGCCCTGCATGATTTCTTTGAGTCTCCAGTCACCCCAAAAAGTGAGAAGGAGTTCGGGAAGCATCCGACCCAAAAGCCTGTTGAGCTGATGGATTACTTCGTCAAAACGCTCACCAACCCTGGCGAAGTCGTTCTCGACCCCTTCATGGGAAGTGGTAGTTCTGGCGTATCTGCAAAGGGGCTCGGTCGAAAGTTCATCGGAATAGAACTCGACGAAAACTACTTTGATATTGCTATGCAGCGCATGGGAGTTAGCAGTTAAATGAAACCTACTGTAATCGATTTATTTGCAGGCGTAGGGGGTCTATCTCTTGGTTTTGAGATGGCAGGTTTCGAAGTTGCCTTGGCAAACGAGTTTGACCCTTCTATTGCCGAAGCATATAAGCGAAACCGTCCTGACACCAGGATGATTGTGGAAGATATTACCAAACTACCTGTGGACGATACCTTCGGACCTTACGAAGGCAAGGTCACGGCCGTTATTGGAGGACCTCCTTGTCAGGGGTTTTCGCAGAAGGGCAGCCGGAAAAGTATTAATGATCCGCGCAATTTTCTTTTTCGTTATTACTTCGAGGTTGTGAAGCGGGTAAAGCCCAAGTACTTCGTAATAGAAAACGTCCCGAATCTCCTTACAACAGAAGGGGGATACTTCAAGGACGAGATAATCGAGCTGTTCAGTGGTATTGGCTATGCTGTCAGCTGTGGCGTCCTGTGCGCTGCGGATTTCGGCGTGCCACAGGATAGACACCGTACATGCATCCTGGGAAAACTTGGGGCAACGGAGCCTATTTCCCTCCCGAAACCTAATGGAGTACACACCACTGTCTGGGACGCTATAAGCGACTTAAGCTACCTCGAATCTGGTGAAGGGTCTGAAGAGCAGGGATATAGGAATCCCCCACAGAGCGGTTATCAATGTATGCTTCGAGCCGGCTCAAACGAGCTGTGCAATCATATCGCGACGCGCCATAGCAGGGTAACGCTTGAAAGGCTCGAAATGATTGCGCCTGAGTGCGGCAAGGAGATGCTGCCGGAGGAACATCATACTAAATCAATCTACAGTGGCACCTGGTGCCGCATGAAAAAAGACGGCATCGCCAAGACGATAACTACGCGCTACGATACGCCCTCTTCCGGAGAGTTCACCCATCCGTATCTCAATCGGGCTATCACTACTCGAGAAGCTGCCAGAATTCAATCCTTCCCTGATACTTTCCACTTCTATGGAAGTAAATCTTCGCAGATGAAGCAGGTCGGCAATGCCGTTCCACCGTTGCTTGGCAAAGCAATCGCCGAACGTATATTGGACGATATGAAGAATGATTAGATAGGTAACGCCCGTGACTGTTCCATTTCCTTATACACTTTCAGCGCCACTCGATCCGAGACTAATTACTAAGACTTCGCTCCCCAAACCGAAAGCCGCTATTGCCCTGCTGATAATTCTTTGGCTTGTGAACGATAAGTCCGCCGAAGTCTCATACGGACGTTCCAGTGGTGCTTCGGATGAGGGTGGTCTAATCAATGAGGAACTCGTTGAGAGTATTGAGGGCTATGCTGCAGATCACGGCGTTGAACTAAGCTCTGCAGATATTGAGTCCTGTCTTAAGAATAATCCTCTCCTCACAAGCCAAATGGAAGCGCTCAACGCGCCGTTCGAGCTTATTTGGCGCTTGGGAACGCTGAGCTTTACGGATGGCACGCTCAACAGGTCTTCCGAAAGGAAGGGAGGGCTGCGATTCCAGAAATCGATTCGCTTCAGTTCTAATCTGGACCTTGTGGGCATCCTGGAGGAAACCGATCCTGACGGATTTGCTCGTGTTCTTATGAACTGGCTTACTGAAGGGCGCATCCTGTGCTCCGATGATATTGAGACTAGGCTAACGAGGATGCTGGCGGTATTTTCTGAGCCGGCTCTTTATAAGACGTGCAAGGGTGATTCGGGGACCGTATTTGACATCAGTGGCGTCTACGGTTCGTTATTGGAAGATAAGGATAATACGGGCGTCGACCTAGTTGAGGGCAAAGAAGCGCAGGGGCCGACAAGGATACTCAAGTCAGCCATCGAAGCAGGCCTTTTCCCTGATTTAGTTATTGGTGGTCGCACGGTCTCTGTTTCCAAAGATGCCAAAAAAGCGGAACTTGAGGCTTACGTTTCGCGCATTCGTGTTGGCTTGCAACTTGCCAATGTCAAGCTAGACACTCTCGAAAGGAACACCATGGAAAACCGTTCTAACGTCAAGCCCTTGAATGAACCGCGTAACCTCATTTTTTTCGGTGCACCCGGCACTGGTAAGTCGTACCAGCTAAACAAGCTTGCGAAGGATTCTTTTGTGCGAGAGAACGTCACGCGCGTAACGTTCTACCCTGACTACACGTACCCACAGTTCGTCGGGTGCTTCAAGCCGATCACCAGATACAAGGACGATGTTGGCGAGTCTGCTAGCGAACTGGAGTCGTACATCTCTTACGAATTTGTGCCGGGTCCGTTTCTTGAGACATACGTTAAGGCAGTGCAGAATCCCGATGAGAACTTCCTTCTTATCGTGGAGGAAATAAATCGAGCCAATCCTGCCTCTGTGTTTGGCGATGTGTTTCAGCTGCTTGACCGCGATGCTGACGGGCGAAGCGAATACGAGGTCGCAGCGCCAAGGGAGATGCGCGACCATCTTTCGGTCTTCCTTTCCGAATACGCTACCAACGGCCATGCTACAGACCCCGTAAAACTATTCGATGAACAGCATCGCTTGTCAATGGAGACCGAGCGGCTCTCGTTGCCTCCAAACATGTACATTTGGGCGACTATGAACAGCGCCGACCAGGGTGTCTTTCCCATGGACACCGCCTTCAAGCGCCGCTGGGACTTCCGTTACATGGGAATCGATGAAGGCGAGAATGCTGATGTGGGTGGCAAGGCCTTGAGCGAAATCGAGGTTCCCTGCGGTAAGCGCACTGTCGTGTGGAACAGATTGAGACACGCCATCAACGAATTCATGGCAAGCGATGATCTGAGAATCAACGAAGATAAGCTGCTCGGGCCGTTCTTTATTGCGCCCTCAGCTCTTACGCCCGAGCGCTTCCCTCGTGTTTTCAAGGACAAAGTATTGCTCTATCTCTATGAGGACGCCGGCAAGACGAAGCGCACAAAGATGTTCAAGAAGCAATTCAATACCTATCGAAAGGTATGCGAGGCATTTGACGAGATCGGTGAGGGCATTTTTGGCAGTGGCTTCGATGCGCGCATCGTTTACGACAATGATGCCGACGATGTTGCCGCTGAGGGGTAGCCAAGATGCGTCAGGCATATGTACGCGAACTAAAGCCGTACTCCGTAGCGGCGCTCGCCGGCGAGTTCGGCATGGAATCGTGGCGAGCTTTTCATGTGATTGAAGGGCTGATGGCCCGCGGTATCGTGAGATATCGCACCGACAAGTCCGCTAAGGATACGGATGCCTTTGACGAGGACGGCGCCAAGGACGATGAGCGTTATCAGTTCAACTTCGTTGGAATAGTCATGGTCGCGGGTATTGTGATAATCGCGTACCCAAAGTACTTCAAGGAGGTGGTGCCCTCGCGCGACGAACTGCGCCAGGTCATGCGTCTGCTCAAGCGCGACGCCGGGAGAGCCATCGTGCCCACGCTTTCGGACGATGGCGAGCAGACTGATGACAGGCTCCCGGTGATGTTGGCACTGTTGGAGCTCTATGCTGAGTACGGGGTGTATTCGAACTATGTCGAGGGTCGCGAGCTTAACGGCTCCGGCACCATCGATTGGGGCCGAACAATCAGCAACCATCTTCCTTTGCTTTCTGGTGGCCGCCCGATCTATGTCGAATACGAGACCCGCAAGACGCTGCGTGATGAATCCGACTTCATCACTCGTCTACACCGCGCGGTGCTGACTGAGTGCTCAAGGCAGCTCTTCGATGCTCACGTCGGAGACCTGCTATCCCTTGACGAAGTGGAGCTTTCAGATGAAGAGGTGAGCGATTTCGGCGATTCCGAGACGCTTGAGTGGCGTCTCGAACGTGAACGTGATTCGCAGTTCATCGATTGGAAAGTCGTCGTGCTCGACCTTCTGCGGCGCTACCTGTTGAATCGCGAAAGCACGACGGAGCACGATGAGATCAGCGCGTTGGGCTCATCAAGCTTCTTCCATCTGTGGGAGATGGCATGCAAAACGGCGTTTGGGGACGAGCTCGATTCGAAGCTCGGGAAACTCGGCTTTCCGCTTAAGGGCGAGTGGATTGAGCGCAAGCGAGACACGCTCCTGGGCATCATCGAGTCTCCGAAGTGGGAACAGCGACGGGACGAGCACTACGTCGAGTGCGATCCTGTCGCGACTCTTATCCCCGACACCATCGCTTTCGCCACGGACGATGATGGACGCCGCGTGTTCGCGATTTATGACGCGAAGTACTACGTCCCGGAGGTCGCTAGAAAAATTGAGAAGCAGCCCGGACTCGAGTCGGTGA
The DNA here is from genome assembly GCA_900550195.1 of uncultured Collinsella sp. Lineage (GTDB taxonomy): Bacteria > Actinomycetota > Coriobacteriia > Coriobacteriales > Coriobacteriaceae > Collinsella. The sequence continues at coordinate 105,338 of URRB01000007.1, forward strand.
CGAAGCAGTTTCTCTACCAATCGGCATACAAGGATTTTGTTCTTGACCACGGTTTCGACTACGTGGTTAACGCGTTTTTGGTGCCAAGCGCAGAGAACGAACTTAAAGAGCTGGCGAGGGTTTCGTTTCCTAAAGTCATGGGTGAGGTGGAGCCGCCGTTTAGCAATTACATCCACATGTGGGCGTTGCCTGCCAGCGCGGTGTTTGAGGCGTATCTGCGAGGCGAGAGAATCGACGCGGAATCCATGAGAAAGATTTGGGAGAACGGAGGATAGTTGGCAGAGCTGAAAGACGATTTCGACTTCAATACACTTGATTCTGACAGGTGGGAGAACCTTTGTTTTGCGCTTGTCCGCGCCAAGAATCCCCTCGTTCGCGCGGTCAATGGGCACGGCGGAGATGAGGGAATCGATGCTTATGTAGGTTCGTTTGGGGAACCCGTCGAGATCTATCAATTCAAGTTCTTCAAGAATTCGTTCGGCAAATCCCAGGTTAAACAAGTCAAAGATTCGCTTAATGCCGCTCTTGCCAAACGCCGTGGTTTTAAGTGGATTCTGATGTGCTCAAAGGATCCGACTCCTGCTGTCATGAGGGCGCTTGACGAATTGAGGGGTGAGCATCCGGATATGGCTATCGAATACCATTTCGCCTCCGAAATCGCGGCAATGCTTATCGAATGCCCTAGGGTGCGCAAGGAGTTTTACCCGAATACGCAGGATCAGCTCGAAGCGATTGCGCTGCAAAGCGGGAATAGACCGATTGACATGATTCGAAACGGGACTAAGCGCCTCAACGATGTTGTTTGCGATGATAGGCTCCAAACGACCGTTGTCACAAACGGCAATACAACAACGATGATTTACACTGCTAAACCTGGTGTAACCGAAGAGATCCCCCTGTTCAACGTGAAGGCAAAGAGCAGGGAAGGGTTTGCCGCGCTCTTGGCGTTGCAGCGCGAAGGAAAACCATTCACGCTCTCATCTAAGGATATCGAGCTCGAACCGTTAATTTCGCTTCCTGATGACGAGGGCGAATGCGTTTCTGTTTCTGCCTTTTCAACACCTGATGAACGTCCTGGCACGCTGCTCATCTATGCGGGAGATGTCAATGCCGGTGCGTCATCCCTCTATGTGACCTTAAAGACGGTGAGACTTGGAACCGAGGTTGGACTAAGGTCAAATGTGGATCAGAAAGAATGCCCCATCAAGATTGAGCTTGAGTACCCCGTTTTTGTTGATGATGAAGCCATGACGGCTTCGGCCTTTCATATTAACCTTACGCCTAGGTTCGAAGGGCATACGATAAAGACCGCCCTTAAAGGCGCACGATTTCTCGCGGAGCTTGCAAAGAGCAGACGGCTTGGCCTCTGTAGACTGTATGGCGACCCAAGCGATGCCTCGTACTGTACGTTGACCGATCTAGACGTTGGCGATACATAGGAAAGCCGGGTTGCCTTCTTTGAAACGCTTCTGCGGGTCTGCCAGTTCTTCGGCATAGATCCAGTTTTAGACGGCTCCATCTACGCTGAGGGGTTCCTTGAAGGACTTGCCTACTTCGCAAAAAAGCTCGATAGGAGGAATCAAAGCTGGTCGGGTACATTGTCATTGACGTTAGTCGATTACGGGAAGGACGCGCTGCGCCAGCCCGATGAGGAATGCTCTTTTGTAATCGAAGAGACCCCATTCATGGACATATGCGGCATCTATTGCGAAGCACGCGTCCGTTACGTATCAAAAGGTAAGCTGAAAATCTCGGAGAAATCCAATGGTCTTGCCTGGGACATCGTTGGCGAACACATCGTCTATATGGAAAAGGTTCTTCCAGGGTAATCTTTGCAATCATCCCTTTGCGACACGTCCGCGCTCTGAGCCACAAAGGTTTGGGGTGCGGGCTTTCTTTCAGTGGATGCTGAGCTAGATGGGATCGCGTGTACAAAGCCGCACGGAGCGTTGGGCGACGCTGGGCTGTGGTGCGATGGAAGCCGACCGGCCTATCTCTAGACCAACACTTCTGTTACCAGACATGGGAAGCGTATTTCTATAATGGAAAGCAAAGAATACAGAATCCTTGTTCTGCGAACTGCCCAAGCCCCGGTATCCCAGTTTTTTTGGAGGCTCTAATGGCTAGTAAAATTCCATTCATCTGCGGTGTTCGAGTACAGCGCGGAGCCTTCTTAGGAGGACATGATATCGCTCTATTTAAGAGCGATTCAGCGCAACGTGCTTCGATAATCTTTGGCCATAATGGCTCCGGAAAATCGACTATTGCACGTGAAATTAAGGGCATTAGAGAAGCTAATGGCTCAGGGTATTTTTACGATTCAGATTGTAAAAAGATAGATTTGGACGATGTGGATCGTGCGCGAATAAGAGTTTTCAGCGAAGAGTACATCGAGTCGACAATACGCATCGATGACGATGGTCTTGAAGCGTTTGCGATGCTTGGTGAACAAGTCGAAGCAGCAGATGGAATCAAGAAAATCGATGAGCAAGTCAATAGTGTTAGTGCCGCAAACGAGAAACTGGCAAAGATAATTGACGGGCTTAAGAACGGCAAAAAGACTCCTGAAGCATTGGAGAAAGAAGCGAAGAAGGCCGCAAGGGACGGCGGATGGGCGTCTAGGGCGGAGGAGGTGGACGGCAGCACCCCGAGTCTCACGGCTAAGCGGTGGGGCGAAATACGTAATTCAGTGTCTGGACAGCCGCGCGAATTTCTGGAAAAACAGTTCAACGACAAGCTGGTGGAATACAGAAGGGCGAGCGATGCTGGTGACAGCCATCTGCCTGGTCTTTCGCCGATAGAGGTAAATCAATACGATGAACAGCGTGTTTTAGAGCTCCTGGAGAAACACGTGGAGAACCCCACGCTCAGCGACCGCGAGAAGCGGATTCTCGGACTTGTTCAAAATGGGCATCAGCATCTGGTTGAGGAGTCGGCTAGGATTTTCTCCAGCCCGGAGACTCGCGCCTGTCCAATGTGCCTACGAGAGATTTCCGCGCAGGAAAAGACCTCGATTGTCAATAGCGTGCGCCAGGTGCTCAGCAAGGAAGTTGACGAATTCAAAGAGGAACTCAGACATGCGCGCTTGCAGGAAATTGTTCAGCAGAGTGTTGCCGACCAGGTGTCGGCCTCGTTGAGGAACGATTTGCTCGAGACTGAGCAAAAGGTAATCAACCTTGTGAAGGACTACAACGACTTGATGGCGGAGAGGGAATCGAACGTATATTCCCCAAAGCACATTGAACCATTGGGACTCTCGGAAGCACTTCGCGAATTGAACGAAGTGGTGAAGCGCGTCAATGAGGAAGTTTCATCGATTAACAAAGCCATCGATGAGAAGGCAGAAATCCATAAGACTCTTCTAGAGCTGAATAATGAGATCGCTGCGGTGGACGCACTTCCAAAGATGGAAGAGAGCGAGAAGGCGTCTGAAGACCTCGCCAAAGCCCAGGAGAACCAAAAGAAAAACGGCAATACCCTTGAGGATCTGTTCCAGCGTAAGGCTGAGCAAGAAGCCAGAATGCAGAACGTGGATATTGCGGTCGACGTGATTAATGCATATCTTGCGAACGTCTATTTCGACACCAAGAAATTCCAACTTCAACCGAATGGCGATAAGTACAAGATTATCTCGAACGGGCATACCGTAAAGCCGACGGACGTCTCGACAGGTGAGAGAAACATCCTTGCCCTCTGTTACTTCTTTTCAGAAAGCGGAAAAGGCAAGGTGAAAAATCATGAGGATGATGATCCGCAATACCTTGTTCTCGATGATCCAATTTCAAGTTTCGACATGGAGAACAGAATAGGGGTCTGTTCGTTGATTAGAGAACGCTTCGAGCATCTTTTGAGGTCAAATGCGGAGAGCCGCATTACGGTTATGACCCATGATGGGAGTGTTGTAGAAGAGCTGGCAAATATATTCTCGGATATAAATGAAACTTCTGGCGGGAAGAAATTCAAGACTAGTCTGTTTGAGCTTAGAGGAAGGTCTTCTGAACCGCGCAACGAGAAAAGCAGCGAATACGTTGTACTGCTTGGGCGTGCATATAAATTTGCCAGTGCTGAGGATGTCGACGCGAGCGAGTCATACGTGATTGGCAACATACTCAGGAGGATTCTCGAGGGATACAGCACTTTCAACTACGGAATAGGAATGTCTCGGCTGTCTCGCGACCCGGACCTGCAGGAGCGCCTCGGTGACCAACGGCCCTTCCTCGAAGATGCCATGTATCGCCTTGCTCTTAACGATGCCAGCCATATGAAGAATCGCGTAAAGGCGTTCAATCCCACAAACGCCTTTGAACGTTACAGCGACGAGGAGAAAAAAAGATGTGCCCAATGCGTCATGGTCATTCTCGACAAACTTGACCCTGTCCATTTGAGAAAACATCTTGGCAGTTGCGGGATTAGCCGGCGGGAAATTGAGGACCACTTGAAAGAGTGGTCTGGACGATTTGCTCCTGCGGCTGAGTAGTTGCTCACTTGAGTGCTGCTGAATATCGCGATACGGCACCGTCGATATTGCGCTTGGGTGCCGGGGCCGATGCGGGCCCCGGCACCCTTTTGTTGCTAACGGCCTGTCTTGCGACACCGTCGTATGCTGGCCTCGCCTATGTCGGCTCAGACAGTGTCGTGCGCGATTCTGTACATGGTCGCGTTCGTATGGACCCCCTCGCAGGCAGTGTGTTCAGGGAAGGGTTGGTTATGGTGCCATGCATTATAAATAGAGTTTCATTCTCTTCAATGTAAGCCATGTTTGTGTCAAAAGACATACAAAGAAGCCGGCCAGCGGTTCTATGCCTCCCATTGGCGATACTGGTGGGCTCCAGCCTACACCCCCGCAATCCCACGCGCCGCGCTCAGCAGCTCGTACTCCCTTTGGTCCCACTGGCGCAGTTTGGCAGTCTCGACGGCGTTGCGGCACAGGTCCAGAAACACCTCGGCCCCCTCGCAGAAGCACTCGCGGGCAAAGTCACCCGAACCGCTTGCGATGCACGCGCTGTCGGCGAAGAGCCATCGGCTAGACGATTCGCGCGGACAGCGGCTAAAGCGGACGTGTGATAAATCGATAATTGATGAGAACGAACACGTGTTCGTTTATATGGTAAGATATATGCCAGCGGGAGCGATTTCATTCGATATCGTTCTTGCCGGTAGTTTTTACTTCCGCATTCTGTCGGCGCGGACTTCGAATTCAGAGAGGACGATTGCAATGCTATACGAATTTAAATAGATCTCTAATGCTTGATTAAGACCATGTCTATGTCAAAAGACATACAAAAGTGTTAGTCTTTTGACATGAAACACTTTGATGAAATATTCGAACTGGCGGCAGATGGCTACGGCATCGTGACTGCTGCGCAGGCACGCGAGATTGGCGTAACCACTGGAGAACTGAGCCGATGGTGTGCCACTGGGAAATTGATGCGCCGAGGACATGGGGTGTACAAGCTCACCCAATGGGTTCCGACGCCCCGTGATGTCTTTGCGGAGGCAGTGGCTCTTGTTGGTGACGAGGGTTTCCTGTGGGGCGAATCAGTGCTGTCTATGCACGCACTTGCACTTGTTGATCCTCGTGCCGTGACCGTGGCAACACCAAAGCGTATTCGCCGCAAACTGCCAGCTTGGGTAAAAACAGTGCCCGCTCCAGAGAGTGCGAAAACGACGTTCTATGAAGGAATCCCTTCTCAATGCGTTGCCGATGCGATTGAGGCTTGTAAGGGGTCCGTTATGACCGAACGCCTCATCGAGGCAACCAAGCACGCTCAAGCCGAGGGTCTTATTACCTCCAATGAGCATGAGAGACTGATGAAGGAGCTGTCGTGAAGGAAGTCAAGAAGCCAACAAGCAGACGTAACCTTGACATAGCGATAGACCGATTCTGCGCTGATTTGGACGAAGAACCGGGCCGCATTAAAAGGCTCATTGCGGCCGTTGTCGTTGGGCAGATGCTACCCGATGGAGCCGCAAAGGGTGGAAATGCCCTGAAGATTCGCTTTGGGAAGGATGTCACGCGGTTCTCGCGCGACCTCGATACCGCCAGGGCATCCTCACTGAACGATTACATGACGAAGCTTGAAGATTCGCTCACTATAGGCTGGAACGGATTCTCGGGTGCCATTGTTCCGAGGGAGCCCGCATCTCCGAAGGGAATTCCAACTCCTTACGTCATGCGTCCGTTCGAAATCAAGATTGCCTACAATGGTAAATCGTGGATGACGCTGCCGCTTGAGGTCGGTCATAACGAAATCGGCGACGCCGACGATCCCGATATGGTTTCCTCGCCTGAAGCTGCGGCAATATTGAAAGGTCTCGGGTTTCCCGAACCGGGGCCGGTTCCGTGCATGAGGCTCGAGCATCAGATTGCCCAAAAACTTCATGCTGCGAGCAGCCCCGGCAGCGAGCGCGCCCATGATCTGATAGATCTCCAGATTGCAATTTCCAACGGGGAAATTGATTACCTAAAAACTCGAGAGGTCTGTATCAGACTCTTTGCGTATCGTGCGGAGCAGGAGTGGCCTCCAATGATCTCGAGGGGAGTGGGCTGGGACTCACTGTATTTCTCTCAGGCGGAAGGACTAAACGTTTTGCCGACTGTCGATGATGCCGTGGCATGGGCGAACGACTTGATTGCAAAAATCAATTCTGCTCGTTAGTGACACTGCTGAGATCTCTCGCTTACGCCATAGCAACCCCACGCACAGCACTCAGCAGCTCGTACTCCCTTTGACTCCAATGGCGCAGCTCGGCAGCCTCGACGGCATCTCGGCATAGGTCCAAAAACACCTCGGCCCCATCGCAGAAGCACTCGCGGGCAAAGTCACCCGAGCCGTTCGCGATGCACGTGCCGTCTGCAAACAGCTTCCAACTCGACGGTTCGCGCAGGTTATCCCCGGACAGCTTGATCTGCAGCACATGCGGATTGCCGGCAGCACAGAGCTCTTCCTCGAGCTTCTGTACCGTAAAGCGCATCTGGTGGGAGAGGCTGCTCTTGACCATGGCCGAGGCGTAGCCGTTCGGCTTGTCCAGAAGATGCATGCGTTTTGGCTGTGCGACCAGGTTGTGGAAGTTGCGCTCGCTGCGCACGGAGAAATTGTCCATACGGACTCCTTTCATCGATGTTGGCAGGGCCACCGTGCCTCTTGGCCGGTTGGCGTCGGGATCGTGGAGCCAACTCTCTACCCCGACTCTGGATAAAACGCGCCCGCTCCTTGCGGGCAAGAGGAAGTCTATCAACGTGTACGGACAGAAATCAAGCGCCGCCTGCGAAATGACGCGTGAACGGCGTTGGTTCCCAAGTGATTATTCGGCTTTCATCCGGAAAAGTGTTGAAATAGGCACCTTAAAACTTCGGAAAAGTGTCAAATTCAATAGGCAAATTATCCGGAAAAGTGTAGCTGGATGACAAAACAGCACTTAGAAGCCGGTGCTGGATGCGGGATCTTGCGGCCGCCTTCAGTCCTCGCTACTCGTCGTCTCCGTCGTTGGGGTCGCCCTTGAGGGTGTTGATGTCCAGGTACTGGTTATCGTCCTCTTTTTGCTGGGTTTCCGACTCCGCTTGGGTGGGGCCGCGGAACAGCTGGAATCCTTCAAACGCAATGACACCGAGCAGGGCAATGATAATGGCGATAAAGGCAACCTTGACTGCCTGCGGAAATTCCGAGAAACGCAGTGCCTTTTCCTCGGCGTAATAATCGGCGAAGCGCTCTTCGCCCGTGCTTTTGGTATACGCCGGCGCGGACGCGGCCTCCGGGTCATATTCCGGTGCAGGCGTGGCAGCGTACGGATCGTTGAGATAATCGCTCGATGCGGTGCCATAATCCTCGGTCTCGATGCGACCGGTGCCAGCATGGCCATCGGAATAATCGGAATATGCCGCACTGCCCTCATAGTCCGCGGCGCTCGTGTTGGCGGCAAAAAGCGGGTTAACTGGAACATCGAGCGCCGGCATGCCGGTAGAGGTCTCATCCAGATCGGCTGCGGCCCAGGAATCGTGGACAACCTGATGGGCAACGGGCTCATCGAGCCTTGTGACCGGAGGCTTGCGTGCCGCAGGAACAGGCAACTGCTGGGCGCTGTACATAACGGTGCTGTCGGCCGATTTGCCCTGCGTCGCTGCAGCGAGAAATGCCGCCGTCTCGGACGGGTCGCTTGCGGGGCGGGGAGCGAGCGTGGGCGCCGAAGTGGGTGCGGGCGTCGAAACAGGCGGCTGCGCAGGAGTCGGCGCAGATGCGGACTTAGGTGCAAGTGCGGGATTGGGGCTTGACGGGCGAGCCCCGCCGCCCATGAGTTCGTCGGCGGTCCACGGGCGATCATCCATCACGTCGTCAAGGCTCAGCGAAAACAGGTCGTCTTCACCCTCATCGAACATGCGGTGCACATGTCCACCAATTGCCGGAATCAATCCGCGACCGGTGCATGATGCCTTGCTCAACGCCATTCTGTTCCATCCTTTCGAAATACTAATGACATCGATTATATGGAACTTCCCAAGCTGCTCGGTCTTGGATTCGTGCTTTCCAGAACTCGCGCCCAAAAGGGGAGGGGCAATCCAGGCGAGCGCTTACTTGTCGCCGGCCGCCGCCTTGGCCTCATTGAGGTAGCTATAGAAGCTGTACTTGGAGATGCCAAAGAACTCGCAGGCGCGCTCGCTCGACTTGGAAATGAGGAAGGCACCGCGACGGTCGAGGTAGCCAATGGCACGAATGCGCTCGTCTTTGGTCATGAGCGCCGCGGGCTTGCCCACAAACTGTTCGCACTCGCGCAGTAGGTCTTCGAGCAGGTCGCCGATGTTTTTGGTGATGGGCTCGGGCTCGGTATAGCCCGTGCCGCCGGTGCCGGTGAAAGCGTCGAGCGAGCGCTCAAAAGCCTTCATAAGCGTAATGTCAAAGTTGATGCCCAAAATGCCGACGGGCTTGCCTTCGTCGTTGCGGATAAAGATGGTCGAGGACTTGAGCAGCTTGCCATCGGCGGTTTTGGTGAGGTATGGCTCGCGGTCGTGCACGTCGGTGGTGCCATCGTGCATGGACTCAAGCACAATATGGCTGGGACCGTCACCCAGTTTGCGCCCGCTGACGTGGCCGTTTTCGATCACTACGATGGAGTGGTCCACGTCCTCGGTCTCCAGATCGTGGACGACGACTTCGCAGTTGGGGCCAAACTGGAGCGCCAGACCGTGTGCGAGGCGCTTGTAAAACTCAATCTGTGACGGGGTCATGGGTGCCTTCCTAAAAATTAGTTTGGGCATACTTTGCCATAAACCACACCTGTTCGCAAATAACGAAAGCGTTGCTGCGTTATGTAACCGTTCGTCGGCGAAAAGGTACCGATTACGGCAACAAACAATTTGTTAGGTTTGCCAATCAAAAAGTGTGATAGAACAGTGCTAACAAACTTTTTGTTTGGCATCCACATAAAAGTTCAGTCGCATGAATGGGAATGGGCTGAAACGCGTATGCGGGGGCCGGCAAGAGAGGACTTAAGGAGTTCACCGTATGGCCGATAAGATCCAGTGGGCGGGCAACACGATGCCCAAGAGCGATGACAAGCACTTGGGAATCATGAGCCTCGACCACGTGAAGAAGGCCCGTGCCTTCCACCAGTCGTTCCCCCAGTACACCGTCACTCCGCTTGCCCGCCTGGACGGCCAGGCCGCGCGCCTGGGCCTGTCCAACCTGTGCGTTAAGGACGAGAGCTATCGCTTTGGCCTCAACGCCTTTAAGGTCCTGGGCGGCTCGTTTGCCATGGCCAACTACATTGCCGACGAGACCGGCAAGGACGTTGCCGAGTGCACCTTCGATTACCTGACTTCCGATCAGCTTGCCAAGGACTTTGGCCAGGCTACCTTCTTTACCGCCACCGACGGCAACCATGGCCGCGGCGTGGCATGGGCTGCCAACAAGCTGGGCCAGAAGGCTGTCGTGCACATGCCCAAGGGTTCCACCAAGCCCCGCTTTGATAACATCGCCGCCGAGGGCGCCACGGTGACCATCGAAGAGGTCAACTACGACGAGTGCGTGCGCATGGCGGCCGCCGAGGCCGACGCCTGCGAGCGCGGCGTTATCGTTCAGGACACCGCCTGGGAGGGCTACGAGAAGATCCCGTCCTGGATCATGGAGGGCTACGGCACCATGGCTTCCGAGGCTGCCGAGCAGCTGCGCGAGATGGCCATCAACCGCCCGACGCACGTCTTTGTCCAGGCTGGCGTGGGCTCGCTGGCCGGCGCCGTGGTGGGCTACTTCACCAACCTGTATCCCGATAACCCGCCGACCTTTGTTGTGGTCGAGTGCGCGCCTGCCGCCTGCCTGTACAAGGGTGCTGCCGCCGGCGATGGCGACCCGCGTATCGTGGACGGCGACATGCCTTCCATCATGGCCGGCCTGTGCTGCGGCGAACCCAACATCCTGGGCTGGGATATCCTGCGCAACCACACCACCGCCTTCGTGTCTTGCCCCGACTGGGTCACCGCTCGCGGCATGCGTACCCTGGGCGCCCCCGAGAAGGGCGACCCGCGCGTCATCTCCGGCGAGTCCGGCGCAGTGACCACCGGCCTGGTCGAGACCATCATGCTCGATCCCGAGTACGCCGAGCTCAAGGAGCTCATCGGCCTGGACAAGACGAGCTCCGTGCTCTGCTTCTCCACCGAGGGCGACACCGATCCGGATCAGTACCGTCGCATCGTCTGGGAGGGCGAGTACCCCACCTGCTAGCAGACTGACCTGTCCGGAGGCAGCCGGAGGACTTTACTCCCTGCTCGGACAGTCCTGCTCGCACGGAGAGCACATTAAGTGCTCTCCGGCTC
>URRB01000008.1 GCA_900550195.1 uncultured Collinsella sp.
GGCGCTGACCTTCTGGTCGCGCCCTTGAAGTTGAACGTCAGATTGTCCAAATGCGGCCCGCGCAGCGTCGAGCGGTTACGGCGTTTGGTAAAACCGCGTAACCCTAAAGCTCCGTTACTTCAACGTTGTTGTAGATCTCGTCCCAGCGGTCCATGACCAGGTGACCGGTCTTGGGATCCATAGCGTTGAGTTTGCCGCAGGTATTGGCGGTCTTGAGCACCGTGACGTCGTCGGCGCCAGCAGCAATGGCATGTGCAAAGCCGGCGATGGTCGAGTCGCCGGAACCCGTTGCGTTCACAGCCGCAATCGCGGGCGTCTTGGCGCGGAACGCGCGACCCTCATGGAAGCCAACCGAACCGGCAGCGCCCATCGAAACGACAACCCAGGGGATACCGGCAAAACGGTCATCGGCGGCGAGCGCCTCGCGCAGGGCATCGACATCATCGGTCGTAAAGGACGTACCCAGCAGGCCGTTAATCTCGGTCAGGTTGGGCTTTACGAGCTCAGGCTTAGCGTCGGACTCCAGCGCGGCCTCCAGCGATGCGCCCGAGGTGTCGAGCAGCACCTTGGCGCCCGCCTCCTCGGCGATCTTGACGAGCTCGGCATAGTAGCCGGCATCGACGCCACGCGGCAGCGAGCCCGAAAGCGTCACGACGTCCGCCTTCGCTGCGAGCTCGGCGAACTTGGCCGTAAAGGCCTCGAGCTCGGCCGGGGCGATCTGCGGGCCGCTCTCCAGCAGCTCGGTCTGATTACCCTCGTGCAGGATATTCAGGCAGATGCGCGTCTCACCGGCAATAGGCACAAAGTCGTTCTTGACGCCGTCGGCATCCATAAGCTCGGCCATATAGGCACCCATGTGGCCGCCGAGCAGGCCGGTCGCGAGCACGTCGTCACCCAGCTGCAGCAGCACGCGACTCACGTTGAGGCCCTTGCCGCCAGCGGTCTTTTCGGGTGTCACACGGTTAACATCGTCGATGATCAGCTTGTCGAGCTGATAGCGCGTATCAATCGACGGGTTCATGGTAACGGTCAGAATCATGTTGAACTCCTGTTCCGGGGCGGCATGACCCGCCCCAAACATACGATAACTCGTTAAAGGATCTCGATCTCAAAGCCGCGGGTAACGGTCTCCCCCGGCTTGGCCACCAGGCAGCCACGCTTGTGCTCCAGAATATCGTCCTCGTCGGAGCAGGTGGACAGACCACCCCACGGTTCAACAGCCACAAAGTCGCCCTCGGGCTTGCTCCATACAATCAGGTACGGCATATCGGGGAACGTCAGGCGCACGCCCTTGTCCTCGGTTTTCTTGGTCAACGTAACCACGCGGCTCTCGAGCACGTCAAAGATGGTCTCCGCGAAGTCGAAGAGTTCGTGGGTCAGCGGCAGGTCATGGCCGATTATGGGGTTCTTGCTGCGATGCTCAACATCAATCAGGCCCGTCGAGGGAACGGCAGTACAGAGCTCGGCGGCCTCGCGCTGCTCAAAACGGAGCTCGTAGTCGTCATAGGACTCGCCCTCGTCAAGCGGGCACTTAAAGCCAGGGTGACCGCCCACAAAGAACGGCATGTCCTCGGCGCCCTCATTGGTCACCTCGTACGACACGGCCACCTTTTCCGAATCGATCGTGTAACGAGCAACGATCTTAAACGGATACGGGTACTGCTCGAGCAACTCGGCATGGTCGGCAGAGCTTAGGCTCAGCGCAATCATGTTGTCGCCCTGCTCCTCGAGCTTCCACTCCTGTTTGCGAGCAAAGCCGTGACGGGCAAGCTTTACCTCGCGGCCGCCCATGGTCATTGCGCGACCGTCACGAAGGCCGCCGCAGATCGGGAAACAAATGGGTGCCTGGCCCGACCAGACCGAAGGATCGCCCTGCCACAGATACTCGCGACCGTCGGCCACAATTGAGGTGAACGAGCCGCCCGCCGTGCTCAGTGCTACGCGGATAGAACCGTTATCAAGAACAAACTCCATAGGAGCCTTCCCTTTCTTATGACAGCCCGCCAAGTCAATAGGGCTGATAGAAAACCGGCCCGCGCCCCCTCACAGAAACGCGAGCCGTCAATTGAAAAGCTGCAGAATACTGGGTCCCGCCAAAACGAAGCCCACAAGCTCAGCAAGCAAACGTGTTATCGGAGCAGCTTACTGAACCAGAAAGCTTCGCAACAACAGCGGTAACCCCACAGGTACCCCCAACGTCAGCGAGAAGTCAGCTGGCGAGGCAAGGTGCCGTGAAGCGAGGCGGCATTGACCTTCTGGTCATGCCGCCGAAGCTGAACGGCAGATTGCCCGCCAGATGGCTTCGCAGCGTCGGCCGGTCCGGCGTTCGGCAGAACGCCGGAACCTAATTAGTCGTGGTACTCGCCGCGGTCCCACTTCTCGAGGAACTCGTCAAAGAAGTGCGGGTCAGCCTGAGCCTCGGCGTCGGCCTTATTGCAGGCATCGATCTTGGCGATCAGGGCATCGTGCTCGGGGGTCTTCTCGTAGGGCTCCTCCAGGAAGGCAAGCATGATATCGGCCATCAGGAACTCGCCGGTAATCTTGCCGCCAAAGCCCACGATGTTGGCGTTGAGCTCGCGACGGGCATACAGGGCAGAGGTCATGTCGCGGACCAGGGCGCAGCGGGCGCCGGGAACCTTGTTGACGGCGTTGGTGATGCCGATGCCGGTGCCGCACAGGGCCACGCCAAAGTCGGCCTTGCCGCTGGCAACAGCCTCGCCCACGGCCTTACCGTAGATGGGATAGTGCGTACGGGTGTGGCTGTAGGTGCCGCAGTCGAGCACCTTGTAACCAGCCTGCTCCAGGCGGTCGGCCAGATAGATCTTCTCGTCCGTAACGATATGGTCGCAACCGATTGCGATGGTCTTCTTCATCAGAACGTCCTTTCGTCTGAATTCACAAGTTGAGGTAGAAGTTCGAGTTCTCGGTGGCTCTCGTTAGGCCATCTTGTTGAGCATGTCGACACGGATCTGGTGACGGCCGCCGGCGTACTGTGCACGCAGGAACTCGCGGGCGATCTTCTTGGCGACCTCGGTGCCCACAACGCCCGGGCCCATGGTGACCATGCGCGAGCCGTTGTGCTCGCGGGTCATGTAAGCGGAACGCTCGTCGGAAATGTTGGCGACGACCATGCCCTTGATCTTGACGGCGGCCATATAGGAGCCGACGCCGTACTTATCGAATGCGAAGCCCTGGGAATCCTTGTGCTCCAGCAGGTCCTTGGCAACGGCGGTCGCGGAATCGACAAAGTCCGCGGCAGGGGTCTCGGAATAGTCGACGACCTCGTGACCGTCGGCGATGAGCATCTCCTTGATAGACTCCTTCATCGACATACCGTCGGCATCGGAAGCGATTACAACCCTCATGACATCCTCCTTGAGAGATACGCAGGTGCGTAGTTTCTGTTTGGAAGTGTTGAATCGCGTTCAGGTCCGGGCATCTGAATGTGCGGTTCTTCACTGTTCATGTTTATTTGAACATATTCGAACAGTAACTGCAACAACTATTTGTTTATCTTTGTTCTTTTTTGAACAAATACCGTTCACGGATGATTGCCGACCGTTTGGGATCGTGAAAGCTTCGTCCTGGCACGTCTTCAACAAACAAAAGGGACGGCCGAGAACGAGTCTCGGCCGTCCCTTTGCGGTATGCCCCAGCAAATACAGCTGTTTTAGCTACTCGACCTGCCTACCTTTTTTGGTGTGCTTGGACGGAGCACTCAGAAAGCGGCCCGTCAAATAGTTCGCTGGACCGGAAATATCAATCCCCAGCAACACGTGCCCCAGCCACAAAAACGCCGCGAGCACCAGCAATGGGATAACACACGAGGTCACGATCATCACGATGACGCCTTCAATTAGGTCGGTCACCTGTTGCACGATCTCGTCGGTCATTTGCTTGGCACCACTGGTTACCGACGTGACCAGGCTCGAGGCACCGTCGGCAAGCTGTTCAAGCACGTTCTTGGACTCTGTGGACTCGGTCTTTTTCTTGCTTGCTTTGGAGCTGTCGCTATCTGCCGTACCCGCAGCGTCGGCCGCCTTTTGCTCCGCCGCTTCGATGCTCACTCGATACGTTTCGTCGACCTTTTGCGACACCCATACGCTTGCAGGCACCAACGCCATGCCGATCATGGCAACCACCAGCACGCGAGTTGCCACGCGACGGATGACCGTGCTCGTGCTCCAGCGCCCGTGAATGCCGAGCGACACCGCAAAGAGCACCAACGCAAGCGGGATTAAGATGCCCAAGCCAACCGACCACAAAATCGTGAGCAAATATTTTTCCAGGTATAGCACGGCAAGCACGATACCAAGGTTGCCTGAAAGCTGCGCGAGCTGCTCAGCAACCGGCGTCCCCGTATCACCCGGCAGCGCGGTAATGCCCGCAGACAGCGCCACGCACGAGGTCGTGAGCGCCAAAACATTGCCCTTCTTTTGATCGATGACCTCGATGGTGGAGTCCCAAGTCTTGGTATCGGCAAAATGCGGGCGCGCGAAAAAGCCCGACAGCAGCGCCAGTACCACGAGCGCAACGATAAAGCCAATCTGCAGCTTTTTGTTTGCGCACACGACGTCGGACAGGCTGGGCTGCAGCTCGGTTACCGTCGTATGCTCGGTTATCTGGACAGGACGCCCATGAGCCATCTCATACGCGTCTCTTTTTTGAATTGATCCGTTGTCCGGCATTTGGATACCTCCTCATTCCGGCCTGTATTGCGGTGGAAAGTATACCCACCCATCGAAAAACCGAACGGCAGGAGGCGCAACAGGCTGCTGCATGACCCGCCCGCCATGAAATGGGCCCATCTACTACGTTTAACCGCCCATCCCCGACCATGCCACAAAGCGAAAAAACAAAACCGCAGGTAGAAGTCCTGCGATTTTTCATGAAACGCGGGTGTGTTCGAGGGTATCGGGTTAAACGTAGTAGATGAGCCAGTTTTGTGGCGAGCGCTGCCAACCGATCCTCCGGGGACGGGGAAAAGCGGGTCATTTGGGGCTGTCGACCCCTATTTCGCCGCAACCTAGATAGGTGGAATACAGAAAAACCCTGTCGCGGGTGCGGCAGGGCTTTTGGAAGGGGATGAGGTTGTGCGAGCTCGTTAGGCGAGCTTGGCCTCGAGCTCGGCGATGCGCTTGTAGGCATCGATGGTAAAGCGGGCCTGCTTCTCCAGGATCATAGTGGTCATGAGAGTGTCCTGAGCGTGAGCCATGATGAAGGTCATCTCCATCTCGCCACCGCCGGCCTCCTGCGAAAGCAGCTTGGTCTGCGTGTCGTGGGCGCCGATAAGTGCATCGCTGGCATCCTTGTGCAGCTGTTCGGCCTTCTCAAAATCGCCCTCGCGAGCAGCATCGAGCGCTGCAAGCAGATCGGTCTGGGCGTCACCTGCGTATGCGACAATCTCGAATCCAACCATCGAGATTTCTTCTTTGGTTGCCATATTGCGTTCCTTTCACATATGAACCAATGGAGAGCATCGCGTCCGGGCATACGCGCTGCGTTCTGTATGACAGAAACATTAACATTCAAACAAAAAAGAACAGCGCAAAACGCAATTTCAAGCTATGAACGGTCACTTTTCGCCCGTGAACGGTTTTTAAACCAATCTGAACAATATCGAACACAGTTAGTGACAACCCAAACAGGACCGCACCCTAACGCAAATCGCGCACCGTATCGCCCTCTACGAGCACACCGGGGATCAGCATGTGCTCCACGCCAGACGCACCCCCATCGGCGCCGGCAATCTTGTCGACCGCCCACATGCCGACGCGCTTGTTGTCAAAGCGCACCGTGGTCAGGCGACGGTCGGGCACGATATCGCCCAGACTATCGTCAACACCCACCACGCTCACGTCCTCGGGCACACGCCTTCCGCGCGACTCGAGCCCGCGAATGCAGCCGTAGGCCATGGCGTCGTTGGAGGCATAGACGGCAGTACAGGCTGGATCGTCCGCCAGAGCCTGGCCTGCGGCATATCCGCTCTGCGCCGTCCAATCGCCACGGATGAGTCGCGGCAGCTCAATACCATGTGCGCGCAATGTCTCGCGCCAGCCTTCCTCGCGCTGCATGCCCGAAAGCGAGCGCTCGGGACACGAGATAAAGTGCACGGTCTTGTGCCCCTGCCCCAGCAAGTACTCGACCACCTGGCGCGAGCAATCGAACTGGTCGTTATCGACCGTAGAGCACAGCGGGTGCTCCAACATCGTAACGAGCACCGTCTGCATGCCGGGCAGCGGCTCGAAGGTTCCAAAGTCCGCCGGCATGCGGTTCATAATCACGACCATACCGTCCACCGGCAGTGCGCTCATACGCGACGATGCGCTCTCGAGGGTATAGGGATGTCCATCTACTTTAGTGAGGGTGATGGCATAGCCATGTTTGTCGGCCGCGGCGGCAAAGCCCTCCATACGGTCGAGGTTGCCGGTACCGGTAATGTTGAACATGGCGACGCCGACGGTCTTAAACTTGCCACGGCGCAGCGATCGACCGGCGAAATTGGGGCGATACCCCAGCTCGCGCATGGCGGCACGCACGCGTTCCTTGGTCTCGGGGCGCACACTGGGCGAATCGTGCACGGTGCGCGAGACCGTCTGCTCCGAAACGCCCGCGAGGCGCGCCACGTCTTTGACGGATACCGATTTTTTAACAGCGGCCATAGGTCGATCTTTCTATGTCAACGATGCCATTGGTGGCACCCTACGCAGTCAAATGAAACGTCTTCAAGTATATCTAACGCCTCCCCCACCATACGCTCACCACCCAAAACCTACCGTTCACCGACATTTTTGCTTCCCCAAACGGCTTTTTGCGCCCAAATGTTAACGTTGCCATTGCGCAAACACAGAGCCACCGGGCGGCTCAAACGTTTACGCATAAGGAATCGACGGTTCGCAGGCACAGGAACCACCGGTTCGCGTCTTTTTTTGTGTCGCAAAATGGCAACGTCAACATTTTGGCAACAGAACGCCAAAAGCTACCATCGTTGCTAACCCACCGACTCTTAGGAGCATTGCATGGAGCAACTCATCGCCATCATCGAAAAGGGCCAGCCCTTTTTCAACGCGATCGCCCGCAACAAGTACCTCAAGGCGATCCGCGACGGCTTTATCTCCGTCATCCCCATCATCATCTTCTCGTCCATCTTCTGCCTGGTAGCCTCGGTCCCCAACATCTGGGGTTTCTACTGGCCCGATGACATCAACAACGCTCTGTGGAAGTGCTACAACTACTCCATGGGCATCCTGGCCATCGCCTGCGCCGCCACCACGGCCAAGCACTTCGCCGACGCTCAAAACCGCGACCTGCCCAAGAATAACCAGATTAACTTTATCTCATGCATGTGCGCGGCCATCATCGGCTTCTTGCTCCTTTCGAGCGACACCATCGCCACGGACGCCGCCAGCGGCTTCAACACCACCTACCTTGGTTCCAAGGGCCTGCTGACCGCCTTCATCGCTGCGTTTGTGACCGGCATCATCTACAAGTTCTTTATCAAGCGCAACATCACCGTCAAGATGCCCGAGCAGGTTCCGCCCAACATCTCGCAGACCTTCAAGGACATCATCCCCTTCTCCGTCTGCATCACCGTCTTTTGGGTTTTTGACATCGTCTTCCGCGCTGCTTTTGGCTTCTGCTTTGCCCAGGGCGTCATCCAGGTGTTCCAGCCCCTGTTCACCGCTGCCGATGGCTACATCGGCCTCGCTGTGATCTACGGCGCCATGAGCCTGTTCTGGTTCGTCGGCGTCCACGGCCCCTCGATCGTCGAGCCCGCCATCGCCGCCGCTCTCGTTGCCAACATGACCGACAACCTGGCCGCGTTCCAGGCTGGCCAGCACGCTTCCGCTGTCCTGACCCAGGGTGCCCAGTACTTCGTCGTCTGCATGGGCGGCACCGGCGCCACGCTCGTCCTGGTCTTTATGTTCTGCTTCCTGGCCAAGTCTCAGGAGATGCGCGCCGTCGGTAAGGCCGCTATCGTCCCCGTGTGCTTTGCCGTCAACGAGCCGCTGCTGTTCGCTGCGCCCATCGTGCTCAACCCCGTCTTCTTTGTCCCGTTTGTCTTTGCCCCGATCGCCAACATCTGGATCCTCAAGATCTTTATCGACTTCTTGGGCATGAACGGCTTTATGTACACCCTGCCTTGGACCGTCCCCGGACCCATCGGCACCATCATGGGCCTGGGCTTCCAGCCGCTCGCCTTTGTGATGCTCGCCCTTATCCTGGTCGTCGACTTTGTCCTGTACTATCCGTTCTTCCGTGCCTATGACGCCCAGAAGTGCACCGAGGAGGCCAAGATTTCCCAGGAGGAGCTCGCCGCCAAGAACGCCGAGAAGGCCGCCAAGCTTAACGATGCCTTCCAGGGCAAGGCTGACGCCAAGAGCGTTGCCGCCGGCGCTGCTGCCGAGGCCGTAAAGACCGATGCCGCTCCCGCCTCTACCCCCGCTGCCGAGGCTACGGCCGCCAGCGACCTCAACGGCAAGCGCGTGCTCGTGCTCTGCCAGGGCGGCGGAACCTCGGGCCTGCTCGCCAACGCGCTGGCCAAGGCCGCCAAGGAGCGCGGCATCAATCTTGAGACCGCTGCCGAGGCCTATGGCAACCACGTGGACATGCTCCCCGACTTTGACCTGGTCGTCCTGGCCCCGCAGGCCGCAAGCTACTTGGCCGACCTGCAGAAGGACTGCGAGCGCGTGGGCAACAAGTGCGTAGCCTGCCGCGGCAAGCAGTACATCGAGCTCTCCCAGAACGGTGACAAGTCTCTCGCCTTCGTGAGTGAGCAGCTTTCGAAGTAAGTAACGCTCAGGGCCAGCCTACCATCCAAGACCGGCTGGCCCTTCGATTTAGACGATTGGATCATCATGTCCGTTAACCCTGCTAGCGTCACCAACCCGCCCGCACAGTTTCCCGAGGACTTTGTCTTTGGCGGCGCCACCGCTGCCTACCAGGTAGAGGGCGAGACCCGCACTCACGGTAAGGGCAAGGTTGCCTGGGACGACTTCCTGGAGACCCAGGGGCGCTTTTCCCCCGATCCCGCTTCGGACTTCTACAACCAGTACCCCGTCGACTTGGAGCTGTGCGAGGAGTTTGGCATCAACGGCATTCGCCTCTCCATCGCCTGGAGCCGCATCTTCCCCAACGGCACCGGCGAAATCAACCCCGAGGGTGTCCAGTTCTATCACGATCTCTTCGCCGAATGCCATAAGCACCACGTTGAGCCGTTTGTCACGCTGCATCACTTCGACACGCCGCTTCCTCTCTTTGAGAAGGGCGACTTCCTCGACCGCGAGACCATCGACGCCTTTGTGGACTTTGCCACCTTCTGCTTTAAGGAGTACGCCGACCAGGTGACCTACTGGTTCACCTTTAACGAGATCTGGGCCGACGCCTCCAACACCTACATCGAGGGCACCTTCCCCGGTGGCGTCAAGGCGCATCTGGCCGAGGCCTTCCAGTGCGAGCACAACATGATGCTCGCCCACGCCAAGGCCGTGCTGGCCTTCCACAACGGCGGTTTTAAGGGCAAGATCGGCGTCATTCAGTCGCTGGAGTTTAAGTATCCGCTCAACGAGAACGACCCCGCCGACATCAAGGCCGCCAACAACGAGCACGTGCTGCAGAACCAGTTTCTGCTCGACGCCACCTTCCGCGGCGACTATGCCCCCGACACCCTCGAGTGCGCCAACCGCCTGGCTGCCGTCTCGGGCGGCACCATCGAGATCCTGGACGAGGACCTCGAGATTATGCGCGAGGCCGCGCTCTACAACGACTACTTGGGCATTAACAACTACCAGTGCCGCTTCTTGAAGGCTTACGATGGCGAGAACGACCTGCACCACAACGGTACGGGAGAGAAGGGCACCGGCCGCTGGCGCGTCAAGGGCATTGGCGAGCATGTGAACAAGCCTGGTATCCCCACCACCGACTGGGACTGGATCATCTATCCCGAGGGCCTGTTCGATCTGCTCGTCTACATTAAGCAGCGCTACCCCAACTACAAGCAGATCTTCATCACCGAGAACGGCATGGGCTACAAGGACCCCTACAAGGACGGTTTTGTGGACGACCAGCCGCGCATCGACTACATCGAGCAGCACCTGCGCTGGTTGCTCAAGGCCATGGAGGTTGGCGTCAACGTAGGCGGCTACTTCCTGTGGAGCCTGCAGGATCAGTTCTCCTGGACCAATGGCTACAACAAGCGTTACGGCTTCTTCTACGTTGACTTTGAAACCCAGAAGCGCACGCCCAAGGCAAGCGCCTACTGGTATAAGCACGTGGCGCAGACCCGTCGTCTGGACTAGCGGCTTGCGGCGAGCGGTTGGCGGAGTTGCACCGCCCACATAACCTGTCCCCATTTCTCAGCCGGGGGCGGCACGTCACACGGCGCGCCGCCCCCGGCCTTTTTGGGCGGTTCGGGGTCCGTTTGTCTCAATCTGTAACATCTAGCCGAGTTTTTGGGTCCTAGCTGTTACAGATTGAGACGAACAGGATTGCTCTTTCCGAAGAATCTAAATCTGTAACACGTAGCCCGCTTTTGACCGTCTACCTGTTACAAATCGAGACAGACGGAGTAGGACCTAACCCCGTATGTCCCTAACAGTCGAGCGTTCGACCAGCGTGCTCGGCACATGAATCGCCTCGATAGACGAGCTCTCTCCAATCGCCGCCTCAAACGCAAGCTTACCGACACCGCGCAAATCAAATCGCAGCGTCGTCAGCCGATTGTGAGGAACAAGTCCCTCGAGTGCGTCGTCGATACCAACCACGCTCACGTCGTCGGGCACGGACAGGCCCGCGTTCTCGAGCGCGGCGATAACGCCCAGCGCCATCTGGTCATTTGCCGCAAGCACGGCAGTCGGCGTCTGCGACCCGCCGGCAAGCACCTCGGCCGCAATCCGCTCGCCCATGGCGTACCCACTGTCCGCACTCCAATCGCCACGCAGCATCGGAGCGGCATCGACATGAGCACGACCCAGCGTATCGCGCCAACCGGCCTCACGAAAACGCGAGGAAATCGAGTTTTCCGGACCCGCCACAAACCGCATATTCGAGTGACCATGTTCCAGCAGATAATTGGTCAACAGCTCGCACGAACCATACTGGTCGGAGTCGATCGTCGTGCAGCGCGGATGCGCATACATGGACAGGATGACCGTTCGCACTCCCGGCTGGGGAACAAACTCCTCAAAATCGGGAGCCATGCGGTTCATGTTGAGAATCATGCCGTCGACGGGTCGCTCGACCATGCGGCGCGAGGCATCGGCAAGTGCATAGGGCTTGTCGCCGCCCATCTCGATCATAGTGACGGCAAAATCATGCTCGCGCGCCGCTTGCATGATACCCTCGAGCGTCGCCAGGTTACCGACACGTGTGATGTTGTACATGCACAGGCCAATAGAACGATACGACCCGCCGCGCAACGCCGCTCCAGCAAAATTGGGACGAAAGCCCAGCTCTTCCATGGCGGCCAGCACACGCTTGCGCGTCTTTTCCGTCACGTTGGGCATACCGTTGACCACGCGAGACACAGTCTGGCGGCTCACGCCAGCGAGCGCCGCAACCTCTGCCGCGCTCGCCGAACGACCATTCCTTGTCTGCTGATCCATGCCTTCCACGATAACCTGCTTCCCAACTATTCCCCGCGCCCATGGCGCATCGTACATACATTGATAACGTGCTCATGATACCCGAGCCATATACCACAACATGAAAACTTCTGTCAATCAAAACCGCTTACCGAACAAATACAACCGTTCGCAGCTGTTTGAAGTTGTTTTGTTTCTATACATCCCAGCCGGATGTTAACGTGCTCATTGTTAAATGTTCACGTGCTCATTTTGGTTCTAATCATTTTAAGATAGTGTTTATCGGGCTTTTTCACCGCTGAACGCTAACCAGGGAGCCTCCTGAGCGCAAACGCACAATATCGAACAGCGAGACGAGAGGGTGTATGCATATGTCTTTGCTAAACCGCGTACAGCAGCTGCCGAAGGGCTTTGTTTGGGGCGCCGCAACCGCCGCGTACCAAACGGAAGGTTCCACGAAGGTGGCAGGCAAGGGTAAGACCATGTGGGACGATTACCTTGTCGCCCAGGGTCGCTTTTTGCCCGACCCGGCCAGTGATTTCTACAACCGCTACGAGGAGGATATCCGCCTTTCTGCCGAGCATGGACTCAACGCCATTCGTGTGTCCATCGCCTGGACCCGCATCTTCCCCAACGGCGACGATGCCGAACCCCTCGCCGAGGGCGTTAAGCACTACCACGAGCTGTTCGCCTGCTGCAAAAAGTATGGCGTCGAGCCCTATGTGTCCCTGCATCACTTTGACTCCCCCGCCGCCCTGTTCAACCAGGGCGACTGGCTCAACCGCAAGACCGTCGACGCCTATGTGCGCTATGCCGAGTTCTGCTTCCGCGAGTTCCGCGAGGTCAAGAATTGGTTCACCATCAACGAGCTCATCAGCCTCTCGCACTCCCAATACATCCAAGGCAACTTCCCGCCCAACCATCACTTTGATGTGACGAGCGGCATCCAGAGCCAGCACAACGAGCTCGTTGCCCACGCCCGCGCCGTCAACCTGTATAAGGATCTTGACGAGACCGAGCACCTGGGCGGACGCATTGGCATGGTCAACGTCCTGACGCCGGCATATCCTGCCACCGACTCGCCCGCCGACCAGCACGCCGCCGACCTGTACAACGCCTTCTACACCGACTTCATCATGGACGGCGCCTTCCTGGGTCACTACTCCGCGCGCACCCTCTCACTCATCAACGAGATTCTGCGTGCCAACAACGCCACACTTACGGTTGAGGACAGCGACATGGAGGAGCTCGCCAAGGCGGCGCCCCGCAACGATATGTTCGGCCTCAACTACTATCAGTCGGCGTTTATCGCCGCCTACGATGGCGAGTCAACCAACAGCTTTAACGGCACCGGAGACAAGGGCACCTCGTGCTTTAAGTTTAAGGGCGTCGGGCAGCAGGTCGATATGCCGGGTATCCCCACCACCGACTGGGATTGGCTCATCTACCCGCAAGGCCTCTACGACACGCTCAAGCACATCAGCGCCACCTATCCCAACCTCCCCGTCATCTATATCACCGAAAACGGCCTGGGCCACAAGGACCCCGAGCCCGACGCAAACGGCATCGTCGCCGATCCCGAGCGCATCGACTTTGTCGACCAGCACATGGAGAAGGTGCTCCAGGCGCGCGCCGAGGGCGTCGACGTCCAGGGCTACTTTATCTGGAGCCTGCAGGACCAGTTCTCGTGGGCCAATGGCTATAACAAGCGCTACGGCCTGTTCTACATCGACTTCGACACGCAAAAACGCTACATCAAGCAGTCGGCACTCTGGTACAAGGAGCTCGCCGACACTATGGCGGACGCGCAGTAGCGCATCGCCTCGCTTTCCCCCGAGAAGGGAGCGGCCCTATGCGATACAAACCCAGCCGCCCCCCCTCTCTCCCCCTGGGACCGGCCCCGCCTGCACCCGGGCTTTTAGCAAGCGGGAGACCATATAGGTTTTCAACGTCCATGCCATTAAGATTTCATGCAAAGAGGAGCGTGAACTATGGAATCGATCGTTAAGTTCTTGGAGAAAGGTCAGCCGTACTTCGACAAGGTCTCTAAGAACATCTACCTTCAGGCCATTAAAGACGGCTTTTTGGCAGCAATGCCCATCATCCTGTCTTCTTCTGTCTTCCTGCTTATTTCGACCCTGCCGGGCGTTGTCGCCACGGTCGGCGGCTTTACGCTGCCCGACTGGTGGAACGTCGACGTCGTGAACTTCTGCAACAAGGTTTACAACTTCACGATGGGCGTCGTGGGCATCATGGTCGCCGGCACCACCGCAAGCGCGCTGACCGGCTCCAAGAACCGCCGCATGCCTGCCGGCAAGGCCATCAACGCCACGAGCACCATGGTCGCCGCCATGTGCGCTATGCTCATCTTGGCCGTTACCCAGACGAGTGCCAAGATCGACGGCGCCGATGTCTCGGTGTTCTTTACCGACAACATGGGCACCAAGGGCCTGCTGAGCTCCTTTGTCGCCGCATTTGCCACGGTCAACATCTATGCCTTCTGCATTAAGCGAGACATCACCATCAAGCTGCCCAAAGAAGTCCCCGGCGCCATCGCCCAGAACTTCCGCGACATCTTCGCCTTCAGCTTCTCCATCCTGTTTGTCGCCGTCATCGACGTTATCTGCCGCACCTGCTTGGCCGTCCCGTTTGCCAACGTCATCTCCACGCTGGTGAGCCCGCTGTTCGCCGCTGCCGATTCCTACGCCGGCCTCGCCCTCATCTGGTTCATGATCCCGCTGTTCTGGTTCATGGGCATCCACGGCCCCTCGGTCGTTAAGCCTGCCCTCAACGCCGCGCTGTTTGGCAACATCACCACCAACCTCGCCACGCTGCAGGCCGGCGGTCACCCCGCCCTCGCCCTGACCGAAAACTTCGGTAACTACATCGGCGAACTCGGCGGCACCGGCGCCACGTTCATTGTCCCGATCATCTTCCTGCTCTTTATGCGCTCCAAGCAGCTCAAGGCCGTCGGCAAAGCCTCTGTCGTGCCCGTGATGTTCGCCGTCAACGAGCCGCTGCTGTTCGCCGCGCCCATCATCCTCAACCCGTACTTCCTGATCCCGTTCCTGTTTGCCCCCGTGGCCAACGTCCTCATTGGTAAGTTCTTCATCGACTTTTTGGGCATGAACGGCTTTATCTATGCCATGCCGTGGGCACTCCCCGGACCGATCGGCACCTTCATCGACACCAACTTCCAGCCGATCTCTCTGGTCCTGGTTGTCGTCCTGCTGGTCGTTGACTTCTTGATCTACTACCCGTTCTGCAAGGCCTACGACAACGTCCTGTGCAAGCAGGAGGCCGAGACCCTGGCCGAAGAAGAGGCCGAGGAGACCAAGGCCGTCAAGACCGCTGCCGCCCCCGCCGTTGAGGCTCCTGTTGTCGAGACCGCTTCTGCCACTGAGGCCTCCGCAGCTCCGTCCGCCCTTAAGGGCAAGGATCTGAGGGTTCTGGTTCTGTGCGCTGGCGCCGGCACCTCTGCACTGCTCGCCAACGCGCTTAAGGAAGGCGCCGACGAGCTGGGCATCGACATTACCGCCAACGCCGGTGCCTACGGCAGCCACTACGCCATCATGGACCAGTACAACGTCATCGTCCTGGCTCCGCAGGTTCGCACCTATTACAACGAGATGAAGGCCGACACCGACCGCCTGGGCATCACGCTGCTGTCGCCCAAGGGCAAACAGTACATCGACCTCACTAAGGATCCCAAGGGTGCCGTCGCCTGGATCGAGGAAAACCTCGAGGCATAAGACGCTGACACCACCTGCCGCTTGCAGACAATAAATGGCCCGTGCATCGATGTGTGATGCACGGGCCATTTTGTTTAGACCGCACCCGTCCTCCTGTTCATCTCAATCTGTAACATCTAGCCGAGTTTTTCGGTCCTAGCTGTTACAGATCGAGATGAACGCACAGGCCAAGCCGAAAATCTCAATCTGTAACATGTAGACCACTTTTGACCGTCTAGTTGTTACAGATCGAGACAAACGGAATAGGCCGAGCACGTCTACGCCCGCAGGTCTTTCACGCTGGAACGCTCGACCAACACGCCCGAGACGAGCGTACGGCTTCTGGAGCTCGGGGCTTCCAGACCTGCGACGACCTCGTTAAGCGCACGGATGCCCAGCTCGCGGTGGCGAAACTTCACCGACGTCAGAATCGAGTTGGGAATCGTCTTGTAGAGCTCATCGTCGAAGCCGATCACGGACACGTCGTCGGGCACACTGAGCCCTTTGTCACGTAGAGCCACCATCACGCCGTTTGCCATGCAGTCGTTAGCAGCGAGGACCGCCGTGCAATCGGGTTTATCGGCAAGCACAAGGCCCGCGGCATAGCCACTATCCGCATTCCAATCGCCTTGCAGAGGTTCGGGCGGCTCAATGCCACGCGCCTCGAGTGCCGCACGCCAACCTTTCATACGGCACTGGCTCGACAGCGACTCTTTCTTACCCGAAACGAAATACACGTTCTTGTGACCATGATCCAAGAAGTACTCGCACGCCATGCGCGCACCACCCTCTTGATCGTCACTAACGGTAGAGCAGGTAGGATGCTCCATCGGCGTGATAATCACCGTCTTGAGGTCTTTCGGTGCCTCAAACGTATCAAAGTCGTCGACCATCTGGCGCAGATTGAAGATCATGCCATCAACAGGCAGCTGCGACATCCTGCGCGCTGCGTCGGCAAGGGTCATCTTCTCCCCTGCCCGCTTTTTGATCATCGTGAGCGCAAAGCCGCGTTCTTCGGCGGCATCGGCGATACCGTCAATCATGTCCACGGCGCCGCCCGACAAGTGGAACATCACCACGCCGATGCACCCGTAACGGCCCAACTTGAGTGAACGCGCGGCAAAGTTCGCCCGGAACCCAAGCGTCTCCATGGCAGCATGGACCCTATCGCGTGTCGACTCTCGCACGCTATCGGGCTCGTTGATCACACGCGACACCGTCTTGAGAGAAACACCTGCGGCAATCGCCACATCGTTCATTGAGACATTTTTCTTGTCCATCGTTGCCACTATTTCTCCCATCGGCTTCATGTCGCATGTTTTCTGCGTTCTAGCATACACTACCTGCTCAATTCTCGAATCAACCGTTTACCGGACAATATCGACCGCTCACCCGTATATCCTTGTTGCTCTTCCAAAAATGTCTTACGTTGTCATTAACGAAATGACAACGTTGTCATTTCGCAATGCCTTCCTTAAGCAGGAAGGTTTCCGGGCAGTCCTGACCATCCATCGACGACCAGTTCCATCCACATGCATCGCGCATCAAGTAGCAAAGGAGCTCTATGGACGCCATCGTAAAGATGCTCGAAAAGCATCAACCGTTCTTCGAGAAGATCTCGAGAAACATCTACCTCCAGGCCATCAAAGACGGATTCCTTGGGTGCATGCCCATCGTCCTTACCTCTTCGATCTTTCTGCTGATCGCCACCCTTCCCGGCGTAGTTGGCATCACGCTGCCCCAGCCGCTCATCGACTGGTGCAACAAGCTGTACAACTTCACCATGGGCGTCATGGGCATCATGGTTGCCGGCACCACCGCCAAGAACTTCACGGCTTCCATGAACCGTCGCATGCCCGCCGGCAAGGTGCTCAACGACGGCTCCACCATGGTGGCTGCCCAGTGCAGCATGCTGCTGCTCGCTGTTACGCAGTTCACCACCAAGTTCAACGGCTCCGAACTTTCGGTCTTCGATTGCACCAGCATGGGCACGCGCGGTCTGTTCTCGGCCTATATCGCAGCGTTCATTACCGTGTGGGTCTATAAATTCTGCGTCTCGCGCGATCTGACCATTAAGCTGCCCAAGGAGGTCCCGGGCGCCATCGCTCAGAACTTCCGTGACATCATCCCCTTCGGTGGAGCTGTCATCATCTGCGGCATCATCGATGTGGTCGTGCGCAACCTCATGGGCGTTCCGTTCTCCGAGCTGCTCATCAAGCTGCTCTCCCCGCTCTTTACTGCAGCAGAGACCTACCCCGGACTCATCCTTATTCAGGCAGCCACCGCGTTCTTCTGGTTTATCGGCGTCCACGGCCCCTCGATCGTCCAGCCGGGCATCGACCCCATCCGTCTTGCCAACCAGGCCGAGAACCTGCAGGTTCTGCTGGCCGGTGGTCACCCCGCCCACTCCCTCACCTTTAACATGTCGCTCGTAGGTGAGTTCGGCGGCACCGGCGCCACGTTCATCGTGCCGCTTCTGCTGATTCTCTTTATGAAGTCCAAGCAGCTCAAAGCCGTCGGTAAGGCCTCGATTGTTCCTGTTGCCTTCGCCGTCAACGAACCGCTGCTCTTTGGCGCGCCGATGATCCTTAACCCCTACATGCTCATCCCCTTTGTTGCCGCCGGCTGCGTCAACGTGAGTGTTGCCAAGTTCTTTATCGACAACGTGGGCATGAACGGCTTCTCCTTCGTGGTGCCTTGGGCTACCCCTGCCCCCATCGGCATTTTCATCACCACAAACTTCCAGCTTATCGCCCTGGTGTTTGTCGCGATTATCATCTTGCTGGACGCCATCATTTACCTGCCGTTCTTGAAGGCATACGATAAGCTGCTCTGCGACCAGGAGGCCGAGCGCGCCGCCGAGCTGGGTCTCGAGTCCGATGGTGCTGCCACCATCGCCGCCAGCACCTCTGCGCCCGCTGTCGAGCAGACCACCGCTTCCGTCGAGCAGACCGCCGCTGCCGCCGACAGCAAGCCTGTCGCCGATCAGCCCGAGCCCGCTGCCGATGCATCCGCCAAGAAGGATGTCGACGGCCTGAAGGTCCTCGTCCTGTGCGCCGGCGCCGGCACCTCTGCCATGCTTGCCAATGCCATCAAGGAAGGTGCTGCGCAGACCGGAGAGAACATCGCTTCCTCCGCAGGCGCCTATGGTCAGCACACTGCCATCATGGATCAGTACGACGTCATCGTGCTCGCCCCGCAGGTTCGTAGCTACTACAACGACATGAAGGCCGACACCGATCGTCTGGGCATTAAGCTGCTCGCCCCGCGCGGCAAGGAATATATCGACCTTACCCGCGACCCCACTGGCGCCATCAAGTGGCTCCGCGAGAACCTCGACTAGTTCCTCCCTCTGTTGGTGCCCGGATCCCCAGTTCGGACACCTCTCCCTATTCGTATCCCACAGAAAGGATGACTCATGACCAACCCCATGCAGTTCCCCGACGGCTTTGTGTTTGGCGGCGCCACCGCTGCTTACCAGGTTGAGGGCGAGACCCGTACACACGGCAAGGGCAAAGTGCCCTGGGACGATTTCCTGGCTGCTCAGGGCCGTTTCTCCCCCGACCCCGCAAGCGATTTCTACAACAAGTACCCGGTCGATATCGACCTGTGCCAGCGCTTCGGCATCAACGGCATTCGTGTCTCCATCGCTTGGAGCCGTATCTTCCCCAGCGGCACTGGTGAGATTAACCCCGAGGGTGTTGCCTTCTATCACGAGCTCTTTGCCACCTGCAATAAAGCCGGCGTTATCCCCTATGTCACGCTCGATCACTTTGATACGCCCGAGGCCTTTTACCAGAACGGCGGCGAGGGCTTCCTGACGCGCACGACGATCGACGCCTTTGTCGAGTACGCCAAGTTCTGCTTTGCCGAGTTCACCGAGGTCAAGCACTGGTTTACCTTTAACGAGATCCCCGCGACCGCCGAGGGCAGCTTTATCGTCGGCAACTGGCCGCACGGCGAGAAGTATCGCCTGGATAAGGCCTTCCAGCTCATGCACAACATGATGGTGGCCCATGCCAAGGCCGTCGTCGCCTTCCACGAGGGCGGCTTTGAGGGCGAGATCGGCATTGTCCAGAACCTGGAGCCCAAGTATCCCCTCGACCCCAACAACGCCGCCGACTGCGAGGCAGCTCGCATGGCCGACGTCATCAACAACCGCTGGGTACTCGACGCCACCTTCCGCGGCCACTATGCAGCCGACACCATGGAGGCTGCGACCAAGCTGGCCCATATCGCCGGCGGCGAACTCGACGTCCGCGACGAGGACATCGCCGCGCTGACCGCCGCGCTCCCCTACAACGATTGCCTGGGCGTCAACACCTACAAGTGCCAGTTCCTGCGTGCCGCCGAGGGCGAAAACGACATCAACCACAATGGCACCGGCGACAAGGGCTCCTCGCGCTGGTTCCTCAAGGGCGTGGGCGAGTCATGCGTGCGCGAAGGCGTACCCACCACCGATTGGGACTGGATTATCTATCCCGAGGGCCTCTACGACCTGCTGCTGCGCATTAAGAACGATTACCCCAACTACAAGAAGATCTACATCACCGAGAACGGTATGGGCTATAAGGACGACTTCGAGGACGGCTTTATCGACGACGCCCCTCGCATCGACTACATGCGTCAGCATCTCGCGTGGATCCTCAAGGCGATTGACGGCGGCGTGAACGTCGACGGCTACTTTGTGTGGTCGCTGCAGGACCAGTTCTCCTGGACCAACGGCTATAACAAGCGCTATGGCCTGTTCTACATCGACTTTGAGACCCAGAAGCGCTATCCCAAGGCGAGCGCGTACTGGTATAAGAACGTCTCGGAGACCGGCCTGCTCATGGCCTAGTTTCAGCCACATACCCCTTGTCGGCCGCATACGAATCCCTCCACGGGTTCGCATGCGGCCTTTTTGTTTTGGCTCGGACCTGAGCGGGCCGTTTGTCTCAATCTGTAACATCTAGCAGGGATTTTCAATCCTAACTGTTATAGATTTAGACGAACGGGCGACCAGGGCTGAAAGATCTCAATCTGTAACACGTAGCCCACTTTTAACCGTCTAACTGTTACAGATCGAGACAAACGCCACAGGTCAATCCCTTTAATCTCAATCTGTAACATCTAGCCGAGCTTTTCGGTCCCAGTTGTTACAGATTGAGACGATTCGACGGTACCGGTCGCTTGGACACGTCGTGGTACAATTATGCCACGACGCAAAGGAGGTACCCATGTCCGCTTGTGTGCCCGTCCGAGACATGAAGGACACTGCCACATTCACCGCACTTGTTGAGTCTGAGCGCGACGTCACCGTAACTAAGAACGGCTACGAGGCCATGCACTGCATCAGCAGCGACCAGTATCGCCTCATGCAAGAAGAAATCGCCAAGGCAAAACTGCTGTCTCGTATGATGATGGCAGAAGACGAAATATCGCAAGGCGACTACAGCGACTACGACTCCTTCGCGACCGCGATACGAGACAAATATGACCTATAACGTCGTAATCCTCAAAAGCGCGCGATATGAGTACGAGAGTATCGTCGGATACCTTGCCCAAATCCTCAAGAATCCGCGCGCAGCAGGCAATTTTGTCGCTGAGTTTGAATATCAGCTTGATCTGCTTCGCGAGCAGCCGCTCCCACGTCCCCTCTCGCATATGCAAGAGCTGGCGGCACGTAATTACCGATCGTTTCCCGTCAACAACTACGTGTGCCTTTATAAGTTTGAGCACGAAACAATCTATATCGCCCACGTCTTTCATCAGTCACAGGACTACGCCCGCCTGGTCTAACCCACAAGCTGAATACTTGGCCCGAGCACATTTGCGCGTCAACGTGAAGCGGTAATCCCCGCGCCGGCAGGGGGCAGAAGTATCGCCTGCAGCGTTAGCTAGCAAATGACCTGCGTGTGTTCCTCGATGGCGGCACGATCTTCGGCGGTAATACCCGGCTCGCACACCACGGCGTCCAAACTGTCCAGTCGACAGAAGGTGTAGAAGTCGCGCTTGCCAATCTTGCTGGAATCGGCGATCAGATAGCGCGAGTCGGCCTTGCTAAAGGCGAGCTGCTGGATGCGGCCCTCTTCCATGTTAGACGTAGACACGTCGCCGTCCAAAATGCCGTTTGCGCCGATAAAGGCTGCGTCGATCCCCAGTGCGCGCAAGGTGTCCTCGGCCGTGGGGCCCACAAAGGCGGCAGTGCGGCGGCGGTACACGCCGCCCACCAGGCACAGTTCGCAGTCTTCGCGCGCCTCGAGCAGGTTAAACACCGAAAGCGAATTGGTCACAATGCGCAGGCGAAACGCCGGCAGCATCGAGGCCATCTGCTCAACCGTGGTGCCCGTGCCCAAAAAGATGGTCGAGCCTTCCTCGATAAGCTCCACAGAACGGCGCGCAATCTGCAACTTTTCCTCGGCATGCTTCGTGCGCTTTTCGCTGTGCGAATACTCATGGCGCAGCATAGCGTGTGGACGGCCCTGCGCACTGCGGGCTCCGCCGTGCACGCGCTCGATCTCGCCCAGGCTCGCAAGCTCCTCAAGGTCACGGCGGATCGTCATATCCGAGACGCCTAACGCATCCGAAATCTCCTTGACCGAGACCGTTCCCTGTTCCTCGAGCAGCTGCCGAACCTTATCCTGTCGCTCCGCTTTAATCACGATGAGTCCTCGCTGTTCCACGCTCACGTCAATTCAAACAATAACGAACAAATTGTATCAGACTCGCGGGCGTCAGAAATGAACGCCCGCACAGCTCCAATCATCACTTTTTTGAGAAAAATACCCCCTGCTTTAGTGGGGTGTAGTGATAATCTCGCCTGTTCGCGCTACAGTTTGTCCGAAATACCTCGATGTTAGGAACCAAATGATCACTTCCGAGCTTTTCGGCACCGCGCCGTGCGGTACCCCCGTTCATCGCTACACCCTCAACGGGCCCGAGATCTGCGTTCGCATTATGGACTATGGCGCCACCGTGCTGGGTATCGATGTGCCCGACATTCCCGGCAACGTGCGCGATGTGGTGCTGGGCTTCGATAAGCTCGAGGATTACTTTGACAACCCCGCCTGCTTTGGCGCGACCATCGGCCCCGTGGCCAACCGCACTGCAGGTGCCACGATCACTATCGCTGGCACGGACTGGCATATGCCGGCCAACGAAGGCTCCAACAACCTGCACAGCGACCTTGAGCATGGTCTGCACAAGCGCGTGTGGGACGTTGAACTCGACGAGACTCACAACGCCGTTCGCATGACCACCTCGCTTGAGGATGGCGAGCTGGGTCTCCCCGGCAACCGCACCTTTACGGCCGTGTTTACCGTGACGCGCACCGGCGTCTTTCGCATCGAATATGGCTGCGAGAGCGACCGCGCCACGTACGTGTCCATGACCAACCACACATACTTTAACCTTGCCGGCCATAACGCCGGCATGGACTGCGAGCACTTCTTTGTTGCTAACGCTGCCCACTACCTGCCCATCAACGAGCAGAACATCCCCACCGGCGAGATTGCTCCGGTCGAGGGCACGCCGTTTGACTTCCGCGAGCTGCGCCCTGTCGCTCCTGGCATGGAAGCCGATGACCCGCAGATTAAGCAGGCTCGTGGCTACGACCACTGCCTGTGCATCGATGGCTATCAGTACGGCCGTAATCTGCGCCGTGCGATGCACGTCGAGGAGATGTGGACCGGCCGCGAGCTGGACTACTACACCACCGCTCCGGGCGTGCAGCTCTACACCGGCAACTGGCTGGGCGACGAGCACGCCAAGGACGACGCCAACTATGGCTGGGGCGCCGGCTTTGCCCTCGAGGCAGAGATGTACCCCGACACGCCGCACCATCCGCTGTTCCCCCAGGGCATCGTGGGCCCCGGTCACCCCTACAGCAATGTGATCGAATACCACTTTATGAGGCACTAGGCCCACAACGCGACATCTCGCACAGCAGCGCCCGCCGGCACCACCGCCGACGGGCGCTTTGCTGCCTAGTCATTGGGGACGTTCTTAAATGACTAGTTGGATGGGGTCGGGATTGGAGCTGGGGAGATTGCGGATTTCTAGCTCTATGCCGAGCGCCTGCAGTTCTTTGAGGGCAGCAACGTCTGCGTCGCTCACGGCAACCGCGGGCGTTATGGGGCGCTTGCCCTCCCCTGCCTGCATATGGCCAATGTTGATCTTGGTGATCGGCACACCACCCTTAACCAGCGCGAGCGCATCGACGGGTGAGTCTACCATGATCAGAATCCATTGACGCGGCGTTGCGGTATGAATGATGTCGATGGTCCTTTGCACCGAGAAAAACCGCGTCCAAACGCCTTCCGGCGCCGCCACCCTCATGGGTGCCCATTGGCGCGAATCCGCCGCGATCTCATCGTTGACGATTAAAACAAGGTTGGAACCCACGGCTTCGTTCCACAGCTCAACGTCTTGCCCGTAAATGAAACGGTCATCGATACGCGTGAGAAGGATCTTGGGTTGAGCCATGGCTGCCCCATTCTGTTTGAGACCCATACGAGCGGGACATCACGTTTCCAATATTAGTGCATTTAAAGTGAGAAAAGCCGTCAGAACACTTGCGCGGATGTGCGATGTCCCGTATCATAGACAGGCGTTGATGCCTCAGTTGCGTCACCACATGGCCGCCAGCGTAGCTCAGTTGGTAGAGCACCGCTCTCGTAAAGCGGGGGTCACCGGTTCGAGCCCGGTCGCTGGCTCCATTGCACAAGATAGCCGCCTTCGGGCGGCTTTTTTGTTGCCGATTTCAGGCGCACATCCGCCGGAATTCGCCCACTCGGTGGACTTCGGGTTTAATGCTTAGGGGCGGGGATTTACCAAAGTGAAATTTTAATGAAAAGAAACCCAGCTGCAACAATTGCCATGGCGAGGGCTCGAATTGGCCATATAGATCTAAAATAGTCACGATACCTTCTCTTTTGCTGGAACGATATATCTATACAAGGTTGTGAGCGGAAAACAAAAATACGTCGATTGCTATCCGACAAACGGGTCTGGAATTGCATTCACCGGCATTTCGGGGCAGATTGATACACATGTACGAAAGGGAACCTATGTGGTGCGTTGGGTTGGAGCTGCTGCAGGCCCGATATGGATTGCGGTCTTGCGCCCCGATGTCCAAATAGGTTTCTCTCTCTAGACGGGAAGTTGCTCATGGACGCCATATATGACGGAGATGACTGGGTCGATCATTATACTTGGCGCCTGGTCGGCTCGAACGACAATGGGGATGTGGTGTTTGATGGGCTATGTCCAAAGCATCTCCATCCTTTTGTCTCGTCGTTAATTGAGAGTTCCGCTCGTGTTGCCCCCTACAGCTCGGCATCGCTTCATGATACGGACGTTTTGAAGACCATAAGGGAATCAATTGACGATGGCACGATGAGCGGCCCGCTGTTTTCTCGGCTTGTGGGGCTAGATGAGATTGGCTCGAAACGACTGCTTGCGGGCGAAAAGGTGGAACTCACTTATCGGTCGATGATTTCAATCCTGCGGCTAGCCGATGTTCTTCGCAAATAAATGAGGCTTCCATGGCCATGTGGCAGCTTGTCTCACCGATGGGTGGGAGCCGAGTACTTTTCGGACGATTTGCTTGGCCTCGGCGTAGTCTTGGACGGGATCTGCCGGATCATCGAAATCCTCGACGAGATATTTCAAAGCGGCACCTTCTTAAACGGCGAACGTGACAGCGGTCCTCCCTGAATTCTATAAAATCACGGCCTGACTTGGGCGGCGAATTGGCGGAGCTCGTCATCGTCCATATCGTCGAAGTGCGGCAACTACGCCAGCGCGGCCCTCTGCTCCATCAGGTACCTACCGCTCGGAGACCTGCGAATCGTCTGCAAGATGTCCTCGGGGGCGAGGGCTGGGAAATCCATGCCCTCGGGAGCGGCCAAAGAGATGGATTCACCTGCCCCTCCCATGTGTTGGGACCTCATTCAGGGCATCGGCTGCATCCGGCCTTTCGCATTCGCCGCCCGGCCCTCCGGTCCCGCCCGGCTCTCCGGTCCCGCCCGGCCGACGGGTTTCCCATCTACGGCAAAACGATCGCACTTATATATATGCATTCCCGGATTGGGAATATGTTTCAGCCCACGCGAGCAAAGCCTCGGCGTACTCCGTGGTATCTCCGCTGCGCGGCTTTGCACCCTGCAATGCCGCGCAGCGGAGATACCACCTGAGACGGATGTCGATGCATCGAACCCGAGACCGGGCGCTGCGGCGGGAAGCCTCTCGCACGGACAATCTGCTCGATCTTGCTGCACCCGTCTTAAAAGGTTAGACAAACTTTTAATCGTACGACATCCGTCGAACAGTCGGGGGTACACACCACTACAGAAGGCCCACGGAACGGGGGGCGAGATGGTCGGCGACGGGTTCAAGGCACTCTCCGGCCCCACGCTCCGCCAGGGAGGGCGTCGGGAGGGAGGCCGTAATGGGTGAGAAGGACGAGCGGCCGGAGCGGGTGTTCCCCGGCAGGACAGACCCGTGGTTCATAGCGGCCATGGTGATTGTGGCGGGCGGTTTATCCGCGGCGTGTATCGCGTGTTTCCTGAGCTCGAGTCCCGCGCTCCTATGGGGCTGGCTCGCGCTGCTGCCCGTCCCGGCCCTCGTGGCCCTGGCCGCCCTTCCCGTCCGCAGCAACCGCCTCGAGCTCTACGGCGACCGCCTCGTCGTCGTGTACGCTGGGACGCGTTCGGTGATACCCTACGCCCACGTGCGGAGCGTCCGGCGCACCAGGACGCTCTGGGCGGGGACGGCCAACTCGCTCGACCGCGTCTACATCGAGGCGCCCTACGACGGCGACGCCATCGTCTCGGTGACCGACAACGATGCCCTCGTGACGGAGCTGGGGCACAGGTGCGGCCTCGGGCCATACTCCCATTTTTGAGAGAGGTGCCGTCGGGCCCCCCGAAAGCCGTCTGCATTTGCAGGCCTTTATTCGAAATCGGGCGGCGCGGCTGAAAATCCCCGGCCTGAACCGCGGGGCTTCATCTACATTCGCGCAGGCGTATTCACAATCATAAAAAGATAGGCACGGGCATCCGCGTTCGCGGAAACCCGTGCCGCATTTGCGTCACCGAGATGACCGGGTAGAATATATCTGAACGCTATTCCACATTCCCGTACTTGCGCTACGGATTTGGGAAAGCGCATGTCTCAGCCTCTACTCGACCACGGTCGCCTCGGTCGGGATGGCCCCCAGCACTGCCGCGTACTCGGTGGGGTAGAGGCGGCTTATCGTCTGAACGTCGCGGATGAGGACGTTGCGGTCGTCAGGCTCGGAGATGCCGTAGCCGAACGCCTCGAGCGTCTCGATCGCCTCGCGGATCTTCTGCTGGAACATGGGGCCGGGGTCCACCCTCAGGCCGAGGTAGCCTCGCCACAGGCTCGGCAACACGCGCAGCATGTTCTGGATCTTGGACATCGGCTCGATGTCGGCGTAGACGTCGAGCGTGACCATGGCGTCCTTGTGCCCGAAGATCGACTGCAGCGCCTTGATGTCGCCGCCGTGGCGGATCCACTGCTTCGCGAAGGTGTGGCGCAGGCCGTGGAACGTGATCAGCTCGTCGTTGGTGCCCATGAGGCCGTTGGTCTCCGAGAACGTCTTGAACGCCCTGCGGATGTAACTGGTGGTGGCGAAGGAGCCGTCCGGCCGCGACACGACGTAGCTGTCCGCGAGGTCGCGCAGGCCGAGGGCCGATGCCTCCCGGAGCCTCTGCGAATCGATCTCGTGGATCTCTTTCAGGAAGGGGAGCAGGCCCACCGGGTCGACGGGGATCGTCCTCAAGTCGTGGTTCTTGGTGTCCTTGATGAAGGAGCCCCTGTCCTTGACGTAGGCCACCGAGTGCCTGACCGTGATGAGCCCCGACTCGAAGTCGACGTCACACCAGCGCAGGCCGCAGACCTCGCCGATGCGCATCCCGGTGTGCAGGGCGAGCACGACCGCCCGCCTGAAGGTCGAGTCCGGCATCATCGAGGTCACCGAGTTGAGCTTCGGCACGAGGTCGGAGCGCAGCGCGTTCCTGGGCCTGGCAATGACCCTGGGCGCGAGGGCGCCGTCGAACGGGTTCCTCCCGATCGTGTCGTTGCTGCGCTTCAGCAGGACGGCGTAGAGCCGCTTGCCGAGCTTGAATGACTTGTTGAGCGTGTCCGGCGCCGTGCCCAGGGCGATCCTGCGCCTCGACCACGCGTTGACGTCGTCGGTCGTCACCTCGTTCACGGGGACCAGACCCAGCTCGTCTCGCTCGATGTGCAGGGCGCTGTAGTGGTAGTCGTCGCGGGTCGTCGGGGTGATCCTGTTCATCTCCAGGCAGAAGTCGATGAACTTCTCGAGCGCCTCGGAAAGCGGCAGCGCGGCGTAGTCATCCCGCTGTTCGGCGGGAAGCCCGGCGCCGATAGCGGCCCTCGCCTCCTCGGCCTCGGCGAGTTCCAGCTCGACCTCCGACCTGAATTCCGCGAGGACGCGCATCGCCGCCGCCTTTCCCCGC
Source organism: uncultured Collinsella sp. (assembly GCA_900550195.1). GTDB lineage: Bacteria > Actinomycetota > Coriobacteriia > Coriobacteriales > Coriobacteriaceae > Collinsella. The sequence continues at coordinate 27,802 of URRB01000008.1, forward strand.
GCGCTCTGCTTCAGGCAGGGCACGCGGGTGTTCCTGGTCCTCTGGACCTTCTTCCCGGTCATCTCGTCGGCCACCGTCACGACAGCCTGCCATTTGCCCTTGTTCTTCCTCACGCCGCCGGCTCCGCATACGCGTAAGGTTTTATTGCTGCATTTCTCGTTCTGCATGTCTGCTCCTAAATCCGCAGTTGATTAGAAACAGGCGGGCCCACCTGCGGGAACCCGGAGAGGCGACGATTCGGGGCTCCTACCCCCGTTGATTAAATCATCGGCTGCACCGCGCTCCTCGAAGCCGAAAATATGCTATCTGGACAGACCGCGCTGAGCTGGTAAAATTTGCAAATGCGGAAATGCGCTACTTGCGCTATCTGCGCGTGTTTTAACAAAATAAGCACAGGTCAGGGTCGTTCTGACCTCGCTGGGGGTCAAGGGGTCGCTGGTTCGAATCCAGTCGTCCCGACCAGAAGTTTGCAGGTCAGGCACCTAGTGCCTGACCTTTTTTGTTTTAATCACCATGATTATTTTGCTTAAAGCAACAACGTTCCCGCTCGATGTAATCACCGAATCAAAACGTGTACATCAGCCACCAAAATCGACATTTTTCGACATGTTTGGAGGCTGATGTACACGAATGCGAAATCCCCGCCGCCTAAAAGCGCCCTCCACATGTCTGGACTCTCTATGCTTACGCTGGATAGACATCGCCGGAACGGGTATAGTATCGAAAGTTTTGTCGTTAACCAGCGGGGGAGTCCTGTGGGCATCAAAAAGAAGATCAAAAAGGAGCTTATCGGCACTTCCGATTACCCGTCGAATAAGATCTTTACGATCTCCAATTTCATCACCTTTACGCGCCTGATCCTCACCCTGGTATTTCTGTACCTGTTTGTGACGGACAACAACCGCGTCATCGCCATCGTTATCTACGCCGTTGCCGCCTCCACCGACTGGATGGACGGTCAGATCGCCCGCATGACTAAGACGGTCTCATGGCTCGGCAAGGTCATGGATCCCATTTGCGACCGTGCGCTGCTGTTCACCGGCGTCTTGGGGCTGGTGGTCCGCGGAGAGCTGCCCATCTGGGTCTGCGTGCTCATTATTGGCCGCGACATCTATCTGGGCATCGGCACGCTTATCGTGCGCCATTATCACCGTCGCCCCATCGATGTTGTCTTCCCCGGAAAGATTGCCACAGCGCTGCTCATGACCGGCTTCTCGCTCATGCTGCTCGGGTTCCCCGTTATTGACGGCCTGCATCTTTTACCTTCAGCCCTTACGGCCTTCCCGGGCCTCAACGGAAGCTCGATGCCCCTCGGCATCTTCTTTGTGTACGGCGGCGTGATCTTCTCCATGCTCACCGCTGTCATCTACTCCATTAAGGGCGGAGCGGCCATTAAACAGGCTCTCACGCATCCCGAGGACGAGGACATCGACTTTCTGAACCCTGAAATCGAAGACTGATTCGTTGGGGTATGATTACGTACGGTTCATTATTTGCGGCACGTCCGCGATAAGTTAGGGGTTGTCATGGACAACATGGTTAACAATATGCCTCAGAATGATAAGACTGCTGACGCTACCTGCGTATTCCGCGTGCCTTCAAGCGACGTCACCGTTCCCGACCTCATGGCCAACGTGCGCATCACCGCCCCCGTTCTGTCCATCGTCAAGGGTCCGCAGACTGGTGCCGCTTTTGAGCTCGAGGATGACGTGACCACCATTGGCCGCGATCCCGCGAACGGCATCTTCCTCAATGACATGACCGTTTCGCGCAGCCACGCGCGCATTATTCGCGAGGGCCTCGGCGCTCGCATCGAGGACTTGGGCTCGCTCAATGGCACCTGGGTCGACGGTGCCATCGTCAATGCAGCCCCGCTGCACGACGGTTCTTCCGTCCAGATCGGTACGTTTACGCTCATCTACCACGAGAGCACGCCGGAGCGCATCGAAACCGGTGAGTAGGGCATGGCCGAACGCAACTATCTGAGTATCGGCCAAGTCGTCAACCTACTTCGAGGCGCATACCCCGATCTTTCGAACTCAAAAATTAGATTTCTAGAGGATGAGGGGCTCATTACCCCTCATCGTACGCCTAAGGGATACCGTCAGTACTCCAAGGAGGACGTTGATCGCCTGGAGGTCATTCTGCACCTGCAGAAGACCCGCTATATGCCACTCAACGTGATTAAGCAGCGCTTGGAAAACGCCACGGACCTGTCAACGCTCGCTTACGAGGTGGGCTTGCTGTCCGATGTTCCGCTCAAGACGGAGCCCAAGGAGACTAAGCAAAAGCTGCATCCTATCGAGACCATTCCCGATATGCTGGGCGTCGAGATTTCGTTTATCCGCTCGCTCGCCGAGAACGACCTCATTCGCATCATCAAGAGTCCGCAAAATCGTGAGCTCGTCGATGGTCGCGATTTCCCGATCATCCGCTACTGCTCCGAGCTGTCACGCTTCCATATCGAGCCGCGCAACCTGCGTCAGTACGTGTCTTCCGCCAACCGCGAGTCCTCGATGTTTGAGCAGGTGCTCGTGAGCATGCTCGGCATGGACACCTCCGATGACAAGCGCGACGCCAAGCTCGAGCGTGCGTTTAAGAAGCTTCACGACCTGACGGAGGGCGTGCACACCGCGCTGCTCAAGAACCGCGTTTTTGAGTCGCTCAACGCCGTGATCGAGGACGCCGACATCGATGCACTCGATGAGGAAATCACTCGCTCCGAGTCAACCAAGGCCAAAAACGAAGAGATAGGCGCGCCGGCTTCGCACGAGGATTCCCTCGTAAAGCCGCTCAAGGTCGTCACCCCTTCGCAATCCGGCACCGCCACCGCGGGCAAATAACAGCTGCCGCTTATCCGGCAACCCATTGAAAGGTCATGCAATGTACGACTTCGAATCTCAAATCGTCGACATCCCCGACTATCCCGAGCCCGGAGTCATCTTTAAAGACATCACGCCGCTCTTTGGCAATCCCGAGGCGCTCAAAGCCATGACCGATGCCCTCGCCGAGCACTTTGCCGGCATGGGAATCACCAAGGTCGTGGGTCCCGAGGCTCGCGGCTTTATGGTTGGCGTACCGGTGGCTGTAGCCCTTGGCGCCGGCTTTGTTCCCGCACGTAAACCTGGCAAGCTACCGCGCGAGACCGTAAGTCAGAGCTACGAGCTCGAGTACGGCACCGATTCAATTGAGATCCATGCCGACGCTATCAGCTCTAAAGATACCGTGTTGATTCTGGACGACTTGGTCGCGACGGGCGGAACCGTCGAGGCAACAGGTAAACTGGTGCGAGATATGGGCGCAAAGCTTGTCGGTTACGGTTGTATCCTTGAGCTTGCGTTTCTCAACCCGCGCGAGAAGCTCACACCGTCTAATGACGATGTGGAGCTCTTTAGCCTGGTGACGGTGGACTAGCCGTTACCCTTAGTTACTGGAAAGGAAGCTACATGCGCACAGCAAACACGCACAAAAACATGGCACGCTGCGCTGCTACGGCAACCCTCGCTTGTGTTTTGGGCTTGGGCCTCGCGGCTCCTGCCTACGCCGATACCGCATCCGACCTTGCCGCTGCTCGTACGAAGCTCGAGCAGATCGGTACCCAAACTCAGCAGATTTACGATGAGCTCGCCACGCAGACGCAGGCGCTCGATCAGACTGCTGGCGAGATCACGCAAAAGCAGCAGGAGATCGCCGATGGTCAGGCCAAGCTCTCGACCTATGTCGCCGGCGAGTACAAAACCGGCGGTCTGAGCCTGCTTCAGGTTCTGACGGGCGTCGATGACCTGAGCGATATGCTCAACCGTCTGTTCTACTACGGCAAAGTTTCCGATAAGCAGGCTCAGACCATTCAAGAGGTCAAGGAGCTCAAACAGCAGCTCACCGATAAGCAGGCCGAGCAGGAAAAGAACGTCGCCACCACGCAAAAGAAGGTCGACGAGCTTAACGCCCAGCAGGCTGAAGCACAGAACGTCGTAAACTCTCTGGATTCACAGCTGCAGGCTGAGCTTGCCGCTGAGGCCGAGGCCAACGCCGCGCTGCAGGCCGGCATCAACGCCAGTACCGCCGAGAAGGCCACGGTGAGCAACGAGACTGCCGGTGCGACCGAGAACACCAACAACGGTGGCCAGACCAGCAATAACAACAACCAGGGCGGCAACACTCCGGCTCCTACGCCGGCACCTGCTCCGACACCGCAGCCCTCCACGCCTGCCCCGGCTCCGACGCCTTCTGCTCCGAGCCAGTCCGTCGATGGCGGTTCTGTTGTCTCGCGTGCATACAGCAAGCTTGGTTGCGCCTATTCCTGGGGCGGAATTGGCCCGAACAGTTTCGACTGCTCTGGTTTTGTTAGCTATTGCCTCACTGGTCGCTATTGCCGCCTGGGCACCACGGGCACCTTTATGGGCTGGACGCGTGTGTCCGATCCGCAGCCCGGTGACGTTGTGGTCAACTCGTACCACACCGGCATTTACATCGGTGGTGGTCAGATGATTCATGCTTCCGACTACAACACGGGTGTTATCATCAGCTCCGTTGCCGCCGGCATGAACAACAACTACATTTTCGTGCGCTACTAAGTATTCAGATAAAGCAAACGGATATGGACCTCGTGGCTTTGAGTCATGGGGTCCATTCTTTTGCCTTTAGTGCAGTCCGCTATCTAGTTTTGAATACTAGATAGCGGCCCAATCGGTCTGCAAGATGGCTATAATTGAATGGGAACGATTAGAAAGGACCCTCTATGAGCTGGGCACTTATCTCCGATTCAAGCTGCAACCTCCGCGATTGGCAACCGATCGCACCCCATACCACCTTTGCATTTGCTCCCCTCAAAATTCGAGTGGGGGAGCGTGAATTCGTCGATGACCTTTCGCTCGATGTTCATGAGCTCAACTGCGCTGTTCAGGCGGAGACGAATGCCTCTTCGAGCGCTTGTCCCAGCGTGGGGGAGTGGGCCGAGCTCTTCAAATTGGCAGACAAGACCATCTGCATGCCGATCTCTGAGGGCGTGTCGGGCAGCTACAACGCGGCAGCCACGGCTCGCGATATGGTTCTTGCCGAGGAGCCCGACCGACAGATTCATCTAGTCAATTCACGCGCAGCTGGCGGCAAAATGGACCTCATTTTCTTGCTGTTCGACCGCTATCTTGCAAGCAATCCGAATGTCTCATTCGAGGATGCTTGCGCATACTTCGATAGCCTTGAACAGAACAGCAAAATCCTCTTCAGTTTGTGCAATTACGAAAACCTCGCCAAAGCCGGACGTATCCCTAAGGCAGCCGGCGTCATTGCCAACAAGCTCAATATCCGCATTTTGGGCACGGCGAGTGAGGCCGGTAAAATCGAACTCGTCGGGCACACGCGTGGCGAAAAGAAGATGCTCAACAAGATCATCGACACTATGGAAGCCGAGGGCTTTACGGGCGGTGAGGTCATCATCGATCACGTTGAGAACGAAGCTGGAGCCCAGGCGCTTACTGATCGCATAGTCGAACATTGGCCCTGCTCCAAGACCATCATCATGCCCTGCAACGGCCTGGATTCCTATTACGCCGAGATGCACGGCCTGATCATCGGCTACGGCATGGGCGTAGCTTCGGGCAAATAAAGTCCAACCAAGCAAAAAAACGGGCGGGACAAAGCGACAGATGGCTCTTTGTCCCGCCCGTTTTATACGTCGGCTAGCTATTAAACCCGTTGAACTTGAGATAGCTCATCAAGTAAGCCTTCGAAACAAAGGATGAAACCGCGCTGCGCACAAGCAGCGACTCACGCGTTACCTGATGCGCCGTATCGGGAACCGGCGTCTGCTCGACGGAAAACGCCGAACGAATCGATGCCTCGAGCTGATCGACCACATAATCAAAGGCCGTCGGGGCATCGTAGCTCAAACGCTGAATGTTAAAGAGTGCCTGCACCGCAGCAATAGGTAGCACCTGCTTAAAGATGCAGATAGCGATCAGGCGGGCAATCTGCTCGCGGCCATATTGCTTTTTGACCGGAGCAGGCACCAGGCCGACCTTCACGTAGTTATTGATCATCGATGGCGTAATGACAGGCTGCTCAACGCAAATGGACAGCGGCTCCATCCACAGCGCAACATACTCAATAACCTGGTCGCGGTAGAGCGTCACATTGGGCAACTGGTTATAGCGCGGCAGACTCAACGTATTAAGTTTGCGCACGATATCGGACTGAATAAATGCATCGGGCAGCACAGTGGGCTGAATATCCTCAGGCTTAATGCTGACCGATGTATCGGACATCGGGATAACGCGTTTGGCGTGGTTCATAAGGATCCTCCGTTCATTAGCTATATTGTATTCTAGGTTATCTAGTTTTGCATACCATATAGCCGGCAAGTAAAAGTGGTTGGACAGCACATTGATGCACCGTCCAACCACTTTGTTTTAAAGATAGCAACCTTACATAAGATATATTATCGTACTTATCAACGGAGAAACGCGTATACGCTCGTTGCCGCTATGGCTCCATCAGAAACGGCAGTCACAACCTGGCGTAAACGCTTGGAACGGATGTCGCCAGCGGCAAATAGACCTGGCGTGCGGGTCGCCATGGAATCATCAGTAACAATACCGCCGTCCGGCGCCAGATCGACTAGATGCTCAACGAGCTCGGAATGGGGCTGCGTTCCGGTAAAGACAAAGATACCAAACGAGCCAGGGACAAATGACTCGGTGTGAGTTTCCCCGGATGCATTGTCCTTAAAGGTAATCGTCGTTGGCATGGCTTCGCCCGAGAGCTCGACAATACTAGTTTGGTACCTAACTGAAATATTATCTTTTGCAAGAACTTTTTGAACCACACCATCGGGGGCACGGAACTGATCGCGGCGCAAAACGATGGTCACGCTGCTGGCGATTTCTGACAAGAACAGAGCTTCCTCGCAGGCAGCATTGCCGCCGCCGATGACAAAAACCTGCTTGCCGCGAAAGAACATGCCGTCGCACGTCGCGCAATACGAAACGCCGCGACCGCGATACGCATCCTCGCCAACAAAACCAGCAGATCGCGGCGTGGCACCCATGCAAGCGATAACGCTCGAGGCCGACGTATCGCCCAAATCGTGATGCACCGTAAACAGCGCTGCATCGGCATCGTAATCGATACCCGTAACCATGCTCCATATAACCTGTGCTCCCAGGCCCTCTGCATGCTGCTGAAAACGCTCACCGAGTTCGGCGCCACTCAAGAGCGGAATACCCGGATAGTTCTCGACTTCATTGGTCGTGGCGATCTGCCCTCCCGACATGCCCTGTTCAATCACGGTCGTCGTTAGGTTGGAGCGCGCCGCATAAATGGCCGCAGCATAGCCCGCAGGGCCGCCACCGATAATCGCAACATCGATCGGCTGATGGGTAGTCATGAAGAGACCTCCTGTCGAAAGATTGGCGTTCTTTGCGCTCATACCCAAATTTACGTGAACATGACACTCATGCACTACAATGATAAATCGCGTAACAAAGCTGAAGGGGAGTTATCGATGGATCAAACGCAGATGAGCAATAGCGCTCCCCTGCCCACGCAAGCCACTCCCCAACCGGAGCAAATGACCGTTTCACCTGCACAAAAACCCCTAGTAACCATTGTGCACGCATCGGTTGGATCGGGCCACAAAGCCGCCGCCAACGCGATTGCACAAGCATTTGATCTTATCCGCGGCACCAAGGGAATCCCTGAGGATATTGAAATTGAAGTGCTCGATATCCTTGATTTTGGACGTATTAAATTCGACGGCAATAAGACCGCGGCTTCTTTTACGGGAGCCACACGCCCCATTTACGACCTGACCTGGCGATATACGCTTACGGGACATCTTCTCTGGGGTGGCGGCACGGCATGGTCGCGTATTATGTTCCCCGCCTTCAACGAATATATTCGTCGCCGCAGGCCTATAGCCGTGGTCGCAACGCACATCACAGCAGCCAATGTTGCCGTGGGCGCCCGCGTAATTACGGGTATCGATTACCCGGTCATCTGTGTGCCGACCGATTACGAAGTCGAAGGCTTTTGGCCCCACAAGGACACCGACCTATTCTGTGTAGCCAACGAGTTTATGGCCGAAACGCTGCGCCCGCGCAAGGTTCCCGAGTCAAAGATCCGCATAACGGGCATCCCCATCCGAGCCGGTTTCGATTCAGATTACAAACGCGAAGATGAGCTCAGCAAGTTCAATCTCCCCATAGACAAAACCGTCGTATTGGTGATGGCCGGCGCCAGTTTGCCCCAACCATACGTGCGTTTCCGCGCCGCGATGGACCACACGCTCCCCTTCTTACGCGGCTTTGAGGACATGCACTTTGTCTTTTTGCCCGGTAAAGACGTGGAGTATGCCACCCGGCTGAAGACGCTCTTCGTCGCCATGAAGCTCGAAAACGTCACAGTTCTGGACTACGTGGATGACATGGCGGCCCTCATGCACGGCTGCGACCTGGCAATCCTCAAGTCGGGCGGGCTCACCGTCACCGAGTGCCTGTGCGCGCATCTGCCGATGATCCTGTTGGGCAAATCATACGGTCAGGAAAAGGCCAACACCACGATGCTCACCGGCATGGGCGCCAGCATGCACGTCACCACAGCACGAGAGCTCATCGTGACGCTCCGTCACCTGCACGACCACCCCGAGTCACTCAAAGCCTTACTAATCAACGGCGAAGTGCTACGCCGCCCCCACGCAGCCGAAGACATAGCCATCGCCACCATGGAGCTCGTAGGCAAACCCCAAAAGCGCAAACGAGCCTTCTGCCGCTTCTACTGGGGCGGAAAGCCCGCGCATATCCGCTAGCATTGGACTGTCCGCTTACCTGTGGGAGGCCCCTATATATCATCCCATGCTCAAACATTCTCGCTGCGCTGCGAAACTGCGCGTGGGACGATATATAGGGGCCTCCCACAGGTAAGCTGCGTTAACGTACTAGCAGATATAACAGATTCCCCACCACTAGAACCTGCAAAGGCGAAACCGGAAAATAAAGATACAGCAAGCCGATGCGACAAAGGATCCAACCCTTTGTCGCATCGGCTTATCAGAAAGAATGATTATTATTTTCAAGCGAGTAGCCGCCCGCCCGGGGCTTACCTATATCGTTCCACGCGCAGTTTCGCAGCGAGCGAAGCGACGCGAGAATGTTTGAGCATGGAATGATATAGGTAAGCCCCGGGCGGGAGGGATACGAGCGCCCCTAGGCGACGCCGCTGGAGCCGAAGCCTCCGTTGCCTCGGTCGGTTTCGTCTAGTTCTTCTACTTCTACGAGGTTGACCGTGGGGACTTCTTGGATGACGAGTTGGGCTATGCGGTCGCCTTTGTTGATTTGGATGTTGTTGGAGGGATCCAGGTTGATGAGGATAACCTTGAGTTCTCCTCGGTAGTGGGCGTCGATGAGGCCCGGCGTGTTGACTATAGACAGGCCCTGCTTGATGGCCAAGCCGCTGCGGGGCTGGACGAAGCCGGCGTAGCCATCGGGCAGGGCGATGGCCAGCCCAGTAGAGATCAGACGACGTTCGAAGGGCTTCAGGACGCAGTCCTCGTTGGAGCGCAGATCCAAGCCGGCATCGGTGGGATGGGCGTATTTGGGAAGCTCGACGGTGGGGTCGAGACGCTTTATGTTGACGGTAATGTTGGACATGGAATCACCTTAGCTTGTCGAGCTCTTGAAGAAACTCATCGACGTCTTTGAAATCGCGGTAGACCGAGGCAAAACGGATATACGCCACCTTGTCGATCTTGGCCAAGCGCTTGAGCACCATGTCACCCAGCTCATGGGACGTGACGGCCGTCAGCGTGCGAGAGCGCAGCTCGACCTCGATGTCGTCGATAATCTCATTGAGCTTCTTAGTGTCGATATCACGCTTGATGGTGGCGCGCATCAAGCCGACGAGCAGCTTATTGCGATCGAACCGCTGCTTAGTTCCGTCCGACTTAATGACCTCAATTGGGTCTTCGCATCGCTCGAACGTTGTAAAGCGGTAGTTACACGAGCAACATTCGCGACGGCGCTTAATGGTGTTATTTGACTCCTGCATACGGGAATCAACGACGCGGGTATGTGCCTTACCGCATTTGGGACAGCGCATGGTACCTCCTCTTAAACGATAACAAGGGTACCATGTGCAGCGCGATAATGATTACGAACGAGCAGGAACCTTAAGATGCGCACCGGCGGCGAGCGAACCATGCTCCAGATGATTGACGTTACGGATCATGTCGGAAGTCTCTTGCGTGGAAAGGCCTTCGATTGGATATTCCTCGGCAAGCGACCAAAGAGAATCACCAGGCTGAACGCGAATGGTCTCGTAGGTAACGTTGGAAACGGACTCGGCATACGCGGCGTGACGAGCGCTAAAGACCGACGTAGCGAGGACAAAGAAGAGCGTAAGCGCAACGGCAACGGCGACAATCGTCGGAACCTTCAGGGCAACGCGGGCCGGCACAACTGCAGCCTGCTGATTGCGAGCAGGCTTTACGGTCAAAGGCTGAAAGCCGGAGCGGCCACCCTGAACAACCGTAAAAGTGGGTTCAGCAGGCGTCACGAGCTTAAGGGCGAGGTTTCCCTGGACCATATTCGTTGCGTTCATCATGTTCTCCTCTCGCGTGTTTTGCTGAGAACAGTTTTATCAAGCCGCGCGGACAAAAATATCTGGCGCGAGAACGAATGTTCGGTTATTATTATCTTCGAACAGTTGTTCCTGTCAAGCAAAATTCGAACATTTGTTTGACACGGGTAGAGAGGATGCCCTGATGGCTCGCAAAATTACCAAGCGTCAGCAGCAAATTTACGACTTCATCAAGGAATATCAGCAGGAGAAGGGTTATCCGCCCAGCGTGCGCGAGATGGCTTCTGCCGTGGGCCTTTCCTCCCCCAGCACCGTGCACGCCCATCTATCTGCTCTGGAGGCGCGCGGGCTACTCAAGCGCGATGCCACCAAACCGCGCGCCCTGGAACTCTTTAACGAGGACGGTTCCTCTGTCTCAATTTCTAAATCTGACGAGCCCACCGCACCTCGCGGAACGGTCTCGCTACCGCTCGTTGGTCGCGTCGCGGCTGGGATTCCCATTCTGGCCGAGCAGAATATCGAAGACACTTTTACTATCCCGACCGAAATCGCCACTGATCAGGGTTCCTTTATCCTTGAGGTGCATGGGAGCTCAATGATCAATGTCGGCATCTTCAATGGCGATTACATCATCGTCCGTGAACAAAAGAGTGCCATGAACGGCGAAATTGTCGTGGCCATGATTGATGGTTCAGCGACCGTCAAGACGTTCTACAAGGAGCAGGGACGCGTACGCCTGCAGCCCGAGAATGACACCATGGAGCCTATCTATGCAACGAATCCCGTTATCTTGGGCAAAGTCGTCGGCTTGATGCGCCGGTTCTCGTAATGCAAAAACGCATCACCATCTTTGATACCGTCCGCGGGTTTACGATGATTTCAATGGCAGGTTTTCACGCTTGCTACGATCTCGCCTACCTGTACGGTTGGGATATGCCCTGGTTTACCCAGACCGTCTTTCAAGACATCTGGCGCGCCAGCATCAGCTGGGTATTCTTGTTTATCGCGGGTTGGATGTGCACTCTTTCGCGCAACAATATCAAACGTGCCGCCAAATACGCCTTAGCAGCACTCGTCGTCTGGTTGGCAACAACACTTGTCTCAGTCGACGATTCGGTTAATTTTGGCATCATCTACTGTATGGCCGCATGTACCGGCATCGTAGCGTTGACCAATCCCGTCCTTAAGAAGATTTCGGCGAGATGGGGCGTGTCCCTATGCCTTGTGTTGTTCGCCCTCACCTGGAGCATCCCCAAAACGACCTACCCTGTCCCATACCTGGCGTGGCTAGGATTTCCGAGCCCTGGATTTATCTCAGGTGATTACTACCCCATCATCCCGTTTATCTTTATGTATCTTGCAGGATACTTCGCCGCACACATAGCGAAGGGAATCGATAAGACCGTCCCTAGCTGGGCCTACGCGAATCCCATCCCGGCGCTCGCCAGCCTTGGACGTCATGCACTCCCCTTTTATCTGCTGCATCAGCCCATCATTCTGGGCATTTTGGAGCTCGTCTACTCGGTGCGATAACGCTCGAGCCGCGGCGCGATACGGGCCGGCAGCTTCGCCACAATACGAACGCCGTCCTCAAGATATTCCTCGTGCAAAAGGGTTCCCTGCTCATGCACCAGCGTGATGAGGGCGCCCTCGCGATACGGGATATCAGCAGAAAGCAACACATCGGTAGCAGCCGCCTCACGAGCAATACGGTCGACGAGATCGTCGAGTCCCTCGCCCGTCTGGGCCGAGAACAGCACGGCCTCTGGATAGCGACGACGGAAGCTCAGCCGATCAACGCTATCGAGAAGATCGATTTTATTGAATACGGTAAGCGTTAAACGCTCTCCGGCGCCGATCTCATCAAGCACGCGGTCAACAGCCTCCAGCTGCCGTTCATAGTCCTCGTCAGACGCATCTACGACTTTGAGAATTAAATCGGCACCCAACACCTCGGACAGCGTCGATCTAAAGGCATCGACCAAACCATGCGGTAGCTTTTGAATAAAGCCGACGGTATCGGTAATCGTCATGCCGCGACCGCCGGGCAGGCGATACGAACGCGTCGTCGGGTCGAGCGTAGCAAACAGCTTGTCCTGCGAAAGTACCGTAGAGCCGGTCAGGCGATTGAGCAACGTCGATTTACCGGCATTGGTATAGCCGGCTAACGCGACGCGAAACGCCGGTGACTCAATGCGGCTCTTGGACTGGACATCGCGACGCTGTTCAACCTGCTTAAGCTCACGACGAAGCGCGGCAATCTTGTTGCGAATCAAGCGACGGTCGACCTCGAGCTGACTTTCACCCTGTCCAAAGCGTGAGCCGATGCCACCGCGCGTCTGCTCCTTGGCAAGATGGCTCCACATGCCGCGCAGGCGAGGTAACAGATATTGAAGCTGTGCCAGCTGTACCTGCAGGCGTCCCTCACGCGTCTGAGCATGCAGGCCAAAGATATCCAGGATCAGTGCTGTACGATCGATAATTTTTACCGGCTCGCCCACGGCCTTCTCCAAATAAGATTGTTGCGAAGGCGTAAGGTCATCGTCAAAAATAACGACATCGGCATCCATGCGATGCACCAGGCCGCACAACTCTTCAACCTTACCGGAACCGATAAACGATTTAGGATACGGCTTTACCAAACGCTGTGACAAACGCGCCACGCACTGGGCACCAGCCGTGTGGGCAAGACGCTCCAGCTCATCGAGCGAGCGATCGAGCGGCCATGCATTGTCGCGCCATTCAACACCAACCAAAATGGCACGCTCGGGCTCGGGTGCCGTGGGAACAAGGGGAAAACGGGCCATTAGACAGCCTCAATACGATGCAGGATATCCTCAACGACCTCATCGATCGTAAATTCATCCATATCAAACCACACGATGCGATCATCGCGTTTAAACCACGAAAGCTGACGTTTGGCATAGCGACGCGAACGCATCTTGATGAGTTCGCGAGCCTCATCCATAGAAATCACGCCATTGAAAGCATCGATGATCTCTTTATAGCCAATTGCCTGCATCGAAGTCAGGGCATCTCCCAGCCCCTGGTCCATAAGACCGCGAACCTCATCAACAAGACCCTGCTCAAACATAAGATCGACGCGCAGGTTAATGCGCTCATAGAGCACCTCGCGATTACGCGTCAGACCAAACCACAGAGCGTGATAATGCTCGCGCGGAACACTAAACTGCGACTTTTGCTGCGCATAGGAGACGCCATCATCGTGCATTTCGAGCGCACGAATCACGCGGCGAACATTATGGGGGTGGATGACCGCAGCGGACTCGGGGTCACGCTCGGCAAGCAGGGCATGCAGTTCTTCCTCGCCAATACGCTCGGCAAGCTCCTGATAGCCCACACGGCGATCGTCCTCAAGTTCACCCGAGGGAAAGTCCATCTCATCGAGGGCGGCCTTGAGATACAGCCCCGTACCCCCGCAAAACACCGGTAGGCGGCCCTCGCCAAGCAAGCGCTCAACATGCGCGCGAGCGTCAACCTGATAAAGCGCAGCAGAATATGCCACACCCGGCTCTACAATGTCGACGAGACGCAGCGGCGCCGTACACTCATCGGGCGTCATCTTTGCGGTACCGATGTCCATGCCGCGATAGATTTGCATCGCATCGCACGACAGCACTTCGGACGAAAGACGAGCTGCCAAACGGTCGGCAACATCGCTCTTACCAACCGCCGTCGGACCGACGATCGCAACGGCGGAAAGACCTGCCCCGGAAGAAACCATTAGCGCGGCTCGCCCACAACGGAGCCGGACAAATACCAGGTCTTGGCAACGTCAACGTCAACATCAACGATCTTGCCAACAAGCTGATCGATGCTGTAACCCTCGGGGATAGGCGCATGCACGGTCTGATTCTTGGGACTCTTGCCCAGCAGGACCGCGTCGTTCTTTTTACTCGTTCCCTCAATGAGCGCCGGCACCACAGTATGAAGCTCACCCTGGTTATACTCGTGTGCCGTGGTCTCGATAACCTTAACCAGGCGGTTGAAACGCTCGAGAACAACCTCATGCGGCGTAGGATCGTCAATCTCTGCGGCCGGGGTACCGGCGCGCTTGGAATAGATGAAGGTATAGGCCTGGGCATAGCGGACCGTCTCGGCAAGCGAGAGCGTCTGCTCAAAGTCTTCTTCAGTCTCGCCTGGGAAGCCAACGATAATATCGGTCGAGAGCGCGATATCGGGCATACGGTTGCGAATGCGATCGACCAGGCCCAAATAGTCCTCACGTGTATAACGGCGATTCATCTCTTTGAGGATCCGCGTCGAACCTGACTGGACGGCCAGGTGCAGTTGCGGCATAACGGCAGACGTATCGGCCATGGCGTCGATGGTCTCGGGGAGAAGATCCTTGGGATGCGAAGACGTAAAGAAGATGCGCTCCACACCCGTATCGCCCACGGCACGCAGCAGATCGGCAAAACGCGGCTTGCCAAACAGATCGCGACCATATGAGTTAACGTTTTGGCCCAGCAGCGTAATCTCACGCACGCCCAGGTGCACCAAACCGGTCACCTCGTCGACAATCTCCTCGAAGGGGCGGCTCTTTTCGCGACCGCGCACATACGGCACGATGCAATAGGTGCAGAAATTATTGCAGCCCGTCATGATGGGCACCCAAGCGTGATACTGGGTTTCGCGATGCCACGGCATGCTCATGGCATCCGTATCCTCATGCTCATTGGTGCGGATATGACGCTTGCCGTCAAGGAACGCCTCGGCAATGAGCTCGGCCACATGTGCAATAGAATGCGTGCCAAAGATGACATTGACGTTATCGACGTTGGTGAGCAGGCCCTCGCCATCACGCTGTGCGATGCAACCACCAACGGCAACCACGCGCTTGCCCGAAGGCGAAGGCGGCAGGCTTTTGCAGGAATTGCACTGACCGTACAGGCGAGTATCGGCGGCCTCGCGCACGCAGCATGTCATGAAGACAACAATATCAGCATGCTCGGGATCGAGCGCCATGAGGCAACCATAAGAATCGAGCAGACCGCTCACGCGCTCAGAGTCGTGCTGATTCATCTGGCAGCCAAAGGTGCGGATAAAGTAGGCTTTACCGGCAAGAATATCGCGTACGGAACGCTGGTCCATGTGCATAAGTCCTAACGATGGAGAGGGGGGGGCGAATCGAGGCAAGCAGAAGCTATGCCACAGGCTTAACATCATCCATGACGACGTTATCCATAGCAGCTCGATTGATCTGGTGAACGTAGATAGAAAGGCGAATGGCCGTGCGCGACTCCCCGTTAATGAGGATGTCGGAGAACACGGGCGCGCAGGAAATATCAAAACCGGTTGGAATCAAAAAACCGCGCGCGATAGCCACGGCCTTAATGGCCTGGTTGACAGCACCAGCGCCGACACACTGGATGTTGACGGGTACACCATCCTTGACCATGCCGGCGATGGCGCCGGCAACGGACGCGGGCGATGATTTGCTTGATACCTTCAGGCAATCCATGAAGAAACTCCTGCGTTTAAAAGTACGTTTTAACTGCAATAACTGTATCGTACCGAGTGGACTCGGTAAAGGCACTATTCCTCTTTGGCAAGATCGAAGGTCACAGTGATTCGATCACGCGAAACACGAATCTTTGGGTCGCCACAAAGGTTGAGATAGTACCGGGCGGCAAGGTCATTAAAGTCACGCTCCACAGCACGCGAAAACTGTGCCATGTCATCCTTGGCAATACGTAGCCCGCGACGATCCTTCGCAAGATCGACAGGAGCCGGCGCATGCGAGGACGAATCACGCTCGCGCAGCAGACGCGCGGTCACACCGCGAACGGGCTTAATCTGCCCTGCCAAAATGCGATGAGCAGTGCGCTCGGACATCTCAAGACCCAAACCCGAACAGATACGGATAAAGTCCTCGGCATCAGAGGCAAGGCCTAAACGATCGACAACCGGAAGCTCACTCTCGTCATCAATGAACAGGAGACGCGACGTATCGAGCCGACTTGACGCCTGAGCATAAAGGGTCGCGGCAATCTCAGACGGAGAACCAAGATAGACATCGCAACCACGCAACTCCTCGAGCGCAAACTCACAAGCAGCGCGAATAATATTATGCGGGCCGCGAGCACAGACATAACGTCCGTCCTCATCCTTGACGGCCTGGGGCCAGCTGGACTGATCGGCACGCTCACTGAGGCGGTCGGCCGCAACGCTCACCTTAAAGGCCGAGCCAAGGTCGACACCAGACGTGACCACACGGGCCTCGTCAGTGTTCTGCTTGATCGAAAACAATGCCATGCCACGACCGTGAACGCCCCAACGGTCCATCTTCATGCTCTCGAGCTTGGAGGTAACGCGGGCATCGAAGATTCGCTCTTGCATATCCTGCGGAACGCCCGAACCGTTATCCAGAAAGACAAGCGTGCGGACGCCATCTTCCTTGGTCGTGGCGAGATAGACCTTGTCGGCACCAGCATCGCGAGCATTACGGAGCATTTCGATGACGATATCCTCGACATGCTGAATGTCGTGCTTTGCCTGGCGCCGCTCGGCCTCCGAAACGCGGAGGCGGACATACCCCTCGCCAAGGTTCTCCTCGACGCGAAGGTTGCCCTCCCCCGACATCGACGCGATAAATGAGATGAGCTCGTTCGCGTCGCTCATGTTATTTAGCGATATCGACAGCGCGGCTCTCGCGAATCACGACGACGCGCACCTGACCGGGATACTCCATCTCTTCCTCGATCTGATGGGCGATATCGTGAGCCAGGACCGTGGACTGGGCATCGGAGATCTTGTCCGGCTGAACCATGACGTGTACCTCGCGACCAGCCTGCATGGCATAGGTACGCTCGACGCCTTCATGGGAGTTGGCGATCTCCTCGAGCTTCTCGAGACGCTTGATGTAGTTCTCGGCAGACTCGCGACGGGCACCGGGGCGAGAGGCAGAGACAGCATCGGCGGCCTGCACCAGGACATCGAGCACCGTGTTGGGGTCGACATCGGCATGGTGAGCCTCGATAGCGTGGACGATAACGGGCTTCTCGCCATAACGGCGGGCAAGCTCAGCGCCGATGACGGCATGCGGCCCCTCGACGTCATGGTCGATTGCCTTGCCCAGGTCGTGCAGCAGGCCGGCGCGCTTGGCGGTCACGACGTCCAGGCCAAGCTCGGAAGCCATCACGCCGCACAGGTCAGAGACTTCGAGGGAGTGCTGAAGCACGTTCTGACCAAACGAGGTACGGTAGCGCAGGGCACCAAGGGTCTTGACGATCTCGGGGTGCAGGTCGTGAATGCCGGTATCGAATGCAGCTTGCTCGCCAGCCTCGCGCACGCGCTGCTGAACCAGGTCGGCAGCCTTGTGATACATCTCCTCGATGCGGGCGGGGTGAATGCGGCCGTCGGCGATGAGGTTCTCGAGGGCGACACGGGCGGTCTCACGACGGACCGGATCGAAGCTCGAAAGAACGACGGTCTCGGGCGTGTCGTCGATCACGAGGTTGACGCCGGAAACCTGCTCGAAGGTCCGGATGTTGCGACCCTCGCGACCGATGATACGGCCCTTGAGGTCATCAGAGGGAATGTGCACGGAGGTAACGGTGACCTCGGCAGTGTGGTCGGCAGCGCAGCGCTGAATCGCCAGGGAAAGAATCTCCTGGGCGGTCTTGTGGCACTCGGCGCGAACCTGCTGCTCGGACTCGCGAATAATCGTGGCGGCCTCGTGGGTGACCTCGCCGCGAACCTTATCGAGGAGCTCCTTGTGGGCATCCTCGCGGGTAAGGTCGGCGATACGCTCGAGCTCGGAGGTCTGCTTTGCGCAGAGTTCCTCGAGCTCACGGGAGCGCTTCTCGATCTGACCGGCCTGACTGGACAGCTGATGCTCGCGCTTGTCGAGAGCGTCGTTGCGGCGATCGAGGGATTCCTCGCGCTGCATCACGCGGTTCTCGAGCGTACGAATCTCGCTCTTACGCTGCTTGTCCTCGGCCTCGGCGGCCTGCTTGTTCTTGATGATCTCCTCTTTAGCCTCGAGCAGAGCCTCTTTTTTGAGGGTCTCGGCCTGACGCTTTGCATCACCGATCAGGGACTCAGCCTGTGCGTGTGCCGACTGGATCTTTTCGTCGGCCTCGTGAAGACTACCCTGCTTGGCGGTGCGCATGTAGGCAATGGCGGCGATGGCACCCAAAACGATGCCAACGAGCGCTGCAATGATAGGCATGCTCACTCCTTTTTATGGATTCGTTACACAACAAAGCGAACCGTCCTTATGAACGGCTCGCGACATTTGAGTAATATGGGCGCAGCTTATGCGGGTCGGATACAGATAAACATATAAACAAACTCATCACAGATGAGCACATATCACAAAGCAAATGACAGTGTTTATCGTACGTTGAACCACAACAACTGTCAAATAAATGGCCCCAGTACGGCGGCTAAAACGCGGTGAACGGCGGGGCCACAAAACGCATACGCCTAAAGCGCACATCCCTCGCATTCGGCATCGAGACGTGCCTTAACGGCATCGGCGGCGATGTGATACGAGAAGCCCTTGCCCATCAAAAACCGAACCAGTTTTTCGAATCCGCACGTCTCTGGAACACGCCGCTTGGCGAGCAGGGCTGACGCACGCGCCAAATCGTCTTCGACAGCAAAATAATCCTCGGGATAACCGGGAATGTCATCGAGCACGACATGACGGCGCTTAAGTTCGGTCTCGATTTTGCGCTGACCCCAACCGCGCCGCTTGCGTTCCTCGATAAAGTACGAGCAAAAGCGGTTCTCGTCTAAAAAGTGATACTCGGTGGCGCGCTCGACGGCGAAATCGATCGCGGGCTGGCGGAAGCCGTAGCAAGCCAGCTTGTCACGGACCTCACCCGTCGCATGGTCACGGCGTGATAACATCTCGGTCACCATGGTAAGTGCACATTTACGCTCGATGAGCTGCACAGCCTCACGAAAGTTATCCCAATCACAGGGAAAATCGGGGCGGTTTTTGAGATACAGCCGCGCAACCCGCACGGGAATCCAAATGGACCGTTCAAAACCGCCCTCAAGCTCACAATCGATATGCGCGCAGGGCTTTTTAGACGCATACCCGCTCGAGAACGAGGAGGCCGCCTTCTTATCGGGAAAGACGACCGTAGCCTCGGTCACCGTATACGACATGAGCGTAACCGCTACTCGTCGTCATCATCGAGCATGGCGGAACCATCGATGGCGTAAAGCTCGTCAAACTCCTCAGGCGCAGGCTGATCGGTCAGCTCGACCTCGGACGGAGCATCGTCATCAAACTCAAGCCCGCAGGCAAGGCGGACCTTATGCTCAATCTCGTCAGCGCAATCGGGGTGTTCGCGCAGGAACGCCTTGGCGGCCTCGCGACCGTTGCCGAGCTTGTCCTCGCCATAGGCAAACCAGGAGCCCATCTTCTTGCAGATGCCGCACTCGACAGCCATGTCCAAGATCGAGCCCTCCTTAGAGATGCCCGTACCATACATGATGTCGAACTCAGCAGAACGGAACGGAGCTGCCACCTTGTTCTTAACGACCTTGGCGCGCACGCGGTTACCGATAACCTCGTCCTTAAGCTTAATGCTGTCGATGCGGCGAATGTCGATACGCACCGAAGAGAAGAACTTAAGGGCGCGGCCGCCCGTCGTGGTCTCGGGATTGCCGAACATGACGCCGATCTTCTCACGCAGCTGGTTAATGAAGATGCACGTCGTGTTGGACTTGGACAGCGAGCCGGCGAGCTTGCGGAGCGCCTGGCTCATCAGGCGAGCCTGAAGACCGACCGTAGTGTCGCCGATTTCTCCCTCGATCTCGGCACGCGGGGTCAGAGCGGCGACGGAGTCGACGACAATGGCATCGATGGCGCCGGAACGCACGAGCATGTCAACAATCTCGAGCGCCTGCTCGCCCGTATCGGGCTGAGAAATGAGCACCTCGTCGATATCCACGCCGATGCGCGCGGCATACGTGGGATCGAGCGCATGCTCGGCATCGATAAATGCCACAACGCCACCCATTGCCTGGGCCTCGGCCAGGATCTCGAGCGAAAGCGTCGTCTTACCGGAGGACTCGGGACCGTAAATCTCGACGATACGGCCGCGCGGCACGCCGCCGATACCCAGCGCGGCATCGAGGGCCAGAGCGCCCGTGGGAATGGCCTCGACCTCGAGCTCGGGACCACCGTCGCCGTACCTCATGATGGAACCCTGGCCGAATTTCTTCTCGATCTCGGCCTTGGTGGTGGCGATCATCTCATCGCGCTCTTTACCCGTCGTGCGAGCATGAACGGTACGTACGGGACCTGAATTCTTGGCCATGAATAGCCCTCCTCTTAACAACCTGCATCGATAATAAACGAACGGCTGTTCGTGGTCAACCGTTCAGATAAATCATATGCAGCCGACCCTTCCAAAACCCAACCAAACGCCGACCAAACACTGACCAAATGCTTGACCATAAAGGGCCAAATAAGAACAAGGCAGGCAAAAATACACCTATGACCAGCACAAACGCTAAATTCTTCTGAGTTCCTCATCTCCACAATTAAGGGGCCCTAAGGCCCCTTAAAACACGTCTATTCCATAGAGTTGAGCACAAGAGCAATGCGACCCAATGCCTCCGCGACCGCATGGGCACGAACACACGAACGGTCGCCCTCATAGTGGCAGCGCACAGAGTCCACGACCGGCACTCCCCCATCGACGGAACGATGCGCCCAGCCAATATAGAAAGTGCCCGCAGGATCGTCCTCAGTGCCACCGCCGGGGCCGGCATAACCCGTTGCGCTCACTGCAATATCGCTCTGGTGCAGCTCCAGCGAACCCGACGCCATCTCGCGCGCAGTTTGATGCGACACCGCGGTGTAGCGGTCGAGCGTCTCCTGCTCAACACCCAGCACGCGATGCTTAATCTCATCGCAGTAGGTCACCGCACCGCCACGCAGCACCGCCGAGGCGCCCGGGATATCCGCAATCGTCGAGGCGATCATACCCGCCGTCAGCGACTCAGCCGTCGAAACCGTCACGCCCCGAGCGCTCGCGCGCTCGACGATATCGCGCGCCAGCTCCTCGTTATGTGCGGAAATCTGCTCAAAAGAGTCCGTCATACCCACCAGGACCTAGACCGAAAAGACGATCTTGCGGCAGTTCCAGAAGTACTGGGCGCCCGAGATAACGGTCAGGACAACGGCAACGGCATACAGGAAGCGCGACACCGAGTAGATGCCGAGCGTCAGCGCCACCGGGCCAAGGTGCAAGCCGGCCATAGCAAAAACGCACAGGTAACCGCAGATGGAGACCATCGTGGTTGCCGTCTTGTACTTGCCGAGTTTATCGGCCGCAACGACCACACCGGCCGCACTCGCGACCATGCGAAGGGCGCTCACCAGAAGCTCACGGAACAGGATAATGAACACGGACCACACGGTCACCGCGCCAAAATCCAAGAACAGCAGCAGGGCCGAGAACACGAGCAGCTTGTCGGCGATGGGGTCCAAGAATTTACCGAAGTCGGTGATCTCGTTGCGGGAGCGGGCCAAATAGCCGTCAACCTTGTCGGTGCACGACAGAATGACATACAGAATGAAAGCAGCGGCAGCGAGCGGGCCGTCGAAGATGCTCCAATCCGTACCGGCAACGCTCGTGTGGGACAGGGCCGACACAATCATGAACACCGGGATAAAGACGATACGCACGCACGTCACGATATTGGCGGGCGTCCAAACGCTCGTCAGTTCCTTATTGCTCTCGTTAGCCACGACGCTCTCCTACTCCACAACATGACCGATGAGCTCGTAGCAGAAGCTATCGGTAAACTCGACCGTCAGAATATCGCCCACGGACGCCTCGCTGGCGTCCAGATGCACCGCACCATCGGAATCGGGCGCCTGGAACCAGGCGTGTCCGATTAGCTCGGCACCATCCTCGGTTTCCTCGATACCGTCGACGATTACCTGGGCGCGCTCCCCCACATGTGCGGCGGTCGCGGCAAAGCCGAGCGACTCGGCCAGATCCATGGCCTCCTGGGCGCGCTCGAGCTTGACCTCCTCATCGACCTGGCCCTCCATCTTGGCGGCCAGGCTGCCCTCCTCCTGCGAGTAGGCAAAGACGCTCGTGTAGTCAAAGCCGACGGTGTCCATAAAGTCAATAAGGTCGCGGAACTCGTCGTCGGTCTCGGTCGGGAAGCCGACCATGGCCGTGGAACGGATCACGATGCCGGGGATGCGCTCACGCAGATCGCGGAACAGGTCCTCGAGCTCCTGGCGCGAACCGGAGCGACGCATGGCCTTAAGGATGCGTGCGTCGCAGTGCTGAACGGGGATATCGATATAGGGCAGCACCTCGGGCGTATCACGAATCGTCTCGATAAGCTCGTCAGTCATGCCCTCGGGCTGTAGGTAGAGAACGCGGACCCAGACGTTCTGCGGACGCACGGCCTCGGAGACGGCGCGCAGCAGCTGTGCCAGATTGCGCGGCGAGCCCTCGGCGACGTCACCATCCGCAAAGTCGGTGCCCCAGATGCCCGTGTCCTGGCCGATCAGCACGATCTCTCGCACGCCACCGGCAACCAAGTCGCGCACCTCGGAAATAATGCTCTCGGCATTGCGCGAATGATAGCGACCGCGAATATAGGGGATCATACAGAAGCTGCAGAAGCGGTTGCAGCCATCGGAAATCTTGACGTAAGCAACGGCGCCCTCGACGGTACGCTTGACCTGCGGGATATAGGCTGCGATCTCACGCTCGACACCCAGCACGCCATCGATGACCGCCACGATGCCGTCCTCCTCGTCGGCCTTCACAAAGGCCGCGACCTCGGGCAGCTCATCGGGCAGGTCGTCGCCATAGCGCGACGGCACGCACCCGCACATGACGATGGGGCAAGAACGAACGCCGTCCTGAACCTCGTTGGCGAGCTCGAGCGTGGTCTCGATGCTCTCGGACGTTGCGGAGGCGAGGAACGAGCATGTATTGACGATGGCGATATCGGCATCCTGCGGGTCGAATGCCTCCTCGTAGCCTGCGGCGGTCAAAAGAGAACGCATGCGGTCGGTGTCAACCTCGTTCTTAGCGCACCCGAGGGTGATGTAGAGCACGGAGCCCAACGGTGTATCCATGTTGGAGAGCGGTCCTTTCGAATGATATTAGCGGTAGTTGGTGAACTGCAGCGGCTGGCCGTAGTCCTGGTCGCGCAGGAACTGGATCACGGTCTGCAACGCGTCCTTCGAAGCAGAGGAAACACGCAGCTTGTCGGCCTCGATGGTCACCTTGACCTTGAGCTTTTGATCCTTGATGTCCTTGTTGATCTTCTTAGCGGTCGCCTGGTCGATGCCCTCGACGATATGGCCGAGCACGCGCACGGTGCCGCCCGATGCCGCCTGCGGAGCATCCCACGAGACAGCCTTGAGGTCGATGCCGCGCTTGATGAGCTTGGAGCTCAGGACATCGATGATCTGCTTGGAGACAAAGTCGGCCGGGGCGTTGATCGTAAAGAGTTTGTCGCCCTTCGAAAGCTCGATCGTGGCGCCGGAATCCTTCAGGTCATAGCGCTGGGAAATCTCGCGCGTGGTCTGCTGGAAGGCGTTGTCGACCTCTTGCATGTTGACCTCGGACACGACGTCGAAGCTGGAATCTTTAGCCATGATGTTTCCTTTCGCGTACGAGCGGCTTAGTAGCTATCGTACGAATAGTCGGTAGAATCGGTGGGCGTCTGGCCGTCAGTTGCGGTATCGGCGCCATCCGTGGACTGGGCATCGGTGCCGTCGGTAGTGTCGGTACCATCGGTGGTGTCGGCACCATCAGAACTTTCACCATTCTCGGAATCAGACGTCTCCTTCTTGGGAACGGTGATCGTCACACGCGCCACGCCCGAGGTCTTGGTATCGTAACGGACCTTTTCACCGTTCTTGGTAACGGTGACATCGGAAGGCTTGGACGTGGTGATCTCGATCGAGGACTCGGGCGTGTACTCCTGCTCAAAGGGGCCAGTCGCCTGGGCGCCATAGACCGACTTACCGTCGACCTTGACCTCAATCCACGCGGTCTTTCCCTTGGCAACGGAGACCTTGACCTTCGTGACCTCGTTCTCTTCCTTCTTGGCCGTCTTGGTGGCGTCCGAATCGGTCGACTCATCCGTCGCCTTATCGGTATCTTCGTCCTCGTCGACCGTTTCGGTCTTCTTAGAAGACTTCTTGGTCGTCGTCTTGGTAGCAGTGGGCGTCTCGGGCGTGTTCTCGGGCGCCGAAGATGCGCAGCCACGCAGAAGCACCACGATGAGCACAATCAACAGCAGCGCAACGGCACCGATGCCGGCGTAGACGATACGCGGATCGAGCCCGTTGTTTTGAGGAGTACGGGATCCGCCGCGTCCACGACCGGAACTGCTGCGGACGACTCCCTGAGGCATACGACCACGATTGCTATCGGAACGGCCGCGATAGCCACCCTGGCCCTGAAGGCTGCGCTGACCCGAGCGGGGCGCAAGTTCACCGCGGCCTTGATAGCCACGCTGGCCCGAACGCGGAGCCGAAGAGCGCTGGCCATACGGCTGTGATTGAGAGCGAAGACGCGGCGTCACCTGCGTGGTATCGGCATCCGCATAGCCACCGCGAGAGCGTCCCGTAGAGGCACCACGGTAACCGCGATCGGAATAGCCGCCGTCGCCGTAGCCGGCACGAGGGTCACGCGCCACGCCTCGGGCAGCGGGAAGTGCACGGTCCTCGGGCATCGGCGTACTGCGGAACCGGTCACGCTGTGAGCGAATCTCCTCGCCCGAACCCGTCTCGGTAATATAACCGGCCTGCTGAGGACGCTGTCCATAGCGGGTCGAACGACCGCCCTGAACCATCAGGAAGCGCCCGTTATCGACCGAGGAACGCGAATTGACGTAGCCGGCAGCGTCCTGAAAACGACCGCCCTGCTGCGACGTCTCGCGTTCGTATGCCATCAGATCGTCAAAGTAGGCATTGACGACCTCGCGCGGATTGAGGCCCAAAAAGCGAGCATAGCTCGAAATCATGCCCTGCGCATAGCCGCGCGGCGGCATCGAAGCAAAGTTACCGGTCTCGAAAAACTCGATGATCTGCGGCCTGATTTTGATGGTGTTGGCGACTTGCTGAATGGAAAGGCCCATTCGGCGACGCTGCTCAAGCAGCATGTCACCAAAGCGTGCAGCCATCAGAATCCTCCAAACTGACGATCTTCACGTGCCATCTCGGCGTCGACAGACTCCAGCGCGGCAAGCCCCTCCTCGTCCAACAGGACCTCGCGCGGCTTGGAACCGTCGGGCGGGCCGACGACACCCTTTTCTTCCAGCATATCCATAATACGCCCGGCACGCGCATAGCCAACCTTCAGACGACGTTGCAGGCCAGATGTGGAGCCAAGCTGCGATTCCACCACAATATGGGCGGCTTCCCAAATGAGCGGATCATCGTCTTGCGGCTCGGCGACTCCGGTACGGACAATGCCGCCGCCACCCGCCATGGACATGGGAGCGGGCGCCACGGCAGACAGGATCTCCTCGTGGTAGTCGGGCTCGCTCTGCGACTTGACGAACTCGACGATCTCGTTGATTTCATCATCCGAGACAAAGCAGCCCTGGATACGGCGGGGCTTGCCCCAGTCGACCTTAGAGAACAGCATGTCGCCCAAACCGGTGAGCTTTTCGGCACCCATCTGGTCGATGATGACGCGCGAGTCGATGCCCGTGGCGACGTTAAAGGCGATGCGGTTGGTGATGTTGGCCTTGATGAGGCCCGTCACCACGTTGGAGCTCGGGCGCTGCGTGGCCACGATAAGGTGGATACCGGCGGCACGGCCCAGCTGAGCAATACGCACGATCGAGGCCTCGACATCCTTACCGGCGACCATCATCAGGTCCGAGAGCTCGTCGATGATGATGACCAGGTAGGGCATCTTTTGCGGCGGGTTATCGTAATGCTCAAACTCGCCGGCGGCCTGCTTTTCGTTGTAGGTCGAGATCTTACGCACGTTGAGACGCTCGAAGACCTTCAGGCGACGCTCCATCTCGGACACGGCCCATTGCAGAGCGCTCGCGGCCTGCTTGGGCTCGGTCACTACAGGCACGTAAAGATGCGGCAGACCGTTATAGCCCGCAAGCTCGACGCGCTTGGGGTCGACCATGATCAGGCGAACGTCCTCGGGAAGCGCGCGCATAAGCAGGGTTGTGATGATGGAGTTGATCATGACCGACTTACCAGAACCCGTGGTACCGGCGATCAGCAGGTGGGGCATCTTGGCGAGGTCGGCGACGACCGGCGTACCCTCGGCATCGCGGCCGATGGCAAGCTCGAGCGGACCGCCCTTCACATAGGGCAACACGTCGCCCAGGTTGACGTTCTGGCGCTTGCGGTTGGGAATCTCGATGCCCACGAGCGAGGTGCCGGGGATCGGGGCAAAGATACGCACCGACTGGGCAGCAAGCGATAGCGCGATATCGTCCTCGAGGCTCGAAATCTTGCTCACGCGCTCGCCCTCGCCAGGTTGCAGCTTAAAGGTCGTCACCGTGGGGCCGGCGATCCAGCCGACCACGCGGGCACTGCGGCCAAACTCCAGCAAGGTGGACTGAAGCGACTCGGCAGTCTGTTCCAGCTCCTTGTCAGAAGACGCGGAGGAAGCCGACTGCGGGTTGGCATGCAGAATCTCAAGTGGCGGAAGTTTGAGGCCGTCCTCTTCTTCGCCCTCGTTATCTGCGGCGCCGCCGTCCGCTCCCCCATCGCTAGCCGCAGCCGATTCGACAGCACTCAAGGCAGGCGCATCGGCAACCTTGGGATGCTTCAAGAAGTCGGGGATCTGAGGTGCTGCAGAGACAGGATTCACGGCAAACGGCGGCTCGGACTCGTCGATCTTATCGAGGTCGTCTTCCATCGAAAGCTGACCGGTTACCTGGTCGCGCTTTGCATGGCGACGCGGCAGCAAAGTTGTCTTTGCGGTCTCAATCGGAGCCTCGTCGTCCTCGTCATCGCCCTCGGTGAGCTCAATCTCGCTCTCGGACCAAGACGGGTCGGGCTCACTCGTATTGAGTTTGGGTGCAGCCTTGCCCTTCTTGGCATGGCGGCGCGGCAACAGCGTCGTCTTAGCGCGCTCAGCTTCCACGGCATCGGACACGTCGACAAACGGATCCTCGTCGTCATCGTCCAAAACCGGGTCCACATCGTTGCCCATGACCGTGGTCACGGCAGCATCGGAGCCCTTTTGACGAAGAATGCTCAGGTGAGGACGGGCAACGCCGGGCACCGACAGGGCTTCATCGTCACCCCACGGGCTCGCGTTAACATCGGCACGACGGCGCTCGGCAAAATCGGCCGCACGGTCGCGAGCAGAGCGCAAAACGCCACCCACCGAAAAGCCGATGATGACCAGGCCCACGACGACAAGGCCCAACAGGACTACCATCGCGATAGGCTTACCCAGGGCATTCTGCAGCGCACTCGCAATAAACGCACCGATGTAGCCACCCGAGGCGGACAGATTTTGCGGCGTGAACATAAGGTCGCACGAGTCGCTTGTACCCGGCACCATCAGCGAAAGAATGGAGACGACGGCGATAAAGACCACGGCGCCGCCCGCAACAGAGCGCACGTTGAGCGGCGAGTCCTCGCCTAAAAAGAGCGTGGCGGCAAACAGCAAAATGACGATCGGCAGCACGTAGGCGCCCAGACCAAAGCCCAAGTGGTAGAAACCGGCAACCGCAGCCGTAACGGGCGCAGTCGCCGGCGAAATCACGGCAATAAAGGACGCAATCGCCAAAACGGCGATGACCACGCCGGCGATATCGCGGTTGGCCGAGGGCTCGACCAAGGGCTCAAAATCATCGAACTCGGACTCGTGGCCCTTATTGGCACGCAGATGGGAACCGGCACCCTTAGCAGATGCCGGTTGGTTATTGGCCTTATTGCCTTTGGCGTTTTGTGCAGATCCGCGCGCCAAACTAAACCTCCATGACGACCGGGATGATCATCGGACGGGTGCGCGTACGGCTCCAGATAAAGTTGGAGAGCGAATCGCGCACGGCCTTGCGAATGGCATCGGAGCCGCTGCTCGTAAAGCTAAACTTGCCCTTCTCGATCGTCTTCATGATGGACGCAGAGGCATCCTCGGAGAACTGGTCGTCGATGGCAAACGAGACGCCGCGGCCCGAGAACTCGATGGCCTCGATCTTCTTGTGCTTGAGCGAGACGATGGCAACAGCGGTAACCATACCGTCGTTGGCGAGCTTCTGACGATCGCGCAGGACGATGGGGTCGGTATCACCGATACGCAGGCCGTCGACGTAGACGACGCCGGACTCGACGGGCGTACCGCGCTTGACGATACCGCCGCGCATCTCGAGCGTGTCGCCGTTATCGAGGATAAAGATATGATCGTCCTTGAGACCCATCTTGCGGGCCAGCTGGGCATGGGCGCGCAGGTGCACGGCCTCGCCGTGAACCGGCATAAAGTACGTGGGCTTGGCCATGGCCATCAGGAGCTTGAGCTCCTCCTGGCTGCCGTGGCCCGAGACATGGACGAGAGCGCGGTTCTTATCCCACACGTCGCAGCCAAGCTTGGCCAGGCTGTTGACGACCTGCTGGACGGCCTTCTCGTTGCCGGGAACGGGAGTTGCCGAGAGGATAACGGTATCGCCCTCGTGGATAGAGAGCGTCTTGTGCTCGCCGTTGGCCATGCGGGACAGGGCCGACAGCGGCTCGCCCTGCGAACCGGTGCACATGACGACAATCTTGTCGTCAGGCAAATTATCGATATCGAAGGCATCGATGATATCGGCGTCGTCGATGTTGAGGTAGCCGAGCTCGCGCGCCACGCGGGTGTTAGTGAGCATGGAACGACCGGTCACAACGACCTTACGGCCGCACTTGCGGGCGGCATCGCAAATCTGCTGCAAACGATGGATGTGGCTCGAGAACGACGCGACGAACACGCGACCCGGCGCGTTCTTGATGGCGTGCAGCAGGTTGGGACCAACCTCGGCCTCGGACTTGGTAAAGCCGGGAACCGTGGCATTGGTGGAGTCGGACAGCAACAGGTCGATGCCCTGCTTGGCAAAGCGGCTGATAGCGGCATAGTCGGGCGTGACGCCGTCGATGGGCGTCTGGTCGAGCTTAAAGTCGCCGGTGTGCATAACGGTGCCCTGATTGGTGCGGATGAACACGCCCAGAGCGCCGGGGATGGAGTGCGTCATCGAGAAGAAGTCGAGCGAGATGCCGCCGAGGTTGACATGGCTGCCGCCCTTGACCTCGCGGAACTTGGGTGCGCGGATGCGGAACTCAGAAAGCTTACCCTCGATAAAGCCAAGCGTCAGCTTGCTCGAAAAGATGGGCACCTTGTTGTTGAGGTCCTGCAGCAGATACGGAAGCGAACCGGTGTGGTCCTCGTGGCCGTGGGTGACGACGATACCGCGGAGCTTTTCCTCGTTCTCCAAAACATAGGTGTAGTCGGGAAGCACCAGGTCGATACCGGGCTGAGAGTCATCCGGGAACATGAGGCCGGCGTCGACGAGCACCATGTCGTCGCCGCACTCGAAGACCGTCATGTTCTTGCCGATGCCGTCAAGGCCGCCGAGCGGGATGATCTTCAAGGGAGATGATTTTTTAGCTGCCATAGGTTAGTGTTGTTTCCTTTCTTCGAAACGGGTCTGAAACAACCGACGGGGCGCTTCTGGCAAACCGACCGTCGGGAACGTACAAACATGCATCATAGAGTCGACGCAGTAACCACAGTATGATACCCATTTGCCCACCAACAGACCACCCATGCATCAAAGCCCCATCTGAACTGGTCCATCCCGCCGGTCTGGGGCCATCGGGGGCCGGGGCGGGTTAAGTTTGCTGCTCTACAGTCCTGCGCAAGACGGAAAGCACATTAAGTGCTTTCCTTTGCGTGCGGAACTCGCGACAAACTTAACCCCCGCCCTCAGCCCCGGAAGCCCTCCCTGCCGTCACATTATTCAACCAGTTTTGCGGGCGTGCGCCGCTGCGCGGCTAGCCCGCGTGCTCCTCGGCGGGGTTGGTCTGATTGTTTTTGTTGAAGCTCTGCCTTTGGCTCAAATGGAAACGGGGGACGCATTTGCATCCCCCGTTTTTGTTGTGGTTACTCTAGATCAATAAATTTGGTGCTTATGATCTTGCCGTCTTTTACTAGCATTCTGGCCATGGTGGGGCCTCGGGTGCCTCTGGGGTAGCTAGCGCTGCCCGGGTTGAGGACTAAACAACGGCCCACTTGGGCTTCTTTGGTTACGTGGGTGTGACCATTGATGGCTACGTCTACGGATCCCACCGGAAGGTCTTCGCGGTAGTGGGCTACGGCGAATTTGAGGCCTTCGTAGGTAAAGAGCGCAAGACGGTCTACATCGGGACCGTAGTCGCGGTAGTAATCGTTGTTGCCCAGTACGGCCCGCACGGGGGCGATGGTGCATAGGTGCTCGTAGTCCATCTCTGACGTGAGATCGCCGGCGTGGATGATCAGGTCTGCGCCCTCAAGCTCATCCAAGAGCGCAGGCGATAAATAGCCGTGGGTGTCCGAGATGATGTCGATGCGCTTGGCGCTTGCGCTGTTCATGGGATCCCTTCCGCAAAAAACGATTCGGCAGATACATACAAAAAAGCCCCACGGCTCCGCAGACGATGGGTCTACAGGGCTGCGGGGCCAGTGTGCTAGAGACTCAGAGCCTTCTTGAGCGGCACGACGCGGCGGCGCGAAACCGGCACGCGTTCGTCGACGCCCGTAATGCCCAGCTGGATGGCGCCCGAGGGCACCGTCTCGACGTCCGTAACGCACGCCAAGTTGACGATATAGCGGCGGTGAACACGGAAGAAGCCAAAGTCGCAGAGCTTGGCCTCAAGCTGCGCCAGCGAGGTCGTCGACAAAAAGCGATCATCGACGGTATAGATGCAGGAGTAATCGTCCTTGGCCATGATAAAGCGAATGTCGTCCACGGGAATGAGCACCTTGCGGCCGCCCTTTTCCACCGGGATACGCTCGATGGTCACCTTGCTGTCCGTAACCGGCTTGGCGCGTTGCATGACCTTCTCGATCGCGCGATCCAAGCGAGCTTCCTCGACCGGCTTCATCAGATAATCGACGGCATCCACGTCGAATGCCTCGACCGCATGGTCACTATACGCAGTCACAAACACGATCGCCGGCGGATTTTTGAGCTTATGCAGCGCCTCGGCAAGTTGCAGGCCCGAGGCACCGGGCATCGAGATATCGAGAAACACGACATCCACGCGACTTTCCATAAGCATCTCGATGGCGGAGCGGACGCTCGACGCCTCAGTGATCGTGCCGATCTTGCCCGTTTGCTCGAGCAGGAAGCGAAGCTCCGAGCGAGCCGGCGCCTCATCATCCACAATCATCGCACGCAGCATAGGGATAAAACCTTTCGTCAACTAACTACGCCGGGCATCCGTCGCATGACGTTGAGCCCGTAGCCTTTTATTTTACTCTTGAATGTCAAAGATGCTCTCTGACAAATCAAGATGAAGGAGCACTTTGGTGCCCTTGCCCGGCGCCGATTCGACACGCGTATAGGAGTGCGGCCCATAAAAGCGATGGATGCGCTCCGAAATATTGTGCATGGCCACACCGGCGCCGCCACCCTGGGGAGAGCTGGCGTCGGGACGGGCAGAACGCTCGTCAAACAGTCTGGCGGCGGTACCCTCATCCATGCCCACGCCATTATCGGCCACGGCAATCAAGATTGCATCCTCGCCGTCTTGGTGAACGGTCACGTCGATCCTCAGGGCGTCGTCATCGCCCATACCATGACGCACGGCGTTCTCGACAATCGGCTGGATCACGAACGCCGGCACCAGCGTATCTTCCACGTCCTCGGACACATCGAACGTCGCAAGCACGCGATCCTCGCCAAAGCGGGCCTTCTCAAAGGTAAGGTAGCGCTTGGTCTGTGCGACCTCGCGCGAGACCGGAATAAGCGATCCCGAGTTGTCGAGCGTGGCACGATAGAACGATGAGAACTCACGAAGCAGTTCGCGGGCCCGCAGCGGGTCGGTGCGCGTAAACGATGCAATGGTGTTCAGCGTGTTGAACAGGAAGTGCGGGTTAATCTGCGCCTGCAGCGCACGCACCTCGGCGCGCGCCGTGAGTTCCTTTTGCACCTCGAGCTCGTGGATGGCGAGCTGCGTGGACAAGATCTCGGCAAAGCCCGAGGCAAGCGCATACTGGGTACGGTCGACGGCGCGCGGGGTCTTGTAGTAGAACTTGAGCGTGCCGACGGTACGATCGCCCACCTTGATGGGGGCGATAATGCCGGCGGGGACTTGGTTGTGCGAGCCGTCCGAGCCCACGACATCCACCATACGGTTGAACGACTGCACGATGCCATGTTCGATAACGTAGCGTGTGGCAAGCGTGTGGATGGGAGTATCGGGCAGCAGTTTTTCCTCAAACTCGCCCGCGCAGGCAAGCACGTTGTCCTCGTCGGTGATGGCCACCGTCATGGCGCGCGTCTCGGGCAAAATGCGCCGGCACACCAAACGCGCCGACTCCTGCGTCAGACCGCCCTTAATGTCCTCGAGCATGGCCGAGGCCACCGAGAGCGTCTCCTCGGTGTACTGGGAGCGCACCGAATCGGGATTGAGCGTCAAAAAGATAAAGATGCACAGAAAGATGCATAGCAGCGCGCAGGCAATCACCGTGGCGATCGGCTCGATACCGGTCACCAAGGCAAAAATAAAGTACACCAGCACGCAAATGGCGCAGGCGACGGCAATGATGCGAAAGATTGATATTGAACTATCGCGCTGGGCGCGGCGGTCGATCATTCGGCCCCCTCCAGGATACTGATCAGTTGTGCGTCACGCCAAAGCCCGTCCATGATCTTGGGCCAAAAGCTCTGGAAACGCAGGTAGCTTGCAGCGTTTTGGCGCGCATAGGCCTTTGCCTCGCCGATACCATGGCGCCAAATGCGCAGGTAGCCCTCATGCTCGCGGGTAAACACGCTGCGGACCATAGCGGTCTTGCGCACGCGGTCGTCGAGCTCGCGCGAAATCCACGGGCCCGGGTAGGGCATGAGCGATGCCGCCGTAACGGGAATGAGCTCCTTTTGATGCGCGGCGAATGTCAACTTGGCCCGTTCGTAGTACCAACGGTATACATCCTGCATAAAGCGCGGTGAGCGCTTTTCGGACTCCGGAGGCAGATGGCGCACGGTCCACTCGTTATCGAACCACACGTCGTAGCCAAACATGCGCATGTTAAAGAGGTAATCCAAGTCCTCGCCGCGGGTGATAAACGGGTCAAAGGCTACACGCGTAAAGGCGCGGGCGTGCAGGGCCATCAGGCCGCCGCACACGTAGTTGGATCGCGAGATGCGGGTGCCCGAGAGCGCCTTTTTCATCCAACGGTTGAACTCGATGCGCTTGGTCCACCAACGATGGCAGATGCCCGCCTTGTCCGTGGGAGCCAGCGGCGAGCCGTCGCGATCGTAGAAATAGCCGCTCTTGACCAAGATCGGCAAGCCCTGACGCGTCTGCTGCCCCAACGCATAGGTCGCGCGCTTCATAAAGTCGGCGTCGATGACAGTCTCATCGTCATCCAAAAAGATAACCGCGTCATGACCCAGCACAGCGGCACAGGCTAGCCCCATGTTGCGGATGGCACCGTAGCCTCGCAGGCTCACGCACTCGCCCGAACCCTTGGGCGCGATCTGAGCAACCCGGTCTGCGATGCGCGAGGCCTGGGTGTTGGTGACAACGGTGACCTTGAGCGTGGGATGCGCGTCGACAATCTCGCGCACGCGCAGCGACACATCGGCTGTGGCAGAAACGGGACAGACCACCAAAAGGATGATGCGCGGGATGTCACGTACCTGCTCAAGCGAGGCCAGACAGCGGTCGAGTTCGGGATTGTCGGCGTTGAGTCGCGTCGAATGGTCATAGGTGCCAGGGGCGTTTGCGCAAGCGTCATCGCCCGCCCAATACGTTGGAATCACGACTGTGGCGTTCATGCCTTACCCTCCCTGCAACACAAAAACGGGACGCCGCCAAACACAGGCGACGCCCCGCGACCTAGCTGATTCCATCATACCCACTTGGGCAAATCATTGCTCGCAAGTCGCAATGTTTATTGCGGATAACCCCAAAAGAGTACCGTGGACAGGCACAATAGCCGCTCGCTCCTATGCGGCATGCTCTGCTGCCCGAGTCATGCGGGACAGGCGAACCAGCAGCATAAAGCCAACGATCAGCAGCACGCCAATAGAAAGGACGCCCAGCGACGGGTTGCCGGTCAGCGAGGTAACGACCGACACCAGGAAGGTACCCATGACGCTTGCATAACGACCAAAGATGTCAAAGAAGCCGTAGTACTCGTTGGACTTTTCCTTGGGGATAATGCGACCAAAGTAGCTACGGCTGAGCGCCTGCACGCCGCCCTGGAACAGGCCGACCATAATGGCAAGCACCCAGAACTCAAAGGCGGTCTTTAGGAAGAACGCGGCGAACAGCACAATGCCCATGTAGGCGGCGACCGCCACCAGGATCATGTTGAGCGTGCCCACGCGTCCGGCGAGCTTGCCGTAGATGATGGCGGACGGAAAGGCCACGAACTGCGTAACGAGCAGCGCCAGTACCAGCAGGGTCGAATCGATGCCCAAAGCCGAGCCGTAGCTGGTAGCCATGGAAATGACCGTGTGGACGCCATCGATATAGAAGAAGAACGCAATCATGTAGACCAGCACGGTCTTGTTGTGGGCGATCTCGCGCATGGTGTGTCCGACCTCGGAGAACACACCGCCAACGATGTGGCCGATGGTGTCCTCGGGACCGCGCTCGCGACCATACTTTTGCTTATAGGTGTGAATGAGCGGCAGGGTAAAGATGAGCCACCAGGCACCAGTGATGATAAAAGACAGACGCGTTGCCAGCATGGTGGGGACGCCAAGAGCGGGGCCACCCATGATGAGCGCCAGGCAGATGACGAACGGCACGGTGGAACCGATGTAGCCCCAGGCATAACCCGAGCTGGACACGGCGTCCATGCGCTCGTCGGTGGTAACGTCGGGCAGCATGGCGTCGTAGAACGTCATAGAAGAGTTAAGGCCGATGGTGCACAGCACGTACACGGTCAAAAATGCCATGGCGGACATTGGGATAGCCTGCGCCAGGCAAAGAACCAGGCCCGTGAGGAAAAAGCCCAAGAAGAACTTGATTTTGTTGCCAGCGTAGTCGGCAAGTGCGCCCAGAATGGGCATGAGCATGGCGATGACCAGCGAGGCGATCGTCTGTGCATTGCCCCAGGCGACCACCAGGTCGGCCGAGGAAGCGCCGGTATTGATGGCGTTAAAGTAAATGGGCACCACCGAGGTATTGAGCAGCACGAGGGCCGAATTGCCCACATCATACATAACCCAGTTACGCTCGAGCTTGGTGTATTTCATGGACAGGGACCCTTCGTATTCGCCCGATATGCAGTTAGTTCATCGTACCCCAATTGTCCAGAACCGCCGGTAAGGATTCGGCAAAGGGGCACGCACGGGCCCTATTCCTCGCGGTCGAACTCCTCATCGGCATTGAGCACGCGACCGCTGTAGTTGACGTGACTGGTCACGGCATCCATGTCACCGGTCTCGATAAAACGTGCGACCGTGCACTCGTAATCGCCCAGCGCGCGATCAAAGACCTCGGGGAAACTCTCGTTCGAGACCTCGTCGGTAAAGGGATTCTTCCATGTCAGATGGCCCAGGTTACCGGTGCGCTCGGGCAACTCCGTCGTCACGCGATGAGCAAGGCCGTCGAGCAGCGAGTAATCGTGCACCAAGCCCTCAACCAGCGAGATCGCGCGCGTCTTTGCGGAGCCGGCCGGCTCAATCGCGCGGTAAAGTCGCTGCATATTGGCAACGGCAGCACCGTACTCCCCCGCCGGAATGTCAATGCCGTACACGCGTCCGGCAACATAGCTCATCAGCACGCCGGCCACGCGATTGATGCGATCAGTGGTGACGATCTCGCCCGCCGGCGGGTAATCGTCAACCGTAGCGCCATCGCGGTTAAGCTGCAGCATCAGCACATCCAGGTCGCTCTCGATCACGGCATGGACCTGACTGCTCGAATCCTCAAGCTCTGAATCGGACTCGACAATGCCAAACTGCTGCTCATAGACAAAGGGATGAGCGTTGCGGTCGAGCACGTAATGAGACAGCAGGCCCAGCGCAAAGGCACGACCCAAGCTGGCGTCGCGCGGCAGCAGATGCGACACGCCGTCGCGCAGGCACGCAAACTGACGAGACATGCGCGACCGATGCATGACCTGCGCCAGCAGCGTGCAGTCGGAAACACGCGGTGTCAGAATGTGAAAGAAAAACGGGTCGGGGCCTTGGTTGCCCAAGATAAAGGCAATGCGCTCTTCATCGGACGTGATGACGCCCTGTGGAAGACGGTCGATGCTTTCCTCGCCAAACAGATGATGGGTGATAAGCGCGGGCATAATGATCCTTTCGATTTC
Source organism: uncultured Collinsella sp. (assembly GCA_900550195.1). Classification (GTDB taxonomy): domain Bacteria; phylum Actinomycetota; class Coriobacteriia; order Coriobacteriales; family Coriobacteriaceae; genus Collinsella. The sequence continues at coordinate 64,848 of URRB01000008.1, forward strand.
ATTCGATGCCACCCATTATGCCCACCGCGCGCCCATGCCAAACCTGCGATGGTAAACGACGGCACGCAGACCGTCTACGCAAGCCCCAAGTGTGCTTTAACCTCGGCAGCGCGACGGCGGGACACGGGCACCGTCGAGGTTACGCGATCGAGTCTGAGCTCCATAAGACCCGTGGAACCGATCTCGACATTGTGCACGTCTTCCAAATTGACCAGATAGCTGCGATGAACGCGAATAAAGCCCTCGGAGACCAAGCGACGCTCGAGCGAAGAGATCGACTCATTGATCAGGTACGTTCCCTCGGCGCAGATGGCGTTGCAAAAATCGGCGCGCGCCTCAAAGTAGCAGACGTCTGCGGCGGGAATGAACACCTTTTTGCCCCCGCGGTCCACCGTCAGACGCAAAGGCTGGCGCGGAGCGTGGATAACACGACGGGCACCCAAGGCTGCCTCGATCTTGTCGAGTGCCTTTGACAGGCGTGCGTCCTCGACCGGCTTGACGACATAGTCGACCGCATCGAGGTTATACGCATCGGCGGCAAACTCGGCAAACGCCGTCACAAACACAACCACCGGCGGCGTCTTTAGGTTCTGCAGCGTCTCGGCAAGCTCAATTCCCGAGCGGCCGGGCATCGTGATGTCCAAAAACAACACGTTGGGCTTGTTCGAGAGAATCGACTCCACGGCCTCGGTGACATTGCCCGCCTCGGCAATCTGGCCCACACGCGTATCCTTTTCCAACAGATAGCGTAGCTCAGCCCTAATGGGAGGTTCGTCATCAACCACCAAGATGTTCCAGCCTTCGGACATATGTGCTTCCCCTCTTTTTCTCTCAATCCAACCGCGTGCTACGCCGTCAACGGCGCCGGCTCATGCGGCTCGCCGTTCAGCTCGACGATGACCTGCGTTCCCACGCCCTCCTGGGACTTCACGCGCATGCCGGAATCTTCTCCGTAAAAGAAATGGATGCGCTGAAGCACGTTGAAGAGCGCCAGGCCGCAACCTCGCTTGACGGAGCCGTCGGCGGTAATGCTCTCGGGCTCCTCCAGGCGATGTTGCTCAAACAGATGCGCGCAGACTTCTTCGCTCATACCGATGCCGTCGTCCTCGACGATGATCTCCAAACCGTCATCGGTCTCGAAAGCCCTAACATGAATAGAAAGCGGCTCGGTCTCGCGCTGCGCGTGCTTGATGCAGTTTTCGAGCAACGGCTGCAAGATAAACGGCGGCACCATGCAATCGCGCACCTCAAAGTCGATATCGACCGAGACGCGCAGACGGCCGTCGCCATAACGAGCCTGCATAAGATTGATATAGCGAGTGCCCTGTTCCACCTCGTGCTCGAGCGTTGTGAGGGTATCGGAATCAGAAAGCGTCTGACGGTAGTAGTTGGAGAAGTCGATCAGCAGCGATCGCGCCTTGTCGGGCTCGGTTCGAACGAGCGACACGATGGTGCTGATGGTGTTAAACAGAAAATGAGGATCGACCTGCGATTGCAAGGCGCGCAGCTCCACGCGGGCCGTAAGCTCGTCCTGGCGCTCGAGCTCAAAGCTCGCAAGCTGCGTGGAAATGAGGTCGGCAAAGCCCGAGGCAAGCGCCGTCTGGCGCATATCGATGCTGCTCAGACGGGGATAATACAGCTCGAGCGTGCCCACGCAATGCCCGCGCACGGTAAGCGGTGCGACAATACCGGCGCGCAGGCGCGGAAAGTAGCCACCTGTCTCGGTCGAGGCATCGCGCGAGAACACGCTTTGCTCACCGCTGTTGATCACGTTGAGCGTAGTCCGCAGCACCACCGGGGTGCCCGCGGGGCATTTTGCCGAGTCCTCGCCCCAGCTTGCCAACACCTGCTTGCCGTCGGTAAAGCAGATGGCAGAGGCGATAGTTTCGGACAGGATGATCTTAGAGGCGCCCAGGGCAGCTTCGGGCGTAAGGCCGCGCGACGTGTAGGCGAATATTTTTGAAGCGATGGCGAGCGTGCGGTCGGTTGCGCTCGATGTGAGGTCGTCGGGAACGACAAAGACGTACGAGAAGAAGAAGCACAGCATGACCAAGCCGGCAATGACGACAACGGCCGGAACGGGATTGGGATTATCGGTTAGATCCCAGATGAGCAGCAGGATAAGCAGCGGAACGACAATACCGAGCAAGATGGCTTGAACCACATGCTGAGCGGTACGAAAGACCTTGGTAGAGTTGTAGCTCTTGCCCAGAATCAGCCTATTGAGATCCACCGTCATCTCCTTCTTACCGACGCACCCCATAGCAATAAAGAGGGCCGCAAGCGACCCTCTCCATTGCATTATGCAATCAAATACTGTGTTTTACATCAAGCCATCGATGAACGGTAGCTTAGGCGCTGTACTTGTTTGCCTCGCCGAAGGTGCCGCCCTCGACAATCCAGCCGTCCTTCATGATGACGTCCATGTTGTCGGTGTTGAGCACGTGGATGTCGGCGGCGACGTCACCGTTGACGACCAGCAGGTCGGCGCACTTGCCGGCCTCGATGGAACCGGTCTCGTCCTCGATGTGGCACATCTTGGCACCGTTGAGGGTGGCGCAGGTGATGGTCTCGACCGGAGTGAAGCCGATCTTGTCGACGAACTCGTACATCTCCTCGATGGAGCAAGTGCCGTACGGGGTGACGAAGGAGAAGGAGTCGGAGCCGATCGTCATGACGACGCCGCGCTTCTTGGCCTCGCGCAGGCAGTCGTAGTTGCGCTGCAGCTCCTTCTCGACCAGAGTGCCCTCGTACTTGTCGTGCAGCTCGGGAACGTAGACGGGCGGATAGGTGGCGTACCAGGTGGGCAGGAAGGCGATCGTCGGAGTGAAGAAGGTGCCCTGCTCGGCCATGAGGTCCATGGTGCGCTCATCGATATCGAAGCCGTGAATCAGCTGCTCGCAGCCAAAGCGAACGGAATCGTAGGCAGCGGCGTGGTTGTTGTAGCAGTGGCTCCACACGGGGATGCCGACCATCTTTGCCTCTTCGACCACGGCCTGAATCTCCTCGGAGCAGTAGTGCTGGTCGCGGCCGGAGTCCCAGCGCCAGATGCCGCCACCGGTAGCCCAGATCTTGATGGCATCGGGGTTCTCGCGCAGGCGACGGCGGACGGCCTTGCGCAGATCCCAAGGACCGTCGACCTGATCGCCCCAGGGGTGCGATTCCTTGTTGAGCTCCTGGCTGCAGTGGTGGGAGTCGCCGTGGCCGGCAACGCGGCAGAAGCCAAGGCCGGTGGCCAGAACGCGCGGGCCCTTGAAGACGCCCTTGTCGATGCAGTCACGGATCTGGATACCAAAGCGGCCGATCTCGCAGACGGTGGTGAGGCCGTGGGTGAGGCAGTCGTAGGCCTGCTTGACGGCGACGGCCTGCTTCTCGAGGAGCGGCTGCATGACCCAGTCGGTGTCATCGTCGGTCAAGTTGCCCGAGAAGTGCAGGTGGGTGTCGATCAGGCCGGGAAGGACGGTCTTGCCGGCGGCGTCGATGACCTCAACGCCCTCGGGAAGGTCCTGCATGGCGCCGGCGTACTCGATCTTGCCGTTGTCGTCGACGAGAACGAGGGAGTTCTCGACCGGCTCGGCACCGGTACCGTCGATGAGCTTGCCGCCAACGATTGCATACTTAGTGGACATGGTTCCTCCTTATGGATCCATATAGTGGGCGAGGCCGCGTTGGGTTAAGGCCTCACAAAGCTACCCAAGTGGTGCCGGGTTCGGTGCGCGGAAGAGAGGGTCCCGCGCACCTGATCCGCCCCGGCTCGGCGTTACTTTTTGCGGGAATTGGTGAAGGCCATGAGAGCCAGGCCGACGGCCAGCCAGCCGATCACGATGCTCCACTCCACCATGTTGAGGGAGGCGGGAGAGAACGGAATCACGAGCAGGCCGATGATGATGGCGCAGGCAGCGATAGCGAGGCCGATGCCAAACTTGCCGCCGGGCACCTCGTAGGGACGAGGCAGGTCGGGCTCGGTGAAGCGCATGCGCAGGCAAGCGAGGGCGACCATGCCGCAGGAGAAGATGAAGGCGAGAGCCGACACGTTGGTCAGAGGGATGAGCATGTTCTTGCCCAGGAACGGACCGACGACGGTGATGGCGCCCAGAACGACGCAGGCGAGCTTGGGAGCGCCGGACTTGGGGTCGACCTCGGCGAACTGCTCGGGCAGCTGGCCCTTGCGGCCCATGGCGAGCATGATGCGGCTCGTGGCGCCGTAGAAGGAGTTCATCGGACCCATGGGTCCAAGCGTAGCGATGACGAGCATGGCCAGGTACAGGAGCATGTTGATGCCCTTGAGGCAGGCAAGCGCGGGAACCGGGCTCTTAACAAACTCGTGCCAGTCAAGGATAGTGCCGAACGAGTAAATGCAGACCATGTAGAAGCCGCCGGCGGCCAGCAGGGCCAGGGAGATGATCTTGCCGAACTTGTTCCAGTTAAGGCCCTCGGCTGCTTCCTCAGCCTGCTGAGGAATGGTGTCGAAGCCGGCGTAGAAGAACGGGGTCAGAACCAGGACCGACACGATGCCGGCAAACAGGCTGGTGCTCTCGGTAGCGGCCTTGCCGCCGCCAGCGCCGGTGACCTGGGAGAACACGGGCATGGCGTTGTCCGGCGAGCCGGTGAACAGCGAGACGCCCATGGCGAGCAGCATGCCGCAGAGCAGAGCCTTGGTCAGGAAGGCCTGGAGCTTGGCAGCCGAGCTGGCACCGCGGAAGTTAAGGAAGATGACGTAGACTGCAAAGCCGAGCGCGATCAGCGTCGGGAACAGGTAAACGTCGGCCCCCAGGATGGTGTAGAGCTTGATGGCGCGCAGCCACTCAAGGCCGGGCAGGCTGCCGAACATCTCGGACACGAGGGTCGAAATGGCGATGGCCTCCCACGGGCACAGGATGCCGTTGCCCAGGGCCAAAAGCCATCCGGTGATGTAGCTCAGCGTACGGCCAAAGCTACGATCGACATACTCGACGATGCCACCCGAAATGGGGATAGCAGCCGTGAGCTCACCGAAAACAGCTCCGACGGGCACGAGGAAGATTGCACCCAAGAGGAATGCGATCATAGCGGGAACGGGACCGCCGCCCACGACCATCCAGTCGCCGACCTGCAGAACCCAACCGGTACCGATGATGGCACCGAAGCCGATGGTGAAGAAGTTCCAGAGCGAGAGCGTTTTCTTCATGCCGCCGTTATCCTCGACTGCAACTTCTGCGTTCTTGTCCGCCATTGTTCCCCTCCTTTCCTTTTTGACGCCCCTTGACGTCACCCCTTGCGCGGTCTGTTTTGCCGCGCGCTTTTATTTCGTGGCTTTAAGATACGGCCTTGGCGCAGCAGCGCCGCTTGTAGCTCGACCGAAGGCAGAACTGCAAAACGAGCGGCGCCGTTTTTGGGACGAACGGCGGGAGACGTCATTCGTCTTGGACGCTTTCATCTTGTCTGCTTTTGAATACCTGTTGCCGTGACGCTTGGCGCGCGGCGCGGCAACGTTCATACCATTTGTCAGGCTTTTGGCGCACATGCCCATGTGTCGTGCATCTTTTTATGTAGGATAGACAAGTTACACATGAGGCAAGGTGATTCGAATGGCATACGGATACAATGACGGCGACCAACGGCCACAAAGCGTGCGCCTTGCCGGCCGCACCACGCCAACGCCCAGAAGCACCTCCGACAACGACAACCCGCAGCGCCCCCAAGAGCAGCCCGGGGCTTCTTCGCGGCAACAAAGCCATACCGTGCAGCAGTCAGACCGTGTGAGTACGAGCACGCGCCAACGCCAGACCGACACATCGCAGCCACGCCGCTACGATCGCCGTAAGACCGACTACTACGTCAAGCGCTCCTTTTCGCGACCTCAACGCGATCGCGGCAATTCCGCCCCTCACCCCGCGTCGCACACCACAAGCCACGCGCTTCCGGCCCGCCGCCTACGCCTTGCGCTTTGCTCCATTGCCGCCTGCCTCGTCTTTGTGTTTTTGGGATCCTGTATCTCCCACGGATCAGCCGGTCTTGAGCCCACTGCCGAGGACAAGCTGCTTAAAGCTCCCGTCGCGCCCGGTTACTCCTTTGCGTTCTCGACCCCACGCTCGCAATGGCAGGCCGGCGCCATGCCCCACATCTACCAAATTGACCCCGCATGGTCGGAGCTGCCCTATGCCGGTGGCACTATTCGAGAAAACGCTTGCGGTCCCACTTGCCTCACCATGGTCTATATCTTTAAGACCGGCCACACCGATAAGACGCCGGTCGATGTATGCGCACTGGCCGAAGCCGGCAACTACGCCCCCACTGGTGCCACCGAGTGGTCGTTTATGACAGGCGGCGCGTGGCAGCTGGGGCTCAACGGAACACAGCTCTATAACGATCGCGAATCGATTACCCAAGCACTTCGCTCGGGTGCGCCCGTCATCGCCGCAGTGCGCCCCGGTACGTTTACCAACGTAGGCCACTACATCGTGCTCTACGGCATCGACGACGCCAACCAGATTGGCGTCTACGACCCCAACTCGGCCAGCCGCAGCGCCCGCCGCTGGGGCGTCGTAGAGGTCCTCAACGAAGTCGAAGCCATGTGGGCCTACTACTAGTCATTGGGGACAGACTTAAATGAGTGGTCATTGGGGACGCTCTTGTTTGACTAGTCATTTAAGAACGTCCCCAATGACTAGGTGAATAGCAAAAGCCCCGCAGTCGGAGCGGACTGCGGGGCTCATGAAGAGAGGCTAGTTTGTGGGCGCTTTGCCTGGCGCCCACGAGAGAGGCAACAGAGTAGAGACTACTCGTGGATGCGAGTACCGGAGAGGCCGGCCATGGTCTCGGCAGCCTTGTCCAGGGCGCCGATGATGCAGGTGCGGCCCTTGCGGGAACGAGCGAACTTGATGGCAGCGCGGACCTTGGGCTCCATGGAACCCTTGCCGAACTGGCCCTCGTCGGCCAGGCGCTCGGCCTCGTCGGCGGTGATGTCCTCGAGCTCCTCCTGGTTGGGCTTGCCAAAGTTGATGGCGACATGCTCAACGGCGGTCAGCAGGAACAGAACGTCGGCGTCGCAGTCCTCGGCCAGCAGCTCGCCGCCCAGGTCCTTGTCGATGACGGCGGGAACGCCCTTGTAGCAGCCCTTGTTCTCGTAGTCGCGGACGACGGGGATGCCGCCGCCACCGCAGGCGATGACGATGAACTCGTTGTCGAGCAGGTTGAGGATGGAGTCAGCCTCGACGATCTTCTTGGGATCGGGGGAAGCGACGACGCGACGCCAGCCGCGGCCGGAATCCTCGACGAAGACCTTGGAGGGATCCTCGGCCATGAACTCCTTGGCCTGCTCCTCGGTGTAGAAGGGTCCGATCGGCTTGGTCGGGTTCTTGAACGCGGGATCATCCGGATCGCACTCGATCTGGGTGACGACGGTGGCGGCGTGCCAACGCTTATAGCGCTTGTGCATCTCGCGGCCGATGCCCTGCTGCAGGTGATAACCAATGTAGCCCTGGGACATGGCGCCGCACTCGGGCAGCGGCATCTCGGGGGTACCGATGGCATCGTGGGCAGCGGCGAAGGCGTTCTGGATCATGCCGACCTGCGGGCCGTTGCCGTGGGTGATGATGATCTCATTGCCCTGCTCGATGAGACCGAGGAGAGCGTGGGCGGTGTTGCTCACGGCCTCGATCTGCTCGACGGGGTTGTTGCCGAGGGCGTTGCCGCCAAGGGCGACGACAATACGATCGGGCTTGCCAAGAGGCTTAGACATTGCTGGAATCCTTTCTGTAAAAGGCCTACAACCCATTAATAACCCGCGTCCGTGCGATACGCGAGTTTATTAAGGTTTATATTCTCTTTATCGCTCATTTTATTCATTTTGAAAATAGCGGAACGGTGAACGGTCGTTTTTATCCGCTCAGCGTACAGAACTCCAGCTCAGACATATCTACGTAATTTACGTGCGACTTTATTTAAATAGAGCAGGGATTAGACCAGATTATGCAAACTATATCTTTGCTAAACACAAAACGGACAGCGCAATATCTTACTCGCACTATACGCGATTCTATACATTAATTTGACGAGTATGCATCCCTGCAAAAACATGGGGCTTTTCATCCAACATAAGGGATAGCCGATCGCGCTTCACCCCGCGGCAAGCGACTGCGAGTTCGCAGTATGGAACTTTACCGTCGGCTTCTGCATGAACGCTGCCGACGCCCTTTCGCTCCTGCGCGCCCAAGCAGCCGAGAACGCTAACGGCGCCACTGCCAACCTGGCCACCCTCAACAACGGCGCTGCCAGCCTTTTCGCAAAGTACCGTGCTGGCTCGCTGGCTTTGAGGCCTAAGCGAGCTTTGCTATTTGCCAATTTTTGTATGATTTGGGTCAAATCTATCTGCCAATTTTTGTATGATTAGGGTCAAATCTATTTGCCAATTTTTGTCATTGAGGGGTTTTAATGCTACGCCGTAAGGTCACTGACAGGCTTTTGAGCTGGAAGAACAAATCCAATAAAGCGTTGCTTGTTACTGGCGCGCGTCAGATTGGCAAGAGCTATGCAATTCGCGCGTTTGGAAAGAGCAACTACGCTTCGTATTATGAGGTCAATCTGCTACTCGATGCCGAGGCAAGAGACGTACTTGTTGGCGCTAAGAACTCCATTGACTTCATCAACCGTGTGGCCCTTCTTGCGGATGCACCGCTTGTTGAAGGAGACACGCTTATCTTCGTCGATGAGATTCAGGAGTATCCGCAGATCGTTACACTTATGAAGGCGCTGGTCGAGGACGGACGCTTTAGCTATGTCTTCTCGGGGTCTATGCTTGGGACTGAGTTTAAGGGGATCTCTTCTTTTCCGGTGGGGTATGTCGAGCACATTGTTATGCGACCGATGGATTTTGAAGAGTTCTGTTGGGCAAACAGCATCAGCGAGAATGTGCTTGCAGACATTCGCAGCTGCCTTGTCGAGAGACGTCCCGTCGAAAACTATATTCATGAGGCGATGCTCAAAAACTTTAGAGCCTATATCGTTTGCGGCGGCATGCCAGAGGTCGTTCAGAACTATATCGATTCGGGCTATTCGCTCGTGAGAACGCGTGTGCTTCAAATTCAGCTAGTCGATCAGTACAAAAGCGATATCTCTAAATATGCATCGACTCGAGCGTTTAACGTTCGCTCCATTTTCGAGCAAATTCCCGTTCAGCTTGAGGCGGAGTCCCATCGCTTTATCGTCTCGTCTCTAGGCGAGGGAGCTCGTCTTCAAAAATACGAGCAGGATTTCCTATGGCTGGTGAACGCAGGCGTTGGATTGATGGTCCCCCAGGTGACGGAGGCCCGGAGTCCTCTTAAGAGGACAGAGAAGGCAGCCGCCTTCAAACTATACGAGTCCGATACAGGAATGCTCGCATCGCGACATCCCGGTAGCACGGCACGCGCTGTATATCTAGATATGAAAACCCCCAACCTCGGCGGTCTCTATGAAAACGTGGTCGCGCAGGAGCTTGTTGCCCTCGGAGCAGATACGTGGTACTACCAAACACGTGAGGTCGGTGAAGTCGACTTTGTAATCGAAGGCGCCCGAGGACATGTTGTCCCAATCGAAGTCAAATCGGGCAAGAAAGTTCGAGCACATGCGGCCCTCGATCGCCTGATGAGTGTGGGCGAGTACAAGATTCCCGAGGCCGTTGTGCTGAGCCACGAAAACCTTAGCGAAGAGGGCAAGATCCTGTACGTTCCAATCTATATGACATTCTGCCTCGATGAGTTTATGGAAAAGGACGACCCCAACAACGATTTCTCATTTGCACCCATATCTCTCTAGATCATCTGAACCAACAACCAAGCCCCCTCCATAACCAAAGTAACGCGTGGTTTCGCGGCCGCGCCGCGAAACAGCGACGGGGACAAAAGGCCCCCACAACCACGTCCCTCATGCAGCCCCACAATCCGAGGACGTAGTCGTAGCAGGATCTGAGGGCTGACCTTCGCGGACATTCCGCAGGACGAAGGAACCCCCGCCGCACGTAGTGCGCAGCGGGGGTTCCTTCATGTCCGAGGACGTCCGCGAAGGTCAGCCCTCAGATCCTGCGGTGGGAGACTTAGGCCTCGTTGTACACCGTCTTGAGCTTCAGCAGGTGAGCATAGCGGTCCATAGCGGCCTGCTCGTTCTCCTTGAAGAGCTCCTCGGCGCGCTCGGGGAAGGAACGCGTCAGCGAAGCGTAACGGGCCTCGTTCATCAGGAACTCCTGATAACCGCCCGCGGGCTCCTTGGAATCGAGCGAGAACTTCTTGCCGGCAGCAGCCTCGGGGTTGAAGCGGAAGAGGTTCCAGTAACCGCACTCGACAGCCTTCTTCATCTCGGCCTGGCAGTTCTGCATGCCGCCCTTCTTGATGGAGTGCATCTCGCAGGGGCTGTAGCCGATGATGAGGGACGGGCCGTCGTAGGCCTCGGCCTCGTGAATGGCCTTGAGGGTCTGAGCCGGGTTGGCGCCCATGGCGACCTGCGCCACGTAGACGTAGCCATAGCTCATGGCAATCTCGGCCAGAGACTTCTTCTTGGTCACCTTACCGGCAGCGGCGAACTGAGCGACCTGGCCCAGGTTCGAGGCCTTGGAGGCCTGACCGCCGGTGTTGGAGTAGACCTCGGTGTCGAAGACGAAGACGTTGACGTTGTGGCCGGAAGCCAGGACGTGGTCCAGGCCACCGAAGCCGATGTCGTAGGCCCAGCCGTCGCCGCCGAAGATCCAGAAGGACTTCTTGGTGAGGTAAGCCTTGTCGGCGAGGATCGCCTTGGAGGCGTCGCAGCCGCACTTCTCGAGCTCGGCAACGTAGGCGGCGGCAGCGGTCTTAGAGGCCTCGGCGTCGTTGACGGAGTCGATCCAAGCCTGACCGGCGGCCTTGAGCTCGTCGGACGGACCGTCAGCGGCGATGATCTCCTGCGTAGCAGCGATCAGCTTCTTCTGAACGGCCTCGTAGCCAACGGCCATGCCCAGACCGTGCTCGGCATTGTCCTCGAACAGGGAGTTGTTCCACGCCGGGCCGTGACCGTCCTTGTCCTTGCAGTAAGGAGCGGTGGCAGCGGGGTTGCCCCAAATGGAGGAGCAGCCGGTGGCGTTGGAAATGAACATGCGGTCGCCGGCGACCTGGGTCACCAGACGTGCATAGGCGGTCTCGGCGCAGCCGGCGCAGGAGCCGGAGAACTCCAGGTAGGGCTGCTTAAACTGGCTGCCCTTGACGTTGGCCGCGATGAGCTCCTTCTTCTCGGAGACGTTCTCGACCATGTAGTCCCAAACGGGCTGCTGGTCCATCTCCTGCTCGGTGGGAACCATCTCGAGGGCGCCCTTGGGGCAAACCTTGACGCAGTTGGTGCAACCCATGCAGTCGAGCGGGGACACAGCCATGGTGAACTTCATGCCCTTGGCCTTGGGGCCCATGGCGTCGAGCGTGCGGGTAGCCTCGGGCGCGGCGGCAGCCTCGTCCTCGGTCATCGCGAACGGACGGATGGTGGCATGCGGGCACACATAGGCGCACTGGTTGCACTGGATGCACTTGGTCTCGTCCCAGTGGGGAACGACCACGGCGACGCCGCGCTTCTCGTATGCGGAGGCGCCCAGCTCAAACTGGCCGTCGGCGCAATCGACGAAGGCGGAAACAGGCAGGCTGTCGCCGTCCATGCGATCGATGGGCTCGAGCAGGTTCTTGACCTGCTGGGCGATAGCGGACTTGGTCTCCTCGGAGAGCTCGACGGGAGCGGCATCCTCGGCGGTAGCCCAGTCGGCCGGAACCTCGAACTTACGGAAGGCGGTAGCGCCGGCATCGATGGCCTTGTGGTTGGCGTCGACGATAGCCTGGCCCTTCTTCATGTAGGACTTGGTAGCCGCGTCCTTCATGTACTGCAGGGCGTCCTCGGCGGGCAGGACCTTGGCCAGCGCGAAGAAGGCGGACTGGAGCACCGTGTTGGTGCGCTTGCCCATGCCGACCTTAGCGGCCAGGTCGATAGCGTCGATCAGGTAGACGTTGACGTTGTTGTTCGCGATGTAGCGCTTGGCCACGGCGGGCATGTGCTCGGCGAACTCCTCGTCGCTCCACTGGCAGTTGACCAGGAAGGTGCCGCCCGGCTTGACGTCGCGGACCATCTTGAAGCCCTTAACGATGTAGCTGGGGTTATGGCAGGCGACAAAGTCGGCCTTGGTCACGTAGTACGGCGAGCGAATCGGGGAATCACCAAAGCGCAGGTGCGAGACGGTGACGCCGCCGGTCTTCTTGGAGTCGTACTGGAAGTAGGCCTGGACGTACTTGTCGGTGTGGTCGCCGATGATCTTGATCGAGTTCTTGTTGGCGCCGACGGTACCGTCGCCACCCAGACCCCAGAACTTGCACTCGATGGTGCCGGGGGCTGCGGTGTTGGGCGCATCCTCGGCCTCGGGCAGGCTCAGGTTGGTCACGTCATCGACAATGCCGATGGTGAACTCGCGCTTGGGCTCGTCCTTCTTGAGCTCCTCGAAGACAGCAAACGCGGACGCGGGAGGCGTGTCCTTGCTGCCCAGGCCATAACGGCCGCCGACGACCTTGATGCCCGTCTTGCCGGCCTCGTAGAGAGCGGAGACGACGTCCTGGTAGAGCGGCTCGCCGATGGAACCCGGCTCCTTGGTACGGTCCATGACGGCGATCTTTTTGACGGTCTCGGGGAGAACGTCGACGAAGTGCTTGATGGAGAACGGACGGAACAGACGAACCTTGACCAGGCCGACCTTCTCGCCGTGAGCGTTGAGGTAGTCGATGACTTCCTCGAGCACGTCGCAGAAGGAGCCCATGCACACGACGACGCGGTCGGCATCGGGAGCGCCGTAGTAGTTGAACAGGCCGTAATCGGTGCCGAGCTTCTCGTTGATCTTCTTCATGTAGCCCTCGACGACGGCGGGAAGCTCGTCGTAGGCCTTGTTGCAGGCCTCACGGTTCTGGAAGAAGATGTCGCCGTTCTCGTGGCTGCCGCGGGTGTGCGGGTGCTCAGGGTTGAGCGCGTGGTCGCGGAAAGCCTGGACGGCGTCCATGTCGCACATCTCGGCCAGATCCTTGTAGTCCCACATGGCGACCTTCTGGATCTCGTGGCTGGTGCGGAAGCCGTCGAAGAAGTTAAGGAACGGGGTCTTGCCCTCGATGGCGGCAAGGTGAGCCACCGGCGAGAGGTCCATGACCTCCTGGACGTTGCCCTCGGCGAGCATGGCGAAACCGGTCTGGCGGCAGGCCATGACGTCGGAGTGATCACCAAAGATGTTCAGGGCGTGCGAAGCGACGCAACGCGCGGAGACGTGGAAGACGCCCGGGAGCTGCTCGCCCGCGATCTTGTACATGTTCGGGATCATCAGGAGCAGGCCCTGGGAAGCCGTGTAGGTGGTGGTCAGAGCACCGGCGCCCAGCGAACCGTGAACGGTACCGGCTGCACCTGCCTCGGACTCCATCTCGACGACCTTGACCGGGGTGCCGAAGATGTTCTTGCGACCCTGGGCCGCCCACTGGTCGACATGGTCGGCCATCGGGCTGGACGGCGTAATGGGATAGATTCCCGCTACCTCGGTGTACGCATACGAAACATATGCGGCCGCCTCGTTGCCGTCCATAGACTTAAACTTACGCGCCATATACCCCTCTCCTCTCATATAGGTATACAGGCCCCGGCGATCGCCGGGATGTTGGCGTGATGGGATTTACGCTGTTGCTTCCAATCATCTGGCAGGCAGGCTCAGCAGCAGGTACGTGGCGTGGAGAGAAGACATGCCGAGGCGAGGGCCAGCTGATGCGCCCCACAGACCCGACCGCCCGTCTTGCACATGACCGAGCGCCGCAAAGGCCGCATGCCGGATGCTCCCGGGCACGCCCCGGCGATGGGAAGCGCCCGCAACGGAAATCCGCATGCGGGTTTATTGTACCCCGCCGTCAAGTGTAATTTCGGCAAATATAGGCGGGCGGTAAAGGTTTACCTCGGGTGACCGCCAAAGGCCAGAATGGTCCCTCCATCCCCGGACGACTGGCTCTGACGCGCCAAGGAGTGTCCCCAAGTACCGGCAGGAAAGGAACGTCCCTAGCTGCCGGCTAGAGGGCGCCGAGCAGGATGGCGTAGGTGGTGGATTCGCCGAGTTTGAGCTCGTCGCCGGGGTTGAGCTGGGCGGAGCGGCCGGGCTCTACTTGAATACACACACTCGTGACCCCGTTTACCACCACGGTGCCGTTAGTGGACGACAGGTCCTCGACAAACCATGCGCCAGACTCGTCGCACCAGATATGGGCATGGCGGGCCGAGACGTCGTCGGTGATGCCGCCCTCCCCCGTTGCCAGCGCGCCGATCTCAACGCCTTCCTCACTCGGCTGAATCCAGCGCGGGACGCTCACCACGTAGCCGTTTTGCACGCACAGCAGTCCCAGCGGATGCGCCGGCGCGACCTCGTGCTCGCCCGCGACCGAAGATGTGCTCAGCGAGCGCGGCGTCGACGTGTCGCCGCCACGGGTCGCATGAGCGCGGCGGCTCGCCCGACTTGGAACTAAGGCGGGCGTGAGAGCAAACGGCATAGGGAACGAATCTTGCGGATGTACTCCTCGACGTCAGGCAGGTAAGCCCCACGAAGTCACCGGGGAGGCCCAAGCGGCCCGGCACCACTTCCAGATTCTGACCAGGGCGAGTCGTTCGCCGGTGGCTGAAGGCTCGCTCCCACCCAAAAGGGGAGATTCGCGTTGTTCCCCAATCGCTCTCGCATCTTTCATTTTGCTCGAGGTGGGCTATAAAAACTTTCCTGGTGAAAGGCGGCGATTGGTTTCCTTTCTTTCTAGAGGAGCGCGCCTGTAATCTGTTTTCATCCTAAATCAAGTTAAGATCGGACCTTCCAGAGGCAAGTCGACTCAAACTGCGAGGCTCCATGTTGGAATAAAGAGCGCTGTCGAAGTGCCAACAACACAAAGCTTGCCAGTCTCAAATAGAACCTTTTGGGAGTCCGATTGGGCCGCACACCGAATCCCCGCTGGTGGTTTTTTATAGCTGCGCAACAATAAACAAGGTTAGTGCCAGTCCAGCATGAAATTGAGGAACGTATGCATTTTTTCTCAGTAAGTGATCGTCGTTACTGCTTCGATGAGGTCACTCGCAATTGCTTTCAGGTTGACCAAGCATCAGAAGATGCGCTTCGCATATTTGAAGCATCGGGAAGAACGGTCAACTCGAAGTTGCTAACAAAGTCACTTGCTGCGAAAGGCTACGACCAAACGACCATAGCAGAACTTGAAGACGACATTGATGAGTATCAACGATTGTCTGAGCGGACTTTCTTAACAAAAGACACGCCTCGAAAACTTAGATCCATCGAACTCCACGTTTCACATGCATGCAACCTTGGTTGTAGTTACTGTTTTGCCGGTAAAGGAGATTATGGAACGTCTCCTCTGCTGATGACAGACGAGATAGCCTTCAAGGCGGTCGACTACCTCGTCGCAAGTTCATCGGAAAACGAAACGCTTGCGATCGTCTTTTTTGGTGGGGAACCCATGATTAACGAGCCGCTGATATGGAAAACGGTCGACTATTCAAAAAGAATATACCCCAATAGAAACTTTACCTATTCTATTACGACCAACGGAACGCTTTTGAATGACACTGCTGTGAATTCTTTCAAGGAGCACGGGTTTTCTGTTCTGATTAGTCTCGATGGTACAGGATGCAAGCACGATGCATCGCGCCCGTACAAGACGGGAGGCGGCTCTTTCTCCGATATCGACAAAAACGTTCGTCGTTTTTCCGAGTCGTTCCCCTTCGGCGCAAGAGCGACCTTAACAAATAATAACTGTAACCTTGTTGAAG
This sequence comes from uncultured Collinsella sp., assembly GCA_900550195.1. GTDB lineage: Bacteria > Actinomycetota > Coriobacteriia > Coriobacteriales > Coriobacteriaceae > Collinsella. The sequence continues at coordinate 80,643 of URRB01000008.1, forward strand.
ACTATCTTCAGTTTAAAGAGATGGGCTTCAGAAGGATTTACTTCTCGCCCGTGAGCTCATTCGATGAGAATATCAAACTCGACGAACACTCATTAAACAAAATCAGGGCGGGCCTAATAGATTTGGCGGATCAATATCTCAAACAGATTGATCAAGGGGAAAAGCCCTTGTTTAGAACATTGAAAACTGCAGTTGATTTGATTATGAGCAACAGGATCGCCTTTGTCGGATGCGGGGCTGGCAGGCGTTTTATTTCCGTGACTCCCGAAGGGGACGTATACCCCTGTCACAGGTTTGTCGGGATGATGCGATTCAAAATGGGCAACATCGTCACCGGAATTGACGAAACTAGGTATATTGAAAACTGGAGTCAGGGTGTCGAAAAAAGAATTGACTGTACGGACTGTTGGGCTCGGTCTTTCTGTGGTGGGGGCTGTAGCTGGGAGGCTGCAGACGAGCACGGCTACTTGCCCAAGAGTCTACACCCTGCATCATGTGAATATAGAAAAATGTGCTACGAGATGGCTTTTGACCTTATTTCCCGCCACTCATCTTCGCAGGAGAAAAATCAACGAGAAGCTACTGTATCGGAATAAGCGGTTCAGCGCATTGCTGTCACCATTGTGGAGGTGTTCGTTCTTCTGATTACCGTCTGCGAAGCTTATTGCTACGTTCGCCGAAACCATTCTAGAAATATGGTGAACTAGACATCTTGGTTTGTTATACACAATATTGAGGTTTTTCTGCACTCAAAGGGAGGTAGTCGTGAAGCATATTCATCCGATTAATCCAGGAAGTGGCGACGAGGCAGGCGTGAAGCCGATGTCTTTTGACTGCCTCTTGGGCATTACTGACATCTGTACTGTTTATGATAAAGCAGATGGCTGTGGTGCATACGATTACTGCGACTATGACATGGATGGCGGCAGCATCTGCGTTGTAGATCACTGTGGCATTGATCAAACGTAGTCTCTAATTGGATTAAGGTGAGGAGCTGTTATGAAGCATATCCATCCTGTTGGTTCAAATGAACATCCTCCCGTTGAGCCTTGTTGTCTTGGAGTTGATATATGCAATTTTTACGACATCGCCGAGTGCCCTGTTGCGGATTGGTGCTATGTCGATAAAGAATCAAGCTGTGTTTTGCCAGCAGATTGGTGCGATCCAGTTGACGAGTAGTTTTGTGGCTAGGAACTATTTGGTCCAATTCAGAATAAGATGGGAACAAATACCAAAATCTCGTGTCTGGGAGGAGTTATGCCATTATTGCAAGGTCTCGTTGGATTAGCCTTTATACTTGCGTTATATCTGGCACCTTTTTTAATTCTATTCTTCATTATCCGACTCTTTCTTCGGAGAAAATAGGAGTGTCACGCAAACATTAGCGTAGCTTTCTTCCAATATGAGCCGAGCATTGGCAAGTGGAATAAGAAGCCCGACCGTTCGCCACATGAAAGTGATCGGACGGGCTTCTCTATTTAACCCGGGCCGCCACCCATAGCGGCTTTCCAAGCGTATTCTCAGTGCAAAGCAATCGTCAGTTTAATCCTATGCGCTGATACCGCATTTCATTTGTTCGGCTCGAATTCTACGGCCTGGCAACCCTCGCACTCTCCGGCAAATGGATTGAACGCGAAGGCAGAGATGATGTGTGCGTGGACATCGAGGCTGCTGTAGGCAACATACTGGGACATGGACCCCCGCTGCGCGTGGTATGCGGCCCGGCATATTCATTGCCGTCCAACCCCGTGTAGTTGCAACAAAGGGTGGAACCTCAATGCTCAGCTCATGTTGTCCGTGGGACACGAGAATCGTAAGTACACTTTGGTGCGATTCTCACGCTGATACTGAGCCACCTGGAATAAGATACGTCGCGACAACACTTCGCTTCACCTCTGTCTCGACAAGATGACGTAGACTAAAGTTTCCTTTAGTAAGAGAACGAGAACTATATCTGAAAGCGTTGCGATGGCGTGAAGGCACCGAGTCCGAACCGCCTGAATGCTACGTGCATCTGCATCGCCTTTTTGTTATCTCTGCCAGTTGGGTAGCACTACACTTGTCATCATTTACCCTGGTACATGCTGCCTAAATCCACTACCCCTTCTACCGCGCCGACCATCTCGTCATCGTGAGAGACAACGATGATCAGCTGGCTTTGCTTGTTGCGCTTAACATAGGCCGCAAGCTCGGCGCGGCTTACAGCGTCTAACCCAGTCGTGGGCTCGTCGAGTACCAAAACTGACGACTTGCGTGAAATCGCCGACCATAAGTACACTCGGCGCAGCTCACCGCCCGAAAGCGCGGAGCAACGTTTCCCGAGCAACTCCTTCACGCTGTTTTCCAGCGAAAGTAGGCCATCTACACCCCGGTGATAGGAAGAAAAGGGCGTGTCGAAATACTCTAACAGCTCTTTCACCGTTTCGTCCGGCGCGAAGCACGACTGTGGGCAGCACGATATCTCTCTCGCACGTATGTAATCCAAGTCGCATTCTTCGATTGGCACGCCGTTGTATTTTACTTTGCCTTTCGATGAGTATAGCCCGAGTATCAAGTAAAGAAGTGACGTCTTGCCTCTTCCGTTTTCCCCAACTATGCAATATGTACCAGGACCGGAAAACTTGAAAGAAAACCCGCCGAGGACCTCTCGGACAGATCCGTCTGGAAGGGCAACCGAGAATTCCAAATCAGATACCGAAATGTCATTTATTTCATCGAGTTTAGCTAAATCGGTCCGATTCCACCCCGATCTCTCCTTTTCTCTCGTCGCGATAGCCGTCCTATCCCATGATGCTTTGGCATCTTGATAGGATTTGAACAATGACATCATACTTTTCAAAGTCTTAAAGAGAACCGCGAAGTATGTACCGATGATAGTGTACTCGCCTATTGACATAGTTCCGTTAATGATTCGTACTCCGGAAACAACAAGTATCACCGCTTGAAACAACGCTGCGAAAAGACCATCGAGCGATGTCAGAGAATATGATAGCTTTCCGGAGCGCAAAACTTTGGGAAAATAGCTCTTAAACCCAGCGTCGAGCGCTTGTTCGCTCTTGCCGTACGAAGATGTCAGTTGAATGTTGAGAATCTGATTAAGCTGCGATGCAATTGCGGCGTAAAAGGCGCTGTCCGCCTCTTTCTTCTCATACGTGACCCTATACAAAAGTTTCCTCAACCCAGTAATTACACAGAAATACACGATGAGGAGAATGATGGAAAACACCGCGAGAGTTGAATCAATTGACCATATGATAAGCAATACGATGGGAATGGCTACAATGGACAGCGGCGCACTGATAAAATTCGCCAAAACGAAGGATGAGACCACGCTGGAGTCGGAAATAATCCGTTGCGTTGTATAGGCTGGATCGATGGTCCGACTCACCAAGTAATCGTCTCTTTCAAAACGCAAGACGGCCTCCCTGAGAAGATCAAAGGAAAGTCTCGTGGTTATGCGAATGGAAAGTGTTCCTGCAAAATAAGTAAAGAGGGTGGAGAAAACTCCTATTGACGCAACCAGGAGCGCGAAGAGTACGGCGTCTCTTTCGCTGCGGTTACCGAGAAGAAAATCTAAGAATTTCCCGTTCACGTATGGCATGGCATAGGAGAGAGCGGTTCCAATCACCGTGATAGCAATGAAGACGAAAGCCCCTTTTGCTCTGATGAACCTCGAGAGAACGCATCGAATCAAGGAAGGCCCCAATCTACCCGCCACAAAACATCAATCACTGATACCTTACACCTCAACACAACAGGAGCGAAGATTTGCCAATGAGACTGCTTTAAGATTGCCTTGGGCCAATACGATCTCAAGCTCTTCCTACAAGAGAGTCGGAATCGGACATCTCCTCCGACGAACCTGGCAATCGGGCGGTTGAAATATCTTTTTCAACCGCCCGATTGCCACAATAGATTTGAGCATCCGCCCACAAACGTCCGCGTTTTATACCCATCAAATCCTTTGCCTTTTGTCGTCTAGACTAGAAAAATCGCTCGAAATAACGCAACCGGCCTGCTCGCTTGAAGAAACCTAAGCCCGTAACGTAGATGTGCAAACTTCCGAAACGCCTTGCGCGGCATAGTGCGTATAAACTTCGTCAACCGCCTCAGAAATATCTGAGTATCGCGCCGGGTCAAAAGCATACGATGTCGCAGCTATACCCTGCACCCATTCGGAACGCGGATTAATTGAATAGCCACACAGCATCATCATACATGCATCTAGACCTGATTTCCCAAGTATCCGACGTATTGATGAGAGCATCGCGGGTCGCCCCTGCACCATCGTCGTCACCCCTATTAGCAGTATTTACCGTTTTTCTCTAAATGCGTATCGCCACCCTTAAGAATACGAAGTGTTTTATCCAGACCCGATTGTCCTCCATCTCAAACGAAGGGATAAGGAATCTCATCCGGAATCGGCAGTAACGGAGGATTCACAACGACAAGCGAAAAACATGAGTCATCTCTCAGAGGGGAGTAAAGGCTCCCCTCAAGCACCCTAGTTTCGTCATCCAAAGAGTTGATGGCAGTGTTTTTCTTACAAAGGTCGACAACAAAAGGGTTGATTTCTACAGATGTTACATCCATGCCACAGTTGGTAAGTATCAGGCCCTGTATTCTGGGGCCAGAACACAAATCGAGAGCCTTCCGTGCGCTCTGCGGTGTAAGGCGCCAATCTCAGCAAATCTGTCCCACAATACTGCGCTGAAGAACAAGACGGAACCCCTGAGCCAAACTCCCCTATACCTTATTAAGGCTAAGACAGGCAAGTTCACGCACCCGGCATATTCCAGAATAACATCCTATTGTTTTAGATGCTCTACAAGCATGAACAGCCGCGAATCGGAAAGATCTTCTAGTTTCGCCCCGACTGACCGCCAAGGGCCAAAATGGCCCCTCCATCCCCGGGCGACTGGCTCTGGCGCGCCGAGGAGTGTCCCCAAGTGCCGGCAGAAAAGGAACGTCCCTATCTGCCGGCTAGAGGGCACCGAAGAGAATGGCGTAGGTAGTGGATTCGCCGAGCTTGAGCTCGTCGCCGGGATTGAGTTGGGCGGAACGGCCAGGTTCGACCTGAATGCAGACGCGCGTGGCCCCGTTTACCACCACGGTTCCGTTGGTGGACGACAAGTCCTCGACGTGCCAGATATTTTGAGCATCGCACCAGATATGGGCATGGCGGGCCGAGACATCGTCGCCGACGTCGGTAATATCGCCCTCGCCAGTGGCCAGCGCGCCAATCTCAACACCCTGCTCACTCGGCTGAATCCAGCGCGGGGCGCTCACGACAAAACTGTTTTGTACGCGCAGCAAGCCCAAGGGGTGCGCCGGGGCGGGTTCGCGTTCGCCCGCGGTCATCGACATGCCAAGCGAACGCGGCGTGGATGTGCCTCCGCCACAGGTCGCGTGCGCGTAGTCGATGGCATAGTTCACCGAGGACCGCACATCCGCCGAACAACCGACGGCGACAAACAGCACCAACACGGCCTCGGCGCGCTCGGCGGGCATGAGTTCCGCCGCCTGGGACAGGCGATCGAGCGCGTTGCGATAGAGATTCGTGTCCTGGTGGCACTCTTCGAGCGCGCGTACCATCGGTTCACCTGCAGGACCGCACACCATATTGATCACAGCCGTGGAGTCCATGGGATTGCGCTGGCGCAGGGCCAGTTGCGACATAATACGCGCAGCCGAGGTACCGTATTCGGCAAAGTAGCGATGCTGAAGCGTGCCGACCGGCGCGCGAACGATAAAGCGGGAAACCCAAGAGCGATCGGCGGCTCGGCTCTGCGGGCTGCGGCCGTCGGCGAGCGGACGGGACGAAAGCACCAAGCCGCACAGCTCGATATGGCTCAGATGCGCCGCGCGCTTAAAGATGTCAAACATGGCCCCGCATGGGGTGAGCTCAACTTGAGATGCCATGACCTAGGCCTCCTTAGTCGTAGAAATAGAATCGGACGATACTTCGACAGGTCCGCCAAAAGTACGGGCAGCTGCGGCTCCACCGGCAAGCGGAGTCGCCATCTGGGCTTTTGTGCGTCGCGGTGCCGAAACGGGAAGTTCAAAGGCAAAGCCCATCGCAAGCAAAAACCACGTAAGCGTATAGGTTGCAACCAGAGCGGCAACAAGGCCGCCCATCACGGCGCGTTGGGAAAATACGCTACATGCAGCCACAACCAGCACCGGAACCTCGCAGGCAGAAAGCGCAAGCACACCCTGCAGGAAGCCCGAGCGCCGATCGCGCGCAAGCGCCCCCGCGGCAACGCCGGCTATGCCTGGCAGCGCCAACGCCAGTGCGGCAATAATACCCGGTAGCGACCCAGACCACACGAGCGATCCCAAAGTCGCCGTCACGCGAGCGCCCGACGCCAGCAGCGCGGCCGAAACCACGATCACAGCCCAAACCACGCCACAGACGACCGTCGCGCCGACCATCAGCGCGCGACGAACCGCGCGGCCAGACGCATCCATGGGGCACGGCGTGAGCGGCTCGCCGCGGAGCGAACGGCCGACATTTTGCGCATAGTGGTCACAAAACGCTGAGAGCGCCGCCTCGACCGCCGCCGGCTCGGGACGATCTTTTTGATGGCTGGACAGACAGGCCATCACCACGTCGAACAGCTGGGCATCGACAAACGCCAGCGCATCGCGTAGCTCTTCGGAATCCGGCTCAAGCCCTAGCTGCTGGGCCTGCTCGGCCGCGGCGAGCGCCACATCGGGCTCACGACGAAGCAGCTGAGTCAAATCACAACCGGGCGCATGGGCACCAATGGGATAGTCGGGCCGCGTGTCCATCTTGAGACGGTAGGGGCTCGCGATGTCGCGCGTCTTTTTGCGCGAACCCGAGGTGCCCGAAGTGCTCGGCGCGGCTTCGTATGGCGCGACGCCGGCAATGAGCTCGTAAACCGTGCTTGCCGCGGCATAGACGTCGATCGCCGGCGACATACGCAAAGCGCGCAGATCGGGAATATCGTCGGTGAGCATCTCGGGCGGGGCATAGGCAACCGTCGCGCGACGCAGCGTGGCATAGCGCTCGGTAAAGGATGCCTTGCCGCCGGTACCGGCCACGGCCGACGCAGGCTCAAGCGCCAGCGACGAGCCAAAGTCGATCAGGCACAGGTCAAAGGTGCCCTCGGCAAGCTGCCGGTCAAGCGGTAGACGCGCCGTACGCACCATAATATTAGCGGGCGAGATATCGCGATGGACAAAGCCCTCCCCCACCAGGCTCATGCGGCAGAGCAAATCGAACAGGTCGCGCCCCAAGCGCGCCGCCACAAGTGGCGACAGGCGTCCGGCATCGTCCACGGCGAGTCGCGAGCGCAAGCGGGCGAGCGTCTCGCCCTCGACCCATTCCATGACAATTGCAGGCACACCGTCGACCTCGCCCCAGCCATAGAGGCGGGGAAAGCCCTTAAGGCCCGAAAGGGCGCGATGGCATTCATATTCCTCGCGAAATGCCGCTTTGAACTTGGCGACCAGCGACTCATGGGAGGCATCGTCGTCAAACTCATCGCGCGTCGGCAAGATGAGCTGTTTGAGTGCTACGTCCTCGCCTTGGGCGTTGACGGCACGCGTCACGCGGCCGATACCGCCACGGCGCATGGTGGCATCGTCGGCAAACAGTATCGTAAAACGACGCAGATAGGCAGGCAGTTCGTCCTGACCGAGCGCAATGGCCGGCTCAAACCCGTCGACACGCGCCAGGCGCAGGCCGACCATGGGATCGCGACCGAGCGATTGTGGTGTGGTGGATGCAAGATCGGTCATCATAGGGCAAGCGCCGCCACGTTATTGTTGAAGTTACCGAGTGCGACGTCATCATCGCCGTAATGGCCGACCCATTGACATAGGTTGGTGTAACAGCCCCACAGATTGGCATACTGCTGATACCACTTTGACCGGGGCGAGAATGTCTGACGACCGAACTCGGCTCGAATGACAAACATCTCCCCGACCAGGCTGTCGCACGGCCTGGGATCTCCCGTAGAGTTATAGGTCGAGACCACGTCATTGGCACGAGAAACGTAGCCGTCGAGCATGTTGTACTTGGTCACAAGCCAACTGTGAATGCTCTCTTCCTCAGCAGCGGAAAGGCCACCGGAGTTTGCATCGTTGTCAGTGTTGCCGCCCGTCGAGCCGCCATTTCCAGACCCTCCGGTAGAGGAGCCCGACCCAGAGCCGCCGCTCGAACTCGACGAATTCGAGCCGGAGCCAGAAGTATCCGAGCTACCGGGCTTGCCTGTCTGCTGGGCGTCCTGCTCCTTCTGCTGCTCGACCTTATTCACCGTTGCCGCCACGCTATTGTTGGACAACCGATCGATGATCTTGGTGTTGGTGAGCACGATGGTTTTGCCATTGGCAAGCGTGACTTCGTTGTCCGGGGCCTCGGCGCCGTCCGCATCGTCGGTGCCAAACACAATATGCGCGACCACACTTGCCCAAGCATATCCAGTCGTGGTGCCCAAATCACTTTTGACCTCATGCCCCACGCGCGGTTCGCGTGCGGCATGCGCCTGCATCATGGACGGCACGGTCATGCCATAGGCAGAAACGCCAGCTATGACCAGCACCAGCGAGCAAGACAGCAGTGCGTACGCCCGCGGCGCCAAGCCCAGTCGGCGCCGCATGCGCACCGCGGCGCCGCGCTTTGTCTGAGTGCCACCGGGCCGCATGCGTTCTCCTCCAACAAAAACACGCCGCTTGGGAGCGGCGCATTCATTCAAATCCATATTTGAGTGTATCAGCGAACCAAAAAGGTTGCGCAACGAATGGGCAAATTAAGGATGCGAGCGGAAGCATCCATGCGATAAGCGGATACGAAGCATCTTTGCTGCACAACAAACTCACAGTCGCACGGGGAAATTATGACTACCCCGTGCGTCGCGAGGAAAACATACGGCAGGAGCAGGCTCGCCACCTAAATCGCGCGGCGGGCCTCGATGGCGCGGCCAAGCGTAAGCTCGTCGGCATACTCCAAGTCGCCGCCCACGGGAAGGCCGCTTGCCAGACGCGACACCTCGACGCCCAACGGCTTGATGGTACGGGCCAGATAGCTCGCCGTGGTCTCGCCCTCAATATTGGGGTTGGTGGCGATGATGACCTCATGGATATCCTCGTGGCCCAGACGCGCCAGCAGCTCGCGGATGTGCAACTGCTCGGGACCAATCTTGTCCATGGGGCTGATCACACCGCCCAGCACATGGTACAGGCCATGGTAGCTGCCCGTGCGCTCGATCGCCTGGACATCGCGCGGCTCGCCCACCACGCAAATGCGAGTGGCATCGCGCATCGGGTCCTGGCAGATGGAGCACTCATCGGCCGTGGCGTAGTTAAAGCAACGGCTGCAAAAGTGGACCTCCTGCTTGACCTCCAGGATGGCCTCGGCCAGGCGGCGGGCCTCCTCGGCATCGGCCTCGAGCAGGTAATAGGCGATGCGCTGGGCCGACTTGGGACCAATGCCCGGCAGACGGCCCAGCTCATCGAGCAGTTTTTGCAGACTGTGGTTGGCACTCATATATATGCGTGTCTTAGAACGGCATGCCCGGGATGTTGAGGCCGCCGGTGATGGCGCCCATCTGCTTGTTGGCGAGCTCGTTGACGCCGCGGACGGCCTCGTTGACGGCAGCCATGATCATATCCTGCAGCATATCGACGTCCTCGGGATCGAGCGCATCGGGATCGATGGTGAGGTTGACGAGCTCCATCTCGCCGTTAACGGTCACCTTGACCATGCCGCCGCCGGCAGAGGCGTCGACGGTCTGGGACTTGAGGTTCTCCTGCGCGGCGGCAAGCTGCTCCTGCATCTTGCGAGCCTGCTTCATCATCTGCTGCATGTTCATACCGGCCATGATGGCTCCTTTACGTGCGGCCGCACGCCGAGCTGCAAGGGCAGCCGGAGCACGGCGGGACTTTCAAACTCAAAAATCGTACCACGGCGCGCGGCGAGAGAGCGGGGCGGACGTGTTACCTCAGTCGATATACATGTCCTCCAATACAAACCGCACTCAAAGATTATGCAAGGTCGAATTATGCAAGGTTGCATAATATCGCACACTCAATCTAGTAGAGCCGAATCCGGCATTTCATGTGCGCCACTAAATAGCTAAATGCCGAACCGCTGCTCGAGGCGGCGCACATGGCGGCAGGGTATAATTTGATTGCCATAGATAGTAATTTGGAGGTGCCCCATGAATGCCCCCAACGCGCTCCAAAACATCCGCTCAAAACACCCCGTTGCATATGTGGTTCTCTATCTCTTTGTCGGCTGGGCATTGCTGGTTGTCATCACCCATGCCATAGCTTTTGGAGCAGAACTGCTGATAGCCAGCTCGGACCAGCCCGTCGTCAAATGGGAGACGACCGATGAGTGCACCGACGGAACCCGAACCGTCTACTACAACAGCCCGTCCCTCTATCAAGAGTTCAAGGTCAAGATAAAGGACTTCAAGATTGTCGATGCCGAGCTAGGCGTTTATTTGGCAATCGGAGCAACCATTAACGCCGAGCAAGTCGAGTACACGGACAGCCATGCGACGTATCGTATCGACCTCAGCATCCTAGGCCGACCGTCACGCACCTGTCTGCTCAAATGCGACATACGCGGCACCACACTACACATGTCCGAAATACAGATGCGCCCGGACAAGGGGTCCTCTTCTTGAGCAGTATACCCGCCTGCGCAGCTACTCCACCGGCTTGAAGATGGTGGCCTGACCGAAGACGCTGCGGATGAGGGCTTTGGCCTCGTCCTCGGTCTGCGGAATGCTTGGGGCTGCGCCTTGATGGCCGAAGGGACTGCCCGCGCCGGGGTTGGACTCCCAGGGAGCCGCAGGAGCGTCCTCCTCTTTGGGGGCAGTTGCAGCGGGCTTGGGCGCGGGCGTCGCACCCGGTACGTCGAACGGAGGCAGATCGTCCCCGCTCGCATCGCCGGCAAAGCCGCCGACCATAGCGTCGTCGTAGGGCACCTGCTCGGATTCCCACGGCGCGGGCTGCGCGACAGGCTGAGCCTTGGGAGCGGACGCGCGCTCGGGCGCACGGGGCGCGGGCTCGGTCGGGAGCTTGCCCGTGGCGGGAGCGCCGGCGGGATTGTCGGAACGTAGCCAGGGGGCTTTGCCCAGGTCGGATGACTTGGGCGCGGGCGCGACAGGCTTGGGTGCGGGCGCCGGGGCAGCAGGTTTGGGCGCGACGGGCTTAGGCGCCGATGGGGTCGGTGCCGCTATCGGCGCCGCTTGCTGCTGCGCGCTGGCGCTCGAGGATGCAGGGGCCGCCGAGGACACGGGTTGCGGGTCCGCAGATACCGCAGCCCGTGCAGATGGAGAATGCTCCTCATGTTGAGGAGCCGGCGTGCCACCCCCATCCAGGACATAGTCGACGGTGCGACGACCGAAGACCGCGCAGACCGTCGGCAGGACCACCGACTGCGTGTCGGCGCGACCGAGCATCTTAATGGCAAAAGTCGAACCCGCGGGGAACGAGACCGTGAGCTTGGAGCCGTCGTCGGCCGTGGCGCGGGCGTTGAGCAAAAGCCCTGCGTAGGAAGCCTGACGCGCCTTGACACGCTCGACGACCTCGGCCCATTTGCGCTGGAGCTCGCCGGCATCCTCGACCGCGGGTGTCTCGGCAGCACCGGCGGCGGCAACCTGGGCGCCATTGTTGGACTGGGGCTTAGGTGCCGGAGCGGTGGCAGGCGCGGGGGCAGCAACGGGCTGAGGCGTCGACGTCGGCGCAGGCTGAGGTGCAGGCGCTGCAGACTTGGAAGCTGACACGGACGCAGAACGGGGAGCAGGCTGGGCAGCCGGAACAGCAGCGCCGCGGTCCCAAGGCATGCCACCCTGATGCGCGGACGTAGCAGCGGGGGCAGCGGATGCCGCCGGAGCGGCAGCACGGGCGCCCGAAATGAGCGTCGGCTGTTGGGCAGCAGCGGGTACGGATGCTGCAGGCGCGGCGGCCTGAGCAGCGGCCACGCTCGCCGGCACGGCGCCGTTGGCAACCATGGCCTCCAGACGTGCCACGCGCTCGGCCAATGCCTCAATCGTTAAATCAGCCTCGGGACGTGCCAGACGCGTGCAGGCAATCTCAAGCACCAGGCGCACGTCGCTCGCGCCCCTCATCTCCAGCGCGGCATCGTCGAGCACCGTCAGCACACGGGCCAGGCGGTCGGCAGGATGCTCGCCAAAGGCAGCGGCCTCGGCAGCAAGCGCCTCGGCCTGCTCGGAGCCGCCCTCAAACAGCTCGGCACGGGCACCGGCAACGCAGGCAACGTACACGTCACGCACATGCGCCACCAGGTCGCGCGTCAGCTCCAGCAGGTCGTTTCCTTCCTCGACCTGCGCACGGATCAGTCCATATAGCTCGGCAACATCGCGATCGGCAATGGCGCGGGCAAACTCGCCCAGGATCTGGTCCGAAACCTCGCCCAAAAGCGAGCGGGCATCGTCCGCATGCACGGCGCCGTTGCCAAAAACGCTCAGCTGCTCCAGCGTGGACAACGCGTCGCGCATGCCGCCCTTGGCATGGCGTGCCACGATAGCCAGCGCCTCGTCGTCGTAATCGAAGCCCTCCTGCTCGCACACGTATGCCAGGCGATGCTCAATATCCTCGTTGCCGATACGATGGAAATCGAAGCGCTGGCAGCGCGAGAGGATGGTCTCCAGAATCTTTTGCGGGTCGGTGGTGCACAGCACAAAGATCACGTGTGCCGGCGGCTCCTCAAGCGTCTTGAGCAGCGCGTTGAACGCCGCCGTCGTGAGCATGTGGACCTCGTCGATGATATAAATCTTGTACTTGCCGCGCACCGGGGCAAAGTTGACGGAGTTGATGATCTCCTCGCGCACGTTGTCCACGCCAGTACGGCTTGCGGCATCGAGCTCGTAGACATCCGGGTGGTTGCCCTCGGCGATGAGCTCGCACTCCTCGCAAGTACCGTCGGGCATGCAGCCGCTTGCACCCTCGGCGCGCGCCGCCTCGGCATTGCGGCACAGCAGCGCCTTGGCCAGAATGCGCGCCATGGTGGTCTTGCCCGTGCCGCGCGGTCCGCAGAATAGGTACGCGTGGGACAGGCGCCCCTCGGTGATGGCGTGCTCGAGCGTCGAGACGATATGCTGCTGGCCCACCACGGAGTCGAAGGTGAGCGGGCGATACTTTCGGTACAACGATTCCATGGGTGCTCCCCCGGGTATACTGAGTCTTGTTGCCGCGGCGGCCATGCGGTCGCACGGCATACTGCATTCCATAATACCCGTACGGCGAGCCCGCCGCGATAGGAGTCCAAAGAGCATGGCAGACGCAGAGAGCAACCTCGTCCCCTCCGAAGCAGCCGACCAGGTCGAGGTCGCGCTCGAGGAGCAGGCCGCAGCCGACGACGGTATCCTGTACCTCAACGAGTACCAGTACGAAAACGACCTGGTCACCGACTTCGCCCGCCTGGTCGCCTCGCCCAGGCGTCGCGGCTCGCTGTATGTCGCCGCGGCAATTGCCGCGCTCATCGGCATCGGCATGTTGGTGGCCGGCGGCAACTGGATCAAGTTTGGCGTCGTGCTGATCGTATTCGGCGCCTTTTTGGCCTGGTGGAGCAAGAACCTGCACCACACCCTCGCCCGCGACTTTATCGACGCCGTCGAGGCCGACGAGTCCATGGGTGGCCGCTATCGCCGCGTCGCCGCCAACGAGGACGGCCTGATGGTTTGGGGCAAGAGCGGCAAGTCACAGTTCTTCCCGTTTGAAAAGCTCGACCACGTGCTCGACGGCGAGCGCATCTTTGTGGCCATGTTCGCCGACCAGGGCGTGACGATCCCTAAGGACACCTTTGTCCGCGGCGATGCCGAGCAGTTCGGTCCCTTCCTTAAGGCGCGCATCAACAAAAAACTCCGCATCGAGACCAAGAAGAAGAAAATGAAGGCCGAGAAGGCCGCCGCCGAGGCCAAGCAGGGCGACAAGCCCCAGGAGACCAAGCGCAAGCAGAAGAAGAACAAGAAGAAGCGCTAAGGCCAAGCCAGACAGGCAGCCTCGCATCCCGCTATCCTCCCCATGCACCCGAGCGTGCTACACTAGCAGCATCTATGCCACCGCGAACGGCTCGGCCCCGCGCCCGCCGCTCGCAAACGAACTTTAAACGCACGAGGGTTGGCCATGCCGCTTTTCTCGCAACATACCGCCCGGTTCTCGCCGGACGTTCCTTTGGAGGGCACCAGCTCTCGCGAGCTGCTCAAGCGGTACCAGCCGCTCGAGACACTTGCGACCGGCGGTTTTGGCTCCATCGAGATCTGCCGCGACACGCACCTGCGCCGCCGCGTCGCCATTAAGCGCATCCCCCTTATCAACGGTGTCGGCATGCCCGCCAGCGACATCATGGATGTCCTGCGCGAGGCGCACACTGCCGCCATGCTTCAACATCCCAACATCGTGCAGGTCATCGACTTTACACACGACACAGCCTATGCCTACCTGGTTATGGAATATGTCGATGGCATGTCGCTGGCCGAGTTTTTGCATCGCGTGGACGGCCACTCACTTACCTTTGACGAGGCCGCGGCCATTGCCGATGCCCTGGGCCAGGCGCTCACCTTCGCCCATAGTAATGGCGTACTCCACCTGGACATTAAGCCCGCCAACGTGCTCATCGACCACTCGGGCAATGTAAAGCTCACCGACTTTGGCATGGCGCGACTGTCGTCCGCCGGTGGCTTTGGCGGCTCGCGAGGCGGCACCATCGGCTACATGCCGCCCGAGCAGCTCGATATCGAGACCGGCACGGTCGACGAACGCGCCGATGTCTTTGCCCTCGCCTGCGTTATCTATGAGGGCTTGTGCGGCAGCGCACCCTTTATGGCGGCCACGCCCGCCGACTCGCTCGACCGCATCATCGGCGGCGCCACCTATCCCAGCGAGCTGATACCACACTTTCCCCCGGGAGCCGAGGCTGCGCTCATGAGCGCGCTCTCCCCCATGCCGCAGGACCGCCCCAACAGCATCGAGGCATTTTGCGACCAGCTCCTTGCCGGTCTGGGCAGCGTGCGCGAAGGCCGTCGCAGCCTGGAGCAAATGGTTGGCGAGCTTTCGGATGACGAGCAGGAGCTCGACGATATCGAGCCGTCGCACTACGAGGACGACGCCATCGAGGTCGACCCCGCACTCGGCTGGGCGGGCACGCGCTGGAGCCATGCGCGCGACTACACCATGCGCGCTATCTCGGCGCTAACGTGCGGCACCTTTAGCTTTTTGCTGATGCAGACGGCCGGGGTCGCGGCGCTTCCCGGCCTGGTCATTGCGGCCATCGCGATCGGAGTGGCGGCTGGCCTGGCCCCCCAGATTGGCTCGGCCATCTCGGCTGTGGGCTTTTTGGTGCTCATGGCCAACGCCACCATGCAGGCACAGGGCATCCTGTCGATGCTGCCCGTCGCGGTGATCTTTGCCGCCGCCATGTCCGGTTGGTGGATCGCCTGGGGTCGCACCGAGACTGCCGCGAGCGCCACGCTCACCTGTGCACTCGCGCTTGGCTGTCTGACCGGCAATACCTTCCTGGCAGCTGGGGTCGCCGCCGGCGTCGCGTCATTTTGGCTCGGCCCGGCAAGCGCCGCCGCGGCAACGGGCATGGGCGCGCTTTTTGCCCGTCTGGCCACGGTCGCGCTTTCAGCCGGAGGCGTACTGGGGCTCGGTAACGTTGCCACAGCGCTGGGAGACCCGCTCCTTTGGGCTGCCTTTGTGCTGGTCGCGGCAACTGCCGCGGCGTCATCTGCGCTGCTCAATGCCCATGCCAAGCGTGCCAATCAGGGCTCAAACCTTGCCGCAATCGCCGCCATCGCTGTCACCGGCATCGGCTGCGCAGCGGCGTCCTGTCTTGCACACCATATGGAAATTGCCAGCCTTGCAGCCGCGGTCGTCGCCAAGGCGGCGGTTGCGGGAACCCTATCCTCTATAATCGTTGGGATATGCCTATATTTGCTCGGATACCAAAGAACCTATACGGAGAGTGATCTTTCGTGAACTTCCTGAACATCTTCGAGGACCACGTGGCCGGCATCTTCGGTGCCACCCGTGCCCCGTTCTCCTTTAAGAAGCTTGCCAAGCAGGCCGCTCGCGACATGGAGGATCAGACTCTGGTGATCAACGGCGTCAACACGGCGCCGGCACTCTATACCATCCTTATCGCCGCCGACGACGATCCCATGCTCGCCCCGTTCTACCCCGAGCTTTCGCGCGAGGTCCGCGAGTTTGTGAAGGCGCAGGCCGAAAAGCGCCGCTATGTCTTTGTCGGCGAGCCCCTCGTGCGCTTTATGATCGATCCGCAGCTGCGCGCCGGCAAGTTCTCGGTCTTTGCCGAGAACGTCGATGCCCCCACGCTCGGCCGCCTGTACGAAGAAGAGCGCGCCTATCAAAACGGCCTGGGCCAGAACAACTCCGCGGCAAGCCGTGCCGCCAGCGCCCCGCGCGCCGGCCAGCAGCAGTTTGCTGCCCCGCAGCAGCAGCGCCCCGCCGCCAT
>URRB01000009.1 GCA_900550195.1 uncultured Collinsella sp.
TCGCACGGAGAGCACATTAAGTGCTCTCCGGCTCGTGCGGAACTCGCGATCGACCAAACCCCGCGTCCCGTCCCGGCGAGCCTCTGGCTAGTTACGACAATCAAAAAGCAACAAGGGGCTCCCCCGCTCATCAAACGGGAGAGCCCCTCACCATACATAACGAATCAAGGTGCCTATAGGTAGACCTTTTCGAGAAACGATAATGTGTCCTGAAGACGCGCTCTCTCTTTACGATCGGTCTGCCGATTTACATAAGAAGAAAAGTCCGCAAAGAAGTCTCCGGCGTCAGCCCTCATTTGCTCTATTAGCTCCAAGCGAGCCGAAGGCGGCAACAAACCCGCAAGTCGAACAATATCCGAGCGATGCTTTCGTCGATCTTTATCGTTGCAATGGCGCCCTTCTTCATAGCTCCTATTGATATCAATGTGTGCACGCATCTTGAGGGGAATGATATGGAGCGCATCGAGCAACGTAATGCCCTCTACGTTCGTTGCGTTGTCGCGAATAAATTCGTAGTAGCCATCGTCGAGAATAATTGCCGAAAGACTTGATACGGCCCCGTCAAAGGAAAGAGGTGCCACTTCGCTCGTTTCATCTTCGAGCACAAAATCAGGATGTCGGGCGAATAGCTCAATTTGGCCGGGATAGTCTAGGACTTGCCTTGATCCTTCGGGCAAACAGAACCGATAGTAAGTGCACTTTCCATCGCCGACCTTCCCAGTCTCATATCCGACAGCTTTGATAAATGCCCACAATGCAGTGGCGAATTCAACGCCTTCCCCATCAACAATTACGACGATATCCAAGTCTTCAGTAGCTCTAAACGAATCGCCCTCATTGTCAAATAGAACGCTGCAGGCCCCTCCACCAATAAGGACGTAACCGCCTTTACAGCCGCTCATGGCATCGGCAAATCGCTCTATTCCCCTCACTTTTGACATATCGTCCTCCTGAGCTGTTCGACCGCGTCGAGCAGACGATCTTCTTTGTAATCTGCTTTTGCGCAAGCAACGTATAAGGAAAACGGGTCGACACACTGCAAACCCGTCGCGTCAAAACTAATATCGGACGGCGCGTCCACGGGATACGACCAGACCTCAATCACAACTGCCGCCGGTTCGTACCACTGAGCCTCCAGCCATCTGTCGCCCATATGCTCTTTCAAGGCCTCTAGCTGATATTTTTCGAGAGCAATGGTTGGAGCAGAGTCTTCATGGGCAAGGTCGGACATATAGCTAAGGGCAGACACACCGGAAAGCAGCGCATCAACGGCACGTAGCTCTGTTCTCTCGATAACCTTCTTGAGCCGGATTCGCTCTAAAACTGGCGTGCGAAGATAGTCCTCAAACCCATCTAGCAACGTCTCGGTCGACAGCCCGGCGTCGCACAATATACGCTTTTTGCCGTCCCGCATAATCAACCCAGGAGCTATAGCGGCGATTTCCGAAAGATAGCCGCTGACGCTTGCCGCGCTTTTGCCACACAGACGCGCTAGGTCGCCGGCGGAGCAGTCAACCCATCGTCCCGCAATGAGATTTAGGACGATTCGTTGAGATTGGGGCGAAAGCGGAGCAGCGGGAGAAGCACCCAGCACCTCATCGGAAATAACGGCTCCGATAAACGGCAGGAACGCATTTCGCTCATCTCGGATATATGCGATTCCCTCCGAAGAAAGCGCGCGCATAAAACCTAAATCCATAGCATCCCAGCAAATTACCACCGGGTGAACATCTAACTTGCGCACCGCACTGACGAGATTTCGCGCCGAAATGACACTGGGCGGTTCCTTTGGTTCCGCAACAATAAAACGGCCCTGTTTAGACATGCCGAGCCGTGCCAAGCGAAGCGAATACCGCTCAAGATACATGCGAGGAATCTGCATCTCAACTGGCTCCGGGTCGATAGCGAGCTCTAAAGAGAAGAGTCTTTTTGGGAGGCAGTTTATCAGCATGTACAATCACCGTTTTCATTTCGGTTACATTTTAGCGTCTATCTGAAATTATACTGAATCGTATAAAATCATCAATCATCAAAGCCAAGCGCACCATTCAAAACGCAACAAGGGGCTCCCCCGTTCTTTAACGGGGGAGCCCCTTGCCATGTCTAAGTATTCAGCCCACCCGGCCCTCCAGACCAAAAAGCGAACGGGCAAAGCGACGTTCGCAAGCAACGTTATCTAAGGACCTGGGCGGGCGTATGGGGCAACATCGATCGCGAGTTCCGCACGAGCCGGAGAGCACTTAATGTGCTCTCCGTGCGAGCAGGACTGCCCGAGCAGGCGATGTTGCCCCATACGCCCGCCCAGGTCCGCCGGGATTATGACAGCTTGACGATCGGAGCGAATCCCTTCATGAGCTTTTTGGTCTGGCCGGTCTTTTCGAACTGGACCTCGATCATGTCTCCGGCGACCGAGATCACGGTACCCGTGCCAAAGGTCTTATGGCTCACGGTATCGCCCGCGGCAAAGTCCTGCGATGCGCTGGCGCGATCGACCTTGCGCTCCACCGTCGGGGACACCTTGGACGACGGCTTTTTGGCTCGCGGCGCGCCCGAGCCAAAGGTCGAGGCAACACGGCCGGCGTCGGGCGAGACCCCACGATGGCGCTCGGTCCCGTAGCTGCTGCCGCCAAAGAAATCGTCAAAGCTCGATCCACCGCGCGAACCGGAACCGCCGGTCGAGCGCGTATGCGAGCCAAACACCTTGCCGCCATACATATCCGAACCCATGCCCGAGCCAAAGGTGCCGTGACGGTCGCCGCGCTTCTCCCAGCCCGTGCCTTCAAAACCGGCAGAACCGATACCGCTAAACTCGATATCCTCAAACGGAATCTCATTGAGGAAGCGCGAGCGCGGGTTGGCAGAGGTCGAGCCGTAGGTGCGACGCGTGGCCGCATAGGTCAGGAACAGGCGCTTGCGGGCGCGCGTGATGGCGACGTAGGCCAGGCGACGCTCCTCCTCAAGCTTACCCGGGTCATCGCTGCCGCCAAAGTCGTGCACGTGCGGGAAGATGCCCTCCTCCATGCCGGCCACGAACACCGCCGGGAACTCCAGGCCCTTGGCGGAGTGGATGGTCATCATGGTAATGGCATGCGTCTCGCCGGCCAGGGAATCCAAGTCGGAGCGCAGGGCCAGCCACTCCATGAGTGCCGGCAGCGCCTTACAGGTGAGCGGACCGTAGGTGCGCTCAATCTCGTCGGCATGCACGGCACCCGCCGGCATCTCCGTCGGCGCGGCATACGCGTTGCCCGCGATGGCGGCGGCCAGGGCGTCCTGCGGCGAGAGCGCCGGGGCGGCTAGGCTATCGAGCGGATTGGAACCTGCGGCATCGCGCGCGCCGACGAGCGCCTCAAACGAGGATGCCGGGGCAGATGGCCCCGGTTCGGGCGCAGGCGCGCTCACCACAACGGGCTCGGACTCAGGCTCGGCAGGCACGTCGGCAACGCCGGCTGCGCGCAGCTCTTCCAAGCTCTCGAGCGTACCCTCGATATCCTCGTGCGTCTCCTCAAATTCGGCGGCGACGCCCAGGAATTCCTGAATGTTCTCGGCGCGGCTCTCGGACTCCATGGTGCCCTCGGCGCGAAACGCCTGCAGCAAGCCCGTCTTATCGACGATCATCTCGACAACGTCCTTGAGCTCGCCGTCCATGCGGCGGCCCTCGCGCACCAGCGACACAAAGCTCGACAGGCCGTTGCGCACCTTGGCACTAAACATGCCCGTCTCGGCGCACGCGATCTCGCAAGCCTGGAAGAACGAGCAACGGTTGTCGCGCGCCAGCTGCTCGATCTTTTGGATCGAGGTGGAGCCGATGCCGCGGCGCGGCGTGTTGATGACGCGCTTGACGCTCATCTCGTCGGCCGGGTTCACGATCATCTTAAGGTAGGCCATGACGTCGCGGATCTCGGCACGGTCGAAGAATCGCGTGCCGCCCACGATCTTGTAGGGCACGCCCGCGCGCAGAAACATATCTTCGAGAATACGCGACTGGGCGTTGGTGCGGTAGAACACGGCGATGTCGTCGTAACTCGTGCCCTTGGCATGCAGCTTTTCGATCTCGCCGGCAATCCAGCGACCCTCGTCGCGCTCATCGCTTGCCTGGAAGGCCTGGATCTTCTCGCCGTCGCCCTCGGCCGTAAACAGGCGCTTGTCCTTGCGCTGCGAGTTGTGACGTACCACGGCGTTGGCGGCGCTCAGGATGTGACCCGTAGAGCGATAGTTCTGCTCCAGCTTGACGGTCTTGCAGTTTTTAAAGTCCTTCTCAAAGTCCAGGATGTTGGTGATGTCGGCGCCACGCCAGCTGTAAATGGACTGGTCATCGTCGCCCACGACCATGAGGTTTTGGTACTTAGCGGCCAGCAGGTTGGCGATTTCGTACTGGACGTGGTTGGTGTCCTGATACTCGTCGACGCTAATGTAGCGGAAGCGCTCTTGGTACTTATCGAGCACCTCGGGACGGGTGCGCAGCAGCTCGAGCGCGCGCACGAGCAGGTCGTCAAAGTCCATCGCATTGGCGGCGCGCAGGCGGCGCTCCAGCTCTAGGTAGACCTGCGCGGCCTTTTTGTCGTTGGGGCTATCGGCGCTCTTGAGCATGTCCTCGGGGCCGATCATGGCGTTTTTGGCCGAGCTAATCTTGCTGCGGATCATGTTGATGGGGAACTGCTTTTGCTCGATGCCGAGCGCCTGCATAATGTCGCGCACCATGCGCTTTGAGTCATCGTCATCGTAGATGGTGAACTGGCCGGTGTAGCCCAACAGGTCGGCGTCCTCGCGCAGCATGCGCACGCACATAGCATGGAAGGTGCACACCCACATGCCACGGGTGCCGCTGGGAATGAGTGCCGCCAGACGCTCGCGCATCTCTGCCGCGGCCTTGTTGGTAAACGTAATGGCAAGAACCTGCCAAGGCTTAACACCCAGGTCGCCGAGCATATGTGCGATGCGGAAGGTCAAGACGCGGGTCTTGCCCGAGCCGGCGCCGGCGAGCACCAGCAACGGGCCCTCGGTGGACAGGACCGCCTCGCGCTGGGCGGGATTAAGGCTGTCGATGTCGACGAGCGGTTTGGCGGGCTTGGGCGCCGGCGCGGGAGCGTCGTAGATGTCGAGCGGAACGAGCTCGGGCTCCGGCGCAGCGGGGGCGGTGTATGCATCGAGCGGCACGGGTTCCGGCGCGGGCGGTACGGGTACCGCGGCGTTCTTTTCCCAGGGCAGGGGCTGGGTCATGGGCGACTCCTCATCTGACGGACGGCGCGCCTGCGGGCGGCGCCATAGTTTGAGCCGTACCAGTATACCGAGCCGCGCGGACACCGACGCAAATCACACCACGACTCCGTGCGCCACCGTCAGGCCCGCCCCAGCGGATTTGGTGCATTGGGGGGCCACCGATGTCATGGCAGCAGCGAGCGGCGGCCAGAGCGAACAAATTGGCATGAAAAGGGGGCGGCATAGACCTTTTGGTCATGCCACCCCCTTTGAATGACAAGTTGTCGCTCTGGTCGCCGCGCAGCGTCAACCAAGTTACAGGCCGAGCATAGGCTCCAGGACAAAGAAGTACGCGAGCACCACGATGCCCAGGATGATGCGGTAGACGCCGAAGCACTTGAAGTCGTGACGGCGCACGAAGCCCATAAGCCACTTGATGGCAATGAGCGACACCACAAAGGCGACGACGCAGCCCACGCCCAGGATGGCGATTTCGTTGGTGCCGAACGTGCCGCCCTTAATAAAGTACTTGACCAGCTTGAGCGCACTCGCGCCAAACATGACGGGAATGGCCAGGAAGAACGTAAACTTGGACGCCACCGAACGCGTGCAGCCCAAAAGCAGGCCGCCGATGATCGTGGAGCCGGAGCGCGATGTGCCCGGAATCAGCGAAAGCACCTGGAAGCAACCGATACCCAGCGCGGTCTTCCAGCTCAGATCCTCGAGCGTAGTGATGGAGCCAAAGTCCAAGCTATCGTCATCGTCTGCGGCGGCAGTCGCAGCGGGCGCGGCAAAATGCGCACCGGCGGGACGTCCGCCCGCCACCACAGCACGCGAACCAAACGAACCGGCAAGAGCAGCCTGGTCGTGCTTGTTCGCGCGCCAGTTCTCGATCACGATAAACAGCACGCCGTACACAATGAGCGCCAACGCCACGACGGGAGCATTGTAGAAATGCTCCTCCATCCAGTCGTTAAGCGGCAGACCGATCGCCGCGGCGGGAATGCAGCCGAGCACAATCTTGCCCCATAGCACCCAGGTGTCGCGACGGCCCTCCTTGCCCTTGCTGGGAGAAAACGGGTTGAGGTCGTAGAAGAACAAAACGCAGACGGCCAAAATGGCGCCAAGCTGAATCACGACCAGGAACATATTCCAGAACGTCTCGCTCACGTTCATCTTGACGAACTCGTCCACCAAGATCATGTGACCGGTCGACGAAACAGGCAGCCATTCGGTGATGCCCTCGACCAGGCCCATGAAGGCAGATTTTAGAAGCTCGATGATATCCAAAGGGACCCCCTCGTTAGACACCCGCCGATATTGTTCTGCGGACGGTGCGGGCGATGTCCCATTATCAACCGTTGGCGGCGCGCCTGCGCCTACCCTTACCAAAAAACTCGCCCGTTCACAGAATTGCGAGCGGTCAAACCCAAATCCTTGGGTATAACTGCAACAAGATAAAGTGTCCGGCGGCCACGCATCCGCGCCCGCCCGACGCACGAGCCCCGCGCCCGTGCGATAGACCAAGGAGGAAACCATGAACGAGGGCTATACCAAGGTATTTGTTTCGCTCGACGGTACTGAGCAGCAGGATTTTGTGCTCGCACGCGCCATCAAGGTCGCCGCGAACAACGGCGCCAAGCTGATTATCGGCCACGTTATCGATTCCACGGCACTCGAGAGCGCCGGTTCCTATCCGGTCGATCTGGTCAACGGACTGGAGGAGGCATTTAAGAACTCCATCGCCAAGCAGCTCGAAGAGGCCAAGGCCAATCCCGATATTCCCGAGGTCGAGGTCATGATTCGCGCCGGCCGTATTCGCGAGACGCTCAAAGACGAGATGCTCGACGTGGTGAAGCCCGACCTGGTGCTCTGCGGCGCACGCGGCCTGTCCTCGATCAAGTATGCGCTCCTGGGTTCGATTTCGACGTTCCTGCTGCGCAACACCGACTGCGACATTCTGGTCGTGAAGTAGGTTCCTTCCCGCCGGCGCAAGGCCTGCGGGGTTATCACGCCGACGTCCTCGCCGCTTCGCGGCTGCGGGATGTCGGCTTAGATAACCCCTCCCGGCCTTGCGCCTTCGTCACCGTACTTCAGCGAGTTGGCTGATAAAAGATGGCGTGCCGCCCCGTTTGGGGCGGCACGTTTTGTTTGGGGCGGCACGTTTTTGTTATGGGAGATTCATTTGAGCCCCATAGTTGTGTTCACGTTCAGGAACATGGCGCCAATTGCCTTAGCTAAGTTCACGTTCGGGAACATGGCCGCCCGCACCGCAAGACGGCCCGCCTACTCGAAATATTGGAACTTGTTGGTTGAGAAGGCAAACGTGACGACAAAGCCTTCGCCGGGCTCCGATGCTGCGGTGACGTCGATGCCCATCTTGGAGCACAGGCGCGCCACCAGGTAGAGGCCGATGCCCGTTGCGCGCTTGGTGGTGCGGCCGTTGTCGCCGGTAAAACCCTTCTCGAACACGCGCGGCAGGTCTGCCGCACACACGCCGCAGCCGTTGTCCGCGACGGTAAGCTCGATGCGCTCGCTTGCCAGGCCCTCGTCCAGCAACGCGCCCGAAAACATGATCTTCGCGCCGTCCTCACGCGCGTATTTAATGCTGTTCTGAATGAGCTGGCCCAGAATAAACTCGAGCCACTTCTCGTCGGTAAAGACCTCGAAGTCGAGGTTCTCGCACACCGGAGCCACGTGCGCCGCGATGAGCTCGCGCGCGTTGGCTTTAATCGCGCCCGTCACCAAGGTCTTGAGATCCCAGCGGCGAATCAGGTAGTCGCGCTCCACAACCTCCGAGCGCGCATAGTAGAGCGCCTGGTCGATATAGCGCTCCACGCGGGCAAGCTCGCGACCGAGGTCATCTACGCGCGACAGATCGTCTTCGCTGCCGTCCAGTTTTTCCAAAATCAGGTGGGCTGCCGCCAGGGGCAGCTTGGCATCGTGGACCCAGCTCTCGATATAGTCGCGATAATCATCGGTCTGGCGCCGGCCTTCGGCAACCTCGTCGCAGGCAGCTTTGCCCACCCGGCGCAAGACCTCGTACTCAAGCTCGCCCTCGGCATAGGTCGGACATTGCACCATCTCCTGCACCCATGCGGGACTCTCGAGCTCCTCTGCCGCGCGCTCCAACTGACGCAGAAAACGGCGACGGCGAGCGTACTCGATCACGATGCCGAGCATACCGAAGATAAAGGACACGCCAACCGCCACGACCACGATAGAAACGGGTGCGCCGGCGACCGTCAGCACAAAGCAGCTCAGCAGCACGCCGCACGTCCACACGGCGACGGGAAGCAGCGCATCTTTAAAGAACTTGGCAAACGACATAGCCGGCCCCTAGACCGAATAGCCCTGGCCGCGATGCGTCGTCAAATACCCCTTGATGCCGATTTTTTCGAGCGTGGTGCGCAGACGGTTGATGTTGACGGTGAGCGTGTTGTCGTCCACGAAGGCATCGGAGTCCCACAGGTTCTGCATGATGGCCGAGCGCGAGACAATCTTGCCCGCACGGCTCAGGAGCAAAGAGAGGATACGCAGCTCGTTTTTAGTGAGCTCGGTACTGTCGCCGGTTGCCGTATTGGTGACCATGGAGCGGGCGAGGTCGAGCTCCAGCCCCTTATGGACGAGCGTGCTGCGCTCGCCTGCCGCCGCGGTGCGACGCAGCAAGGCATTGATGCGCGCCACGAGCACACGGGCGCTGTAGAGCTTGGGAACAAAGTCGTCCGCGCCGAGCGTCATGGCCATGACCTCGTCGATCTCGGTCGTGCGCGAGGTAAGCACGATGATGGGAACCTCAGATTCGCGACGAACTTCGTGGCAGATATGCTGGCCGTCCTTGACCGGAAGCGTGAGGTCGAGCAGTACCAGGTCGGGCGCGGCAGCGAGAATATCGCGCGAGACATGCTCAAACGATTCGCATGCCTCGACCTCAAAACCGGCACGGGCAAGGATATCGGCAAGCTCGCGACGAATGGGCTCGTCGTCCTCAACGATATAGATCAGCGCCATGGATTCCGCTCCCCTCTTGGTTGTCTTGCCACCATTATGGCTGCGGAGCCGCAGGTATGCGCCTCGCGCGTCACCAAGGTGACAGAACTGTTCGCGAGCGGCAGGGGCTTGCCCCTCGCTCGCAACGGGCACGGGAATTAAATGAGTTTTTAATCCCGTCCCAGAAACATCATTTAGCGGCGGGCACGGAGCTTTTCGTAGCCTTCGGCGAAGAAGGCGACCGTGGCGGCGTCGGCCTCGGCGGCGTCCGTCTCGGTTGCGGGGACCACGCCGTGCTCGTCGCTCACTAGGAACAGCGCGCCCTTAAGCTGCGCGGGAATATCTACGCGCGTGACCGAGATGCCCTTGGTCTGGGCCAGCTGTTCGATGAGCGTCGCCGTGCCGCACAGGCACTCGTCCGCCGGCGCCACAAAGGCAAGCTCGCCGTTGTTGACGGCAGCGAGCAGCTCGGGCGCCACGCCGGTCTCGTCGGCCTCGGAGCGAGCCTCGGCAGAACGGGCACGCAGCGCCTTGGCCGACGTGTCGGCCAGCGGCTCGTACTCCCCCACTGTCATGGCGGCGTTGCCGTTGATATCGATCACCAGCATGAGCACGCCGTCGCGGGCGGTGTAGTCGCCCTCGGCAAGTGACCACTCAACGTGCTGCTTGGCCCAGCTGAGCATGTTATGGGTAAGTGGTTCGCCCTGCACCAGGCGCTCAGACAGCGCGCGGATGTGACGGTTGAGCATGGGCACCTTTTTGTTGGACATGCGCCAACGGCAGATGAGCGCGGGCTTGTCGAGCGTGAACTTCTCGACCGCCTCCTGATTGGCGCAAAAGTCCTCGTACGCATGCTGATCCTCGGCATTACCAAACAGTTCGGCATCATCAATCTGGGGCATGGTTGTACCTTTCGTGTTAGTCATTCCGTCCTCTTATACCAAAAAGACGGCCCTCCAAACGGAGCAGCCGTCTTTTGCAGAGATTATTTTAGAAGCGAGGCAAGTCCAAGGGACGAGATAACATCCCATCCTCCCCAGTCAACCTAACAGGTCGGCGAGGGTTGCCCAGATGCCGCAGATTGCCGTGAAAGAGGAGCGACGCGTACTTGGGTACGCGAGCAACGAATGAACGGCAAGGTGCGGTGGCTGGGCAAGCCGCAGCGCCACCTCCCTACTTAGTGGCGGAAGTGGCGGGCGCCCGTAAAGACCATAGCAATATTGTGCTCGTTGCAGGCCTGGATGCTCTCGTCGTCGCGCTTGGAGCCGCCAGGCTGGATGATGCAGGTCACGCCGTGCGCGGCAAGCACGTCGACGTTGTCGCGGAACGGGAAGAATGCGTCGCTTGCGCAGGCAAAGCCGCCCTTCTCCACGCCCTCGCGCTCGCAGAAGTCCTCGGCACGCTCGCAGGCCAGCAGCGCAGAATCCACGCGGTTGGGCTGACCCGGACCCATGCCAATGCCGGCCTTGCCCTTGGAGACCAGGATGGCGTTGGACTTAACGCCCTTGCAGACCTTCCAGGCAAACTCGAGCTCGGCCATCTCGGCGTCGGTGGGCTTGCGGTCGGTGGGGAACGTAAAGGTCGCGGGATCCTCGGTCACGTGGTCGACCTCCTGCACCAGCATGCCGCCGTCGATGGAGCGCAGCTCCACTTGGGCACCGTGGTCCACGCCGCCGGTAGCCAGCACGCGCAGGTTGGGGCGCTTGGCCATGCGCTCGAGCGCCTCATCGGTGTAGCTCGGGGCGATGATGACCTCGACGAACTGCTTGTTCTGGTCGGCGAAGTGCTCAACCAGCTCAAAGGGAACCTCGCGGTTGCAGGCGATGATGCCGCCGAAGGCGCTCTTGGGATCGCAGGCGAAAGCGCGGTCGTAGGCGGCCGTGATGTCCTCGGCAACGGCGGAACCGCAGGGGTTCTGATGCTTGAGGATCACGCAGGCCGGCTCGTCGAACTCGCGGACCAGGTTCCAAGCGGCGTCGGCATCCAGATAGTTGTTGTAGCTGAGCGGCTTGCCCTGGATCTGCTCGGAGCCCACGAGCGGGAACTGCGAGCTCGCGGTGTTCTCGCAGCCCTCGGCAAAACGATAGACCGTGGCCTTCTGCTGTGGGTTCTCGCCATAGCGCAGGTCGTCGACCTTCTCCAGCGAAATCTCGAGCTTGGCAGAGGTGTCCGCCACGTCGCTTGCCTGGGCGGCGAGCCAGCGGGAGATGGCCGTGTCGTAGGCGGCGGTGGTCTGGTAGACCTTCACCTGCAGGCGACGACGGGTGGAAAGCGTGGTGCAGCCACCGGTCTCGTGCATCTCGGCTAGGACGGCATCATAGTCGGCCGGGTCGGAAATGACGGTAACGCTCGCGGCGTTCTTAGCGGCAGAGCGCAGCATGGAGGGGCCACCGATGTCGATGTGCTCGATGGCATCCGCGAAGGTGACCTCGGGGTTGGCGACGGTCTTCTCGAACTCGTACAGGTTGACGACGACCAGGTCGATCAGCTTAATGCCGTGCTGAGCGGCCTCCTGCATGTGCTGCTCGGAATCGCGGCGGGCCAGCAGCGCGCCGTGGACCTTGGGGTGCAGCGTCTTGACGCGGCCGTCCATCATCTCGGGATAGCCCGTGAACTCCTCGATGGGGGTTACGGGAACGCCCGCGTCCTCGATGGCACGAGCCGTGCCGCCCGTAGAGATGATCTCGACGCCAAAGTCGTCAACCAGCGTCCGTGCGAAATCGACGACGCCCGTCTTATCGGTAACCGAGATCAACGCGCGTGCGATCTTCACATCAGATCCCATGCAGTCCTCCTGTCTGGTACGCCGCCGTGCTCTGTGAGTCGGTGATACGTCGATCTGCAGCGCTCGCGCAGCGGCATTGAAAATACTGATTCAATGTAGCGCATCGAGCGCATCGA
Organism: uncultured Collinsella sp.; assembly: GCA_900550195.1. Classification (GTDB taxonomy): domain Bacteria; phylum Actinomycetota; class Coriobacteriia; order Coriobacteriales; family Coriobacteriaceae; genus Collinsella. The sequence continues at coordinate 12,088 of URRB01000009.1, forward strand.
TGCACCCCGCAACGGGCGCATATGCAGAAAAAGTTTGCGAGCGGAGGGGATGGGCACGGCACCGGGCACGGTGAGTTCATGGAACACAGGGGCACCATAATTAGATGCCAATAGCGTGGTAGAACTGTGCTCGATATGCATCCGCAATAGAAAGAGGCACCATGGTCTCGCGGGTTCTCTACCGACCGTTTGATACCGAAGATTTCGACGCTATCGCGCTGATCTTGCAGCAGCTTTGGCACAACAACTCGGATAACGATGAGTACAACCGCCTCGAAGCCGCGTGCGACCTTGCCTACTGCCTTTCGTCCTCGACGTTTTCGCAGGTTGCCGTAATCGACGGTCAGGCGCGTGGCATTGCGCTCGCGCGTGCGGGACAGAGCTCCGGCGCCACCGTCAAGGAACATTGGATGGACACCGAACGCTCGTTGCTGTCGCAGATGCGCGAGCTGGAGCCTGAAGCTTGCGCCGAGTACCTCTCCTTTGTGCGCACCACCATTCGAACCAACAACCGCCTGCTCGAGAAAAGCCCGCTGCCGCATGACAACGAGGTCACGCTGCTTGCCGTGGATCGCGATGTCCACGGCCTGGGCGTTGGCACGGTGCTGCTCGACGCTGCAATCTCGCATCTGTCCTCGTGCGGGGCGACCAGCGCGCACCTGTACACCGACTCCAACTGCTCGTGGAAGTTCTACGAGTTGCACGGCTTTAAGCGCACGGCCACGCACCGAGCCAACCGCGAGGAACGCCGCCACGCCATGCCGCGCGAAAGCTTCCTCTACGAACTCGACCTAACCGTCTAGGCTCAGCAGCCATACCTAGTCGTTGGGGACGTTCTTAAATGGCTAGTCGCTGGGGACGGTCTTCGTAGGTAGCGCATAAAAAGGGGATGGGCTTTCCCCGACGGCTGTCGAGAAAAGCCCATCCCATAGCTTACGACCGTTAGAACGTTCCGCCGCCGCCTCCGCCGACGCCACCACCGCCGCCGCCCGAGAAGCCGCCGCCTCCGCCGCCGCCCGAGCTATCGGAACTCGAAGCCAGCTCACGGATGCTCTCGTGATACACATCGTTAAACGAATCGAGCGGCGAATCGATGCCGTAATGATGGTAGTACCACCAGTAGCAGGGGTAATTGTCGTAGAAACCGTCGGCCTCGCGCACCTCGGGAGGCACCGCCTCGGCAAGCTGACGCAGGACTTCCTTCGAAACGCCCAGCGCCGCACCCATCACCAGCAACTTGTTCCACAGCACCAAATCGCCCGGGACGGCTTCCTTTAGGCGCGTGAAGTCCTCGAGCCAATGCTTGAGCGCCTTGCAGCGAGCCGCCACCTCGGCGCCCTCCGGCGTAAAGCGGCGGAACGTAAGGCCCACGCCAATACCCACCAGCACAATCGGCACCGAGATAACCGCAGCGATAATGTTCGCCTGTGCTCCGTCGGTAAAGAAAATGGAACCCATGGGAACAAAGGCGATCAGAATACCAAGAACCAGGCAAAACACCATTGCGACAATGCCGTCCGAGGCAACGTACTCGCTATCGGCCAGCTTGCCCTTAACGGTGTTCTGATAGTCCTCGAGCTTGTCGCCCACGGGCGTAGCGTGCTGCTTGACGTAGTGCTGCAGCTCGTCAAACGTGCGCGAGCGATCGCCGTTCTCGTCGGGCTTAGCACCGGCAAAGAAGACCTTGAGCACCATGTGGTCAATGCCCTTGGCCGACTTCCAACCCGCATCACTCACCGTCACGCGATACGTCTGCTCTTCTTTTTCACGCCCCAACAGACCCTTCTTGGCCTTAGTCACGGTCGCCTGCTCCAGCTTGATCACACGGTCGTCAGTAAGCTTCATGAGCGTGGCGATATATGCCTGATCGGGCACCTCGTTCCAGCTCATGAGGGCCGAAAGCACGGCGGGATGGTCGGCCGAAGGCACATCGCGGAAATATTCGTCCTGGAAAAGCGGCTTGGGCTTGCGGCGGCGCAGCTTGAGCACAACGATTGTGCCGGTAAATGCCACCGCCGCGACAACACTTAGTACGGCAAGTACATTGGCAATCATGCGAGCGTGAGCGCGGCGGGCGTTAGCTTCGTCGGCCCATTCTTTCTCTTCGCTCAGGATCGTTGACATGCGCTCCTCGCTCGAGGCACTAAGCCACGGCACCCAGTCGCTGGGAAAGACCACGCGCGCCTCGGCGAACTCGCCCTGATGCACGCACGGAATGGTATAGGTGACCATCGGCTCGTCCGCGTCGAGCGACACGTCGCCGGTCAGCGGGCCGTGACCCCATGCGCGGAAGTTATCGCCCTTGACGGCCGCCGTCCCGGCAGCAGCATTTGCGAAGTACACTTCCATCTCGACGTCATCGGAATCCGCGGACCAGCCATCGCCCACGAACTTCCAGTAGAGCTCGGCGGTATCGGCCCAGTTCATGACCGCACCGGTCATGGTGTAGCTCACGTAATAGATCGCGCTATCGCCGCTCTCGTGGGGGCTGAAAACCTTGATCTTTACGCCGCCGTCGGACTGCTCGACCGTGTAGACGCCAGAGTCACCCTTGTTCGCGCTATCGACTTTGTTGAACGCGGTGTCCTCTTCCTCGACGCTCAGCACGTCGACGCCCGCCGCGCCGCCCTGCTGGTTGGTGCCCGTATTGATCTCCCAATACACGCCGTTGATGTCGTCGTCGAAATCAAACTGACGTCCCTCGACAACGGTCAGCGATCCATCGGCCTCGACCGTGGCACCGATATAGGTTTGGGTCATGGAATAGCCGTCGGCGTGCGCGGCGGCGGGCAGTAGCAGCAATGCAAGCGCGACGAGTGCGCAGACGGAAGCAAATCGCGCGAATAGGCGACGCTGCCGACAGGTCTTGGCAACGGGGGCGTTCATAGGCACATCCTTTGTCTGTGATACCAACAGCGCCATTGTCCCACGTTTACGGGCACACACGACGAATATCTAGGCGACCGGAGCGTCAAATGGGACAAAAGTCCCACCCGAGCCTGGCACTTAGGGACGTTCCTTATCTGCCGGCAGTTTAGGACACTCCTTGGCATGTCCTGCACCAACGATAGATACCACTTCACAGCTCCGTCACAGGTGTAGCGGCTTTGTGTGGGCGCGGCATGCACTGATTGAGCCGCCAGCCGAGGGGCATAAAGCAGTTGAGCGAAAACGGTTTGCCCCTTTGCCGTTCGCTTGAGGATCATGTCCCCCTTTTCCGCGGAACCCCCGGCAGTTGCGAAGAGCTGCCGGGGGTTCTGTCGTCAAAGGTACCGAGTTGATGGACAGGAATCAAAGCACCGAGTCCGCGGCCCGCCATACGCAATGCGAGGCCTCGACAACTTGCGAACCACCGTGACGCCTCCCCATCGCGCCCCCGCGCTATACTCGTCCGCATGGATATCAACGCACGCAACATAGCAACGCCCGCCGCGGACGCGCCCACGGCACAGCCCGCCTCCGTTCCCGCGCCCGTCGTGGGTCGCTTTGCTCCGTCGCCTTCGGGCCGCATGCACCTGGGCAACGTGTTCAGCTGCCTGTGCGCGTGGCTTTCGGCCCGCAGCCAAGGCGGCAGCATTGTGTTGCGCATCGAGGACCTAGACGATCGCTGTAAGCGCCCGGAACTTGCCGCCCAACTCATCGACGACCTAGCCTGGCTGGGGCTGGAGTGGGACGAAGGCCCCTACTACCAGCACGATCGCCTAGACCTGTACGAGAGCGCCTTGCGCCAGCTGCAAGACGCCGGCCTCACCTACCCCTGCTTTTGCACGCGCGCCGAGCTCCACACCGCAAGCGCGCCGCATGCCAGCGACGGCACGCCCATCTACCGCGGTGCCTGCCGAGGCCTTTCGGCCGAAGAGGTCGCCTGCCGCAGTGCCCTGCGCGCTCCGGCCACGCGCCTGCGCGTGCCCGCCGTCGACGACCTCGCAGACGATGTGGTCGAATTCGTGGACCGCACGTACGGGCCCCAATGCGAGGCACTCGCCACCGAGTGCGGCGACTTTTTGGTGCGCCGCAGCGACGGCGTGTTTGCCTATCAACTGGCCGTGGTGGTCGATGACGCCGCCATGGGTGTTACCGAGATCGTACGCGGATGCGACCTGCTTGGCTCCACACCGCGCCAAATCTACCTGCAGCATTTGCTGGAACTTCCCACGCCGCACTACACGCACATTCCGCTGCTCATGTCGCCGGATGGCCGCCGCCTTTCCAAGCGCGATCGCGATCTGGACCTGGGCGAGCTCCGCGCCCGCTTTGGCACACCCGAGGCACTGCTGGGCTGGCTCGCCGGGCAAACGGGCATCGCACCGGACACCACGCCGCGTTCTGCCGAGCAGCTGGTCGAGCACTTTAGCTGGGATGTCATCCGCGCGCATCGCGAGAACATCGTTATGGATGAAAGGACAGGCATGCAACAGACGGCAGCCCACCCTGACGACCACCTCGATAGCGACATTGCCAAAGCATCAACAACTCATCTTTCACCAGAGGGGTTCGATGCGTTTTGCGAAATACTTGACTCCCCCACGCCAGAAGCTACGAAAACGTTACTCGAGCGCAAGTCAGCTTGGGAGTAAATCCCTTAGCGAATCGATTTTGGTTCGCTACGAAGCTCATGCGTCCGTACCCCTATGCAACATCCCAGGGCTGGAGTTCGTCGCCCAGGCGAACGATGCAGTCGTAGAGCACGGTATGGCGCTCGGCCGGGTTGACATCCCGATGAAAATGCCCGTAGTACCAGCGCTTGTAGTCCAGACGGTCCTCCAGCTCGTCAAAAAACGTGGTGAGTCGATCGACATCGGGATAATTCCAGCCGGGTGCCGGATAGAGCGTGGGCGAGAGCATGCGCGTGGAGCAGGTGTGGGTGATTACGTAGTCGACCTTCCAACCCACGCTGTCGAGCCTTGCCCGCGCCTCCCCAAAGTTGCGCTCGTCCGGCAGCTCCTGCGGCCACCAACTGGAATACGGCACGCGATATTCCTTGTCCACGCTCGTGGCGCCGCCCATGGTAAAGATCGTTGAGCCGTCGAGTTCAAAAACCTCGCCGCGCGTCAGGCGCCGTATGGGCGAGGTATCCGACAGGCGCTGCGTCAGCCCACCGTGCCACAACTCCATGGGTCGCTCCGCCCAGTGATCGAAACGTTCGTGGTTGCCGTCGACGAACAGCAACGTATAGGGGCGCGACTCCAGCCAAGCGATATCGGCGCATTCCTCGGCAGAGAAATCCCACGGAAAGCCAAAGTCGCCCGCGACAATCAGATAGTCGTCGCTCGTCAGGCTATCCCCAAGCTCCCAATCGCGCAGCTTTTGCATGTCGACGCCGCCGTGAATATCGCCCGTCACATAGACTGTCACCGGATCACCACTTCCCTGTAAGTCGCTAGCCCACATTCTGCACGATCACTAAGCCAACCGTTCCAGTCCTTCCATCCCTTAGGGCTTACCCCTCGTTCTTCCATCCAAACGGGTCGAGCACCCAAAAAATCAGATCTAGCACACCGCCGGTCATCATGGCACCGGCAAGGGCCATGCAAATGTGCAGAGAGCTGGCACTTCGGAGCACGTCGAACGGCCCCAGAACAGCCAGCAGCGCGACCGCTGCGCCGGCTACGCACAGCGCAAGGCACGGTCCTGCGTCCTTAACGCACTTCTTTGCGAGATGCTTTGCGTTGTCACCCATCGATATCGAACTCCTTAGAGGGTCGTTGTTCAGATGCATGCCGCCGTGGCAGAACGAAGCGGCAGAGTAAGTGTCACATGCCGTGCAGACATCAATGGAGAAACCGCCTGCTCGACCAACCCTTGACGCCGTTTTGCACCGGCACCCCATCCCCCGCTGTCGAGGTCTAATACTTTTCCCGAGAAGTGAACGGCTGTTTTTGGACCCCTGAAACAGCCGCATTTTTCGGCGGCAAAATCGTGGGATTTCAGCATTGAAACCGCGGGAAACGGCACCTTTAAAGTGTCGATGCTTCGGGGGTCCGTTTTAGCTCGTTCACTTCTCGGGAAAAGTATTAGACCTCGCTGCTAGCTATCCAGAAAGACACCTCCCCCTTCCCCACCGCCACCCAAAAACTCATCCAACATTAATCTTGGCTCAAGAATCGCTTAATCTATAACCTGCACTATAGAGTTCGACCAAGGGCGGGGCGGCGCCGCGCAACGCAGGCCGCCGAACGCAACGCTCGCGCCCGGGCAGATCGCCCGGCGTCGCGCCCATCGAACGAAAGGACAGGTCATGGACGACCTCGAAAAAGTTGAAACCATCCGCACCAAGTGCAACGTGAGCTACACCGATGCCAAGGCCGCGCTCGACGCCGCCGACGGTAACGTTCTGGATGCCATCATTTGGCTCGAGTCGCAGGGCAAGACGCAAACCACGTCGGCGCACGCCGCCACCGAGTCCGTGCCGGTCGATGAGCCCTCGGCCGAGATGGTCGCCGCGCAGGCCGCCTACGAGAAGTCGAGCGAAAAGACCGACTTCTCCAAGAAGATGGACAGCGTGTGGGAGTACCTCAAAAAGCTCTTCCGCCTGAGCCTGGACACCAAGTTTATTGCCACGCGCCGCGATGCGATCATCCTCAACATCCCCATCCTGATCCCCATCGTCGCGCTGCTTGCTTGGGGCGCCACGATATGGCTGATGCTGATTGGCCTGTTCTTTGGCATGCGCTACCGCATCGACAGCGACGGCGACGTGCCCGGCAGCATCAACAACCTTATGAATCACGCTGCCGATGCCGCGGACGACATCAAGCAAAATCTCAACGACGACAAGTAATCGCAGACGGGGGCACACATGGCACGGATCCTGATCGTAGAGGACGAGGAGAAAATCGCCCGCTTTGTGACGCTCGAGCTGGAGCACGAGGGCTACCAGGTGGAGCACGCCGCTGACGGCCGCACCGCCGTGGACCTGGCGCTGGAGCGCGACTACGATCTGATTCTGCTCGATGTGCTGTTGCCACAGCTCAACGGCATGGAGGTCCTGCGGCGTGTCCGCAAGCACAAGGATGTGCCGGTGATTATGGTCACCGCGCGAGATGCCGTGATGGACAAGGTGGCCGGGCTCGATGCCGGCGCCGACGATTACCTGACCAAGCCGTTTGCGATTGAGGAGTTGTTCGCACGGATCCGCGTTGCGCTGAAGCGCTCGGAGGCCGTGCGGGCGGCTTCGGGCGTTGGCGGCGTTGGGGCCGGGGAGGGCGCTACGGGTGCCGCTGCGATACCCCCGGCTGGAGACTCGGCCAAGACCTCAGCCGCGCCCTCCCCCGCCGCGCTCACCGTGGGTTCGGTCGCGCTCGATCCCGACCGCCGCGAAGTCACGGTCGGCGGCTCGCCCATCGTGCTGACCGCCCGCGAGTTCGACGTCCTCGCCCTGCTTATGGCACATGCCGGCACCGTGCTCACGCGCGAGCGCATTGCGCACGAGGCGCTGGGCTACGAATACGTGGGCGACACCAACAACGTCGACGTGCACATCGCGCACCTGCGCGCCAAGATCGAGGACGCCGGCGGTGCCCGCATCATCCAGACCGTGCGCGGGGTGGGCTATGTCTGCCGCACGTAACGCCGAGGCCAAGCGCGTCACCTCCATCGCCCGCGCCATCAACTGGAGCTATATGTGGCGCCGCCTGATGAGCTACGTCTGGCTCGATCTGTTGCTGGTGGTGATTGCGGCGGCGATCCTCGTCTATGGATACAACCAGACACTGCCCGACAGCGCGTTTACCGCAGGATGGATCCCCGGCGCCACCGTTCGCGGCATGTCGCTGAAGCCCGCGCGCGGCTGGGACCTGACAACGCTCACCTATACCGTCGAGCTTGCGCGTACCACCAAGACCTTCCCCCTCGCGCAGGACCTCATCGCACTTTGGCCCCTCTATATCGTTGTTGTAGGTTGGCAGGTCATCAGCATGCTCGATATGCTCGGCGGCGCTCGCCGTGTGCGCCGCACCATGGCGCCGCTCAACGACCTGGCCCTGCGCGTGGACGAGCTCGGCCGCATGCAGCTCTCCGGCGGCAAGATGGAAACGCTGGAGCAAGCCATCGAGCGCGCGAGCGTCGACTCGCCGAGCGTCACCACCGGCGACGCCGACCTGGCAAGCATCGAGGTCGCACTCAACCGCCTGCTGCGCCAGATGCAAGAGGCCAAGCTGCAGCAGATGCGCTTTGTCAACGATGCAAGCCACGAGCTGCGCACGCCCATCGCGGTGATTCAGGGCTACGTGAACATGCTCGACCGCTGGGGCAAAGACGACCCGGACGTGCTGGCGGAATCCATCGCGTCCCTCAAGGCCGAAAGCGAGCACATGCAGGAGCTCGTGGAGCAGCTGCTGTTTTTGGCGCGCGGCGATGCCGGGCGCACGGTCCTGCGGCGTGCGCATACCAACCTGGCTGCACTGGTCGGCGAGGTTTGCGAAGAATCGCAGATGATCGATGCCGGGCACACGTATCGGCTGGCCTTTGACGCTGCGCTTATCAGCGACCCGCGCTGCGACGCGCCCGTCGACGTGGCGCTCGTGAAGCAGGCTCTGCGCGTGATCGTGCAAAACGCCGCCAAGTATTCGGACGCGGGCACGCCCATCTCGTTTGGCGTAGCGCCGGATGCGGGCACGGGCACGATCGACATAAGCGTTGAAGACGAGGGCATCGGCATGAACCAGGAATCCGCAGCTCACGCGTTTGAACGGTTCTACCGCGCCGACAACGCACGCGATGCCGGTGCGCAGGGCTCGGGTCTGGGGCTTGCCATTGCCAAGTGGATCGTCGATAGCCATGGTGGTGTCATTGGCGTGACCTCAGTCGAGGGCGTCGGCAGCCGCTTTACGATTCGCCTGCCGCGGTAGGAAGCCCCTCGGCATAAATAAAGGGATAGGGCCACGCGGCCCTATCCCTTTTTGCTAACTAAAGCAGCTTGTGCGCTACTCGCGGCACAGGTGCACGGCGAAACCGGCGAACTCGCGCTTAAAGTACACGAGCTTGGTACCACCGTCGGGCAGCAGCGCGCGCGACTCTTCGTTGACCTCGAGCCCGCGCTCGGCAAACCACTTCTCAGCTGCATCGATGTCGTTAACGGCAAAGCCGATGTGGCCCTTGGTGCCACGACCGTTCTGCTTCATGATCTCGACCAGCGAATCGTTAAAGTACGAAACCGGGGTCTCGATAACGGGCAGACCCATCATCGTCGAGAACAGCTCCGCGATCTCCAGGGCGTCTGCCGGGTCGGTGGCGTTAATGCCCACATGGGCAACGCGCATGCCAAAGAGCTCGACCGGATTGGCGTTCTGCTCACTCATGCAGTCAGCGCCTACTGAGCCATGACGTCAAGAACGGCCTTCTCGGCAGCGACGCGGTTCATGCCGGTCATGAAGGGCACGCCGCTCACGTACGGGCAGGTAAGGCCCTCGGGGGCAACGGTGGTGGCGATCAGCAGATCGGCGCCCTCGTCGCAAACGTCCTTGGCCTCGGAGATGGCGCACTGCACGATCTCGTACTTGTCGGCGTAACCGTTGGCGTCGAGCATGGTGGCGACCTTCTGGGCAACGAGTGTGGAAGTAGCAGCGCCAGCACCGCAAGCCAAAACGATCTTCTTCATAGGTAATGTCTCCCTTCATGGTTTACTTTAGGTAAGTGTACCGCAGCGAGCGATGGCACTCGGCCTCGATGAGCTTTTATGCCAGTTTGCTTGCGCGCTGCGTATAATACATCTAGTACGTGTTGTCATACCGCTCGCTTTATGAGCGACTAAGGACCCCAATATGCCCGATTCCCGCACCCTCTGGACCGCCGTCGTTATCATCTGCATCGCCGTTTCGGTGTTCTTTAGCGTCAAAAAACGCACCACGTTTAAACGCCTGCAGCAATTGATGGCCGCCAAGCAGTGGGACGAGTTCGATCGTTTGCTCGACGGCAAACTCACCAGCATGCTGTACCCGCGCTATAACCGCGACTACCTGCGCCTGAACTCCTATCTGCTGCGCGAGGACCACAAGCGCGCCGACGAGATGTTCGATTTGCTGCTGGGGCTCAATCTGCCCAAAATGCAGCGCGTCGACCTGGTGATCAAAGCCTTTAACTACTACGTTGGCCAGGAGGACCGCAAAAAGCCCAAGGAGCTCCTGCACGAGATCAAGGGCTTTGAGGGCGGCCAGGCCGAGGCAGTCGCGCACGAATGCCAACTGATGTACGACACGATGATCCTCAAGCGCCACAACGACATTCCCGAGCTGGAGCGCATGCTCAAGGAGGCCGGCGACGACAAGGTCAAGAGCTGCCGCCTGGAATACCTGCTAGCCCTGCAGTACAAGAACAAGGGCGACGAAGCCAAGTTCCAGGAGTTCCTGGAGAAGTCGGGCCAACACTCGATGGCCGTCAACGCGTAACGGACGGCTTGTGCTAGACTTCTAGTCTCACGGGGGCGTGGCGGAATTGGCATACGCAGGAGACTTAAAATCTCTCGCCGCAAGGATTGTGGGTTCGAGTCCCACCGCCCCTACCATATGGAGCTTTCGAGCCCGTGTCCCCAAGGGATGCGGGCTCACTTCTTTTAGATGCCGGTGGGACTCGAACCCGCGAGGGGGGGGCGAGCGTCAAGCGGACGCGCAGCGTCCGCAGCGAGCCGGCGAGGGCGCCAGCAGGCGTCCGAAGCCGGTGCGGATTTGCGCAGCAAATACGCAGACGTCCCACCGCCCCGCGCTTCAGAAAGCCAACTAATTTAGGACGGGCTAAAAAGACAGCTTCGGTCCCTTAGAAGTTGCGGTGGAATAGATCCTGTTTATACCGTTTACCAGCTTATTTAGGAACTATTTCACCGCAACTTATTTAGAGGGTGCTGAGCTCTGGGGTCCAGGAGATGGTGGGGGTCGCACCGTCGAGAGCCTCGTTGATGGTGGCGGCCATGCCGGCGAGTAAGCTGTTCTCGCTTACGGTGAGCGTCTTGTAGCCGCCGGCTCGCATGAGCTCGCGGATCACCACGGCGCCAGCCAAGATAACGCCCGCGCGCTTGGACTGCACGCCCGGCAGCGCGGCGATGCCCTCCACGTCCAGCGTGGACATGCGCCCGATGGCAGCCGAGACCTGCTCTAGCGACAGCTCGCGTAGGTGCACAAAGCTCGAATCGTACGGTTCCAGCTCGTGGACCAGGGCCACCAGTGTAGTCACCGTGCCGCCCACTGCGACCAAGCGTTCGGCGCGCTCAAAGTCGCTGGGCAGGCCCTCAAAATAGGCGGCGAACTGCTCGCCCGCCCAGTTGGCGGCGGCAGCAAGCTCGCCGTCCGCAGGCGGCAGCGCCGAGAAAAACCGCTCGGTCACGCGGCGACAACCGATGTCCAGCGAGTGCGTTCCCTCCAGTGCAAAGACGCCGCGCTCCGGCGCATAGACGCCCGTCGCGAGCTCCGTGGATCCGCCGCCCGAATCGGCAACAATGATGCGCTCGCCAGCAAAGTCGTGCGCCACGCCAAAAAACGTCAGGCGCGCCTCGACCTCGCCCGGAATCACCTGCGGTTCGAGCCCCAGCTCACGCAGGCCGTCCAGCAGCAGTGCGGCATTGGATGCATCGCGCGCGGCGCTCGTGCATGTGGTGCAAATGCACGCGGCCCCAAAGGCACGCGCCTCGTCCACAAACATGCGGCATGCAGCGAGCACGCGCTCGACCGCCGCCTCGCAAAAGCGGCCCGTCGCGTCGACGCCCTCGCCCAGATCGGTAATCTCGGTGTGCTTGGACGATTCCACGATCGCCCCACCCTCGACCTGGGCCAACACCAGTCGCGACGACACCGTTCCCAGGTCGATCGCCGCCACCTTATAGCGTTTGCAATTTGTCATTGCGGGCTCCCCTCCGGGCGCTATTTGCCGTTGGACACGACCGTCTGGCCCTCGACACCGTTAAACCCAAACAGCATGTCGAGCGCCTGGATGTACCACGGGGCGTCCTTACCGACTTCTTCGATTTCCTTGGCAACTTCGCTGGCCTTCTTGGCGTTCGACGACTTCTTGCTCGAAGACGAATCCGAATCGTCGTCCAGGCCCTGCACTTCAACCCTCTTCTCGCCGGGCATCACCAGGCCCAGATCCTCGGACGCCGCATCCTTAATGCCCTCCTCCGAGAGCAGCTTGTCGACGCTTTTTTGCAGCTCATCATTGTATTGTTGACGAATCTCGACCTGCTTGGTCAAGATATCGCTCGAACGCTTTGCCACGTACAGGTCGCGCACGGGGAAATACAGGCTCACGAGCACCAGGGCAACGACGATGCCGATGAATAGCCCTCGCTGAGGACCGTGGGTAAAGTCGTAGATCGCCTTGACCACCGCGTTGTCGTTGGCGTAGTGCATAAAGTCCGAGCCCGAAAAACGGTTCGAGGGCCTGCTCGACCTATCGTGCGTTTGAGCCGACGAGCGCTGAGCATGCGACGAACGTGCCGGGCGCACTGGTCCATCTGTCGAAGTATTCACTTGAGCATTGGGGCGCGAGGTACTTGTCGGGCGCTGCATGGAGCGGTCGGCGCCGGCGTAGGCGGACCCACCGAGCTGCACCGTGCGCGCACGGCGAGGCGACGGCTCACGCGAACCGGCGGAATAGTACCTGTTGTCGTAAATCTGATCCATGTGCGCCTTGTGCGGTTGAGGTTTGTTTGCGCTAAGTATTCTAGTTATAGCACGAGCGCCCGCACCGCCTTCGCCAGCCTTTGCTCGACATAAAAAAGGCGCTGAGCCATATGGCCCAGCGCCCAATGGCGGCCATCAGAAGTGGAACGGAGCCGAGTCAACCCCGCCCCCCGCGAGCACCACTTGTTTAGCGAATGTTGTAGAACGCGGCCTTGCCGGCGTAGCGCGCGCTGCCCTCGAGCTCGTCCTCGATGCGGATGAGCTGGTTGTACTTGGCAATACGGTCGCTGCGGCACGGGGCGCCCGACTTGATCTGGCCGGCGTTGACGCCCACGACCAGGTCGGCGATCGTGGAGTCCTCGGTCTCGCCAGAACGGTGGCTCACGATGCAAGCGTAGCCGGCCTCCTTGGCGGTCTCGATGGCCTCGAGCGACTCGGTGAGCGTGCCGATCTGGTTGACCTTGACCAGAATCGCGTTGGCGGCGCCCAGCTCGATGCCCTTCTTGAGGCGCTCGGTGTTGGTGACGAACAGGTCGTCGCCCACCAGCTGCACCTTGTTGCCAATGCGACGGGTGAGCTCAACCCAGCCGTCCCAGTCCTCCTCGGCCATGCCGTCCTCGATGGAGATGATGGGATAGGCGTCGACGAGCTTCTCCCAGTAATCGACCATCTGGGCGCTCGTGTACTCCACGCCCTCGCCCTTGAGCTCGTACATGCCGGTCTCGGCGTTGTAGAACTCGGTGGACGCCGGGTCCATGGCGTACATGAAGTCGACGCCGGGCTTAAAGCCAGCCTTCTCGACGGCCTTGGTAATGTACTCGAACGGTTCGGCATTGGTTTTGAGGTTGGGCGCGAAACCGCCCTCGTCGCCCACGCCGCCGCCCAGGCCGGCCTCGTGCAGCACGCCCTTGAGAGTGTGATAGACCTCGGCGCACCAGCGCAGGCCCTCGGCAAAGCTCGGGGCGCCCACCGGCATGATCATGAACTCCTGGAAGTCGACGTTATTGTCGGCATGCACGCCGCCGTTGAGGATGTTCATCATGGGCGTGGGCAGCAGGTGGGCGTTGACGCCACCCAGGTACTGGTACAGCGACAGGCCCGCCGACTCTGCCGCGGCGCGGGCGACGGCCAGTGACACGCCCAGGATGGCGTTGGCGCCGAGCTTGGTCTTGTTGGGGGTACCGTCCGCGGCGACCAACGCGGCATCGACAGCGCGCTGGTCGAAGGCATCGAGGCCCACGACGGCATCGGCGCACTCGTTGTTGACGTGCTCGACGGCCTGCGAGACGCCCTTGCCCAGGTAGCGACCCTTGTCGCCGTCGCGCAACTCGCATGCCTCAAAGGCGCCGGTCGAAGCGCCCGAAGGCACCATTGCGCGGCCAAAGCTGCCGTCCTCGAGCACGACCTCGACCTCGACGGTGGGATTGCCGCGGCTGTCGAGCACCTCGCGACCGTAGACATCCAAAATGTCACTCATGTTGTCTCCCTCTCACTTGGAAACGGGTTGAATGCTTGGCAACCGGCCGACCGTGCACCGTCGGTGCGCCTCTGTAAGTTAGCCATGTCGCACTTTTTGCATTATGCCCTAAGTTAGCCGAGGGATACACTTGTTTTTCGAAAAAATTAGCGGGAACGATGAGGCATGTCAGCCCGTCGTCCCCGCAGTCTTACTCCTCTGCCTTTGCGGCATCCCAGAGGTCATTGAGGCCGTGGGTCGAAAGCTCAGTCAGATCTACATGAGCGTTGGCCGCCATCTGCTCCATCGCGGCCCAGCGACGGCGGAACTTTGCCGTGCTGGCGCGCAGAGCGCTCTCGGCGTCGATTCCCTCCTTGCGCGCAACGTTGACCAGGGCAAAGAGCAGGTCGCCAAACTCCATCTCGCGCTCGGGCGAGCCGGGCTCCTCGGCCTCAAACTCGGCACGCTCCTCGGCGACCTCGTCCCACACATCCCGGACCGTCTCCCACTCAAAGCCCACGGCAGCCGCCTTGCGCGACACCTTCTGGGCCTGCATCAGCGCAGGCAGATGTGTGGGCACGCCGTCGAGCAGGCCCTCGGGCGCAGCCTCGCCTGCTGCCACGGCCTTGTCCTTGGCGGCCTTCTCGGCAAGCTTGACCTCGTCCCAGATCTTGAGCACCTCGTCGGAGTTATCGGCATCCGCATCGCCAAACACATGCGGGTGGCGGCGGATGAGCTTGGCGTCGATATCGCGTGCCACATCGGCCAGCGTAAACTCACCGGCGTCCGCCGCAATCTGCGCATGCAGCACCACCTGCATGAGCACGTCGCCGAGCTCCTCGCGCAGATGTGCCACGTCGTCCGCCTCGATGCAGTCGAGCGCCTCGTAGGCCTCCTCGATCATGTTCTTGCCGATGCTCTGATGCGTCTGCTCGCGGTCCCACGGGCAGCCATCGGGCTGACGCAAACGCCAGATGGTCTGCACCAGATGCTGCAGCTCGGCCGACGCGTCGACCAGCGTGGACAGGTCACGCGAACCCTCGGCATTTTGCTGAGCCATATGCTGCGCCATGGTTAGTCCTCCTCCAGGATCACGTGGCGGAACGCGCCGCCCTCGTAGATGCCGTAGCTGTGCGAGCCGTCCTTGGGGATGCTCACGCTGCCGGGGTTGAAGAGCCACAGGCCCGGGTGCGCGGCGCTTTCCTCGTTGACCTTGATGTGCGTGTGGCCGTAGACGAGCGCGGAGCCCTCGGGCAGCGCGGGCGCGTGGTCGACGCTGTTGTGCATGCCGGCGCCAAAGACATGG
Organism: uncultured Collinsella sp.; assembly: GCA_900550195.1. GTDB lineage: Bacteria > Actinomycetota > Coriobacteriia > Coriobacteriales > Coriobacteriaceae > Collinsella. The sequence continues at coordinate 27,458 of URRB01000009.1, forward strand.
CCGTGCGTCAGGAACAGCTCGCGGCCGGTCTCGTCGAACAGCGTGGCGTAGTCGGCCATGACGGGAAAGTCGAGGACCATCTGGTCGACCTCGGCGTCGCAGTTGCCGCGCACCGCGATGATGCGGTCGGCCAGGGCGTTGAGCAGCGGGATCACGCGCTTGGGGGCGTAATCGCGCGGCAGGTCGTTGCGCGGACCGTGGTAGAGCAGGTCGCCCAGCAGCACGATGCGGTCGGGCTGCTGGGATTCGATGGCGGCGACCAGGCGCTCGGCCCAGTATGCCGAGCCGTGGATGTCGGAGGCGATGAGGTATTTCATGGGGGATCCTTTCGGGATGGGGTTAATGCGGCTGGGCACGGGATGTCGCCGGCCGCGCTATTCAAATCGCAGTGCCGCGCTCTGGGCCGCCTGCATCACGCGCTGGAGCGGCACGTCGTGCTCACGGGCAAGACGAGCGCAGTCTTCGTACTCGGGCGCCGCGCGCTCGCTGCCATCGGGCAGGGTTGCCACCTTGACGGACACCTCGCCCCATAGCGTCGTTACGCGCTCAAAGCGGCGTGGCAGGCAAACGCGCTCCATGACCTGGCGACGAATGCCGTTGGTCGTGGTTTCCAAAAAGATAATCGTCTGCAGGCGCTCGATATCCTCGTGAGCACAGATTACCTGCAGCTGCCAACTGGGACGGCCTTTCTTGCAATAGAGGGGCAGCCAATGCACCTCGCGAGCACCCGCCTCGCGCAGGCGGTCGGCGGCATAGGCGAGCACCTCGGGCGACGCGTCGTCGATATCGCATTCCAGCTTGACGATAGTCTCGGGCGCATCGGTCTCGCGGGACAGCGGAGATGTACTTCCACGTTGCATACGGTCCGGATCCTTTCCGCACGGGCTCGTTTTGTTCACCCAAACGCTAGCACATCGCAGGCGGCGCAGGGGCGGCGTCATGGGATAGGTGCGACTTTTGCTGGGCGCAAGTGCCGGCGCGCTCCAACGCCGGCCCGCTCCACTCAAACGTGTACGTCAGCCTCCAAACATGTCATTATTTGCAGCTTTTGGAGGCTGATGTACATGTTTTGAGAGCGCAAGCGAGGCCGCACCGCGCGTCGCGCAGCCTTTCCAATCGATTTCGGCCCCCGGCGTGTCCGGCGTGTTGAGAGCTGCGCCATTACAATGAAGCGGATTCGCTTGACGCAAAGGAGCCGCCATGTCTGCTTGCCCGCTGGTCGATTGCCACACCCACACCTCGTTCTCGGACGGACATGCCTCGTTTGAGGACAACGTTCGCGCCGCCGCTGCGGCCGGCTGCCAGGTCATGGTCTCGACCGACCACCTCACCCTGCCTGCCAGCATGGATGCCAATTGCGAGGTTCAAGTTGTCGAGGGCGACTTGCCGGCACATCGTCTGGCTTTTGAGGATGCTCGCAAGCTTGCCGCGCAGATTGCGCCGGAGCTCAGCTTTATCTATGGCTTTGAATGCGATTGGTACGAGGGCTGCGAGCCTTTGGTTGAGCGCTGGTCCCAGGGCGCCGTCGTGCGCCTGGGCAGTGTGCATTGGATTGGCAACCCGGGCGATATTGCGGCAGGTGCTGCGGACACGGCGGGGACGGAGGATGTCGCTCGTCCCGATACGCCCGATTCGCGCTGCGGTTGGATCGACGATGATACCGACCTGCATGTTTGGGAAAACTTAGGCGAGCGGGGCGTGTGGGAGCGCTATGTCGATGACTGGTGCCGCGCCTGCGAGAGCCCGCTCAACTTTGATGTGATGGCTCACCCCGACCTGGTCATGCGCTTTTCGAAGGAAGGCTTTGCGCCCGATTTTGACCCTGCACCGTTTTGGCAGCAGATGGCCGAGTGCGCGCACGATACGGGCCGCCGCGTTGAGGTCTCGACCGCCGCACCGCGCAAGGGGCTCGACGACTACTACCCCGCAACCGGTCTTTTGCGCTGCTTCGCCCATGCCGAGGTACCCATCACCTTTGGCTCGGACGCGCACCGCGCCTGCGACATCTGCTGGAATATCCACGAGGCACAAGCCCACGCCTACGACTGCGGTTATCGAACCTTCGACATCCCCCACCCCACCGGCGAATGGGAACCCACGCCCCTCGACTAGCCATCCCTTCATAAGTTGCGGTGGAATAGGGATTGTTTTGCCTGATGAAGCGCTTAAACAGTCCCTATTTCACCGCAACTTCCATGACCCCGTTACACCAACAAAGACTGTCCCAAACGACTAGTGGCGGCGGGCGTTGAGTTCGCCGGCCAACTCGTCGAGGGTGATGCCGTAGCGCTCAAGCGTCACGAGCAAGTGGTAGACCAGGTCGCCGGCCTCATAGCGAATGTGATCGTGGTCGTTATCCTTGCAGGCCATGATGACCTCGCTCGCCTCCTCGGCAAGCTTCTTGAGCAGCTCGTCCTCGACGTCGGTCAACAGACGAGCGGTGTAGCTCTCCTGCGGCGACGCATCGCGACGACCGTGAATCACCTCGGCCAGACCTGTCAGCGTCTCACCGATATTTCCATCCTGAACGTTTGCGGTGCGCACACCCATGGTTCAATCCTTTCTGGTGGCCGAGCGTCTAATCGAGCGCCCGCCCTACGCGAGTTTTTTAAAGAAGCAGGTACGGTTGCCGGTATGGCAGGCCGGACCCGGCGAGTCGACCTTGACCAGCAGTGTATCGTTATCGCAGTCGGCCCAGAGCTCCTTGACCTCTTGCATATTGCCGCTCGTCGCGCCCTTGTTCCAGAGCTCCTGACGGCTGCGGCTCCAAAACCACGTGGTACCGGTCTTGAGCGTCAGCCCCACCGACTCCTCGTTCATCCAAGCAACCATAAGCACCTCGCCGGTGTCATACTGCTGAACCACACAAGGAATCAATTCTTTGGCGTCGTATTTAAGATCCGCTGGAGTAGTAATTTCTCTCATTTCAATTCCCCAATTTAAACATCGCCGGTCGGCGAGGGTTGTCCAGGTGCCCGAGATTCCGAGCGACAAGCCCGACGACGCGTACTTAAGTACGCGAGGAGGGTTGGAGCCGGAAGGTCGGGTGCCTGGGCAAGCCGCAGCATTAGAAGTCCAGCCTCACAGGAATACCTTGAGAGGCCATATACTCTTTGACTTCGCGAATGCTGAACGTCCCAAAGTGAAAGACGCTTGCCGCCAGCACGGCATCGGCCTCGCCCTCGATCACGCCCTCGGCAAAATGCTCGAGCGTACCCACGCCGCCGCTCGCAATAACGGGAATCGGCACCGCGCGCGCCACGGCGCGGGTGAGCGCCAGGTCAAAGCCGGCCTTGGTGCCGTCGCGGTCCATGCTGGTCAACAAGATCTCGCCGGCGCCGCGACGAGCCGCCTCCTCGGCCCACGCCACCGCGTCGATACCCGTGGCGTTGCGGCCGCCCGCCGTGAAGACCTCCCACTTGTCGGCACCGGATGCGCCGGGCAAACCGACGCGCTTGGCATCGATCGCCACGACCACGGCCTGGCAGCCAAACGCCGCGGCGGCTTGGCTGATCAACGACGGATCGCGCACGGCGGCAGAGTTGAGCGACACCTTGTCGGCGCCGGCGGCAACCATGGTCCGCATGCCCGCCAAGTCGCGAAAGCCGCCGCCCACGGTATAGGGAATAGCGAGCTCCTCGGCTGCATGCGCCGCCATCTCGATAGTCGTCGCACGATTGTCGCTTGTGGCGGTAATGTCCAGGAAGACGACCTCGTCCGCACCCTCGCGGTCGTAGGCGCGGGCCAGCTCCACCGGGTCGCCCGCATCGCGCAGGCTCACAAAGTTGACACCCTTGACCACGCGGCCGTCCTTAACATCCAGGCAGGGAATCACGCGTTTGGTAAGCATGGGCTACTCCTCCCCTCGGACGGCGTCCAGTGCCTGGGCCAACGTAAAGTTGCCCTCGTAGAGCGCGCGACCGGTAATGGCACCTTCAATCGCGTCCTCACCCACCGCGGCCAGTGCGCGGATGTCGTCGAGCGTCGAGATGCCGCCCGACGCCACGACGGGAAAGCCCGCGACCTCGGCCACGTGGCGATACGTCGCCACGTCGATGCCCGTCTGCATGCCGTCGCGCGCGATGTCGGTGTACACCAGGTGCTTGAAGCCCAGCTCGGTGAGCTGTGCCACGGCATCGTCGAGTGACACGCCCGCGCCATCACGCCAGCCGTTCACCTTGACCTGACCGTCGCGCGCGGCGATGTCTGCCACCAGCAACTCACCAAAGCCTTGGGCCGCCACCTCGGCAAAACCCGGCTCGGTCACGAGCACCGTGCCCAGTGCGATGCGACGCGCGCCGTAGCCGGCCAGCTCGTCGATGCGTGCAAGCGAGCGAACGCCGCCGCCCACGTCCACAGACAGACCGTCGATGCCGCAGATGCCCTTAATCGCCGCCGAGTTGGCAGCGCACGTGTCCTCGTCCTCGCCAAAGGCAGCAGACAGGTCGACGACGTGCACCCAGCTCGCACCCTGCTCGGCAAATGAGCGGGCGACTGCCACGGGGTCGTCGGAATATACCTTGCAGCGGCTGCGGTCACCGCGCTCCAGGCGCACGACCTTGCCACCGATCAGATCGATTGCGGGAAACAGGATCATCGGCCGGCCTCCTCGACGATATTCACGAAGTTCTTAAGGATGCGCTGGCCCAGCGCAGAGGATTTCTCGGGATGGAACTGGCAACCCCACACGCTGCCGTGGCGCACGATGCACGGGAAGCTCCGCGTGTAGTGCGTGCGTGCCAAGACATCGGCGACATCGGCGTCGTCAGCCACCGCGTAGCTGTGGGTGAAGTACATGTTGGCGCCCTCGGCAAAGCCGGCGAGCAGCGGATCGGCCGTACCGGCGGGCGTCATATGCACTTGGTCCCAGCCCACGTGCGGTACCTTCAGACGGCTCGATTCCAAGCGTGTGCACGAGCCGCGCATGATGCCCAGGCCATCGACCCAAGGACCGCCAGCCTGCTCGGAGGCATCGCCATCCACGACCGCAGCCGCGTCTGCCGGCACGCCCTCGTTGCCGCGCTCAAAGAACAGCTGAAGGCCAAGGCAGATACCGAGCAGTGGAGTTCCGGCGGCCACGGCGTCGAGCACCGCGTCTGCCTCGCCACTCTGGCGCATAAAGGCGATCGCGTCATAGAACGCGCCCACGCCCGGGATGACTAGGCCGTCGGCGCGGCGGATCTGCTCCGGGTCGTCCGACGTGCAGGCAGCGGCACCGGCGCGCGCAAGCCCGCGCACGACGCTCGACAAGTTGCCCTTGTGGTAGTCGACCACCACGATCTTCGGTTCGCCCACGCGACCCCTCCTCCTCATCTTGTCCAAAAACCACCACAAAGGGGACAGGCACCTTCGTGGTGGTTTCTGCCTTTGTAGCGGTTACAGTGAGCCCTTGGTGCTAGGGATGCCCTGCACGCGGGGATCGAGCTCGCAGGCGTGGCGCATCGTGCGGCCCACGGCCTTAAAGGCGGCCTCGATAATGTGATGCGAGTTGCCGCCCGCCAGCTCGTGCACATGCAGCGTGAGCTTGGCATCGCGCGCAAAGGCGTAGAAGAACTCGACCGCCAGCTCGGTATCGAAGCTGCCCACGCGCTCGGTCGGCACGGGCAGCTCGCAGTAGGCCTGCCCGCGGCCCGAAATATCAACAGCAGCCATCACAAGCGTCTCGTCCATGGCGATCGCCGCGTCGGCAAAGCGCGTAATGCCCGCCTTGTCGCCCAGCGCCTGACAAAACGCCTCGCCCAGCACAATACCCGTGTCCTCGACGGTGTGGTGCGCATCGACCTCCACGTCGCCCACCGCGTGCACCGTCAGATCGAACAGACCATGGCGGCCAAAAGCATTGAGCATGTGGTCGAAAAACGGCACGCCGGTCGAGATATCGCACACACCGGTTCCATCCAGGTCGAGCTTGACGACAATATCGGTCTCCCCCGTCTTACGGATCACCTCGGCATAACGGCCCATCTACATCTCCTCCTTCACCAGCGCGGCAAACGCAGCCAGCACCTCGTCGTTTTCTTGCGGCGTGCCCACGGTAATGCGCAGGCAGTCCGCGAGCCCCGGCGCATAGCTAAAGTCACGCACCAAAATCGAATACTCATCGCGTAGGCGCTCGCGCACACGCGTGGCATGCGGCGTGCGCACAAGCACAAAGTTCGCCGCGCTCGGCCACGCCTCCACGGACAGACCCTCGGTAGCCATCGCGCGCAGGGCGCACAGCTCGCGCTCGCGCTCGGATGCGACCTGCGCCACCACAGGTGCATACGCATCGCGCGCACGCACGCAGGCAAGTGCTGCCGCCTGGCTCAGCACGTTAACTGAATAGATCTGGCGAATCGCCGCGAACACGTCGATGACTTCCGGCGCCGCGATCACGTAACCCAGACGCGTACCGGCAGCGCCAAACGCCTTGGACAACGTATGCAGAATCACCAGGTTGGGATGCTCGGCAATAAGCCCCTGCGCCGTGATGGCCGCGCCAAACGAATCGTCGGCAAACTCAACGTAGGCCTCGTCGACCATCACCATGCCGGGGCACGCATCGCACAGGGCCGCGACAAAGTCGAGCGGTGCCACGTCACCCGTAGGATTGTTGGGCGAGGTCACGATCGCTAGGTTGCACTCGGGCGCCGCTGCGAGCACAGCCGCTTGGTCGAGCCTAAAGGTCGCCGGGTCGCGCCACACATCGCGCACCTCGATCTGGCAGAGCGACGCAAAGAACGCGTACTCGCTAAAGCACGGCGGGCAGTTGAGCAGGGTCCGTCCCGCGCCGCCAAACGCCAGCAGGTAGTTATAGAGCAGCTCGTCGCCACCATTGCCCACGCAGATGTTCTCGCGCGTCACGCCATGCCAGGCAGCAAGCTCGTCGCGCAGGTCGTTCGACATGGGATCGGGATAGCGGTTGAGCGGCGTGGCAACCAGGGCCGCGCCGACCGCCTCGCGCACGCCGGTCGGCGCGGGATAGGTGTTCTCGTTGGCCGAAAGGTTGATGCGCGTAGGCGTAAAGTTGGGATCGTAGGGCTCGATACCGGCCAAGTAGGGCTGGACGAGCTCCTTCATGCGCGGCGTAAGTTCGGCCATATTAGGCCTCCTCGACGACCGCGCCAGCAGCACCGCCCGCAGCCGCCGCTAGGACTACACCCTCGGCAACCGTCGCCACGGCGTCGCCCGGCCAGGCAACCTTAGTCAGGTCGGCCGCGGCGAGCGACTCGGCGCTCACGGCATCCTCGCCCTGCTCCAGCGCGCGACGGCGCAGGGCGGCGGAAAGCGCGTGTGCCCACAGACCCTCGGCCTCGGCGAGGCGCTGCGTAGCGGGAGCGTCGGAGAGCAGGCCCTCGGGCGTATAGCAAATAACACTCGAGCGCTTGACGAACTCCTCGACCGAAAGCGGGTTGGAGAACAGAGCCGTGCCGCCGGTCGGCAGCGTGTGGTTGGGGCCGGCAACATAATCGCCAAGCGGCTCGGAGCTCCAAGCGCCCACAAAGATGGCGCCGGCGTTGCGAATGCCGCCAAGCAGGCCCATCGCATCCTTGCAGTGCAGCTCCAGGTGCTCGGGCGCCACGGTGTTCACGGCCTCGACGGCGGCAGCCATGTCGGCGGCCACCACGATGGTGCCCTCGTTATCGAGCGAGGCGCGCGTGATCTCGGCACGCGGCGACTGCGCCACCAGAATGTCGATGCCGGCCTCGACCTCGCGCGCAAACTGCTCGTCGCAAGTCACCAGATAGCATGCTGCCAGCGGATCGTGCTCGGCCTGGGCCATCAGGTCTGCCGCGACCACCATGGGCTTGGCCGTGGCATCGGCCAGCACGCAGACCTCGGAGGGACCGGCAACCATATCGATTCCCACATCGCCCGAGACAATCTGCTTGGCAGCGGCAACAAAAGCGTTGCCCGGACCGGTGATTTTATCGACGCGCGGAACGGTCTCGGTACCGTACGCCAGCGCGGCCACGGCCTGAGCGCCGCCCACCATATAGATCTCGTCCACGCCGCCGAGCTTTGCCGCGGCGAGCGTGTAGGGGCTGATCAGGCCATCCTTTTGCGGCGGGGTCACCATGACCACGCGCTTGACGCCGGCCACCTTGGCAGGAATGGCGTTCATAAGCACGGTGGAAGGGTACTGCGCACGACCGCCCGGCACGTAGATACCAGCCGCGGCAAGCGGGGTCACCTTAACGCCGAGCATCGTGCCGTCCGCACGCGTGGTAAACCAGCTCTGCTCGACCTCGCGCTGGTGGAACTCGCGGATCTGGCGTGAAGCTTTCTCCAACGCGGCGACAAAGGCCGGATCGAGACCTTCGAGCGCGGCATCGATCTGCTCCTGCGGCAAGCGGAAGCTCTGCAGCTCAACGCCGTCAAAACGCTGGCAGTAATCGCGCACCGCGGCATCGCCGTTGGCGCGCACGTTGGCCACGATATCGCGGGCGGCGTCGACGATGTTTTGCGGCAGCACGCCCTTGCGGTTGAGCTGGTTGGTAACGAGGCGCTCACCGGGAGCAAGCTTGATGGTCTTCATTTCGGTATCCCCTATCGGTCGAGGTTGCGTTTGAAAAACGAGAGGCCGGGCGGCGGCGTCAGTCGACCCGCAGCCCGTACGTTGGGGCACCCGTGCGTGCTCGCGCTATTGTGCCGAGCCCGCAACGGGCTCAAAATGCTTGTCCTTCACGGCCGCGGCCAGGCGATCTGCCAGATTGCGTACGCGCGGATCCAGGCGCGCGGCACCTGGATTGACAAAGAAGCGCGCCGTGCAGTCCATAATGCGGCCGGTGATGACCAAATCGTTGTCACGCAGCGTGGCGCCCGTTGCGGTAATATCCACGATACGGTCGGTCATACCGACGATGGGGCCCAGCTCGATGTTACCGTGCAGCGAGACGATATCGGCATTCACGCCGCGCTCGGCATACCAGGCGCTCGCGATGCGCGGATACTTGGTGGCCACACGAAGCGACCCGCGACGGGCGTAGTTGCGCTCGGCCTGGCCAGCGCGCCATGCGGGCTCCGCCTCGATAAACGTGCACAGGCCGTAGCCCAGGTCGACCAGCTGCAGCAGGTTGAGGTCAGCCTCGATGAGCGAATCCCAACCGCAGATGCCGCAATCGGCACCGCCGCAGCCCACAAAGGCGGGCGCGTCGCTGGGGCGCACGATGACAAACTCGATATCTCCGACCGCGCCCTCACCGGCACGCGTGTCGCGACCGCGCACGATCAAGTGACGACCGGGATCGCGCAGCTCAGAGACGTCTAAGCCCGCTGTCTCGAGCACGTCAAGCGTGTCGGCCTTAAGCGAGCCCTTGGGCACGGCGATGCGCAGCGGACCCTCGGCGCCACGGCCCACAGCGTGATCGCCGTCGGAAGCGGCGTCCTCGGCCGAGGTGTGCGCGGCCTCCAGACGCTCGAGCGAAAAGGCGAAGCCCGCCGCCGGCACCTCGATGCCGTCGCCAAATGCGCCGGTAAAGATGGAGTCGTAGCGTCCGCCCGAACCGACCGGATCGGGCAGGTCACCGGCATAAGCCTTAAAGACCAGGCCCGTGTAGTAATCGAAAGAGTTCATGATAGAGAAGTCGAACGACAGCACCTGGGCGTCCTCGGGTGCCAGGCCCTCGACCAGGGCACGCAGCTCGCGCGTCAGCGGCGCGACGATACCGGCGGCCTCCAGCAGCGTGTCCACGCGGTCGAGCACCTCGGCACCGCCGTGCAGACGCGGCAGCTCGCAAATGGCGGCCTTGACGGCATCGGACTCGACGCTTGCCGCCACGCGGGCATCGAGGCCCACAAAGTCGTTGGCGTGCACGCAGCACAGCGCCTCGGCAGCCAGCTCGCGATCCTCGCACGCCGCGAGCAGCTCCTTAAACGGGCGTACGCTACCTGCGATGATGCGTGCATCGGGCAGCGCCAGCTTGCGCACCGCCTCGGCCACGAGAGAGACAATCTCGACATCGCCCGCGGTATCGCCCGCACCGATAAGCTCAAAGCCCAACTGTGTAAACTGGCGCGAGCCGCCGGCATTGCGCTGGCACTCACGAACCACCGGCGCCTCGTAGCGAAGGCGCAGGGGCAGATCGGCCGCGCGCATGCGAGTCGAAACCAGACGCACAATCGGCAGCGTGTTGTCGGGACGGACCACCAGCAGGCGACCGTCGTCATCAAAGAGTTTAAACGGCGTGTCCGCAATGCGGCCGCCTTCCTCGAGCGAACCCTTGTCCTCGAGCAGTGGCGTCTCGACCGGAAGGTAATGATGCTCCCTGAAGCAGCCCTTCACCGTCAGCGCAATCTCCTCGCGCGCCTGAGCCTCCTCGGGCAATATGTCCCGGAATCCCCACGGTGTGGCCGTCATCTGGTGAGCCTCCTCATGCTGTGCTTCGTATAGAACAGAAGACCGGCATAGCTCCGCCGGTCTTCTGGGTACTTTAGCATACTAGAGTGTTTGCGGGGAAAATCGTCCTCCTCGGCTCACAGCGTATTCATTTGGAAACATAGGAGCGGATTGTCGCAACCCAACCCCACCTAGACGCCAATCGCACGACGATACTCTGCCATTACCTGCGCATCGGCAGCTGCGGGGTCGGCAAAATAGCGCCAGTCATAGGTCTCGGCCGAAACAACTCCGCGATAGCCGCGCGCCACCAGCCTATCCAGGTCGGCACGCATATCGCGGTCGCCGTCGCCCCAGGCAAGATGCGTGGTGCCATCTGCCGCAACATCGACAAAGTGCACATGGGCAACATCATCGCCAAGTAGATCGAAATAATCGTCGATGGTATCCCCCGCCACCGCCATGGCACCCATATCAAGGCACGCCTTGAGCGCCGGATGTCCAACCGCGTCAATCATGCGCTTCGTATCGGCCGCCGAGTTTACGATCATCGACTCAACCGGCTGTAGGGCCTCGAGCACCAGTCGCACGCCGCGCTCTCCCGCATGCTCGGCAATCGCACGCAGCATCGAGGCGCTGCGGCCCCACGCGTCCTCGATCGGCTCGTTCAAAAATGCCCAGCCGCTCGAGACCATGACCTGCTCGGCTCCAAGTTCCGCCGCGATATCCACAACGTTCTTAAAGTACGCGAGCGTGCGGGCACGCGCCTCATTCCCACGCGCCGCGATATTCCACGGCTTGGGGTTGTTCTGTTCGGGACAAAGCCCCACAATCCGAACCCCATACCGCTGCGACAGCTCCCGCACCTGCTCGAGCGAATCGTATCCATGGCAATCGACATACAGATGCATCGCCCCGGTCCAAAGCTCGCAACACGTGTAGCCCGAGGCCGCTGCCGAAGAAAAGAATTCCTCAAGGTCAAAATAACGATGGCTGATATTCATGACGGCAAGCTGCGGATACTCCATCTTGTCCACCTTTCGGCAAAAGGGCGCCGCAGCACAGTGTGCGCGACGCCCCCTCTTACATTATTCTCATTATGACGGATGCCCTACTGAACACCAAGCACTCCAAAGAACGCGCCGGCGATACTCACGAGCAGGATCACGAGCATGATGACCAGCGGATTCATCTTCTTCTTGAGCATGAGATAGACGATTCCAAACAGCCCCATCGTGACAAAGCCCGGGAAGATTCCGTTGAGCAGCTCGGCCAGCGTCTGAGCACCATCGCCCGCGCCGACCATGAGCGGAATGTCCACGGTGACCATCTCCATGGTCATAGCACCGATCACCATGGCGCCCATGATGGAGGCCATCTTGACGATCGTGTCCATAATGCCCGATTCCTGGACCTTGCTGATCATGTCCGAGCCAAAGCGATATCCCACAAACGTCAGCAGGTAACGGATGATGTAGTGAGGGACGTTGAACACGAGCAGGAACAAAATCGGGCCAAGAATAGAGCCCTGTAGCGCCAGCGACGTGCCGACACCCGTTGCCAAAATTCGCAGCGTGCCCCAGTAGAAGGCATCGCCCACACCGGACAGCGGTCCCATCAAAGCAAGCTTGACATTTGAGATCGCGCTCGTGTCAAAGCTATCGTCAGTAGCGTTGACCTCTTCCATTGCAGCGGCGATGGACATGGGGAGCGTCGAGATGTACGGCGTGACGTTATAGAGCTCCATATGGCGCTTGAGTGCGGCCTTAAAGTCAGCATCCTGCGGATACAGCTTGCGAAGGATCGGCATAAGGGCCCACATAAAGCCGATATGGCCCATACGCTCGTAGTTCCAGGAGTGCTCATAGGGAATCGAGCGCCAGAACAGCTTCTTAAGATCTGCGCGGGTAATCAACCCGTCGTAGGAAGACTCAAACTTAAAACTCATCGAACCCACTCCCAATCGCAGGATCCTCGGTTGCCACTGCGGGCTGCTCCGCCTTTTTCTTCTCGCCCAAAACCGTCATCGCGACGACGATGATCGCGGCAAAGATCGCCACGCCCGTCGTGCTAATGCCAAAGTAGGCGACGAGGAAGAAACCAGCGAAGAAGAACGGCGCCACCGTTTTGTTCATAATCATCTGCGCCAGCATCGCAAAGCCGAGTGCGGGCAAGAAGGCGGCGGCGACATCCATGCCGGTCTGAACGAAATCGGGGATGATGTTGAGCAGGCTGGCAACAGCATCGGCGCCAAAGAAGAATGCCAGGGGAATAATCAGCAGGCCGCACCAGCTCTGCGCGTAACCGGCGATGAGCATGTTGCGCGTGATGGCCTTGGTGTCTCCGTCCTCGACGTTTTTGTCGATACGGTGCACCAGCAGCAGCATCACCGGCTGGCCCAGGGCGGTATCGAGCGCCAGGACGATCGTTGCGATGGGAATGCCCAGGGTCAGGGCCGCCGAAGCGTCCGCGCCGGCCTGCATGGCAAGCGACACACCCAGGATGGTTCCGGAAATCGTATCGGGCGGGTTAAATGCACCGACCGAGATGGCACCGACCATGGCAAGCTCCATCGTGGCGCCCATAATGGTGCCGGTCACTACATCGCCCATGACAAGGCCAACCAGAGGCCCGAGCACGATCGGGCGCTGGAGGTAGCTCGTGCCCGTCAGCCACTCGGAATAGCCCAAAAGGGCGATCAGGAAAATCAGGATTGTCTTGATAACCATGACAACCCCTAACCGATGACCTTCGCGGCGTCAGTCTTCGCATCTGCCGGAATCATCTGAATGAACAGTTCATAGCCCTCGCCGAGCAGTTCTTTGACGTATGCCTCGTTTTCGGGCGTGAGGAATACGCTGGTCGAGACCTGGCGGGCATTCTCGCTAAAGGCAACGTTGCCGAGATTGATCTTCTTGATGCCCATCGCCTTGGCGACGGCACCGGCCTGCTGGATCGTCTCGCAAACCACGAAGAGCTTGTACTTATCAGTCACACCGCTCTGGAGCGCCTTGACGGCATCCTCGGTGTTTTTGACGACGACCTTGCAGCCCTCCGGCTTTGCGAGGGATAGAGCTTGCAGGCGAAGCTTGTCATTGAGGACCGTGTCGCTCACCAACAGGATGCAGTCGGCACCCAGAGCCGAGGTCCAGCTAACGGCAACTTGGCCGTGAAGCAGTCGATAGTCCACGCGAATCATCTGAATCATGATGTGCTCCCTAGTGGTTAAAACTCATCGAGTTCGGCCTGCCCCAGCAGGTCGTTGACGTACTTGACCTTGGTGTCGTCCGCCTCGACGATCTGGCGAATGGCCTCATCGATCGGGGTGGATTCGGGCACGAACAGCAGCTGAATAAGGAGCGGCAGGTTCATATTGGTCACGAGGTGCGTGTTAGGACGCGTCTGGACGATCTTGGTGAACTCGTTGTTGACACTGCCGCCAAAGAGGTCGGTGCAAACGACGACCTCATCGTCCGCCGCAAAGCCGTTCAGAATCGCTGCGGCCTCCTTGGTCAGGTCCTCGTTTCCGTCGACATACATAGAGAGCGCATGGACGTTTTCGCGCTCGCCGGAAAGCAGGCCGATGCTCTCGACGATTCCGGACGCAAAATGAGCATGGGACGCCACGATAAACTGCCTCATTCGATTCCCCTTTCTTGCGAATTTCGGCATAAAAATGCCCGGACGCATGCGCCCGGGCAGGGTGCTTCTTGATCAGTAGCTTATTTGTCACCGATTAGTAGTCGAACTGGTGATAGTAACGACGGTAGTTGAGGTTGTGCTTGGTGACCGTCTCGTAGTAAGCGGCAAGGCGATCGGTGATCAGCGAGGAGAGGATCCACGGAGACACGATGACGCGGAACTCGTCGTCAAGGCCGGGGATCGCGAACTCGGCGGTGTCGATGATGTTGATGTCGGTGTCGCCGGTCACGCCGCGGTTGAGGAACGCGCGGACGCGCTCGTCGAGCTTGCGGTTCTCGTCCTCGCCCATGAACAGGAAGACCGGGACGCCGGGCTCCACGAGCTCGAGGGTGCCGTGGAAGAAGTCGGCCGAGGTGATGTAGCGGGTGCGCTTCCACTGCATCTCCTCCAGGATGCACATCGAGAACAGGATGGTCTCGCCCCACAGGGCGCCGGAGCCGATGAACATGGTGTAGGGGGCCAGGGCGTACTTCTTGGCGAGCTCCTCGGCGCGCGGCTCGAAGCGCTTGCGGATATCGAGCATGTCCTTCCAGATGTCCTTGGTCTGCTCGATAAACAGATCGAACTTGGGGAAGCAGCCGCGGCGGTTGAGCAGGCGCAGGCCGAAGCAGTCGGCGAGGTAGTAGCCCTTCTCGCAGCCGCCCGAACCATGGTCAGAAGCCATGGCGACGCAGTTCTCGGCGCCGACAGCCTGGCCGATGGGGCCCTCGAGCTTGGTCATGGCGTAGACGCGAATGCCCTTTTCCTTCATCTTCTTGACGGCCTCGAGGACCTCGGGGGTGGTGCCGGACTCGGAGGCGGTGAGCACGACGGACTTCTCGGTCATGCGCTTGTGGCCCATGACGTTCCACTCGGCGGCGTGGATCAGGTAGACCTCGAGGTCGCGGTCGCCGAACTTGTTCATGAGGTACTCGAGCTGCATGAGCTCGTCCCAGGTGCCGCCGACGCCCATCAGGAACACGGCGTCGTAGCCCTCGTCGGCGACCTTGTCTGCGAGCGCGGTCATCTTCTTGCCGGCCTCGTAGACGTTCTTGCCGTCCTCGACGTAGCCCTCCTGGCTAAAGTGCATGATCTCGATCTTCTCGGTTTCCTTCATGGCTTTTCCTTTCTGTCCTGCACGCGAATCTATACATCGCGTTTCTTTTCGATACCAATTATAGACATACACCCAACGTGTTTTTAATACCACTTTTCAATCTGTTCCAATCCTCGGTGAACGGTCGAAATTCTCTGGTGAGTGGTATTAAATTAGAATTTGATGTATAGCTAACGCCCCCGGCGTCTCCCTTGTGTGACAAAGAACAGCGTTCCTACCAGCGCAATAATGGTCGATGCTCCAAACAGTACCGTCTGGACGCCCAAAGCCTCCGCCAAAAACGGAGCCGCCAGCAGCGGCACCACGCCGGCGCTCATCAGTCCAAAACGCACAAAGCCGGTAATGCGCCCCAGGTATTTGATGTCGGCACGCTCCTGAATCAAGATCATCTGCAGCGGCTCCAGGAACCCCCAGGCCAGACCGTTAATCGCCTGACCGATAATCGCGACCCCCAGCATATCGGTGCCCACGTACACCATGGACCCAATGCCCACGGCCATGAGCGCGCCGAGCAGCAATCGCAGGTTGACATGGCGAGCAGAAAGCTTGGTCAGGATGAACGCGCCCACCGAGGAAGTGAGGCCCACGACCGAGGACAGCCAGCCCAGCCAGACGATATCCACGTTGAGCACATCGCGGTAGAACAACGACTCCAGCGAATCGAACGCGCCGAACGCAAAGAAACCCAAAAAGCCCGAGATAAAGATGAGGCGCAGGTCGTGATCGCGAAACGTAAGTCGCGCACCCTCGGCCATGCCGCCCAAAATACCGCCCTTCGGCTTCTCCCCTTTTGCGGGAGCAACACACTCGTGACAGCCCAAGGAGAGCACGGCCGCCACACCCATCATGCCCGCCATGAGCAGGTAGACCGATTGCGTGGCAAAACAGCTCACGATGGCACCGCCGAGCAGCGGGCCAGCGGTATAGGCGATATTGCTGTAGAACACCATGAGGCCGTTCACGCGGGTACGACCCTCGGTGGTCGACTCCAGGTATCCCGGAAACGCATGCGTGCAGGTGTTGATAAAGCCGCCCGCAAGTCCCAAGACGCACGCGGCAAACACAAGCCCGGGGACAGACAACGGCGCTAACCCCACGCCAAGCGATAGCACTGCCGTAATCACGCACGTCACAAACGACGTCCGGCGCGGTCCAAAGCGATCGATGACCGAGCCCGACACCATATTGCCCGCCGACGTCATAAGATTGCGTACGAGCGTAATGGCGGCAACCAAAAAGGCCGTGCCGGCCAGATCATACGTGGCCGCACCGATAAGCCCCAAAAAGTAGACCGCGCTGTTGGCGCACCACTGCAGGGACTCAATAAGAATCAGCCTGACCTCTGCCGGCGTCAGGCGCATTGCTTCGCGATCCTTCGCGAACATACGAACTCCTTCTATACAAAAAGGGGATGGAAGGCATAGGCCTGCTCCATCCCCTTTCCAGGTTGCAACGAAAATCTATGCAGCCGGGCCCTTACGCCAGCACGCCGAAGAACGCGCCGATGATGCCCACGACCATGGTGGCCACGATCAGCACCATGGGGTTGATCTTCTTGGACAGCAGCCAGTAGTACAGCCAGAAGGCGATCATGCCGAGCATGCCGGGCATGATGCCGTCCAGGATGTCCTGGAGGGTCTGGGCGTCCTCGCCCGAGCCGATGGCCACCGGGATGCTGGCCCAGAACATGTCCTTGCACATGGCGCCCACGACCATGACGCCCACGATGCCCACGCAGGTCATGATCTTCTGCATGAGGCCGGTCCTCTGGGCCTCGTCCAGGAAGCCCACGCCCAGCTCGTAGCCCTTGACGGCGCCCCAGACGCGCAGCGCGAAGCCGGGGACGTTGTAGATGAGCAGGAAGGCGATGGGGCCGAAGGGGTTGCCGGCCTGGCACAGGCTGATGCCCACCGCGGCGGCGACCACGCGCAGCGTCGACAGGAAGATGGAGTCGCCGATGCCGGACAGCGGGCCCATGAGGGCGGCCTTGACGTCGTTGACGCTCTCGGGCTCGATCTCGCCGCGGGCGACCTTCTCCTCCATGGCCATCGCGATGCCGCCGACGAACGGGGCGAACTGGACGGTGATGTTGAAGAACGCGCAGTGGCGGTGCAGGGCCTCGGCGTAGTCGTCGGGGCGGCCGGCGTAGATCTTCTTGAGCATGTTGGCGACCATCAGGCAGAAGGCGATGTTCATCTGCTTGTAGTAGGTCCAGGAGAACTCCATGCCCAGGGCGCCGACGTTGACGGCGCTCTTGACGAGGTCGGAGCGCGTGATCTTGTTCTCGGGACTAGAAGTCATCGTCCTCATCCCCTTCCGCGGAGAGCTGGGGCTGGGCTCCGCCCAGGCCGAGCAGGTCGAACTTGTCGATGCCGATGATGATGGCGATCAGGGCGACGCCCAGGACGGGCACGTTGGCGTAGGAGCACAGCAGGAAGCCAAGGAAGTAGAAGGGCACGAGCTGCTTGGTGAGCACCAGGCGGCCGAGCATGGCGAAGCCCATGGCCGGCAGGATGTTGGCGGCAACGCCAAAGCCAGCAAGAACAAAGTCGGGGATAAAGTCGAGCACGCCCTGGATAGCGTCAGCACCCAGATAGAACGACAGCGAGCACAGCAGGAACGCCATGATGATGCCGGTTAAACCGATCAGGAAGTGCATCGCATAGACACCCTTAAGGTTGCCCTGGCCGGAGAAGACATCAGCGCGGTCAACCAGGATCGGCAGGGCGGCGTTGAGGATGTTCTTGATGGCAAGGCACAGCGTGGCGATGGGCATGGCAAGCGCGATGGCTGCCTCGGTGCTCTGGCCCAGCTGGATAGCGAAGGCGCAGGCGAGCACGCCGCCGATCGTCTCATCAGGCGGCACGTAGGCGCCGATGGAGATCGAGCCCATGAACAGCAGCTCCAGACTCGCACCGATCGCGAGGCCGGACTGCAGGTCCCCCAGCACCAGACCCACGAGCGGGCACAGGACGATGGGGCGGAACGCATAGAGCGTACCGAGCTGGCAGTCGAACTTACCAAATGCGGCGATAAGTCCGATGAGGATTGCTTGGGTAAGCATACATCCCCCTTTCCTAATAGGACACTACGAAGAGCTCAGACTCTTCGAATTCAAACGCCTAGAGCACGCTGGCGCAGTCAACCTTGGGGTCATCGGCCAGGGGTCGAATCTCGACCTCAACGCCACGATCCAGCATCTCGCGCACATCGGCTTCCTCGGCTGCGGTCAGGAAGATCTGACGAGAGACCTGACGAGCATCGGGGCGCTTCTCGTCCTTGGGCTTGGTGTTGCCCAGGTTGACCGACTTAATCTGCGGGCAGCCCTCAACAAGCTGCTTTGCCTCAGCGATAGTGGCAACGCAGATGATCATCTTGTACTTGTCGGTCACGCCCGAGCTGATAGCCTCGATGGCATTCGCCATATCCTTGATGACGAGCTTGCAGCCGGCAGGCTTGCCCATCTTGAGCGTCGTCTTCCACACCGGGTCGTTGGCGACCTTATCGCCCACGCAGAAGATGCAGTTGGAGCCGAGGCCCTGAACCCAAGAGACCGCGACCTGGCCATGAAGCAGGCGATGGTCAACGCGAAGTAGCTGAATCATAATGTGACCCCCCAAAGGTCTTGTGCCGTCTTACGGCGTGTCAGTAGGTGCTACGGATTAGAACTCTTCTTCCTCGTCGTCATCGACCAAAAGATCGTTGACGAACTTCACGCGCGTATCGTCCGCAGCGACGATGGCGCGAATCGTCTCTTCAACCGGCGCCGACTCGTCAGAGAACAGCAGCTGGATGAGCAGAGGAAGGTTCATGTTGGTAACGAGGTACGTGCGGGGACGCGTCTGGACGATCTTGGTGAACTCGTTGTTGACGCTGCCGCCAAAGAGGTCGGTGCAGACAACGACATCATCGTCGGCAGCCATGCCTGCCAGCAGTTTTTGGGCCTCCTCGGCCACGTCCATGCGGTCATCGACGAACATTGAAAGATCGTGGACGTTGTCGCGAGCGCCCGAGAGCAGCTCGACGCTCTCCTTGATGCCGGTGGCGAAGTGCGCATGGCTGGCGATGATGTACTGTCTCATTCTGTGTTCCTCTCAATAGCCCGGCACGTTCCCGCACCCGTTTTCTTTAGTAGTCGAACTGGTGATAGTAGCGACGATACTTGAGGTTGTGCTTGGTGACCGTCTCGTAGTAGCGAGCCAGACGGTCGGTCACGAGCACCGTCAGAATCCACGGGGAGACGATGACGCGGAACTCGTCGTCAAGGCCGGGGATGGCGAACTCGGCGGTGTCGATGATGTTGATGTCGGTGTCGCCGGTCACGCCGCGGTTGAGGAACGCGCGGACGCGCTCGTCGAGCTTGCGGTTCTCGTCCTCGCCCATGAACAGGAAGACCGGGACGCCGGGCTCCACGAGCTCGAGGGTGCCGTGGAAGAAGTCGGCCGAGGTGATGTAGCGGGTGCGCTTCCACTGCATCTCCTCCAGGATGCACATCGAGAACAGGATGGTCTCGCCCCACAGGGCGCCGGAGCCGATGAACATGGTGTAGGGGGCCAGGGCGTACTTCTTGGCGAGCTCCTCGGCGCGCGGCTCGAAGCGCTTGCGGATATCGAGCATGTCCTTCCAGATGTCCTTGGTCTGCTCGATAAACAGATCGAACTTGGGGAAGCAGCCGCGGCGGTTGAGCAGGCGCAGGCCGAAGCAGTCGGCGAGGTAGTAGCCCTTCTCGCAGCCGCCCGAACCATGGTCAGAAGCCATGGCGACGCAGTTCTCGGCGCCGACAGCCTGGCCGATGGGGCCCTCGAGCTTGGTCATGGCGTAGACGCGAATGCCCTTTTCCTTCATCTTCTTGACGGCCTCGAGGACCTCGGGGGTGGTGCCGGACTCGGAGGCGGTGAGCACGACGGACTTCTCGGTCATGCGCTTGTGGCCCATGACGTTCCACTCGGCGGCGTGGATCAGGTAGACCTCGAGGTCGCGGTCGCCGAACTTGTTCATGAGGTACTCGAGCTGCATGAGCTCGTCCCAGGTGCCGCCGACGCCCATCAGGAACACGGCGTCGTAGCCCTCGTCGGCGACCTTGTCGGCGAGCGCGGTCATCTTCTTGCCGGTCTCGTAGAGCGCCTTGCCGTCCTCGAGATAGCCCTCCTGGTCGAAATGCATGATCTCGATCTTCTCGGTTTCCTTCATTTGTCTCTCCTTTCTGGGGTTGTTTCCACATCCCCCATGCCAACGGGCATCAAAACCCGCTTACATTCCGTAACACTCAGCCGCTTTGGCCTTAAGCGCATTGACTGACTCTTCGTAGCCCTCTGCCTTGACCTCCATTTGCTTGGAGACGGCATCGAGATACGGGTGCACGTTCCATGACTTCAGACGCTCGGCGATCATGGCCGCAATCGTCTGGAAGAACACAAGATTGGGAATTGCGCTGAGCAGCGGAGCCACCTGAGGCACCGCAACCTCGTGAGCCCTACCCTTGGGATGGGCCGTGAGCAGCACCGTTTTTGCCGTAACGTTCGATAGCGCATCGGCGATATTCGCAAGACGCTCCGACCCCTGCGGATCGTCGACGATAAACACCAGATAGCCCGGAACGATCTGCATTTCGGGACCGTGGACGAACTCCTCGCCTTCGTGATGCATGGCAGGAATCTTGATGGTCTCGCTCAGCTTGAGCGCTGCCTCCTCGGCAACACCATAGTTGGGGCCGTTGCCGACGACCATGGCGGGCATGTGCTCAGAAAGCTCGAGCATGTGATCTTGGACATATGCCTCGGCGGTCTTGCACATCACGGCATTAGCCTGGATAGCCTCGCGCAGGTCATCAAGACGCTGAGCAACGCCCTTGGCGTCAATCGTTCCGCGCGCCTGACCGCCGTAAATACCAAAGAGCGCCAGGTACTCAACGAGAACCTCGACGCCCAGAGTCACAAAGTCCACCGACTCGACGCCCACACCGTAGTCAAGAACGATGTCAGCGTGTTCCTTGATGGGTGCCTCGACGTTTGCCGTGAGCGCAACTGCAGCCATATCGTGTGCGCGCATGTAATCGAGCGCCGCAATCGTATTGGTTGAATAGCCGCTCTGCGAGACGGCAATGTTAAGCGCATGCTGTGGATAGGTGTGTTCAAAATCGACGAAGGCCTCGGGCGTCACAACGGACACCTGCATCTGCAGCGCATCTTGCAGGTAATCGCGGGCGCAATCCGCAGCATGGCGCGACGAACCCGAAGCAACGATGCGCAGCGCGTCAAAAGAACCGGACTGGAAAATATCAACGAGCTGTGCTACCAGCTCAGACGAACGCTCGAGGTTCTCTCCCATACGCACATGGGCAAGCTGAACGTAATCGAGCATCTTCATCGTCTCACCTCGTAACAAATCATTAGTATTTGATACCAATCACAGTTACAGATTACGGCTTTTTGATACCTCTTTGTCGATTAATTTATCCCCTTCGGCGAACGGTCGATTTTGAGCCATGTAAGGTTGTATATACAGCTGACCCAACGATCAAAACTGGTTAGTTTCCCAGCCGTTATTCACAAAATACCAGCTAGTACGTATAGGTGTAGCCGCCCGTATCGCCACGATTGAAGGACTTTACATACTCGATAGCCTGACCGCTCGCGTCATAGCTCACGCATTCCAAAAGCAAAACAAGATCGCCCTGTTCCAGTCCAAGGAGGCCGGCATCTCGTGCGCCCAGTGCCTCGATATCGAGCTTTTCCTGTGCCATGACTGGCTTTCGGCCCAGCATCTCATAGGTCTCGTACAAACTGAAGACCGACACGTCAATATCTTCGATGGTTGGGAACAGCAGGCAGGGAATCAGCGCCGTCTCAATCGATACGGGGCTACCGTTTATGCAGTTCAGGCGTCGAACGGAATAGAGCAGGTCGTCCTCGGCGATGCCAAACAGGTCGGCGTAATATGGCCCCGCATAACGCTTGGAACGCGCGAGAATACGGACGGACGGCTCGCCGCCCGAAGCACGGACCGATTCACGGAAACCGACCGTGCGTTCAAAAAAAGCAGGTACTTTCTGCGCCACAAAGGCACCTTTTCCCCGAACACGGCGAATCTGCCCGCGTCGAACCAGCTCATCGACAGCGCTTCGGATGGTCAAGCGTGTCGTACCAAATTCCTCGGCGAGGTCTTTTTCGGACGGAATCATGGAACCCGTGGGATATGCACCGCGCTCGATACGTTCCTCGATGCAGCGTCGAATGCGCATATAAACCGGGGTGGCATCTACTGTTTCAGCCATTGTTCACCTGCCACGCTCCTCATGCCGTTCTCTTCGCCGTTATCGGCAAAGCGGAACTTTGTGGGCAAAATCACCGATTTGCAATGCTCCACAAAACGCATGTCCTTATCAAATTCGATCGAGCTCTCATAGAACACCGGCGTTCCCTCTTCTTGCTGGAGCAGCTCGGCCTCTTCGACGTTCAAACGCGAGATGGAGATATGCTCACGTCCATGCTCAACGCGCACGCCACCTTCTTTGAGCAAGACATCGTAAAGGCTCTCACACTCAAAATCGTGCTCGGGAAGCGATGGGCACAGGGACAGGTTAACGTGAGCGGTCTCGATTGACGCCGGCTCGCCCTCAATAAGTCGAACGCGCTGCATGCGGAGCAAGGGAGCGCCTACAGCCACCCCAAGCTTGTCGGCAAGCGCCTCATCCGCCTCGATGGTCCCGGTGGAAACCAGACGAGAAGAGGGGTGCAGGCCGGCAGTCCGCACAGCATCGGAAAAGTTATACGTTTCCTGGAAGATGTTCAGCGGCTTGGGAGGACACACATACGTGCCCGATCCGCGACGGCTCTCGAGCGTTCCACACGAGATAAGCCGCGTGATACCGGCACGCAACGCCGTACGCGAAACGCCAATCTCTTCGCACAGCACGCGCTCGGCCGGCAGGCGATCGCCGCCGGCAAGCTGATGGTGCTGGATATACCAAAGAATTCCCTCAACAGCATGATCTTTGGGGGGAATTGCATAAGATTCGCCTGCCATTGCACAGACTCCTCATTCAGAAACGTATGCCGCCAAAATTAGGCCAGCCCTCCCATGGCATCAAATTCTGCCTTGATCTTCTCGGCGACATTCCGATACGACTTATATAGACTTGAATCGCGTTTGACTTCGTCGGTCATAACGGGAATCTCTAATTTGGAAACCTCGTCTTTTCCCGTCTGAACCGCCACAACAACGCCCATACCAAGACACATATTACGCTTGGCAGCATTTATTTTTGCTGCCTTGGCAGGATTTGCCAGGATACGCTGGGCAAATTCCTGTTTAGAGACCGCTTCTTCGGCCTCCGGATCGCCCGCCTCGGCCACTTCGCACTGCAACACGTCCGCATAGTCAAAAATCTTCGGCTCGCCGCCGCGCTGATGCACGGCCCACTTGCGGCGCGTGGCATCCTGGTAGATGGCCGGCAAAAATGTAAACCGCGGCGGGTCCAAAATCGTATCCGTGATGGTAAACACATCGGGATCAAAGGCATCCTGCGGGTTTTTCTTCTTGAACAGCCCCATATCAGCCTCCCGTACTAGCATTAAACAACTCAAGCTGAATATAGCACCAATTTCAAGCCGCTGCCTTACCCTATCGGTGCGCGGCGTCTATGGCTCGCCCAGCGGAAGAGTTAACGGACGAGGGCCGGGCTGCCTGCCTTGTTTTGAGAAGTGGGCTCCGCGAACTTCTCAAAACAAGGCAGGCAGCCCGGCCCCGCCGGCAAATAGTGGACACTCCGCATGCAATCTATGCAACCAAACAAGTACGTTTAGCTACATTCGGTAAGTTCGAGCACGCTGCCCTTAACGATAAGCGCCGGCTCCAGGACGACCTCTTCGGCACGCCTGCCGCCCCTACCGGCAAGACGCTTGGACATGCAGCCAAAAGCATGCTCCGCAAGGACACCAGGATCCTGCTCAATCGCGGTCAGCGCCGGCTCAAAGAGAACGTCGGCCGCCGAGTTGTCATAGCTCACCACCGAGATATCGCCCGGGATGCTCTTCCCCATCTCGTGCAAGCGCTTGAGCAGACCGAGGGCGATGTTATCCGAACTTGCGAACACAGCGGTGGCATCAGTTGCGAGCACCGCCTCCGAGGCCTCGTAGGCACTCGGAATGTAGTACTCGCTCTCAAACTCCAAACGTGCGTCGATAGGCAGGCCAACCTCGCGCAGCGCGCGCTCATAGCCGGCAAGTCGCTTACGCCTCGTATTGGAACGGCGCGCGTTAACCAAGCAGGCAATGCGACGGTGACCCTGCTCGATCAGATAGCGAGTGGCCATGTAGCCACCCATCTCGTGGTCGAACATCACTTTGTCGCACTCGAGCCCCTCAATGGCACGGTCGACCATCACGGCAGGGATAGGCAGATGGCTGACTTCTTCGCGCAGGGCGCGGTCGTCGGAGAACTCGTCGCCCACAACCAGGAAGACACCATCAACGCCGCGCGTTACCAGCTGGCGCAGCAGCTCCAGATCGTCGTCGGCACTTCCACCCGAGCTGGTAATGAAGAGCGCATAGCCGTCCTCGCGGCAGCGCTTTTCCAGGCTACCGGCGAGCGAGGCAAAAAAGCGGCTCTCGATGTTAGGGACGATAAGGCCCAGCGTGCGCGACTCGCGCATGACCAGACTACGCGCAATCTGATTAGGAACATAGTGGTTGCGCGCCGCAACCTCCTTGATGAGCTTGCGGTTTTCTTCCGAGATGCGACAGGGCCGATTATTGAGAACAAGCGAGACTGACGAGGGGGAAAGCCCCACCTCCTGGGCAATCTGCTTGAGGGTGACTTTGTTGGCCATCTCGCTCCTTCCAGGTTTACGCGCAATCTCTTGAAAGTATAGCGACCGCCCCTCTACCTCGGTGATAAACACTTTACCAATCCGGTAGACGGCTGTTTTATCGCCGCCAGCGCACCAAATCCGTCCGGGTGGGGTATATTGCAATCGATTGATGACAACGACCACCAAAAGGCGGATATTCGTATGCACGAGAACGACTTTTTTAACGAGGACCTGCTGTGCGCGCTTGCTGGCGTTGCCGGCGAGGACAACGTGCTGATGAGCGAGCCCATGCGCGAGCACACCACGTTTAAGATCGGCGGCCCGGCCGACGTCTTTGTCACGCCCGATACCGAGCAGGGCCTCGTCGCCACGCTCGACACCTGTTATCGCTGCGACCTGCCGCTCACCATCGTGGGCAACGGCTCCGACCTGCTCGTCGGCGACAAGGGTGTCCGCGGCGTCGTCGTGGCGTTGGGCGAAGGCCTCTCCGACATTACGGTCGACGGTACGCACGTCACGGCGGCGGCCGGCGCCTTGCTTTCCGATGTCGCCGCGGCGGCAGCCGAGGCCGGTCTCACCGGCATGGAGCCCATCTCGGGCATCCCCGGATCGGTCGGCGGCGCCTGCTACATGAACGCCGGCGCCTACGGTGCCTGCATGGCAGACGTGCTGGAGTCTGTGCGCGTCTACAAGCCCGCCCGCATGCTCGACGACGGCACCCGCGGCAGCGGCAACATCATCGAGTTCGATGTCGATGAGCTCAACCTGGGCTATCGCAAGAGTCGCATCGCCGACGACGGCTTTATCGTTCTTTCTGCCACCTTCAACCTCGCACCGGGCAACGCCGCGATGATCAAGGCCGACATGGACGACTACCGCCAGCGCCGCGAGGACAAGCAGCCGCTCGACATGCCGAGTGCCGGCTCCGCCTTCAAGCGCCCCGAGGGCCACTTTGCCGGCAAACTCATCATGGATGCCGGCCTGCGAGGACACGCCGTTGGCGGCGCGCAGGTAAGCGAAAAGCACTGCGGTTTTATCGTCAACGCCAACCACGCCACCGCCGCCGACGTTGACGAACTCATCCGCCACATCCAAACAACCGTCAAAGACCAATTCAACGTAGACCTAGAACCCGAAGTCCACCGAGTAGGCGAATTTATTTAATAAGAAGGCCCCGAAAGGGGCCTTCACCATATTTATTCAGCTAACCCAGTCCGGAGCGAAGCGCACCGGACCCGAGAGGTCCGCGGCTGTCCGAAAGGTATAAGGTTGATCGCGAGTTCCGCACGAGCCGGAGAGCACTTAATGTGCTCTCCGTGCGAGCAGGACTGTCCGAGCAGGCAACCTTATACCTTTCGGACAGCCGCGGACCAGCGGTCGTTAAGCCCGGCTACGACAGCACCACGCCGCCGAGCCAGCCCCAACGCACGCCAGAGCCAGTGCCATAGAAGCTAATAAACGAATCAAGCGACTTAGACGTAATGGCGCCCTCGTTGCTCATAACGATGCCGCCGCCAACGTAGATACCCACATGACCGTAGATAAGGCCCGGAGCACCCGTGCCGCTATGCGATGAGTCGGCCACGATCATGCCCACCTGCAGCGCCGAGCGGTCGGAGCTATAGCACCATGCGTTAAACATATCGCACGCGTTACCGCCAAAGTAGCCAACGCCGGCGTTACGGAAGACATTGGTAACCCACGCCGCGCACCAGTTCTGACCCGGCGAAGGCGTGGAGTAGCACGCGTTGACGACGGCCTGCTGTTTGCCCGAGCCGGCATTCTGTTGCGGGGTTCCGGGCGCATACGATCCGCCACCCGAGCTTGAACCACCCGAGTAGGAATTGTTCTTGTTCGCGGCAGCCGCGGCAGCGGCAGCCTTCCTAGCAGCCTCCTCGGCCTGGGCGGCAGCGAGGATCTCGGAATCGCGCTGAGCCATGAGCTCCTTGACGTCGTCGGAAAGACCGTTCAGCACAGTCTGGACTTCTTGCTGCTTGGCCTGCATATCCTGCATCTGAGCAGTCTGCTGGTCCTTGAGCTTCTCTAAGTCGGCCTTCTGCGACTCGAGCTCGGTCTTTTGCGCATCGAGCTCTTCCTGGATAGTCTGAATGTCCTCGATGGCGTCGCGGTCGCTCTTGTTGATCTTCTCAACATAGTGCGCATTGGCGACGAGTTCCTCAAACGAGCCAGAGGCCAGCAGCAGCGACAGAATGTTCGTGCCGCCGGACTTGTAGCTGGCGGCCACGCGATCGGAAAGGTCGTTGCGCTTCTTCTTGAGCTCGGCCTTCTTTTCATCGATCTGGGCCTGCGTGTCGTCAATCTTGCCCTGGACATTCTCGATGTCGTTGAGGGTCTGGGCATTCTTGTTGGCCAGCGCCGCATACTCATTTGCGATGCTGTCGAGCTGGGCCTGAACCTCGTCGAGCTGGGCCTGGGCGGCATTCAGTTTATCGGTTGTTTCTTTGGAAGCCTCCGCCGCATGGGCGCGAGCGGGCAGGCCAAAAAGAACTGCCGCAGAAGCGGCGCCGAACAGGGCCTTGAGGGCAGTGCGGCGCGAGAGCTCCTGGGAAAGGATGGAATCGCTGTTTGGTGACATATGTACTCCGTTACATGTTTATTTATATGTCGCTCAACTCATACATATTAGCGTACATATGGCGCGTCCCAACGATTTCCACGAACGGCAGGAAACTACAAGGTCAGCGGCTCGTAAGCAAATGTCAAAGATCAGGTTATGCGTACGCAAGCTCTTCTATGAGTACGTTGGCACAATCCTCCGCTTTTCCTACAGCGCACGATTTGGGCGTCCCTGCCTGCGCTATACTCCCCTGAAGAAGTGTTCCTGATTCGATAGGAGACTACATGTCCAAAGCACTCGACCCCAAAGACACCTGTGTCCTCGTTACCGGTGGCGCCGGCTTTATCGGCTCGCACACCGTCGTTCAGCTGCTCGAGGGTGGCTACCAGGTCGTCATCGTCGATGATCTCTCCAACTCCAGCGCCGTCGCCGTCGACCGCGTCAAGACCATCGTGGGCGACGAGGCCGCCAAGAACCTCACCTTCTACGAGGCCAACGTGCTCGACCGCGATGCGATGAACAAGATCTTCGATACCCATCAGATCGACCGCGTCATCCACTTTGCCGGCTTTAAGGCCGTCGGCGAGTCGGTGAGCAAGCCCGTCGAGTACTACCACAACAACATCGAGAACACCCTGGTGCTCATCGACGTCATGCGCAACCATGGCTGCAAGTCCATCATCTTCTCGAGCTCCTCGACCGTCTACGGCGACCCGGACAACCCGCCCGTCACCGAGGAGGATCCTAAGAAGCCCGCGACCAACCCCTATGGTTGGACCAAGTGGATGATCGAGCAGATCCTTATGGACGTCCACACCGCCGACCCCGAGTGGGACGTCGTGCTGCTCCGTTACTTCAACCCCATTGGCGCTCATCCGTCGGGCCTGATCGGCGAGGACCCCAAGGGCATCCCCAACAACCTGGTGCCCTATGTCGCCCAGGTTGCCGTGGGCAAGCTCGAGGCCGTTCAGGTCTTTGGCAACGACTACCCCACCCCCGACGGCACCGGCGTGCGCGACTACATCCACGTGTGCGATCTGGCCTCTGGTCACGTTGCCGCCCTTAATTGGATGAACGGCAAGACCGGCGTCGAGATCTTTAACCTGGGCACCGGCACCGGCACCTCGGTACTCGAGGTCGTCGCCGCCTTCTCCAAGGCTTGTGGCAAGGAGCTGCCCTACGTGATCCGCGAGCGCCGCGCCGGCGACATCGCTGCCAACTGGTGCGATGCCTCCAAGGCCGAGCGCATGATGGGCTGGAAGGCCCAGTACGACATCGCGGACATGTGCCGCGATAGCTGGAACTGGCAGAGCCACAACCCCAACGGCTTCGCCGACGCCGAGTAGCAAAAACCTACATACCGCTCTTGCCCCGATCTCACGTTGTGAGGTCGGGGCTTTTTTCATGGCATGTAACCATTCGCCGAAAATCGACCAACTTTTTTATCTTGCCTGTACATGTTTAAACAACATGTTTTACAATAGGCGTATCGAATCAGAACATCGGAGGCGGACTGCACACCCATCGGCAGGCCGACCCCACAACAAGAAGGTTGGTGAGCGCATTCATGGAGCGTGCAAGCGGCGTCCTCATGCCCGTCTCATCTCTGCCCGGACCATACGGAATCGGCGGCTTTGGCTGGAATGCCTACGACTTCGTCGATTTTCTCGCCTCGTGCAAACAACATTACTGGCAGATTCTGCCCCTTACGACGACCAGCTATGGCGATTCGCCCTATCAGTCGTTCTCGGCCCGCGCAGGCAACCCTAACTTTATCGACTTTGCCGAGCTTATCGAGGCAGGGTATCTGGAGCAGCGCGATATCGATGGCGTGTATCTGGGATCCGACCCCAGCAATGTCGACTACGGTGCTATCTTTGGCGGCCGCCGTCAGATTCTCGACCGCGCCGCCGAGCGCTTTGCTGCCGACAAGCCGGCCGATTTCGATGACTTTATCCAGGCCAACGAGGACTGGCTCATCCCCTACTGTGAGTTCATGACCGTCAAAGAGGAGTGCGGTCTCAAGGCGTTTTGGGAGTGGCCCGCGGAGCTCCGCACCCGCGGCGAGGCTTCCGCCAAGGTCTGCACCGACCATCCGGCGCGTATGCTCTACCACCAGATGACGCAGTACTTCTTCGATCGCCAGTGGAGCCGCCTCAAGGCCTATGCCAACGAGCGCGACATTCTCATCATCGGCGACCTGCCCATCTATGTCTCGCGTGACTCCGTCGAGATGTGGGCGACACCCGAGCTCTTTAAGATCGACGCCGCCGGCAATCCCGTGAGCGTCGCCGGCACGCCGCCCGACCAGTTCTCGGCCACCGGCCAGTACTGGGGCAACCCCATCTACGACTGGGACGCCATGGAGTCCGACGGCTTCTCCTGGTGGGAGGGCCGCATTCGCGCCGCCCTCGACATGTACGACGTCATCCGCCTGGATCACTTCCGCGGCTTCGAGGCCTATTGGGAGGTGCCGTTCTCCTCGCCCGATTCGTCCTACGGTTCGTGGACGCAGGGTCCCGGCCTCAAGTTCTTCAAGACGCTCGAGGAAAAGCTCGGCACGCTGCCCATCATCGCCGAGGACCTGGGTTTCCTCACTCCCGGTGTCATCGACATGCGCGACAACTCGGGTTTCCCCGGCATGAAGATCCTGCAGTTCGCCTTTGAGGGCACCAACTCGTACTACCTGCCGCATAACTACATCGCCAACACCGTCGCCTATGTGGGCACCCACGACAACGAGACGGCGCGCGGCTGGTTTGAGGGAACGGCCACCCCGCGTCAGCGCGAGCAGGCAGCCCTGTACACCCATCAGCAGGCCGGCGAACCCATGGCAGATGCACTCAATCGCACCATCGCCGCCAGCGTGAGCGACACGTGCATCTACACCATGCAGGACCTGCTTAACCTGGGCAATGAGGCGCGCATCAACACCCCTGCCACCCTGGGCGGCAACTGGACCTGGCGCATGCTCGACGGCGCCATCACCCGCGAGCTCGAGCACAAACTCACCGACTGGACCGAGACCTACTTCCGCATCCCGTCGGAAGCCGAAGTCGAGCTTCCCCAATAGGAGCCATCGCGCCCGACCCCACCCCACCGTGCGGACGCGCTTGCTTTTCCCGCGCGAGGCCACCCCAATCCCCTCGCGCGGGCTTCTTTTGTATTTCTGACATGTAGTCAACCCACCACAGGAGGAAACATGCCCCGTATCAATCTGGCAGAACTCGCCGAGCAGTCCTTTGGCACTACGCTCGAGCAGCTCGATGACCGTCGCATCTACAAACTGCTGGTCAAGCTCGTGCAGGAGCGCTCTGCTGCCTGCCCGCTCAACAACGGCAAGAAAAAGCTCTATTACATCTCTGCCGAGTTTTTGATTGGCAAGCTGCTCATCAACAACATGATCGACCTTGGTATCTATGACGAGGTCAAGGACCAGCTCACCGCCGCGGGCCATGATCTCAACAAGATCGAGGAGTTCGAAGTCGAGCCTTCGCTGGGCAACGGCGGTCTGGGCCGTCTGGCCGCGTGCTTCCTGGATTCCATCGCCACGTTGGGCCTCACCGGCGACGGCGTGGGCCTTAACTACCATTACGGCCTGTTCCGCCAGCGCTTTGTCGACAACCAGCAGAAGGCCGTCCCCGACGAGTGGCTCGGCGAGCAGGACATCCTAGTCGACGATGACCGCACCTACACCGTCGAGTTCGGCGATTTTGCCGTTACCTCCAAGCTCGTCAACATCGATGTGCCCGGTTACGGCCAGCCCACCAAGAACCGCCTGCGCCTGTTCGACCTAGCGAGCGTCGACGACGGCCTGGTCCCCGGCAGCTCCATCGACTTCGACAAGACCGAGATCGCCAAGAACCTCACCTTGTTCCTCTACCCCGACGATTCCGACGAGCAGGGCCGCCTACTTCGCATCCATCAGGAGTACTTCATGGTGAGCAACGCCGCCCAGCTCCTGATCGACGAGGCCGTCGAGCGCGGCAGCAACCTGCACGACCTGGCCGATTACGCCGTTGTCCAGATCAACGACACGCACCCCACCATGGTCATCCCCGAGCTCATCCGCTTGCTCACCACTGAGCATGGCATCGAGTTTGATGAGGCCGTGACCATCGTACGCTCCATGGTCGCTTACACTAACCACACGATTCTTGCCGAGGCGCTCGAGAAGTGGCCGCTCACCAGCCTGCGGAAGGTCTCCCCTGCCATCGCCGACATTATCGTCAAGCTCGATGAGATCGCGAAGGCCGAGCACGATGACCCGCGCGTCGCCATCATCGACGAGCACGACACCGTCCACATGGCCCACATGGACATCCACTTTGGCTTCTCCATCAACGGCGTAGCCGCCCTCCACACCAAGATCCTGGAGGACACCGAGCTTCATCCGTTCTACGAGATCTATCCCGAGAAGTTCTCCAACAAGACCAACGGCATCACCTTCCGCCGCTGGATCCATGGGGCCAACCCCGCGCTCGCCAGCCTGCTCGACGATGTGATCGGCACCGACTGGCGCAGCACCGGCGATCTGAGCAAACTCGCCAAGTTCGCCGACGACAAGGACGTTCTTGAGCGCCTGGCCGCCACCAAGGTCGAGGCCAAGGCCATCATGCGCCAGTTCATGGCGCTCGAGCAGGGCGTGACCATTCCCTCCAACGCCATCATCGACGTCCAGGTCAAGCGCATCCACGAGTACAAGCGCCAGCAGATGCTCGCGCTCTACATCATCTGGAAGTACCTCGATATCAAGAACGGCAACAGACCTAAGCACCCCGTCACCATCATCTTTGGCGGCAAGGCGGCGCCTGCCTACACTATCGCGCAGGACATCATCCATCTGATCTTGACGCTGTCGCAGTGGATTGCAAACGACCCCGACGTGGCTCCCTACCTGCAGGTTGTCATGATCGAGAACTACAACGTCACCGCCGCCGAGCGCGTGATCCCCGCCGCTGACATCTCCGAGCAGATCAGCCTGGCCTCCAAGGAGGCGAGCGGCACCTCCAACATGAAGTTCATGCTCAACGGCGCCCTAACCCTGTGCACGCTCGACGGTGCCAACGTGGAGATTGCCGAGCTCGTGGGCGACGAGAACATCTATACCTTTGGTGCCTCTTCCAAACAGGTCGAGCAGCTCTACGCCGACGGCACCTACAACGCCGGTGCGCTCTACCGCAGGCCCGGCATTAAACTGCTGGTGGACTTCATCACCAACCCGGCCTTTATGGCGACCGGCAATGCCGAGCGCCTGCAGCGCCTGCACGACGACATTAAGGGCAAGGACTGGTTTATGGCCCTGCTCGACATTGAGGAGTATATCCAGACCAAGGAGCGCGTGCTGGCCGACTATGAGGACCAGGACGCCTGGATGCGCAAGGCGCTCATCAATATCGCCAACGCCGGCACTTTCTCGTCCGACCGCACCATCTCCCAGTACAACGACGAGATCTGGCACCTGAACTAATTTCGCTTCCCTTACCCATCCTCTTGAGAAACGGAGTCGTGGCAACACGGCTCCGTTTTTTGTGCCCGTACGTTACCCTGTGACCCGACTCGACCAAACAATCTCAATCTGTAACAACTACTCAACCAAAACGGTCCCAGCTGTTACAGATCGAGACATACCGGCCCCTCCCCTTGGGTTTATCTCAATCTGTAACATCTAGCAGCTGAAATTCACCTTTGGTGTTACAGATTTAGATGAAATGGTTAGCTCAGCGGAACCGTCTCGATCTGTAACATCTAACGTCCGAAATCGGCCCTACCCGTTACAGATCGAGACAAACGACCGGTCAGACAATCCCAACACAAAGAAAGGCTCCCCTCTCGCCCAGTGGACGGGAGGGGAGCCTTATATGTGACCGCGGCAAAAGGATGGCAATACCGCAGTCGCCCAAAGGGAGGGCCTGGATGCACCGGGCCTAGATAAGGTTCTTGCCAGAGACCTTATCGAAGAGATGGGTCGCGTTCTTCTCGAACTTGAACCAGATGGTGTCGCCAGCCTTGAGCGCGCCCTTGGCCTCGAGGTCGACGACGGGGATAATCAGAACAAACTGGCCGTCGGGAGCGGTCACGTGGACATGCTCGGTCGAACCCATGAGCTCGGTCACCTCGACGGTACCCTGGAGCGCGCCCTCCTCGTCCTTGTCGGCAAGCAGAATCTGCTCGGGGCGCACGCCGGCCGTGATCTCCTTCACGTCGCCGCCGTCCCAGTTGAGGGCAAGCTGAGCGCAGGTCTCGGGGGCGAGCGCCACGTTCATATCCTCGGTCTTGACGGTAAAGCCGTTGCCCGAGCGCACCAGCTGGGCATCGAAGAAGTTCATCTGCGGCACGCCGATAAAGCCGGCGACGAAGATGTTCGCGGGATGGTTGAAGACCTCCTGCGGGGTGGCGATCTGCTGGACGACGCCGTCCTTCATGACCACGATGCGGTCACCGAGGGTCATAGCCTCGGTCTGGTCGTGAGTAACATAAATGAACGTGCCCTTGATCTCGTGGCGCAGCTTAATGAGCTCGGCACGCATCTGGTTACGAAGCTTGGCGTCCAGGTTGGACAGTGGCTCGTCCATCAGGAAGACCTTGGGGTCACGCACGATGGCGCGGCCGATAGCGACACGCTGGCGCTGGCCGCCCGAAAGCGCCTTGGGCTTACGGTCGAGGTACTCGGTAATGCCCAGAATCTCGGCAGCAGAGCGAACTTTGCGGTCGATCTCGTCCTTGGGGACCTTCTTGAGCTCGAGCGTAAACGCCATGTTCTCGTACACCGTCATATTGGGGTACAGAGCATAGCTCTGGAACACCATGGCGATGTCGCGGTCCTTGGGCGCCACGTCGTTGACGCGCTTGCCGTCGATGAGCACATCGCCCGAGGTAATGTCCTCCAGGCCGGCGACCATGCGCATCGTCGTGGACTTACCGCAGCCAGAGGGGCCAACGAGGACGACGAACTCCTGGTCGTGAACGGTGAGGTTGAAGTCCTCTACAGCGAGCACACCGTCCTCGGTAACCTTGAGGTTGTGCTTCTTCTCCTCGGTCTTCTTCTTTTTGCCAAAGAAGCCCTTCTTTTTGGACTCGGTGTTGGGATACACCTTCTGAACATGCTTGAGAACGATCTCGGCCATGTCTTTACCTTTCGATATGCGGCGCCGCGCTGAGGGGCGCCGCAGAAACTTGCAAAACAGTTACGGCATCAGCCCTTGACGGCACCTGCCACCACACCGTCGATGATGTACTTCTGGCAGAGGATGTACATGATGACGATGGGGATAACGACCATCATGATGCAGGCCATCATGGGGCCGAGCTCGACGTGGCCGTAGCCGCCGCGGAAGTACTGGATCAAGATAGGAATGGTCTTGTACTTGGTGGAGTCGAGCGTAAGGTAGGGCAGCAGATAGTCGTTCCAGACCCACATGGTCTCGAGGATGCCGACCGAAAGATAGGTGGGCTTCATGATGGGAAGGACGATCTTAAAGAACACCTGGACCGGGTTGCAGCCATCAATCATGGCCGCCTCCTCGATCTCGAGCGGGATGTTCTTTACAAAACCGGCGAACATAAAGACCGCCAGGCCCGCGCCAAAGCCGAGGTAGATAAAGCAGATGTTGAACGGCGTGTTGAAGCCGATGCGGTCCGCCAAATTGGACAGCGTGAACATGAGCATCTGGAACGGCACGACCATCGAGAACACGAACAGGTAATAGAAGAAGTTCGAGATCTTGTTGTTGACACGAACCACGTACCAAGCGCACATGGAGCAGCACACCAAGATCAGCACGACCGACGTGACCGTGATGATGAGCGAGTACATAAATGCCGAGGCAAAGCCCTGCTCGTTAAGGGCGTGCATGTAGTTTGCGAGGCCGTTGAACGTCTCGGGCGTGAGCAGATCGAATGCCGTGGTGGTGCTGATTGCGGTCGCTTTCTTAAAAGAATTAAGCGCAATCATGAACACGGGGTAGATCCACGCGAGCGACAGAATCGTAAAGAAAATCGAGAGCGCGCGGTTGATAACCTTATCGCGTTTCATTACTGCTGCACCTCCTTGGACCTCGTGGCCTTAAGCTGAATCATGGAGATGGCCACGACCAGGATGCAGAAGATAACCGCCTTGGCCTGACCAATGCCCTGCCATGCGATACCGGCACGCGAATAGAACGTGTTGTAGATGTTCAGGGCGAGCATCTCGGTGGAGTGCGCGGGGGCGCCGCCGGTAAGGGCGAGGTTCTGGTCGAACAGCTTAAAGCCGTTGGTGATGGACAGGAACAGGCAGATGGTGATGGTCGGCATCAGGTTAGGGATCTTAACCTTCCAAAACGTCTGCCATGCCGTAGCGCCGTCGACCTTGGCGGCCTCGATGTAGTCGGACGGAATGGACTGCAGACCAGCGATGTAGATGATCATCATGTAGCCGACCTGCTGCCACAGGGTCAGGATGATAAGGCCCCAGAAGCCAGCAGCAGAGTTAAGGGCGATGAGCTGGGCGCCCACGTTGGAGAGCAGGCAGTTGATCAGAATCTGCCAGATGTAGCCCAGCACGATGCCGCCGATCAGGTTAGGCATAAAGAAAATCGTACGGAAGATGTTGGTGCCCTTGAGCGCTTTGCGGGTGAGCGCCTGCGCGATGGCGAGGGCGATCACGTTGATGAGCACCGTCGACAGGAAGGCAAACGCCACGGTAAAGAAGAACGACGTGGAGAACTGCGGATCAGACAGTGCGCGCACGTAGTTCTCGATACCGACGAAGTGCGTATTGTTGATGGTAATAAACTGGCAGAACGAGAGATAGAAGCCCTGGATAAAGGGGATCACGAACCCGATCATAAACGCCAGGCACGTGGGCAGCATAAAGAGCGGCCACCAGCGCTTGAGTGCTTTGCCCATAAAAGGGTCCTTTCAATATGCAGGGGGCGGGCAAACCAACGTCTGCCCGCCCCCTGTCGCTAATCAGATAGCTTGGGCAGCAACTACTTACTCGGAAGCAGCCTTCTCGGTCTTCCAGCCATCAACGAAGGCGTTCTTGACGCCGTCCCACTTGGTGTTGTCGGCAGCATAGGCAATCAGAGCCTGCTTGAGGTTCTTCTTCCACTCCTCAGAGGGGATGTAGACGAAGTCCCAAGCGACGGTCTTCTTGCCGTCCTTAGCCATGGCAACGGCCTGCTGCGAGAAGACGTTGGTGGTCTCCTTGGCGCTCTTGAACGGAGCGGTCAGACCCATCTTGTCGGCGATGATGCTGGTCGGGGTGTCAGCGGTGACGCACCAGTACATGAAGTCCTCGGTGGCCTTCTGAGCATCCTCAGAAGCCTGGGAGCTCACGCACCAGTAGTTCTCGCCGCCGGAGCACAGGCCCTGGTTCTCCTCGCCGTCAACGCCGATGTAGATCGGCAGCATGCCGAGCTGGTCGTCGGTCATACCGGCCTTGGTGAGGTCAGCGTATGCCCAAGAGCCGTTCTGATAGAAGACGGCCTTGCCGGTTGCGAACTCGTTGGTGGCGTCGTCACCGGTCTTGGAGGCGAGCTGCGAAGGATCGCAGGTGGAGTCGGTGATATACAGGTCGAAGATCTGCTTAAAGTTGTCGAGATACTCGCCCTTGATCTCGTCGTCCTCCTGATTGTGCTCCTTCTCGAACTCGTAGTAGAGCGGGAGGTTGGCGAGGTGGGTGGTGTAGCGCCAGCTGGAGGAGTCATCCATGCCAGCAGAAGTGAAGGCACCCTCAATGCCAAGCTCGTCCTTGCGGGCCTGGATGTCGTCGGCACAAGCCTTCAGCTTGTCGAAGGAGTTGATGTCCTCGGCCTTGTAGCCAGCCTTCTCGAGCAGCTGCTTGTTGTAGATGATGCCGTAGCTCTCCTGGACCCAGTCGATACCCAGATCCTTGCCATCGGACTGCAGAGCCAGGGAGTCGTCAATGAGCTCACCGCGGAGCTTGGTATCGGACAGGTCGGCGCAGTAATCCTTCCAGTTCTTAAGGCCGGTGGGGCCGTTGACCTGGAACAGGGTCGGAGCGGAGCTCTTGGACATCTCGGACTTGAGCTTCTCCTCGTAGGTGTTGGAGGCAGCGGTCACGATCTTGACCTCGACGCCCTTCTCCTTCTTATAGGCCTTGGCGATCTCCTTCCACTCCTTGTCGACCTCGGGCTTGAATTGGAGGAAGTAGACCTCGGCAGCGTCACCAGAAGCAGAGGAGCCGGAGCCGGCAGAACCACCGCAGCCCACGAGACCCAGACCAAGAACCGCAGCCGCGGAACCAGCAAAGCCCAGGAACTGCCTTCTGCTCATTTCGTTCTTCATTACAATCCACCCTTTCACACCGTGGCGGCACCCTTTGCCGCCGCCTTCGGAGATTGGCTCGGGGACTTTGCCCCTTTTGCTGATTTGTACGATACGCTATTTGGCTAGTTGTTTGAACAAGTATTACTAGAGCGGTAGAAAAACTTCGGTGAACGGTAATTTCAACTTGATACTTGACAAGTTTTGTATAAACAATTATTTGTTATCGAATGCAGAGAAAACGCCCGGTCAAGCCGATGCGTCGTCGGTTTGACCGGGCGTTTTCTCTTTGAGGGCATGAGTCTCGTCAGGCTGCGAGCTAGCCGGCTATCGCTTGGAATTGACGCGGTAATGGAAGATCTCGGGGTGTGTGCGAGTGTGCGTCACCTCAAACAAGATGCCATCCGAGGTGTACGACTGACTCTCCATGACGGCAACGCAGTTGTATTTGCCGAGGTCAAGATAGCTGCAGTCTTCATCGTTGGCGAGCTCGACACTCACCGTACGACGGCTCGCCATCACTTTGACACCGCGCTTGTGCTCCAGATAGCCGTAAATAGAATCTGCCGCGATCTCGGGGGTCAGGCCCTTGGCGATCGACGCCAAAAAATAGCCATGGTCCACTTGGCGCGCGTTGCCGTTGAGGCTTCGGACACGCACTACGCGAATAAGCTCCTCGCCCACCCTAAAGCCCAGGCGACGAGAGAGCTGCTCGGTGCAGACCAGATGTTCAAAAGACTTAACGTCCGTCGATGCAACGGCATTGTTGCGCTTTGCAAACTCGCCAAACGACTCAACCTCTTCGAGTGCGCCCAACATGTCGGTTTCGCCCTTAAGCCAAATAACGCGCACGCCCTTGCCGTGTATGGGCTGCACAAACATCCCGTCGGCCAGCATGCTCAAAGCGCGGCGGACGGTATTGCGCGTGCAGCCAAATTCCGCGGTCAGTTCGGCTTCGGTTGGCAGCATCTCCTGAAACGCATAGGTCCCATTAATGATGCGCGAGCGTATTTCTCGGTAGATTCCTTCGTATATCGCTTTTGGCATTGTTTCACCTCTACATTGTTCATTACCGGCTAGGCACGATAGCATTTCTTAAAGTTGTTTAAACTGAATATCGGTAAAGCGACAGGATTTAACCGTTGACGGTTTCTGTCATGCCCAAATCGGTTTCGCTCAAAACTGCCGGTACGACAATCGTCCGGTCCTCTACAATGAATCCATTGTTTAAACGTTTCCCCACGCGCAACGCGCCTCGATATTCGGAAGGCAGAACATGCTGCAAAAAATCCAACGCTTTGGCGGGGCAATGTTCGCGCCCGCCATGCTGTTTTCTATATCAGGCCTCATGGTCGGCGTCTCCGCTCTCGCAACGACTGCGGACATCGTCGGCGATCTCGCCGTATACGGAACCCCTTGGTACGCTTTTTGGACCATCATCCAACGCGGCTCGTGGACGGTCTTTAAACGCCTCCCGCTCCTTTTTGCCGTAGCGCTGCCCATCGGCCTTGCCCAAAAACAACCGGCTCGTTGCTGCCTCGAGGCTCTCGTCGCCTATTTTGCCTATTGCTTCTTTTTGAGCGAAATCATTAAGCTGAGCGAAGACAATCTTGGACTTAAGTACCCGTCGTCTTTGACCTCCGCCAGCGGCATCACCATCATCGACGGCATCAAGACGCTCGACACCGGCATTATCGGCCCGCTGGCGGTGTCGGCAACCGTCGTCGCCATCCATGACCGCTTCTACGATGCCAAGGTTCCCGATTGGCTCGGTACCTTCTCGGGCTCCTCGCTGGTCTACCTCATCAGCTTTTTTGCCGTGTTCGCCCTTGCCGCCATCTCGGCCGCCATCGTGCCCTTCGTATACGCTGTGACCGAAACGCTGCGCCATGCACTTACGAGCGTCGGCCCCTTTGGCGTGGGCATCTTTGTGCTTTTGGAGCGAGCGCTCGAGCCCATGGGGCTGCACCACCTGCTCTACATGCCGATCTACTACGACAACCTGGTCATTAACGACGGCATCTACGCCACGTGGAGCAGCTTGCTCCCCATCCTCTCCCATAGCACGCGCCCCCTTAATGAACTTGCGCCGTGGGCCGGTTTTACCGCCACCGGCTGGGTCAAGCTCTTTGGCCTTCCCGCCATCGCAGCCGCGTTCTACTCCACCGCAAAACCAGAGCGCCGCGCCGGCCTCAGGGTCATCCTTGTTCCCGCCATCATCGCCTCGGTGGTTTGCGGCGTTACCGAGCCACTCGAGTTTCTCTTTATGTTCACCCACCCCGGGCTCTTTTTTCTCTACGCCGTCTTATCGTCTTGCCTTGCCACAACCATGAATCTCTTTGGCATCGTCGGCATCTTCTCGGGCGGCCTCATGGAGATGGCAGCCTTCAACTTTATTCCGCTCATGCGCACGCATGCCGGTGCCTATCTTTTGGCACTCGGTATCGGCCTTGCCTTTAGCCTCATCTTTTTTGTTAGTTTTCGAGCACTCATCTTGATCTATGACCTTAAGACACCGGGCCGCGAGGATCATGTCGCCAATCGCGCGGCAATCGATCATTTAACGGGAAGCGGCTTTGCCAAAGAGCAATCTCCCAATGACGAGGTCAATAGTCGATCCGATCAAGATCACGTCCTCGCTGAGCGGGCAATTCAGCTTTTAGGTGGCGTTGGCAATATTGTGGGCGCAACCAACTGCGCCACGCGCCTGCGCGTCGAGGTCGCAGACCCTTCCATCGTTGCAGATAACGCGGCGTTTGTCGCGGCGGGCGCCAAGGGCCTCATCATTACGGGCAAGACCGCCCAGGTGATCATCGGCATCTCCGTTCCCCGCGTTAAAGAGCATTTTGACCAGATCATGGGCCTCGAGCCGGGATTTGTGCCCACCGCCTCGGCCTCCCCTGCCGCCAGCGCAGCCCATAAGCGCGGCGATATTTGCTTCTTCGATATCGACGGAACGCTCGCCTGGCAAGACCCCAGGCTCGCCCAAGACCTTCCCGAAGACGAGCGGGACCTCTCCCCCTATCCCAACGAGGCGGTTTCGCAGGCAATCCGCGAGTTTGTCGCCAACGGCAACATGGCCTTCATCTGCACAGGGCGCACCCTCAGCTGCATCCACCCCAAACTTCTTGAGCTGCCCTGGACCGGCATCGTCTGTCTTGCGGGCGGTTACGCCGAGATCGACGGACACGCAATTCGCGATCTGTCGATGACACCCAGCATGCTGCAGCATCTTGCCCCCTATCTTGAGCAATCGGGCGAGGTCATCCGCTTTGAGGGCCTCAACGGCGTCGTGCGCATGAGTGCCGATGCCCCCGATGCCCCCGGATACGCGCGCACCCTGGGCGACGCAGTCACGCAGCTGCAACATTACAGTGTCTACAAGATCTTGATGTCTACATCGCTCGCCAACCACATCGCTCAAGATAAGACACTTGAGCCGCTGCTGTGCTTTAACGAGCTCGAACTCGAGGTAACCGAAATCTCGCCCCGCGAATGCACGAAGCGCGGGGGCATCCAGTCTGTACTCGACGCCCTCGATCCCCACCACGGAACCGTATACGGCATTGGCGACGCCAGCAATGACATCTCGCTGATGAACGCCGTCGATGTCGGTATCGCCATGGGCAACGCACCAGACTATCTCAAGGATAAGGCCGATTACGTGACCGACACCGTCGATCACGACGGTGTCGTTGCGGCGCTCGAGCATTTTAGGCTGATTTAGGCACACTCCATCAAACGCACGCCCGTTGTCCTAAATCGCCAAAACTGCCGCGCCAAACGCCCTGATGTGGCAATATGTTGTCTGCATATTGCATCAATGCAACCTCAGAAAGAATGCGAGAACCCGTGTCCAGTCCGTTTACCAGCTTTTTAGCCCAACACTTTGACCAGATTAACGACTATCTGGCCACGTTCTTTGACGGACAGGCGACCTCTGCCGATATCGAGCGCTACCTGTACGCGCCGCTCTCGGCTTTTACGGCCAACGCCGGCAAGCGCCACCGCCCGCTTATCTGCATGCTCGCCGCAACCGCAGTGGGCGGCAGCTTTGAGAGCGCCCGCAGCGCCGCGGCAGCTATCGAGCATTTCCAGTCGGGCGCGCTGATCCACGACGACATCGCCGACAACGGACAGCTTCGTCGAGGCAAGCCCTGTATGCACCTTACCGAGGGCACGGGCCTTGCCATCAATTGTGGCGACCTGGCGCTCACCATGGTCACCAAGACGGTTCTCGACGACCCTACGCTGGAGTCCGACGTGAAGCTGCGCGTGCTCCACGAGCTTACCGAGATGATCGTCCGCACCATTGAGGGTCAAGCACTCGACCTGGGTTGGGTCCGTGACGGGCGCTTTGATATCTCGGTTGATGACTACCTGGACATGGCGACGCACAAGACCGCGTTTTACAGCGGAGCCACGCCGCTTGCCGCCGGAGCCATTATCGGCGGCGGCAGCGATGAGCAAATCGGAGCGCTGCGCGCCTTTGGCCTACACACAGGCCTTGCCTTTCAGATTCAGGACGACCTGCTCAACCTTGTCGGCACTAAGGAAGCCGCCAACAAGGACTT
This sequence comes from uncultured Collinsella sp., assembly GCA_900550195.1. Classification (GTDB taxonomy): domain Bacteria; phylum Actinomycetota; class Coriobacteriia; order Coriobacteriales; family Coriobacteriaceae; genus Collinsella. The sequence continues at coordinate 69,809 of URRB01000009.1, forward strand.
CCGCACCGACATCACCGAGGGCAAGCGCACGCTTGTCGCCGTACACGCCCTCTCTGATGAGCGCCACCACGACGAGGTCGAGGCGATTCTTTCCTCGGGCACCGATGATCCCGCGCAGCTCGCACGCGCCGTGGAGATCTTCCAGGAGACCGGCTCTATCGATTACGCCCACACTTACGCGCTCGACCTGACCGCTAAGGCCAAAGCGGCCATCGAGAACGTTGAGCTTGATCCGCACGCACGCGAGCTGTTCCTCTCCATGGCAGATTTCTTTGTGGAGCGCCTTAACTAACGGGGGTTATAAAACCTGTCAGCAGCGTATTTAGGCACAACTTGCTACACTGTTGAGTGCATGTTTATGCATCCCTTTGCGTTGTCTATCCGACAGACGCTCAAATAGTACGAATGGTACGCCGAAAGGGGTTCGTTCATGGAACCTATTACAACGGGCATGCAAGGAGCAGCCGTCGAGGACGTGCAGTCTCGTCTCCTGCAGCTCGGCTACACGATTGATGCCGCCGAAGTCACCGACAAGTACTTTGGAGCCACCACTGAGCAGGCCGTCAGCACCTTCAGGCTCGACAGCGGCCTTGCTGCCGGTCATGCCGTCGATATCCCCTGTTGGAGCGCCCTTGTAGACGCTTCGTATAAGCTGGGCGACCGCACCCTCTATCTGCGCATGCCCAATTTCCATGGCGCCGATGTGCAGGCCCTGCAGCGCGCTCTCAACGTTTTGGGCTTTGCCTGTGGCGAAGACGACGGCTACTTTGGTCCGCATACCGAGGCCGCCCTGCAGCAGTTCCAGGAAAATGTCGGCCTGTTTGCCGACGGCATGGCCTTCCAGGACACCTACGCCTACATCAACCGCCTGCACCATGTGTGGGAGGGCAAGCCCTCGGTCACCGAAGCCGAGTCCCGCATCGGTTTTGCTCGCGCCGCCAACGTGCTCGAGCGCTTCCAGATTGCCGTTATCGGCGAGGACCCCATCGCGCGCAGTGTTGCGTCGCGCATGTGGAATATCGCCACGGCAACGACCGACAACAGCGGCATGATGCTCTGCGACTCCGAGGTCCCAACCGACGTTGACCTGGTGCTCGAAATCGCAAGCGACGAGCTGCCCGCCGACGCCGCACCGCGCGCCACGATTGCCCTCGCCGAGTGTCACAACCTGGCCCAGCGCATCCGCACTGCCAATGTCGCCGCGCAGCAGAAGCCGGCTCGCATTCGCATTGAGCTCACGGGCATGACGCGCTACAACGGCACTTTCACGGCCAGCGACGCGCAGACACTCGCCGTACGCCTGCTCGACGGCGTTTGCGATGCCCTCGCAGATTAGGTAAACTAAACGAGTTGCTTTTGGGCAACGCCACACATTGGGACGTAGTTCAACGGTAGAACTCCGGTTTTTGGTGCCGGCTGTTGGGGGTTCGAATCCCTCCGTCCCAGCCATTAAAACTGAGCGCCCTGAGCCCATAACGGCCCAGGGCGCTTTTATGTGGGCAAGCGGAGGGATTCGAACCCGCAAGGGTGCAGAGCTGAGGAAACGCGAAGGCGCCCCAAGCCCGTTAGGACCAAGAGCGCCTTTCATCTAGAAAATATCAGCCCAGTTCCGAAAAGCGAGCCGCTTGCGACAACCAAGTAGCCACAGGCCCCGGGAGAGCGGGGACACCGGCTTAGGTTTATCGCGAGTTCCGCACGAACAGGAGGCCACTTAATGTGGCCTCCGTCGTGAGCAGGACTGTAGAGCAGGAAACCTAAGCCGGTGTCCCCGCTCTCCCGGGGCCGGCGGAATCTAGTTGTTCAGCATGCGGTCGAAGCTTCCCGAGTCGCCATCCCGATAGTCTGCGGTCATCAGAATCTCCTGCGGAATGCGCCCGCCCTCGCGCAGCACGTTGCGGAACTGCACGCGCGTAACCATGGGCAGATCCTTGATCGTCGCCGCCAGGTTCTGCGGCACGCCCTGGTTGGCAGCCGCGGGCTCGCACTCGCCGCCGGCCTTCACGCGACGCTTATGCTCGGCGAGCATGGCACGGTACATGCCGGCATGCAGGCGAATCTCAACCACATTGGCATTGCGAGCCTGCTCGACAATGCGCGCGCCCTCGCGATCGATGTCGCCTACGTAGTAGACGTAGTTAAAGCGATAGCCAATCTCAGCCAGATAATCGTCCAGGGCATGCGAGACGCTCGCCTTGCATCCGCCGCCAAAAATCACGCCGCCCACCTTGATGCCAAAGAGCTTGGCGTGCTTGCGGCCACGCAGCAGCTTGACGATCTCGTCGTAGGTGTCCAGGTTCTCGACCATAATGAACGGCTTGTCGGCGCCCAGCGTAAAGAAGCCCGTAAAGTGCACGGGGCGATTGGGGGCGACCTTGATCGCCTGCATGCTGATGCCCTTTTCGGTCATACGCCTGATCAAGCGCTCACCGTGCTTGCCGTCAAAAGCCTTCTCGTCGTTAAAGATCTGGTAGGCACGCTGGCGGCGCGAGGCAACCGGCGTATCGGCACCTCGGTTCTGCTCGATCCAAGCCTGGATGATTGCGATTTCCTCGGCAATCTTGCGGTTGGACATCTCGTTGTGCTGAGTGCGCTGCGGAGCCTTTTTGCCGTCCTTGCCCTCGACCTTTACGATCTGTGTCTGCTGCTCCTTGATCTTAGAGAGCGCCGTAGGCGTAGGGACAACCTTGAGCAGCTGCCTGCCTAAAACGCGGGCAAGGGCAAACGCCGAGACCTCGCCGTGGACGGACGACTTGGGCTGCTGGGCAGCAGTATCTGCTGCGGCAGACTCCGGCTTCTTCTGAGACTTGCGCTTAGAATCGCCCTGGGAATTGCGCTCGTGCTTCGGCATAGACGCCTGCTTCTGCGGACGAACGGACTTGCTCTCCTTCGCCGGCTGGCGCTTAGGCTGCCCCGAAGAAACCTCGGCCTTCGCATCCTCGTTCTGCGGCGTGGTCTTCTCGGTTGCAGTCTCGGCATGGGAACTGCGGCCCCCACGATGGCGACGGCGGCGAGGCTTGCTCGACGCGCCCTGCTCCGCCTGCTCATCAGTAGGCTGCTGGCCCTTGGCCTCGGCATCAACCTCAAGCTGCGGCTCAACAGGCTTCTGCTCGCGAGCCGCCGGCTCAACGGTCTTCTCGTCCTTCTCGCCCTGAGTGGTCGAAGCCGGCTCGCTCTTCTCCTGACGCCTTACGGGATACGCGCGCCCCGCAAAACCACGTCCGGGACGGCATGAACCCGGAGCCTTCTTGACCGGTTCATCGGACGCGTCAGCAGCCTCGACGGAATCCTGGACCTCGCATGCAATACCTCGCTGCTCGGCCTTAAAGTGGGCACCGCGGCGACGCTTGGGCTCCTGGATCTCAGCATGCTCTTGAGTGCGAGTCGGCTCCTGCATCCCGACGGACTTTTCCTCGACGGTCTCAGCATCCGTCTCACCCTTTTGAGCAACGGCGCGACGGAAGCGCTCCTGCTGGGCGCGGCGCTGCGCATCGCGCTTGCCACCCCCACCAAAACCGCCGCGTCCTGCCTTGGCCGTAAAGGCACGCACGACGTTCTCATCGAGCAACTCATCGGTATCGACATGCTCACGCGGAGCAGCTTCTTCCACAGCAGGCACGTCAGCGGAATCCTCGACGACAAAACCCTCGACGGACTCGGCAGGCTGCTCTTGGGCATCGCGGATCTCGGCATTGATGGTATAGAACGCCGGGCGCCCGTTAATGCCGCTACCCTCGATCTTGGTCACGATCTTTGCCGCGATAAGCTCATCGCGCATCGCCTTGGTGTCGCACTCCTTATCGACGGAGCGGAAAATCTGCGCCAGCGCACTCGACTTAATCTTGAGCGCCTTGCGGCAGAGCAGGTCGTAGGCAACCAGCTTGGCGCGCTCGGCAGAAAGCGACGTCTGGCTGCTCAGGCGCTCGGCCAATGCATCGACATTTTGTTGGTTATCGGAATATACCGTCTTGGCCACGGGGCCCCTTTCATATGCACACATATACGTCCTTATGGTACAACGCGCGAGCCTATCCACGCAAAACATCTGCGAGGACGCCCTTGCATCACCCGTTCTCGCAAGAAAAAAGACCGGGTCCGCGTCGTTGCGGACCCGGTCTTTCCGAGTCATATGGATGGGACGGTCAGTCCATCAAGCTGACTAGGCCTTGACAGCCTCGGCGTCGGCAGGAGCCTCGGCGGCAGCGGCGCGGGCGTACTCGGCCTTGCCCATCTCGGACCACTCGGGCTCCTCGTCGGGCATGGAACCGGCCTCCTTGCCGAAGAACTCCTTGAGACAGTTGACGGCAACGATAAGGCCCAGGACCATCAACAGGACGGCAAAGACGAGCTGCAGGCCCTTGGTGGCGGCGACGGAAACGGCAGCCGTGGTGGCAGTAGCCGGGATGGTGCCGAAGAAGCCAAACTGCTGAACGGCAGTCATGCAGCCCATGGCGCTCTGGACCAGCGAGGTGAAGGTGCAGCAGAGCAGGAAGGCGACGGGCACGTAGAGCATCCAACCCTTGCGGCCAGTGCACTTGCAGAACACGGCGAGGGTGATCATGGTCATACCGCCGAGCAGCTGGTTAGAAGCACCAAAGAGCGGCCAGATGTTGGCATAGCCGCCAAAGGCGAGGGCGAGACCAGGAAGCAGGGTAACGACCGTGGCGAACCAGGGATTGCCGAGGACCTTCATGTAGCCGGCCTTGGACTCGATGGCTAGGGCGTCGTTGGTCTGGGCAAAGAACTCGGAGAACGAGGTACGAGCGATGCGGGCGACGGCATCGAGCGAGGTCAGGGCCAGAGCAGAAACGTTCATAGTCATGAAGACGGTTGCGAGCGTGCCGTCAACGCCGAAAGCCTGCATACCGCGGGAGATGCCGGCGGCAAAGATCTGGAACGGGGTGGAAGCGACGCCGGCGTTAAGGGCGCCGGTACCGGCGGTGTTCATGTCGGAGAACATGATGCCGGCGACGATGATGGCAAGGATGCCGACGAAGGACTCGACGATCATGGCGCCGTAACCGACCTTGACGGCGTCCTGCTCCTTCTCGACCTGCTTGGAGGAGGTGCCGGAAGAAACGAGGCTGTGGAAACCGGAGAGAGCACCGCAAGCGACGGAGACGAACAGGACCGGGAACATCATGCCGGAAGCAGTGGAGAAGCCGGTGAAGACCGGAGCGGTGATAGTGGCCTGACCGTTGACGCCCAGGACGACGATGCCGAGGACAGCGCAGACGATCATGACGATCATCATGATGGAAGTGAGGTAGTCACGCGGGGTCTTGAGCATCTGGATGGGCATAGCGCCAGCGAAGACCAGGTAGACCATGACGACGGCGAACCACTGGAACTTGTCCAGGTAGACCGGGAACTGCATACCGACGGCGAACATGAGAACCATGAGGACCATGCCGGTGACGAACTCGGCAGCGCCGGTGAGGTTGAACTTCTTCTGGGCCCAACCAAAGGCGATAGCGACGAAGGTGAACAGGATGGAGATGGTACCAGCGCAGCCGGCGGCATAGGACTTGGTGAAGTCGATGGCACCGGTAGCAGCACCAGAAGCGTCAACGGCCGGGGTGAACATGAACGTCTTGCAGACCATGTCGGTGAAAGCGGCGATGACGATGATGCAGAACAGCCAGCAGAACAGCAGGAACAGGCGACGGCCGGTCTTGCCGATGTACTTCTCGATGAGCTGGGCCAGGGACTTGCCGTTGTTCTTCATCGAGGCGTACAGGGCGCCAAAGTCGTGGACGGCGCCAAAGAAGATGCCGCCGACGAGGACCCAGAGCACGACGGGAAGCCAGCCGAAGGCCATGGCGACGATCGTACCCGTGACAGGGCCGGCACCGCAGATCGAGCTGAACTGGTGCGAGAACGCGGTAAAGGCGGAGACGGGCGAGAAGCTGTTGCCGTCCTTCATGCGCTTGGCCGGCGTGAGGGCCTCTTTGTCAACGCCCCACTTGTTGGCCAGCCATCGGCCATAGCCCAGATAGCCGCAAGCGAGCACCGCCGCGGCCACAACCATGAGCAAAACTCCGTTCATTACATTTCCTCCTCTAAAAAGAACTTCCCAGACATAAAAAATGAGGGCCGTCGGTTGCGCTCGACGGCCCTCATCTTCATCAGCCGCCCGTTATCGTACGGGCTAGCTGTATGTGCTAACCCGCATCAGATAATTACTACGCTGATAATGTTTAGCTGATGCGTGAACATGTCTAAGAAATCCTCTTCGATCATGATGTGAACGATCCGTGCGTGTTCACATCCCCCAGTGGTTGAAAAGGAGTATGAAACTTTAGTTACCTAAAGTCAACGCAAATATGTAATGAATTTTCAACTTTTTTGGATTTCTCGGTATAAAACGCCACTGACCTCGGACTTTACCCAACGACAGTTTTTGCTTGAGAGATGCTCCTCGGGGGCGGGGACCGCACCCGTACGACTACAGCGTCATGTTTGGATCGGCGTCGACGTCGAACGGCGAGATTTCACCTCGGTCGAATTTACGGCGAGCGACCTCCGCGATCATGGCTGCGTTATCGGTACAGGCAGACAAGGGCGGCACCGTTACGCGAATCCCCTGACGCCCAAGCTTCTTGATCATCATCTCGCGCAGATGCGGGTTGGCCGAGACGCCGCCGCCGATGCAGTATTCCTTGCATCCGGTAGCGTGCAATGCGTTTTTGGCCTTCTTGTACTGCACGTCAAAGACAGCTGCCTCAAACGAAGCTGCCAGATCGGGCAGGTGAATCGTGCGCCCGGCCTTGGTCTCCTGCTCGATGTAGAGCGTCACGGCCGTTTTAAGGCCCGAAAGCGAGAAACGATAGTCTCCCCTGCTGTTGAGCGCACGGGGGAAATCAATCGCGCGGGGATTGCCTGTCTCGGCCAGCTTGGAAATGATGGGGCCACCGGGATAGCCCAGGCCCAACGCCTTGGCCACCTTGTCGAAGGCCTCGCCCACGGCGTCGTCGAGCGTCTCACCGAGCACCTCGTAGTCGCCCCACGCCTTCACGTGCACGAGCATGGTGTGCCCACCCGAGACAAGCGTGAAGATAAACGGCGGTTTGAGGTCGGGTTGCGCCAGCAGGTTGGCAAACAGGTGCCCCTCCAGATGGTTGACGCATACGAGCGGCTTACCGGCAGCGTAGGCAAAGCCTTTGGCAAAGGCAACGCCCACCACGAGGGCGCCCACCAGGCCCGGACCCTGTGTCACGCCCACGGCGGCAAGCTCGCTGGGGGCAATGGCTCCACCCTCAAGACCAAGCGATGCTGCGGCATCCTCGAGCGCCGCATCCACGACACTCACAATCACCTCAACGTGTTTGCGCGAGGCGATCTCGGGCACCACGCCGCCAAAGCGGGCATGAAAATCAATCTGTGTCGACACCTGGTTGGCCAGCATATTGCCATCCGCATCGATAATCGCCACGGCCGTCTCGTCGCAGGAACTCTCGATAGCGAGCACTAGGCGGCGGCGCTCAATTTCGGCACGCTCCCCCTCGGAGCGCCCAGGCGCAGGCAGCGGCCATACGCGCTGCTCTGCCGCCGTCGGCTCGGGCGAAGCATTGTCGACCGGAAGCACCAGGGGCAGCGGCGCCGTCATGACGATGGCATCCTTGCCGACACCGTAGTAGCCGCGGCGACGGCCAGCCTCGGTAAAGCCCAGAGCGTTATAAAGCGCGATCGCCCCCTCGTTACCGTCCTCGACCTCGAGCGAAGCCGTGGTGCAGCCGAGCATCTGGGCATCATAGCTCACGTGCGACAGCAGCTTGCGGGCAATGCCCTCGCGGCGATGTGCCGGGTCGACGGCGACATCCAGAATCTGCACATCACCGTCCACGACCATACCGCCGGCAAGGCCCAGCAGCTTGCCGTCGTCGTGTGCCACCCACCAACTACGCGGCGCAGCGACGTCCTCGCCCAGTTCGGACAGGAACATGCCCGGCGTCCACGCCTTGTGTCCGGCACCTTCAAAGCAGGCAGCCTCTAGCGCGCTCGCGCCCTCGGCATCCGCCGCGCCCATGGGACGGAACTGCAGATGACGACCGGCGAGCTCATCGGCAACGCCCGTAATTTCGCTTTGCGCACTCTCGGCAAGACCAAGACGCTTGCGCTCGTTTTCCTCGGCATCAGAAAGGCGCGTGTAAATCGGCAGGACGCGAGCCGGATCGCCGTCACCCGCAGCGTGCGCGAGCAGCAAGCCCTCGCCCGAAGGCCACCACAGGTCGCGCTCCACGCAGCGGGCGGTCTCGTCCTCACCCAGCAGCTTGCCATAGCGCACGAGACCGTCACCGGTCAGCTGAACCTGGTCCCAGTCCGCTGCTTGGCGCCACTCATCGAGCGCCACGGCGGCCTTGACCACGTGTTCGCGCTCAAATTGACGCTCGGGACCCTCATCGACCAGCATATACAGCGCCGGATATACCTCACCGCGCATAGCATCGGCCAAGATACCAAGCTTGCCGCGCACGCCAGCCTTCCACGCCGTCCAAGCGCAAGCGTCGAGCGTCGACACGCCCAGCAGCGGAACATTGGCACCGCGCGCGAGGCCCTTGGCAGTGGAGATGCCGATGCGCACACCCGTAAACGACCCCGGGCCGCGGCCGACCACGTAGTAACCAACATCGCTGCGATCCAGACCGGCTTGAGCCAGCACGCCATCAACGGTATTCACGAGCTCAACGTTGGCGTGACGGCGACACATGTGGTCGCCACTCACGAGCTTCGTCTCGCCCGTCTGCCCATCAATCCAGCTTGCCGCGCAGGCAAGCATGTCGGTCGAAGTATCGAGCGCCACCACCAGCGCGTTGTCGTTATGCAAGCTCATCTTGTACAGCCTTATCAATCAAATGGGAAAGCTCCATTGCGCGGTCACCGTGCGCCTCGAGCGTTATCGTTCGCACATCGCTGTCGCCCTCATCACGCTTGAGCGTCACCGAAAGATACTCATCCGTCAGCTCGTCTTGGAATTGTTCGCCCCATTCCAGCAGGCAAGCACCCTCATAGCCCAGCACATCAAAAATGCCCGTATCCTCGAGCTCGTAGGCATGCTCCAGGCGGTATAGATCAAAGTGAAACAGCGGAATACGGCCTTGATCGTGAACGGCCATGAGCGCAAACGTAGGGCTCGTAACCATATGCCCATCGCCCAGCCCGCGCGAGACGCCCTTGGTAAAGTGAGTTTTGCCCACTCCCAGGCCACCGGTCAGGATGAGCACATCGCCGTCCTCAAGGCACGGTGCAATTAGCTCGCCAAAGTACTCCGTATCGGCAGCGCAAGTCGTTTTGTAAGTACCTACCCCCAGGCGCTCCAGGGACATATATGCTCCTTATTATTCCGAGGCGTCCTCTGGTGCGGGATGTCGCTCCAGATAGTCGCCCAGCATCTTAAAGTCTTCCTCCAGCAGCTCCTGCCATGCCGGATTGCGCAGCGCTGCTGCCGGATGGAACGTGGGCATTACTACAAAATGCCCCATCTGGTGGAACCTGCCGCGCAGCTTAGTAATGCCAATCTCGGTCTTAAGCACAAAGTGCGTCGCGGGGTTGCCGAGCGTCACGATAATATCGGGCCAGATGCTTCGAATCTGCTCACGCAAAAACGGCGAGCAAGCCAGCACTTCCTCGGGACGCGGGTTGCGGTTTCCCGGCGGACGGCACTTAAGCACGTTGGCGATATAGACATCCTCGCGCTTAAAACCCGCCAGGGACAAAATGCCGTTGAGGTCTTCACCCGCCGCCCCCACAAAGGGCTCGCCCTGCAAATCCTCATTGCGGCCCGGCGCCTCACCAATAAACATCACGCGAGCGCGGGGGCTTCCCACGCCAAACACGATATTGTGACGCGACTGGTAGAGCTGACAGAGGTGACAATCGCCCAGAACGGCCTCAATTTCCTCGAGTGCGACCTCACGTGGTGCCTGATGGGTATGGCCGGGGATGTGCATGACGCCCATAGCGGCTCCTACACGTAGACCTTGTCGAGACGCATGCCAAAGCCGCAGGCGACCTCGTAGTTAATCGTTCCGCGCAGTCGGGCCATCTCGTCCATAGTGATCTCGGCATCGCCATCGCGGCCGACAATGATCATCTCGTCACCATACTCGGCCTCGGGAATCTCGTGTGCCGGGTTGGACTGAATGGCGACCATAAACTGGTCCATGCAGATATTGCCAACCTGATGCACGCGCTCGCCGCGATACAGCACATCCATACGATTGGAAAGCGTACGCGATAGGCCATCGGCATAACCGATCGGCAGCGTGCAGATCTGAACGCGCGTACGCGGTACGCGGTAGGTAAAACCGTAGCCCACGCCCTCACCCATCGCAGGGTGTGCCACGCGCGTCACACGCGCATGGACGCTCATAACGGGATCAAGCTGCATCACGCGGCCACTCAGCTCGCACGGCTGCATGCCATACAAGCCAACGCCGGCGCGGATCATATCAAAATGCATCGAGGGGTCGAGCATCGAGGACGGCGTGTTGGCGCAGTGCACGATACCGCACTCAAAACCCGCATCCTTAATGGCCTGAACGGCCTCGGTAAAGCGCTGACACTGCAGCTTGTAGTCCCAGCCCGAAGGTTCATCGGCCGTGGCGAAGTGCGTAAATACGCCGTCGCACTGAATACCGCGATGGAAATTTATACCGCGGACAAAGTCGAGCACCTGCGTGTAGTGAACGCCGATACGATTCATGCCCGTCTCGATGGCGAGATGATACTTGCCCACTTTGCCCGCCGCGACGGCACATTCGCCATACGCAAGAGCAAAGTCAGACGTAAAGACCGAGGGCATGATATCAAACTCGAGCAACGTCGGAATGGCCTCGATAGGCGGCTCGCTTAGGATGAGGATGGGTTTCGTAATCCCGCCCTGTCGGAGCTCAACGCCCTCGTTAACCGTCGCCACGGCAAACATGTCGGCACCGGCCGAATACATGATCTTGGCGCACTCAACGGCTCCATGACCATAAGCATCGGCCTTGACCACGCAGCACAGGCGCTGACGTGGATTCAGCAAGTTCTTATAGGCCCTCGTGTTGCGACGGAGCGCCCCGCGGTCGATCTCGACCCAGGACCAGCGCGTCAAATCGGCTTTATTCATGATTAGTCATCCGACCCTTCGTCCATGATTCCCAGATCTTCGAGCGCATCCTTTGCCGCCAGTTCCATGGCCGGACCGATCAAGTCGATAAGATCGGTCGCGATGACGCTCTTCTCACCATACTCCGTCGCCGCGGCAAAACCGGCGTAGCTGTGAAGTGCGACGGCGTACGAATACAGCAGCTCCCAACGATCCATCTCGTCGCGCATGGTGGCAAGCGTGCCGGCCAAAATACCCGCGAGAACATCACCCGAACCGGCAGTTGCCAGAGAAGCCGGACCCGAGAGCGGCAGCAGCACACGCTCAACGCCACAGATAGCCGTCGTCGGCCCCTTGGCAATGACCACCAGATTGTCAGAGCCTGCAGCCCAGACAACCTTCTGCGCGGCTGCAATCGCAGTACCAAGGTCGTTCACCTCGTCACCGGCAACCAGACGCGAAAGTTCACGATAGTGCGGCGTCATAACCAACGGCTGCTCGCGACGATACATCTCGGGATTACTATCAATACCGTCAATGGCAATCTTAGCAAGGCAGTTGAGTGCATCGGCGTCCAAGATAAGCGGCACATCAAGCTCGAGCAAGCCCGAAACCACCTGCATAGCGCCGGCAGATGTCGTCATACCGGGACCGCACAGCACACAGCTGTACTTCTTTGCAATCTCGCACACAGTCATGCGCGCAGCGGCGCCAAAGGAGCCGCGGGAATCAGACGGAATAGCAAAGACGGGAATCGAAGGAAGTGCCATGCGAATAAGATTGGCGCAGGCGTCAGGAGCCGCGACTGCCACGTAACCAGCACCCGCGCGAGCTGCAGACTTGGCCGCCATAATGGCAGCACCAGGATATTGCGCAGATCCGGCGACAATAAGCACAGAGCCACGGGAATACTTATCGATATTCGTAGGTAGTGGGGCAAAGTAATCAACTAAGTCACCGGGCTCGACAATCTCGGCGGCGTGGTCGACATCATCGATGACCTCGTCAAGACGGTCGTAAAGATTGCCGCAGATCAAATCGCCAGCATACTCAGGACCATCAGCGCTATACAGACCAATCTTGGGCGCAATCATCGTCACCGTATGCTCGGCACGAATGCAGTCGTCATCAACAACGCCCGTCTCGGCATTGAGGCCCGAGGGAACATCAATGGATACGACACAATCGGCGCATTCATTGACCGTAGGAATCCAGATGGAGAACGGCGCACGCAGATTTCCGTGGAAACCGGTACCAAAAATGGCATCGACAACAACATCGGCCTTATCGATCAAAACCTCGAGTTCGTCACGCGAGGGGCCGACGCAAACGTGCACATCGCGGCCGGCAGTACGACGAGCAACATGACGTGCCAGAGCAGCAGGAATCTCATCCGGCTCAACCGGAGAAACGATATCGACGTCCACACCCTTATGGCTCAGAATATCGGCGGCAACCCAACCGTCGCCGCCATTATTACCAAAACCGACCAGAACGAGAACCCGATCGGGGTTGAGCTTCAAGACCTCGTTGGCGGCAAACTCACCCGCTAGCTCCATAAGCTCGGCCTTCGAAGTCCCTTCGCGTTCGATGATGTCCTCGAGACGAACGACTTCTTCGGTACTCAAAACCGGTTTCATCTATGCTCCTAGCGTATCTTGCGAAGCATCGCCCAGGTGCTCCGTCAATGCTGAATTCTGCAGCTGCTCAAGCTCATCTAAAACAGAGCGAGCCTCTTTAAATGTCTGCGCAACGCGTTTCTTGGTGCTCACCTTTTCATCTTTTGGCTTAGGCCGAGCATCTTCGGTAATCGCGATGGCATTCGCAACGGCCAAGTCTCCCGTAAGCGTAATGGAAAGAGCGACCTCAACAACGCCCAGTTCTTGAGCGATCTCGAGAGCACGGCCCGAAAGCAGCGCCTTCGGTTTGCCGAGTTTATCACGCGTTACCGAAACATCCTTGCGACCCACGCCTTGACTAAAACCCGTGCCGAGAGCTTTAAGCACCGCCTCGCGCGAAGCAAAGCGGCTCGCATAGTGAGCGACGGGACGCGATGATGCATCGCAATACGCACGCTCTTCTTCGGTAAACACACGCCGAGCAAACGACGGCGTCTTTTCAAGAATTGATTTCATGCGGGAAATCTCGACGATATCAACGCCGATACCAGCTTCAGCCATGTTCACCTCCATATCGCACAGACTAAGTTATTGTAGTCCGTTCGCAGAAGATGCGACAAACGAGGGTTATAAAACACAGCTACTATGTGAGACAAAAGCCCGTAAACGCAAAAAAGGGGGAGGCCGCGAGGCCTCCCCCTTCTCAGTTCAAGCGTACGGCTCGGTGCCGTCCACCGGTCAGCGGCGCCCTGGCCTCCCACGGGCTGACCCCGCAGTACTCTCGGCGCGATGGGGCTTAGCTTCCGGGTTCGGAACGGGACCGGGCGTGCCCCCCATGCTCTGGCCGCTGACCGGTGGGCGGCGCCCACCGTTACGGTGTCCTGGGTCTCACTCTACACGTGCCCTGGGGGCCGCATGGCGTATAGGGGGGAGTGACTCGGGGGCATCCTCGTGCCCGGACCGCGCTTCAGAGCGCATGTCCCGCGGGCCGCGAGGTGCGGTTCCGGAAGAGCTCGGGCGATTAGTGCGGCTCGGCTGAGGCTGTCGCCAGCCTTGCACCTGCCGTCTATCGACCAGGTAGTCTACCTGGGCCCTTACCGGAAGGAGAACTAATCCCTGGAACGGCTTCCCGCTTAGATGCCTTCAGCGGTTATCCGCGCCGCACGCGGCTACCCGGCCGTGCCGTTGGTCGACAACCGGTTCACCGGAGGTGCGTCCACCCCGGTCCTCTCGTACTGGGGGCAGCCTCCATCGATTCTCCTGCGCCCACGGAGGATAGGGACCGAACTGTCTCACGACGTTCTGAACCCAGCTCGCGTACCGCTTTAAACGGCGAACAGCCGTACCCTTGGGACCTGCTCCAGCCCCAGGATGCGATGAGCCGACATCGAGGTGCCAAACCTTGCCGTCGATGTGGACTCTTGGGCAAGATCAGCCTGTTATCCCCGGAGTACCTTTTATCCGTTGAGCGACGGCCCACCCACTCGGGGCCGCCGGATCACTAGAGCCTGCTTTCGCACCTGCTCGGCTTGTGGGCCTCGCAGTCAAGCCCGCTTGTACTCTTGCATTCAAAAGGACGGTTGCCGACCGTCCCGAGCGGACCTTCGCGCGCCTCCGTTACCCTTTAGGAGGCGACCGCCCCAGTCAAACTGCCCGCCTGGCACGGTCCCCGAGCCGGTTGACGGCCTCGGGTTAGGACGCCGGTCGCGCGAGGGCAGTATTCCAAGGGCGGCTCCCCGGGGGCTGGCGCCTCCGGATCGATGCCTCCTGCCTATCCTCTACACGCGGGACCAGCGGCCAATGCCAAGCTGCAGTGAAGGTTCACGGGGTCTTTCCGTCCTTCCGCGGGTAAGTCGCATCTTCACGACCAGTGCAATTTCACCGGGTCCATGGTCGAGACAGCGCCCAAGTCGTTGCGCCTTTCGTGCAGGTCGGAACTTACCCGACAAGGAATTTCGCTACCTTAGGACCGTTATAGTTACGGCCGCCGTTTACCGGGGCTTGGCTTCGGGGCTTCGCGCGATGCGCTAACTCCTCCGCGTGACCTTCCGGCACCGGGCAGGCGTCAGACCCTATACGTCGCCTTGCGGCTTCTGCAGAGTCCTGTGTTTTTGGTAAACAGTCGCTTGGGCCTCTCCACTGCGGCCCGCCTCCGCTCCCGGAGCAAGTCCGTTCACGTACGCGCGGGCACCCCTTCTCCCGAAGTTACGGGGCCATTGTGCCGAGTTCCTTGACCATGGTTGACCCGATCGCCTCGGTATGTTCTACCCACCCACCTGTGTCGGTTTGCGGTACGGGCGCGCACGCGCCTGCCTAGGGGTTTTTCTAGGGACCTCGGGCTCACTCGCTTCGCTCAGTCGCTTCGTCCGGAGCCTCGCCCTTGATGCGGACCGGATTTCCCTGGTCCGCGGGCCGCGCTCCATCACGGGGACGTCCAGAACCCCGCCGAGCCACCCCCATCCGTCGCCCCGTCGGTCGTAGCGCCGCGTGCGCGGTGCAGGAATGTCTGCCTGCTGCGCGTCGGCTACGCCTACCGGCCTCGCCTTAGCCCCCGACTGACCCTGGGAGGATTAGCCTTGCCCAGGAAACCTCGGGTTCACGGCGGACGAGTTACTCTCTCGTCTCTCGCTACTCATGCCAGCATTCTCACTCCCATGCGCTCCACCGTCGGTCGCCCTCCGGCTTCTCCGCCCATGGGAAGCTCCCCTACCGATTCTAATGAATTAAAATCCCGCCGCTTCGGTGTCCAGCTTAGCCCCGTGTATTGTCGGCGCATGTCCACTCGACCAGTGAGCTGTTACGCACTCTTTGAATGCATGGCTGCTTCTAAGCCAACATCCTGGTTGTCTGGGCGGACGCACATCCTTTGCCACTCGGCTGGAACTTGGGGACCTTAGCGGGCGGTCCGGGCTGTTTCCCTCTCGAGCACACAGCTTAGCCCACATGCTCTGACTGCCGCGCTCTGGGCCGCCGGCATTCGGAGTTCGGTTGGATTCGGTAGGCGGCGAAGCCCCCTCGTCCATCCGGTGCTCTACCTCCGGCGGTGAACGCGCGACGCTAGCCCTAAAGCTATTTCGGGGAGAACGAGATATCTCCGGGTTTGATTGGCCTTTCACCCCTATCCGCAGGTCATCGCCGCCGTTTTCAACCGACGTGCGTTCGGCCCTCCACGGGGTCTTACCCCCGCTTCAGCCTGCCCACGGATAGCTCACCCGGCTTCGCGTCCGCGGCGCGGGACTCAAGTCGCCCTGTTAAGGCTCGCTTTCGCTACGGCTCCCTTTCGGTTAACCTCGCCCCGCGCCAGCGACTCGCTGGCTCATTCTACAAAAGGCACGCCGTCACAACTTAAAAGTTGCTCCGACTGCTCGTGGGCGCACGGTTTCAGGTACTGTTTCACTCCCCTCCCGGGGTGCTTTTCACCTTTCCCTCACGGTACTGGTGCGCTATCGGTCACAGGGTAGTACTCAGGCTTGGATGGTGGTCCACCCAGGTTCGGACCGGGTTTCACGTGCCCGGCCCTACTCAGGGACCGCGTCGCGCCGTCCGGTCTGGGTTCGCGTACGGGGCTGTCACCCGCTGCGGCCGGCCCTCCCATGCCGTTCCGCTCCCCAGCCGGACCTGCGCCCGGGGGCGGCAGCCCCCGGATGCGCGGCCCTGCAACCCCGTCGGCGGAACCCCTGCCGGGTATGCCCGCTCGACGGTTTGGCCATCGGTCCCCTTTCGCTCGCCGCTACTCGGGGAGTCTCGAGATTGATTTCCTCTCCTCCGGGTACTTAGATGTTTCAGTTCCCCGGGTTGTCCTCCCCCCGCCTATGTGTTCAGCGGGGGGATATGCACACCGCTGTGCATGGGTTCGCCCATTCGGAGACCCCCGGGTCGAAGGATGTGTGCTCCTCGCCGGGGATTATCGCAGCTTGCCGCGTCCTTCATCGGCTCCCTGTGCCAAGGCATCCGCCGTGCGCCCGTGGTATCTTGCGGGACCGCATCGGGCCCGCGGGATATCCACGTGTCGCTAATTAAAAATTAATCGATATCATGAATAGCGCTCGTATGTCGCAATTCGGGTATCTCATACCGCGGCACAGTGTCTTCACTGTGCTCGCGATCAGATGCTCCTCACTCATAAATAAGTGAATTCTTCTTGTTTGGATCGGATGAATGATTGCTATCATTCTTACGTTTAATCGCAGAAAAGAATCGAGTCTGGAAGAATGATCTTCCATCTCTCTCCTATCGCTATGCGGCTCTCAAGGTACGCGGGTGCGACCCCGGGGACCGGGTGCTGCGGGGACTTATCCTGGCTGACATCTACCGGACGGGCTCCTGCCCTCTATTCGAGTTAAAGTTTGTCTCTCTAAGAATTTATCTCCCTAGAAAGGAGGTGATCCAGCCGCACCTTCCGGTACGGCTACCTTGTTACGACTTCACCCCCCTCACCCTCCACACCTTCGGCGCCTCCCCCCTCGAAAGGTTGGGCCGGCGACTTCGGGTGCAGACGACTCGGGTGGTGTGACGGGCGGTGTGTACAAGGCCCGGGAACGCATTCACCGCGGCATGCTGATCCGCGATTACTAGCAACTCCGACTTCATGGGGGCGGGTTGCAGCCCCCAATCCGAACTGGGGCCGGCTTTCCGGGATCCGCTCCCCCTCGCGGGGTGGCATCCCTCTGTACCGGCCATTGTAGCACGTGTGCAGCCCAGGGCATAAGGGGCATGATGACTTGACGTCGTCCCCGCCCTCCTCCGCCTTGACGGCGGCGGTCCCGCGTGGGTTCCCGGCATCACCCGATGGCAACACGCGGCGGGGGTTGCGCTCGTTGCGGGACTTAACCCAACATCTCACGACACGAGCTGACGAC
>URRB01000010.1 GCA_900550195.1 uncultured Collinsella sp.
AACAAATCCAAGTTAGACCATTTCAAATGGTTCGATGTCTGCCCGGATGCGACACTGAAGTGAGTGTCCATCCTCGCAGTATCCGGTTCTCAAGGTGCACGCCTGCGCTGGTTCCCGGTTCCACCGGGCCGCGCGGCAAGGAGATATATTGCCAGACCGCGAAGCCCTGTGGGACGTCAATTCCACTCTTCACAAGTCCTACACAACATATTGCTTTCTATAGGTAATAGAAAGACTAGTGTGGATCTTCCGCACGTATCAGATGATGACCCTTTGGTTCAGGAATATATAGAGATCGGTCACCTGTAAGTGTTTATCTACCCGCGCTTTTAGCAATGTAGACCAGCGCTTTCGATAAAAAAAGAGGGAGCGCCGCGCACAACGCGACACTCCCCTAGCGATTCAAGAGCACCTATTAGGCCTCGAGAGCCTTCTTGGCGATGGTAGCCAGCTCGTTAAAGGACTCGATGTCCTCGTAAGCCATCTGAGCCAGGACCTTGCGGTCGAGCTCGATGCCGGCAACCTTCAGGCCGTGCATGAACTGAGAGTAAGAGATGTCGTTCAGACGAGCAGCAGCGTTGATACGAGTGATCCAGAGAGAACGGATCTCGCGCTTCTTGTTGCGGCGATCACGATACTGATACTGCAGGGAGTGCTGGACCTGCTCTTTAGCATGCTTGTAAGTACGCGAAGCGGCACCGTAGTAACCCTTCGCACGGTGCATAACGGTACGGCGCTTCTTCTTGGCGGCAACAGCGCGCTTAATACGTGCCATGTTCTATCAACTCCTAGACGGTAAAACGAAAAACGGGAACGCGAACTTAGGCGAGACGCGACTTGATGACCTTGCGGTCGGCAGCGGCGATCTCGGTCTCCTGACGGAAGCCACGCTTACGCTTGGTGGACTTCTTGCTCAGGATGTGGCTCTTGAAAGCCTTGGCGCGCATAAGCTTGCCGGTACCAGTCTTGCGGAAACGCTTCTTGGTGCCGCTGTGGGACTTCATCTTAGGCATGAAATACTCCTTAATCGGTTACAGAACACTAGTTACTTGGTATCGCTTGCCGCTTTATCCTCATCGAAGGCGCCCTTAATCGGGGCGAGCAGCATAAGCATGTTACGGCCTTCCATTTTAGGCTTGGACTCGACCGTAGCGTAAGGCTTGAGATCCTCGGCGAGACGCTCGAGAACGTTAAGGCCCTGCTCCGGGTGAGCCATCTCACGGCCGCGGAACATGATGGTGATCTTAACGCGTGCGCCCTTCTTGAGGAAACGCAGAACGTGGCCCTTCTTGGTCTCGTAGTCGCCAACGTCGATCTTGGGTCGGAACTTCATTTCCTTGACCTCGACCTTGGACTGGTTCTTACGAGCAGCCTTGGCCTTCATGGCCTGCTGGTACTTGAACTTACCGTAGTCCATGACCTTGCAGACCGGCGGCTCCGCGTTGGGAGCGATCTCGACCAGGTCGAGACCCTGATCGTCGGCGACGCGCTGGGCATCGCGGATGGCGAACAGGCCGAGCTGAGAGCCATCGACGCCAATCAAACGGCACGAAGATGCAGTAATCTCGTCGTTGATGCGGGTGTCATCAGACTTAGCTATTTTCCCTACCTCCATTCATAAAAAAATAACCCGGCGCTTCTCAGCAACCAGGTCGTACACATAGACATCCTCGATTTGAGGAAGAGAATCTAATTTGTATGACCAGTCAGCTGCTCATTGGCGCCAAAAGGTGGGAACCCTCGGGTTCCTCTTTAGGGCATTGCGGGAACAACGCCTTGCGAATAATAACACGTACAGCGCGTTATCACATTACGTACACGAAAAAGGGGCCTTGACCCCCTTGAACGCTCGCTTGCATGTATGGTGCCCGAGGCGAGACTCGAAGGGCCTTCGCTTCGCGAAGCCCCGGGCTTCGGGCGCGTGGCGCCCTCGCCACGCTCCGCTACAGACAGGCCACAGGCCTGTTTGCTTAACGCTTCGCGCGCTCACGCGAGTTCGGCACGAAAAAGGGGGCCGCAACCCCCTTGAACGCTCACTTGCATGTATGGTGCCCGAGGCGAGACTCGAACTCGCACGTTGTTGCCAACGGTGGATTTTGAGTCCACTGCGTCTGCCAATTCCGCCACTCGGGCACGCAATGCGTGAGTTAGTTTATCACAGCTTTCTACCGATTAGTCCGAAAATGGAACTTCGAGCATTTCGATGAGTTCGACCCGATGAGTTCGACCGTGCGGAGCATCTCGCGCTGACGGCATCCGCGACCGTCGACCGAAGCCTCACCCATCTGGTTATCGTAAGGGTCCTCGCGCATGCCGTCGAAAGAGGGCTCAAACTCTGCCTGGAATCGATTGTTGGCCACCATACGCCACGGGTCGAGATTGCCAAAGTAGTGACGGCGGCGCCACTCCTCCCCCATCCTGCGAGCAGAAGATCCAAATGACACGTCGGCGTTAAGCCAACCGGTCTGCGGCGTATAGAACTCTGCCCAGTCGTGCGACCCCACCGAATCGGGCGCAACGTACAGGCCGCTCTGCCAACGGGCAGGCACGCCCGCGATACGGCACATGGTGATAAACGTGAGCGCCATAACGCCGCAATCGCCGCGGAGCGAATGCGCGCAGTCATCGGCAATAGATCCCAAAAGCAAGTACGGCGGCTGATAGCGATAGTCGATATACTGCGTCAGGTAATCATAGATAGCACGGGCGCGATCGAGCGGATCCTCGAGTCCGTCAACAACACCGGCCGTCAGCTGCTGCAGATACGGCGTGAATGCAATGTGCGGACGGTCCTCAGAAATATCTTCGGGCAACGGCGCGTCCATACACGGATGCGACGGAAGCGCACCCCCATAAATATCGCGATAAGCGGCATTGATTTGATAGCGATAGGTCACCGAGAATGAGCGATCACTCGAAGAAGACCACGAGGCGGTACGCGCCGAAGCGTTCGCGGGAGCAACAGCACCCTCCGGCGTCATATCGAGAACCTCGATATGAGACTGTTGACGACAGGCGGCGGCAACGGGTAGCCAAGCGCGAACGGTCTCCCCCTCTAGAGCGCCGGGGACAGACAAGGACGCCTTAAGCGTAATAACGCGAGTCAATCCGTTTTGCGACTCCATCTCCTTGAGCATCTCGTTGCGCAGTGCTATTCCGTCCGTAGAATCGGGACGCATGCCGGGGACCTCTTTGGGATATACGCGAAGCGAATCGAGGAAGTTGTCGAGAACGAACAGCTCGCCATCGATAAAGCGCCAGTCAATACGCTTACGGTCAATCAGATCGTCAAACTGCTCCTCGGTAAACCCAGGCCACTCCTCGCGAATCATCGCAATAGCTCGATCGCGCGATACCGAAAAATGAAGCGGCGTCTCAAGCATGCGATACCGCTCGGCACGAACGCAGGCAGCAAGCGAGGGATCGGGATCTTGGGCAAGTAGGCGGTCGCAAGCCTCAATAGCCTGCGAAAGATACCCCGCGTCCTTTAAACGCAGAATCTCGGGTGGCAAGCCAACATCTAGAAAACGGAAGTCATCATTGCAAACATCAACAGAGCAACCAACAGGACCCTCGTCAATAACCTTCCCATCCGAAGGCAGCACATTAATAACAGCCATACCAAACTCCAAGTCATTAGAACTCTTGAAGTCCATTGTAGCGAGATAAAAAAGAAAGCCCCAACAAGGGAGCCATCAACACCGCCGAGCGGTAGTCAAAAAATGAATTCAGCCCAGTAACCCTGTAGCGAGTTAACAAAGGAGGCCCCGTTCACCCGGAGCTGATTCCGTCGCGCGACTTCTGGCGAAGCCAGTAGCCACCTTAATTCAGACTCGTAACCCTGCGGCGTTAAACGAAGGAAGCCCCGTCTCCCGGAACTGTTTCCTTGGCGCGACTTCTGGCGAAGCCAGGTGAGCGCAAAGGAAACAGTGTAGGGAGACGGGGCTTCCGGTGGGAAGTTTAGCGACGCTTACGCCTTGTTGACGGAGCCAAACTCCTCCATGAGCTCCTTGGTGCGGGCAACGATGTTGTCGCGACCAGGCTTGAGGAGCTTGCGGGGGTCAAAGCCCTTGCCCTGCTGATCCTTGCCAGCCTCGATATACTCGCGAACGCCCTTGGCGAAGACGAGCTGGAGATCGGTGTTGACGTTGATCTTGGAGATACCCAGGGAGATGGCCTTCTTGATCTGATCCTCGGGGATGCCGGTACCACCGTGCAGAACGAGGGGCAGGTCGCCGGTCTGAGCCTTGATCTCGCCCAGACGCTCGAAGGAAAGGCCAGCCCAGTCGGCGGGATACACGCCGTGGATGTTGCCGATACCGCAGGCGAGGAAGTCGACGCCCAGGTCAGCAATCTGCTTGCACTCAGCGGGGTCAGCGAGCTCGCCGTTGGAGGTCACGCCGTCCTCGGTGCCGCCGATGCCGCCGACCTCGGCCTCGATGGACATGCCCTTGGAGTGGGCAAGCTCAACGAGCTCCTTGGTGCGGTCGAGGTTAAGCTGGAAGGTCTCCTCGTGAGAGCCGTCATACATGATGGACGTGAAGCCGGCCTCGATGCACTTGAAGCAGTCCTCGTAAGAACCGTGATCGAGGTGAAGGGCGACGGGGACGGTAACGCCCGTGGCCTCGACGGCAGCCTTGACCATGTCGGCGCAGACCTTGAAACCGCCCATCCACTTAGCGGCACCAGCGGTGCACTGAAGGATCAGCGGAGACTTGGCCTCCTCGGCGGCCTGGAGAATAGCCAGGGTCCACTCGAGGTTGTTGGTGTTGAAGGCACCGAGAGCGTACTTGCCGGCCTCGGCCTTCTTGAGCATGTCTGCTGCGTTGACGAGCATAAAAGAAACCTCCTGTAAGGTTGCTCCGATAACGCCTGAGATTTTACCACGACATACCCGAGCATAAACGTTCGTTTGTTCACGAATACCATCCGATTGGACAATTTTTGACCGTTTGCCCCACAGAATCGACCCACTGGGGAAAATAGCTTGACGATTGAGCGGTCTTCGTGGTTCGAAAGACGGCTTCGAGCCTACATCTGCATAAACGGATTCTGCATAAGTTCGCGCGCCATCGTGGTCGAATCGCCATGGCCCGTCAAGCAAACGGTATCGGGCGGAAGCGTCTTGGCAAGTTTGGAGAGCGAGCGCATAATCGCCGCCTCGTCACCGCCGGAAAGATCGGTACGACCGTGGCTGCCCGGGAAAAGCGTGTCGCCCACAAAGGCGATGTTCCCCTGCTCGGTCGCGGCGAACAGGACGATGCCGCCCGGCGTATGCCCCGGCGTCTCGATCACCTGCAGGCAGATATCGCCCAATTCAATCGTATCGCCCTCGGCAAGCAGCCGCGTCGGCTCGCCCGGATCGGGCGTCTCAATACCCCACATGGCGCGCTGCTCCTCGATATTTGCGCGAGGCACCGTCACGTCCTTAGCGCACAACTCATATAGTGCGCTGTCGCCAACGACAGCTCGAACCCCGGCGACCCCGCCAACATGGTCGGCATGACCGTGCGTGCAGACAGAGCCGAGTACGCGAACCTCGGGATGCGCGGTGCGGATATGCTCCACAAGACGCTCGCCCTCCCACGCCGGATCGACGATTAAGCACTCGTCATTCGAAATCACGACGTAACTGTTGGTCTGAATCGGGCCGTTGACGAGTGCCTCAATCGAAGCCGCACCTCGGGGTGTCAGGTCCAAAGTCATATCGCCCATGCGCATACCCTCCTTCTAAAATACGTTCGAGGCACCAAACGATGCCTCGAACGTAACCAATATCTATGATGCTGAGAGGCTCTCGCACCTACACACGGCGCTTGAGCTGAGCTCCGCCTTCGCCGGGCATAAGACGGCGAGCGTCGTAGACCGAATCGACACTGCTGATGGAAGCCAGCAGCGGATCCAGACCGCTCGCGTCCGAGATCTCGACCATAAAGCGCAGGGTTGCAATACCCTCGCGGTTGGTCGACGTGGCGGCAGAAAGGATATTGCCGCCCGCATCGCCAATGGCAATGGTGACATCCTTGAGCAGGCCCATGCGGTCCAGGCACTCGACCACGATCTCGACCTGGAAGAGGGTGTCGGCAGCGCCGTCCCACTCCACATCGATCATGCGCTCGGGATGTTCCATAAGACCCTTGACGTTGGGGCAGTTGGCGCGATGCACCGAAACGCCACGACCGCGCGTGATGAAGCCGACGATGTCGTCGCCCGTCACGGGGTTGCAGCAATGAGCCAGACGGACCAGCAGGCCGCTGTTGCTCTCGCCCTTGACGATAATGCCGTTACTAGCGCTCTTGCCGCGCTTTTGCGGCTTGCGGTTGGAGCCGCGAGCAGGCTGCTTCACGACCTCGGCGATAGCCTCGGCCTTGGTGAGCTGTTCCTCGGGCTTGGGGTCCAAGATTTGCTCGACCTTATTGCCCACAGCGCGCGGGGCAACCTTGCCGGCGCCGACGGCGGCAAACAGGTCCTCGAGCTGCTTGAAGTTAAACTGCTCCGCCACGGCGTTGAGTGCACGCGTCGAACGCGGCGTAGAAATGCCATAGCCACGCTTACGCAGGTCCTTGGCCAGCATATCGCGACCGGCGGCAGCGTCGTCGTCCTTGGTCGCAGCGGCAAAATAGCGGCGGATCTTTGACTTGGCGGAAGGTGTCTTAACGATCTTGAGCCAATCGCGCGACGGCTTGGAACTCTTGTTAGTCAGGATCTCGACACGGTCACCCGTCTTAATCTCGTGCGTGAGCGGAGCCACCGCACCGTTGATTTTGGCGCCGACGCAGTGGTTTCCCACCTCGGTGTGAACGGCATAGGCAAAGTCGAGCGGCGTGGAGCCGGCACGAAGCGCCATGACCTCGCCTTTGGGCGTGAAGACAAAGATCTCCTGATCGAACAGATCGACCTTCAGCGAGTGCAGGTATTCCTTGGCATCGGTGATCTCGTCGGAAGCCGCCCAATCGAGCGAATGCTTGAGCCAGTTGATCTGGTCGTCCAAACGTTGAGCGTCATTGGTCTTGGAAGCAGACGATCCGCCCGACTTCTTATATAGCCAGTGGGCGGCAATGCCGTACTCGGCCTGCTCATGCATCTGGTAGGTTCGAATCTGAATCTCGAGCGGACGAGCCGTAGGGCCGATGACCGTCGTGTGGAGCGACTGGTAGTTATTGACCTTGGGCATGGCGATATAGTCTTTAAAGCGACCGGGCATGGGGTGCCACAGCGTATGCACCGCGCCGAGCGTGGAGTAGCAATCGCGCACCGAATGCGTGATGACGCGCAGTGCCACCAGGTCGTAGATCTCGGAGAATTCCTTGCCCTTGCGCTTCATCTTTTGGTAGATGGACCAATAGTGCTTGGAACGGCCGTTGATCTGGAAGTCCTCCAGGCCAATGCGGTTGAGTTCGTCGGTGAGTGTCTTGATGGTCTCGGCAAGGTAGCGCTCGCGGACCTCGCGCGACTCAGCCACCATGCGCGCGATGCGCTGGTAGGCATCGGGCTCCAGGTAGAAGAAGGACAGGTCCTCGAGCTCCCACTTAATAGAGCTCATGCCCAGGCGGTCAGCCAAGGGCGCGTACACGTCCATGGTCTCGCGAGCCTTAAACAGGCGACGATCCTCGCGCAGGGCTGCCAGCGTTCGCATGTTGTGCAGACGGTCGGCAAGTTTAACGATGATGACGCGAATGTCCTTGGACATGGCGAGGAACATCTTGCGCAGCGTGAGCGCCTGCTTCTCGTCCATGCTGTCGACTTCGATGTTGGTGAGCTTGGTCACGCCATCGACGAGCTCGGCCACCGTATCGCCAAACAGGCCGGAAACATCGGTGAGCGAGGTCTCGGTGTCCTCGACGGTATCGTGCAACAGCGCGGCGCACACCACGTCACAATCCATCTTGAGATCGGCCAAAATGATGGCAACCTCGACGGGATGGTTAATGTACATCTCACCCGAGCGGCGCTTTTGGTTACAGTGTTTCTCGGCGGCAAAGCAGTAGGCTTGCTCCACCTTGGAGAAGTCGTCCTCATTCATATATTTGAGGCACAAGCGCTCCAGCTTGTCGTAGCTGTCCGCCATAATCTCGGGCGGCAGCTCATCGGCATGCTTATAGTGCTCCATCTCCGAAAACGGCTGGAGGGTGGAATCATGGGCGGTACGGGCTGCGGCATCCATCGAGGTCCCCTTCCCCTAGGCCCGCGGTACGATCGGGCGGTTAACTTTGGCTAGCATATCAGAAGCGCACGAATCGAGCGCCCAACTCCGGAAAGCCGAGAACTCCATGCGCGAGCGCAAGCCCTCCAAATAGCGAATTGACCTGCTCAATTGCACGCGGCCGGGGTTTTCGGCCATCGCGATGCGACGGGTGTCGTCAAACCCCGAAACGCGACAAAAACCAAGCTCTTCGAAGATTCCCAAGCCGCTTTCCACCGAGCGCTCGTCGACCGGCGTGCGAGCATCGATGGCAAGGCACATCTGCGCGATGTCGATATCGCTCGCGCTAAAGAAATCGTCCCCGGTCTTGCCGCGGTTGGAGCGCCACATGGTCTGCAGCGCGCGATAGAGCGTGACGAGCTCGTCGCGCTCGGGCGCATAGCAGTCGAGTAGGCGCTCGTTAATACGGGCGTCACGCGACGAATAGAGTAGATGGATCACGGCGGGTTGGCCATCGCGACCGGCGCGGCCGCTCATCTGGTTAAACTCAATGCCGCCAAACGGCATGTGATAGAGCACGACATGGCGAATATCGGGAAGGTTGACGCCCTCGCCAAAGGCGGATGTCGAGACGATGCAGCTGAGGCTGCCGTCTCGAAACGCCTCCTCTACGCGATGGCGGTCGGTGCGCGTAAGGCCAGCGTTATAGAACGCGATACGGGTCGCACAGTCGGGAACGCGTTTGCGTAGTGTCTTGGCGAGCGCCACGGACTGGTCGCGCGAATTGACGTAAATGACGGTCTTCTCCCCCGTCGCCACGATCGACACCAAACGGTTCTCGCGACTTGCAAGATCACGGTCGTCCTCGAGCTGCAGGTTCTCGCGCACCGTCTCGTCGACCACCGTGTGAGTGATCGGAAGCATGCGGGCAAGCTCGGCCACGACCGGAGCCGTCGCGGTGGCCGTCGCGGCCATAACGACCGGGTCGCCCAGGGCTTTGAGGATATCGGGCATGTCGAGATAGGCGCTGCGGTCGCCGCCCTTGGCAAGGCCAGCGTGGTGCGCCTCATCGATAACGACAAAACCGATGCGCCCCGAACGCGCAAAGCGGTCGCGGTGAATGGACAGGAACTCGGGCGTCGTGAGCACGATGCCGGTACGGCCCGAAGCCAAGCCGGCAAACACGTCATCGCGCGCCGCCTCCACGGTCTCGCCGGTCAGCACGCCAACGCCAATGCCAAGCGATGCCATCGTCGACGAGAGGTGATAGGCCTGGTCGGCAACAAGCGCACGCAGCGGATAGACAAAGATGCTCGCACGTCCGCGAAGCACCGCCTCACGCGCGGCATGTACATGGAAGATGAGCGACTTGCCGCGCCCCGTTCCCATAACGGCCAGAACACTTTGGTGATCGGCCAGGGCATCGAGCGCCTCGACCTGCGCGCGGTGCGGCTGGTTCGAGCCGATAAAGCTATGGATAAGCGAGCGCGTGAGCTCGGTATAGGAAAGCTGGGCGAGCGTCTCGCGCTTGCGCGACTCCAGGCGCAGGCCAGAATCCGCCGGCTGCACGCCACGACGAAGCTCGCATGCCGGATCGTCGACGCCGGGCAGCGTGGTATCGCGGACCAGAACATCCTTGATCATGAGCTTGGGCTTCACACGCCCCTGCCAATGCTCGGCAACGGCCTCGAACACCAAGTCGACAGCGCTATCGCAGTTGATGAGCTTATCGATTTGCGGCACGCGGAACATGATGGCCGGCACGCTCGCGGCGCCATCGGTCGCCACAAAGCGCATGTGCTCGCCGGTTTTGCCCACCACGGCGCGATCGCACATCGTCACGCCCTCGGCGGCCAGCAGCGGCACCTTGTTGCCCTGGCCAAACGGCTCAAGACGGGAAATCTGCTCTATAGTCTCGATATTCAGCTCGGAAAGGTCGACCGTGGCGGCAACCTCGTCGATGTCTTCAAAGTCCTCAGCGGGAATCTCCGATAGCACGGCGGAAAGGCGACGACGGAATTCATCGAGCTTGGATGCCTCGATGGTCACACCCACCGCACCGGCATGTCCGCCGCGACGAATCAGCAGGTCGGAACAGCGCTCGACGGCGTCAAACAGGTTAACTTTGCCCACCGAGCGACCAGAGCCGCGCGCGATACCGTCCTCGATCGAGAACAGCAGCGCCGGCACGTGATAGCGGTTGGTCAGACGGCTTGCCACGATGCCCTTGACGCCCTCGTGCCAGCCTTCGCCGCCCACAACGATCGCGCGCCCGCCGTCATAGGTCTCCTCGACCTTTGCCATGGCATCGCGCGTGAGCTCCGCCTCGATCTCACGGCGCTGGCGGTTGATTTCCTCGAGCTCAGCCGCCAGCGCGCTTGCTTCGATGGGATTGCGGGCAAGCAGCAGGTCGAGCGCCAGCTTGGGATCGGCCATGCGGCCGGCAGCGTTTAAGCGGGGAATGAGCGAGAATGACAGGCCATCCGCCGTAATGCTCGAAAGGTCCGCCTTGGCAAGCGCGGCAAGCGCGATATAGCCGGGGCGAGCGGTTACGCGCATCTGCTGGATGCCCTCGGCAACCAGCGCGCGGTTCTCGGGCGTGAGCGGCATCATGTCGGACACGGTGCCCAGCGCCGCGACCTCGATTAGCGAACGCCAATACGACGGCTTGCCCAGGCGCTCACCCAGGACTTGCACCAGCTTGAGCGCCACACCAGCACCGGCAAGCTCGCGCGAGGGGCCCTCGTCCTCGAGCTTGGGGTCGGTCAGGGGCACACCCTGCGGCACCTGGTCGGAGGGCTCGTGATGGTCCGTGACCACCAAATCGATCCCCAGGTCCTCCAAATAGGAAACCTCTTCCTTGGCGGCAATGCCGTTATCGACGGTCACGATCAGCTGGGGGCGAGCGAGCTCGTTAACGCGGTCGAGTGCCGCGCGCGAAAGACCGTAGCCCTCATCAAAGCGGTGCGGAATAAACGGCGTGACATCGGCGCCAAACGTGCGCAGCGCCTCGGTCAACAGGCAGGTCGACGTAATACCGTCAACGTCAAAATCACCAAAGACGGCGATGCGTTCGTGGTTGCGAATGGCGCGCTCGACACGATCGGCAACAACCGACATGCCCGGAATGACGAGCGGATCGGCCCAATCACGGTCGAGCGAAGGCGTCAAAAATAGCTGTCCTTCCTCAATCGAGGCAATGCCGTGCGCAACCATAATGCGTGCCACCAGCCCGGGTATGCCCAGACCAGCCGAAAGCTCCTTTTCGAGCTCGGGATTTTGCTGAGCGACCGCCCAGCGATGCGTCGTCTTAAGCGATGACATAGGCGCCCACCCCCGATAGGGGCAGGTCGCCGCGATACCTCTCACGGTTCATAGCGATGAGTCCTCTGTGTATGCCCGCTTCGGCAGGCAGATCTGTTGAACGGATTTATTATACCGTGCGGCACGGACGCAGAACCTCGCAGCACGCCGTGGTTTCGGTAAACGATGACGGTAATAGCCTCGAAATAATCGAGCGTTTCTGACGCATGGACTCATGCGAGCGTCTAGCATATCCATTCAAACGAGTTCGCGGATAAAGGGAGTCACGGGGCATATGAAGCAATGGGTTGGACTGGGAAAGTTCCTCGCGGGGCACATGCAGGTCATCGTTCCGATTTGCGTAACGCTCGGCGTGCTCTTTCCCCAGCAGATCGGCGTACTCAAGCCCATCGTTCCCGCCCTCTTCGCCTTTATGACGTTCCAAGGTGCGCTCAGCAACACCTTCCACCAGGTCGCTGAGGTGTTCCGCCGTCCCCTGCACCTGATTTTGGCGCTGCTCGTCTCGGCGGTGCTTATTCCCATAGCAGCCTATGCCATGGGATCGCTGTTCTTTGGCTCCAATCCCAACCTTGTCTGCGGCATCGTGCTCGAGTACAGCGTACCCGTGGCGGTCACTGCCTTTATGTGGATTAGCATGTTCGGCGGCAACGGCCCGCTCGCGCTCACCATCATCCTGACGTCCTCGGTTATCTCGCCTGTGACGATTCCGCTCACGCTGAAGCTCTTGCTGGGTGCCACCGTCTCGATCGATGTGCTGAGCATGATGCAGGACATGGCCTTTATGATCGCCATCCCCGCCGTGCTCGGCATCGTGATCAACGAGCTCACACGTGGATGGGGACACGAGAAGCTCTCCCCCGCGCTCTCGCCCGCCTGCAAGTTCATGATGATGGGCATTATCGCCTCCAACTCCACCGCCATGAGCGAGTACGTCCTGCACATGAACGCGATGCGTCTGGAAGTCGCCCTCTTTATTTTGACCTTCGCCATCAGCGGCTTTGTCGTCGGTTTTCTGGTCGCCCGTGCGCTGCATCTGCCATATAGCGAGACGACTACCATGTGCTTTACCTGCGGCATGCGTAACATCTCTTCGGGCGCCGTCATCGCCACACAGTACTTTCCAGGCGAAGTCGTGTTTCCCGTCATGTGCGGAACGCTGTTTCAGCAGATACTCGCCTCGTTTATCGGGCATCTCTTTGAGCGTCTGACCGACGAGGAGCGCGCCGCCCAGCGCAAGCGTGTCGAGGCCGGCCGCGACGCCATGGCGCGCTAGACTGTCCGCATTACACGGGTGTTAATCTTGCTATACGAGCGTTTCCAGATGCGCACGCAAGCGCTCAGCATCGATATCGAGCGTTGTCTCGGCATTGACCTGGGCCAAACGATAACCGACAAAGTAGGGCGAAACCACCCAACGCGGCAGCGCCTTGGCAATGGTCCGACCGCCCAGGTGATAGAAGAACAAGTTGTACGACTCTGCGCGACCACCGTGGTGCTCGTTCAGGATATAGCGCAGAGCCACCTGGATCGCATCGGCGAAGAGATCTGCCTCGGCTTGGTCTCTTGTGTCATCGCTGGCGGCAATTCCCTGCGGGGCTGAAACGTTGACCTCAAAGAACCCCATGATCGGTTCGGTTGAGATGTTGGCCGCGATTCTCCCCTGTTGCCAGACATTGATGCCTTCGAAATTGGCGGAAGTCAACGAAGCATAGCCGTCTTCCTGCTCCAAACCCACAATCTGCATGTGCGGATGAACGAGACTACCGCCCGAGAGAGGACCCTTGTTCTTGTACATGAGCACGCTTCGATACTGCTGTGAATCGATCATCTGCTGCCAGCAATCCAGGGCAAACCTCATCACATGGTGGAGTTCATCTGGCTCATAGGTCGCCAGGTCGGCATCGTGATCGGCTGACTCGATCAGCACGGTTTGACGGGTGGCGCGCAGGGTTTTGAACTTATTCTCGAGCCAGATGCAGTCGCCGTCGCGCCGGATGATATTGGCGAGTCCCTCGGTATCGCAAAAGGGGCACGCGGTGCCAGGGCGCCGGTTGTCGTCGGGCTTGCCGCTCGCCTGCTGAACGTCAAATACCAGCGCCACGGGTTACGCCTCCAGCGGCACGATCTTGGTGCCATGGAGCTCGGAGACGCCCAATGCCGCCGCCACGGTATCGCGGTTGGCCGTGGAAATGCCGCCGCCGGGAAGGATGGTCAGGCGGTCGCCCGCATACTCGATCAAGCGGGCCAGGTTTTCGAAGTTGTCCTCGATCGGCGTACCGGCAGCGCCACCATGCGTCAGGATGCGTGTGATGCCGCAGTCGGCGAGTGTGTCAATCGCGTCGAGCTGAGCCTCGGGCGAGAGCTGATCAAACGCCATGTGGAAGGTGATGTCGATGGGCTCACGCTTGCATTCCTCGGTCGCGCAGCCCGCGGCCATCACGAGAGCGCCCAACGTAAGCTCGTCGAGCGCCCATCCGCCAGCGCAGGGCTTGCAGCTGCCAAAGACCAAGCCGTCAACGCCGGCGCTTACGGCAAGGCCCAGGTCCATCTCCATCATGCGCAGCTCGTCTTGGTTGTAATGAAAGTCACCGCCACGCGGGCGAATCATGCACATCACTCGCGCGTCATGCTCGTGAGCATAGCTGACTGTAGCGCTGATAACACCGGCCGAGGGTGTAGTGCCACCGACGGCAAGGTTGTCGCACAGTTCAATACGCCTTGCACCGGCATCGATAGCCGCCGGCACCCGCTCAAAGTTCTCGGCACAAAACTCGTACAGCATAGATAGACCCCCAAAGACAGCAGATGTTTTCCGACGGGCATTGTCACACATCCCCATGAAGTTGCGGTGGAATAGGGACTCATTTGGCCTCTGGAGCCCGTATTCAGTCCCTATTTCACCGCAACTAAAAAGGGGCGCTGACTGAGATAGTCAGCGCCCCTTTTGTTAGGTGGGTTAGCCTCCGAGGTAGGCCTTGCGGACGTTGTCGTCGTGCAGGAGCTCTTGGCCGGTGCCGGTCATGGTGATCTTGCCGGTCTCGAGCACGTAACCGCGTGTGGCGATGGAAAGCGCCATCTGCGCATTTTGCTCGACCAGAAGCACCGTGGTGCCGGCCTTGTGCAGGTCCTCGACAATCTGGAAGATCTGTTCGATCAGAATCGGTGCCAGACCCATGGAAGGTTCGTCGAGCATAAGCAGTTTGGGGTTACTCATAAGGGCGCGCCCCATAACGAGCATCTGCTGCTCGCCGCCTGAAAGGGTGCCGGCGACCTGGCGACGACGTTCCTTCAGGCGCGGGAACTGCTCGTAGACGCGCTCCAGGCCCGGAGCCACCGTGGACTTGGGCTGCGTATAGGCGCCCATCTCCAGGTTCTCCTCAACCGTCATCTGCAAAAAGGCGCGACGACCCTCGGGAACCTGAGCCAGGCCCTTACCAACCAGCTTATCAGCGGGCGTATGGGTAATGTCCTCGCCCATAAACTTGATGGAACCGGTCTTGGAGCGAAGCAGGCCCGAAACGGTCTTGAGCGTTGTGGACTTGCCGGCACCGTTCGCACCGATCAGGGCCACGATCTCGCCCTCGTTGACGTTAAAGGAGATGTCCTTGATGGCATGGATGGCGCCGTACCAGACGTTGATGTTGTAGACGGAAAGCATCGGCTCTGCCATTTAGTTCTCCCCCTTATTCTGCTTGCCCAGATACGCCTCGATAACGGCATCGTTGTTCTGGATTTCCTCGGCCGTGCCCTTGGCGATGACCTTGCCAAAGTTAAGCACGCAGATACCCTCGCAAATATTCATGACGAGCGACATGTCGTGCTCAATAAGCATGATGGCGATACCAAAGGTGTCGCGAATCTTAACGATGTTCTCCATGAGCTCGGCGGTCTCGGACGGGTTCATGCCTGCGGCAGGCTCGTCGAGCAGCAGCAGTTTGGGGTTGGTGGCAAGCGCGCGGACGATCTCCAGACGACGCTGAGCGCCGTAAGGCAGCGATCCGGCCTGCTCGTTTGCCAGATGCTCCATATCAAAGATGGACAGCAGCTCCATGGCGCGTTCGTGAGCAGCCTTCTCGTGCTTCCAGTACGTCGGCAGGCGCAGCACGCCCTCAAAACCGGAGTAGCGCTCCTGATTGTGCAGACCGACCTTGACGTTGTCCTCCACCGTCATGGTGTTGAACAGGCGAATGTTCTGGAATGTACGGGCAATACCCATGCGGTTGACCTGATAGACCGACTTGCCCGAGGTGTCCTCACCGTCGAGCAGGATGGTGCCGTGCGTGGGCTGATACACCTTGGTGAGCAGGTTGAAGACCGTGGTCTTACCGGCACCGTTGGGGCCGATCAGACCGGCGATCTCGGTCTTGCCGATAGTCAGGCTAAGGTCGTCGACTGCCTTAAGGCCACCGAACTCAATGCCCAGGTGGATGCACTCGAGTGCCGGGCGCTGACCCAGGTCGCGGTCGGGAACGATGGCGCCAGAAGGATACGGGACCATCTTGCCCTTGTTGAACTCAAATTTACTGGGCATCGGCTGCCACCTCCTTCTTGGAAGCAAAGCGATCCTTAATGCGTGCGAAGAACGCCTTGAGCTGTGGGTTGTTGGTAAAGACCATGACCAGAATCAACACGATGGCGTAGATGAGCATGCGGTAGTCCGAGAACTGACGGAGCAGCTCGGGGAGCACCGTGAGCAGCGCCGCGGCGATAACGGAGCCGCGCATGTTGCCCAGGCCGCCCAGGACCACGAACACCAGAATGAGAATGGACGTATTGAAGTCGAACTTAGTGGCGGAAAGCTGCGAGAAGTTACCGCCGAACAGAGCTCCGGCAGCACCGGCGAGGGCAGCGGAAACCACGAAGGCGATCATGCGGTACTGAGTGACGGAGATGCCCACAGACTCGGCAGCGATCTTGTTGTCGCGCACGGCAATAATGGCACGACCGGTACGGCTGCGAACCAGGTTGAGCACAATCACGAGCGCGACCATAACCAGGATTGCGCCGGCAAGGAAGGTCGAATAGGTCGACACGCCCGATGCACCCTGCGCGCCCTTGATGATGGCGGTGCCGTCCTCGAGCAGGTGCAGGTCGTCGATCGTGGAGTTACCCGTGATGTTAAAGATCACATGCAGGCCGCGGGAATCGACGCCCACAATGAGGCAGGTGACGGCCTCTTTGATAATCTCGCCAAAAGCCAGGGTCACGATGGCCAGATAGTCGCCGCTCAGGCGCAGGACCGGGATACCGATCAAGAAGCCCAAGATGGCAGCGGCGATAGCGCCGACCACAATGCTGATGATCAGACGCATCGGATCAGACGGAACGGTGCTCTCCAGCGCGACGGCAGTGACGATGCCCGTATAGGCACCGACGCTCATAAAGCCCGCGTGGCCCAGCGACAAGTCGCCCGCGATGCCGACGACGAGGTTAAGGGAGATGGCCATGACGATATAGGCTGTGATGGGAACCAGCTGACCGGCGATCATGCGCGGGATCATGTGGTTGGACTGCATAAAGAACACGATGGCGAACGCCACAACGCACATGGCGTACGTGACAAAGTCGTGACGTGTCTGCTTGTCTTTAAGAAACTTCATAACGCTCACCTACACCTTCTCGGGGACGTACTTGCCCAAGAGGCCGGCAGGCTTGACGAGCAGGACGATGATCAAAACACCAAAGACGATGGAGTTGGCAAGGCTCGTGGAAATGTAAGCCTGCGCCATCGCCTCGATGATGCCGATGAGAATGCCGCCGACAAAGGCGCCGGGGATGGAGCCGATGCCGCCGAAAACGGCAGCGTCGAAGGCCTTGATGCCAGGCATGGCGCCCGTGGTGGGCTGCAGGACCGGCGAGTAGGAGCACAGGAGCACGCCGGCGATGGCAGCGAGGGCGGAGCCGATGGCGAACGTCATCGAGATGGTGCGGTTGACGTTGATGCCCATGAGCTGAGCGGCGGCCTTATCCTCGGACACGGCGCGCATGGCCTTGCCCATCTTGGTCTTACCTGTAAAGAACATCAGGCCGGCCATGATAACCAGGCAGGCGACGATGGTGACGAGCGAGACGGCGCTTACGTTAAACTTGGCCAAGAACTCCGGCACCGGGAAGGTGACGAGCGAAGTGAAGTTCTTGGGCGTGGCGCCCCACAGAAGCTGCGCGGCGTTCTGCAGGAAGTAAGACACGCCGATGGCCGTAATCAGAACGGCCAGCGGGCCCGCCTGGCGCAGCGGCTTATAGGCCAGACCCTCAATGAGAACACCGAGGACCGTGCAGACCACACAAGAGAGAACTACAGATGCCCAGCCTGGGAGGCCGAGATACGACGTGGCGCAGAACGAGACATAGGCACCGACCATGATGACATCGCCGTGAGCGAAGTTGAGCATCTTGGCGATACCGTAGACCATGGTGTAGCCCAACGCGATGATGGCGTAGACGCTGCCCATGGACAGGCCGTTGACCAGGTATTGGATAAAGACCGTCATGTTCCACATCCCCCTTTCGAATAGGTTTCCAGTTAGTGTATGAAACAGGGACGTTACACTGTCCCTAGATACCAAGCAAGCAGGGAAGGCCAAAACCTCCCCTGCTTGGGATCAAAACCGCTCTATGTAAGGCGGCCAATTAGGCCTGTACGTACTTACCGTCGGTGATGACGTACACCGTGGGCTCCTTCTGGACCTGGCCCTTATCGTTCCAGGTGAGCTTGCCGGTCAGACCGTCAACGGTAATCTTGAGCATAGCCTTGGACAGCTTCTCGGCGACCTCGGTCGGATCGGCGTCGACACCAAGACCGGCCTCCTTGACGGCCTCGGCCACCGCGTGCACGCCGTCGTAGGCGTCGGCGGCAAACTGGTCGGGGGTATCGCCGTACTTATCCTTGTAAGCGTTAACGAAGTCGGCGTTCTTCTCGTCGTCGGCGGAGAACGGGGTCATGAGCAGCAGACCCTCGGCAAGAGAGGTATCGAAGCCCTCAACGCCCAGGATGCCGTCCATGCCGTCGCAGCCCATCATCTTGACGTCGTAGCCCATGTCCTTGGCGTTCTTGAGCAGGACGGACGCCGGCGTGTAGTAGATCGGCGCAAAGATCATGGTGGCGCCGGCCTGCTTGGCCTTGGTCAGCTGGTTGGTAAAGCTCGTGGCGGAGTCGTCCTTAAAGGTCTCCTCGTCAACAATCTCGAGCTTGGACTCAGCGGCCTGGGCCTTAAAGGAATCTGCGATGCCCGAAGAATAGGCGTCGCCGGAGTTATAGAACAGCACGAACTTCTCGTCCGCATACTTCTGCGCCAGGAACTTGGCAGCGTTGACACCCTGGTTGGGGTCGGTGAAGCAAACCTGGAAGACGCAATCCTTGCCGTCGGTGACGTCCTCGGAGGACGCGGACGGGGTGATCATGAACGTCTTGGGGTCGTTACCGCACTCTGCGGCAACGGCAACCGACGCACCCGTGGTGGTCGGGCCGACGAGGGCCTGCATGCCCCAGTCGAGCAGGGTGTTGAAGGCGTTGACGGCCTTCTCGCCGTCGGCCTGGTCATCCTCGGCCTTGCTGGCAAGCGGCAGCTCCTTGGTCGAGAAATCCTTGCAGCCAAGCTCGACACCCTGGGTAACGGACTTGCCGTAGGACGCGTTGGCGCCGGTCAGCGGGCCGATGGTACCGATCTTAAACGAAGCGTCGCTCGAAGCGGAACCGCTGTCGCCGCCGTTGGAGGAGCAGCCAGCTAGAATGGACATCGCCCCCAGACCTGCTGCGCTCGCGATAACGCTCCTGCGATTCATAACAGGGTTCAATGACTTACCGGTGAGGCTCGACATGCGGCTCTCCTCTCAAATCTCGTCGGGTTTCGGTTACCCGACAGGCCATCCTTCGCCGTGTTCGGCGTTCGCAAAATACTAGACGCTTTAGTTAAGGAAAGTGGCGATTATTTCAACTTTTCTTTGGATTTGTTGATTTATCCATAATTCTGCGTATTTCTATTACTTTATGCAGTATTGCCACTTTATTATGTAAAAGTAATGTTTCCGTTCTGTTACAAGTATACCTGCCTTGAATAAAACAGCCTCACCGGTCGTGCTTTATGCGCACTTAGGAAGCGATGTACTTGCCGTCCTGGATCACATGGGCTGTCCATGCCGTCGGCACCCATTAGTGTCATGTCGTAGCTCATGTCCTTGGCGTTCTTGAGCAAAACGGACGCTGGGGTGTAATAGATCGGGGCAAAAATAAGCGTGGCTCCGACAAGGAAACTCCTGCGGTTAAGTACGTTGTTGATGCTAAACATGGTGTCCCCCTTTTCGCTGGCCGCGGTGCGGCCGTCTTGCGGTACAGGGCAAACCTTATGGTGCAAACGTTGACAGTTTGTTACGGAGTTCCGTTTGTAGCGAGCATGTTTCCAATGTTTCCGCAGCGTTTCGGGGGTGCCGTTTTGTGCGACTCCTGTTGCCTAGCGAGCACGCGCCCTCGGTTCACGCTAGAATGCACTCAACCTTTAAGCGGTTAATCCATCCATAAGATGCACGAAGGAGCTATCTATGAGCGAACCCCTGCGCACCGTGAACGTCGGCCTCATCGGTCTGGGAACCGTCGGCGGCGGCGTGGCCCGTCTGATCAAGAGCCACCACGATGAGTACCTGGCCGCCTACGGCATCGACCTTAAGCTGACCCGCGCCTGCGCGCTTGCCTGGGAGCAGGCCGAAGCCGCCGGTATTGAGCGCGAGGCCTTTACGAGCGACTGGCACGACGTCGTCACCGACCCCGCCGTCGATATCGTCGTCGAGCTCATCGGCGGCGAGCACCCCGCGACCGAAATCTTCACCACCGCCTTCGAGAACGGCAAGCACGTCGTCTCTGCCAACAAGGCCCTGCTGGGCCGTCATGTCGAGACGCTCGCCGAGAAGGCGCGCGCGTGCGGCGTGCAGATTAAGTGCGAGGCCAGCTGCGGCGGTGGCATCCCCATTGTCAGCACGCTCGAGCACGACCTGGTGGGCAACAAGATCCTGACCATCGCTGGCATTCTCAACGGCACCACCAACTACATCCTGTCGCGCATGGACGCCGAGGGCGCCGATTACGCTGACGTGCTCGCCGACGCCCAGGCAAAGGGCTATGCCGAGGCCGACCCGTCCGCCGACGTCGACGGCTTCGACGCCGCCAGCAAGACGGCAATCCTCGCTTCCATCGGCTTTGGCACCCGCGTGACCACCGACGATGTCTACCAGCAGGGTATCCGTACCATCGGCGCCGAGGACATTGCCCAGGCCCGCGAGCTCGGCTACACCATCAAGCTGCTGGGGATCGCACGCAACACCGACGCCGGCGTCGACGTCCGCGTGCATCCCACGCTCATCCCGGCAGACCATATGCTCGCCAAGGTCAACGGCGCCATGAACGCCGTCTACGTGGTGGGTGACGCCGTGGGCGAAACCATGTTCTACGGTGCCGGCGCAGGCTCCTTCCCCACCGCGAGCGCCGTCGTGGGCGATATCCTGTCGCTCTCCGAGCAGATCAGCCGCGGCGTGGCTCCGCTGCCCGAGATTGAGCCCTATGGTCACAACCTCGCCTTTAAGCCCATGGACGAGCTCCAGACCAAGTACTATGTGCGCCTGAAGGTCGCCGACCGCGTGGGTGCCCTGTCCGAGACGGTCGACATCTTTGCCAAGCACAACATCTCGATCTCGCTCATCAACCAGGTCGAGGACGGCAAGTCGGGCGTCAGCGATGCCTGCTCGGTCATCTTCCTGACGCACCGCGCACTCGAGAAGGACGTCCAGGCTGCCGCCGCCGAGCTTGCCAGTGTCGACTGCGTGGCCGAGGTCGCCAACGTCCTGCGTATCGAGGACGTCGAGGCCTGGACCGAAGGTGTTATGGCCAACTAATCCAACGCTTGCCTAGCAATACACGCTTTGAGGGCTCCCGTCCGATGTGGGATGGGAGCCTTTTTGTCTCCTGCCCTAAGCACAACGACAGGGCACATTTGCGCGAGCCGCTCATCGGTAACGCGGGCTACCGTTCACCGATATGCAAACACGGCCGATTCCGGTTACGGCTACGCTGTGCTGCGAATGTCCGCCCGCGATGAGAGGAAATACCATGTTGCTCGAGGGCAAGAAAGCAATCATCACCGGAGGCACGCGCGGTATCGGCTATGCCATCGCCTGCCGTTTTATCGAGGAGGGCGCCTCCGTCACTGTCTTTGGCTCGCGTCAAGAGACCGCCGATGCGGCCGTTGAGAAGCTGACAGCCGCCTATCCCGACGCCAAGGTCTGGGGCCGCTCCTGCGACCTCACCTCACTCGAAGCCGTGACCGAGGCCTTTACCCAGGCTGCATCCGACATGGGCGGCTTGGACACGGTCGTCAACAATGCCGGTATCTCCCAGCGTTCACCCCTCTTGGACTACACGGCCGAGGAGTTCGCAAAGGTCATGGACCTTAACGTCGTCGCCGTCTTTAATGGCCACCAGGCTGCCGCCAAGATCATGACCGAGGCCGGCCACGGCGGCACCATCACTACCACAAGCTCGATGGTCGCCAAGTACGGCCAGCCCTCCGGCGTCGGTTACCCCACGTCCAAGTTTGCCGTCAACGGTATGGTCCAGTCACTCTCGCGCGAGCTCGCCCCTATGGGTATTCGCGTCAACGCCGTTGCCCCTGGCGTGACTAAGACTGACATGGTCGCCAACCTGCCCGAAGAGGTCATCAAACCCATCATCGCCACTATCCCTCTCGGCCGCATGGGTGAGCCCGAGGACGTCGCCAACGCCTTCGTTTTCCTAGCGAGCGACATGTCCTCCTATGTCACGGGCGCCGTGCTCCCCGTCGACGGAGCCGCCCGCTCTTAAGGGACCACAAGCCTCAGCTCCCAGCCTCAACATAGTCCAACAAAGAAGGCGCGCCGTCTGCATCAACTGCAGGCAGCACGCCTTCTTCTGTTTGAAAGGGAAGCTGCGTCCCGGTATTTCAGCTCAGAACGGGACATGGTTTCCCCCCAGACCCCCTTGCGGAAACTGCGTCCCGTTTCGAACGCCGATTCTGGGATACCGTTTCCGCAACAGGTCTTTCGCAGAAACTACATCCCACTCTGGACGTCCATTACGGGACACAGTTTCCCGAAGGGCGGTTGAGCCATGCCATCCTGATCAAAACGCGACCGCATAGCACCCTAAGATAACCAGCTTTCATGCTGGAGCAAACGCATCAGGCGGCGCGACCGCTCGCCGACATGCAATTTGTTGCACAGTAAAATCGGCTAGTGGCACCCTTATCCTTAATTTAGCGAATAAGGTCAAGGAAGGGAGAATGTCATGCCAAGACGGCAAACACCGCTCGAGGTCATGTTCTCCCTGTTCAAGACTTCGTTTACCCTGAGCCATCGCGCACTTGCTGAACTGTTACTATCCGATCTGCCGTTAACAAATGGACAGCCTACCGCCCAAATGGCACAGGACACCAGCTGGCTTTCGCGCACGATTGTGCACTCGCAGCCGGGCTCCCTAGAAGATCGCTACTTTGCCGACTGGTCCTGCGCATCGAATCAAATCCTGCACAAGCTACAGGAAAAAGGGTATTCGAACGCCGACATCTATACCATGATTGCGGCAGCGACTGACGCGATGGCTCAAGCGCTCAGTACCTGTGGGCGTAATGGGCTCCTTTACCGGAACGCCGTCTCGCGCCTCGTCAGCTACCAGCCAGACAAAGATTACAGGGCTCTTATCTCAATCGCGCTCGTTGTTTCGACCGCCTGTTGGTGCGATCCGGCCCGCGCTATCGCGTACATCCGGAACCGCTTTGAATTAGCAGAGAACGTCAGGTCGTTTACCCCCTCAAGCATTTCTTTCTGTCCATGCGATTTAAAACAAACAGGCACCGAACATGCGATCGGCCTTATCAGGATCGACAACGAACTCGTCGTCGGCGGCCCTTATGTCATTGAGCCTTCTGTCATGGGCTCCATCATCGGAGCGCTCGCACTCGAAGACAGCGCTGTCACCGTTGTTGGGCTGGATGTCTCCGCCAGGCATCTCCGTATCTTCGCCGAGAACAATGCTTGGTACGCACAAGATCTCGGTTCGACCAACGGCACGTATCTGATTCGAGCAGCCGATAACAGCGAACTTGACATCAGCTCCGGCGCACCCGCCCAGCTGTACCCCGGCGACATCCTGCGCCTGGGTCTCAGCACTACTTTTGCCGTCGTAGCAACGACGGCCATCCTAGCAAATCCGCATTACTAACCATGGAAGTAGGAGGACTATGAGCATCACGGATGTCATCACATATGAGGGCAATAACCAAACTTTTATCTGGAAACACCCCTCAGAAGATTTCAATACAGGTTCGCAACTCATTGTCCACGAGACCCAAGAAGCAATTTTCTTCCTTAATGGACAGGCCCTGGATTCGTTTGGACCGGGCAGGCATGAACTTGAGACTCAAAATCTACCGCTACTGAACGGCATTTCGAAGATAACAACCGGTGGCGTCAGCCCCTTTCACTCAGAGATCTACTTCGTTAACCTCATCGAGCAGATGGGCATCCGCTGGGGAACCAATTCCAAGATTCAGTTCATGGAACCGACTTATGGATTTCCGCTTTCGCTCGGGGCATCAGGAGAGATGGCTCTTGCTGTAAAAGAGCCCCGCAGGCTTCTTCTCAAACTTGTTGGAACCGAAGCCTTGCTCTCCCAGGACAAGTTGATCAGTTATTTCAAAGCTTTCCTGCAAACTCGCATAAAAACTCATCTTGCACAAGTAATTACCGAACAAAAACTCTCCATTTTCGAACTTGATACACACCTGGAAGAGTTATCTGGCTCGCTTAAGAACAAGCTGCTTCCCGACTTTGCCGCATACGGTCTCTCGTTAACGCAAATGCTGGTCACCGCCATCGTCAAGCCCGAAGGCGACCCGATATACGAGAAGTTTAAGGATCTCCATTTCAAGCAATATGCCGACGTACGCGAGGCGCAGATAAAGCAGCAAGTCAGCGTTATCGAACAAGAAACCGCGGCGCAGCGAACCGTAATCTCCGCAAAAGCACGCGCAGAGAAACGGCAAATCGAAGGCTATACCTATCAACAGGAACGCAGCTTCGATGTTGCCGAAAAGATGGCCCAAAACGAAGCGGTTGGCGAATATGCAAACATGGGAATCGGCCTAGGCGTAATGGCCGGTGTTGGTGGGACCATGGGGTCAGTTATGACCGATGCACTCTCACAAGCGACCAGCACGTCCGCGACGCAGCCCATCCCAACGGATACCAATTCGCCGCAAAGTGCTGCAAAGTTCTGTTCCGAGTGTGGATATCGCTTCTCTGGAAC
Organism: uncultured Collinsella sp.; assembly: GCA_900550195.1. GTDB lineage: Bacteria > Actinomycetota > Coriobacteriia > Coriobacteriales > Coriobacteriaceae > Collinsella. The sequence goes on from URRB01000010.1 coordinate 24,792, forward strand.
CGAGAAGTTCTGTCCCGAGTGCGGAGCACGGAGGTCATAATGAAGAACACGCAGGCATATGTTGCAGCAACCCCCGTAGCCCTCTTCATAGTTATCGAAAGCGTGGCCGTACTTTTATTTGGACCCTCAACTACCTTTTGGATTGAGAGCGCATTCTCTTTGGTTGCGCTCTCCTTGTTGGTCGCAGTCCTCCTTCATGACCCCGTAAAGAAACTAAAGCTGCTTGGTATTTCCAAGACAGTTCTCATGGGGGCTTCATTTGCAATCCAGCTGACCCTAGTTCTTTTCGGAGCAGCGCTAAAGACCGATGCGTTGTCCGTTCTTTCGGGTTTCAGCATCCTTTTACTTGGCACGTCAGTAATTACGTTGTGTGCAGCAAATGCATCCGAGAGTCAAACCTCAGATGTCGAGGAACATGTCTCGACACTTACCAATTCAATGAAATCAAACAAAATCAAACTCGAACTGCTCCTAGAAGAAGCACCTAGCGATCTGAAACCGGCAATCGCAGACGTTCTGGAAACTATGCGCTACGCAAACCCCGTTTTAGATAAAACTGGAAACCGGCCCCTTTCAAATTTGATACCTATCGCTATCGAAAATCTCGACAAAGCGGTAAAAGCAAATTCGCTCCCCGACGCCCAAGATACTTGTAAGCAACTAAAAGCAAATATCCGTCAGCAGGAAATCATAAATAAGCGCTAAAGGAAGCCGGGTATGGGAACCAATAAATCACACGTCAATGAAAACTATCAACACTCCTGCAACAGCACTAAATTCAAACTCGAGGGTTATCGAGCCCCTCTATCAGATTGCTTTACGCCAGACGAGCTATCAGAGCTATTTCGGTTCTACGTTTTGCAAGCACCCATCGCAAAAGATAAGACCGCTTTGTCGACGCAGCGAACGTTGACGTCTTTAGGTTGGAACGGACCCTCCATCAAGATACTAGAGAGAAAGCTATTAAAGGAGTCCGGGATAACCTCTTTCATTTTCATAGGAAGCCAGACCATTGATGGAACTCTGGAGAACATGGCCCTAGATAAAGAAATATGCGCCGAACACCCAAGAGCGGTCCTACACAAGGATGTCAAACTAACGCTCCGAGAGGACAACTCCATCGAGCGCCGCAGCGGTGATGAAAACAGAATGCAGTGCCTATTTCGCCATCTTCGAAATGGGATTGCACACGGACAGACATATCTGTTTCCAACCGGTTTGGTGCTAATCGAAGATCGCGACGGCAAAAGAATTACTGCCCGGATTCTCATTCGCAAAGAAACGCTTCTTGCATGGATATATATCGTTGAAAAGAAAGAGGTCTAGCTTCATGAAAGCCCTGAAATGTGAACTTTGCGGCGGTACCGAAATCGTCAAAGATGGGGATTTCTTCGTCTGTCAAAACTGCGGTATGAAATATACGCTCGAGTCCGCAAAGAAAATGATGGTTGAAGGCGTTGTTCAAATCGAAGGCACGGTGAAAACAGACAAGACGGCCGATGCAGAAAGGCTGCTCACGTTGGCCAAAACTGCATGCAAAACCAGAAACTTCTGCGAAGCCGAACGATATGCGAACAAGGTGTTAGAGATTGATTTGGACAACATTGATGCTTGGGCAATTAAGTCAATAGCAATCGACTGGCAACTGACAATTAAAAACAATCGCCTTCGCGAATCTTCGGACTGTTTTCTCAAAACCTTTCAACTGCTTCCAAATGAAGTAAAAACCTGTGAAGGCCTAATTCATGCGTGGAGCGTCATCAAAAGTCTAAAACTGCACCTCGATGATATTATCGAAGCAGTTAGCTCCTTGTATGCCAAGCCAATAATCAACACACCATCAGATGATAATCTCGCGTTGATTGCAGGCACGCTGGCATCCCATCTCGAAATAAGAAAAAGCCAATGGGAAGCAATCGGCAAACTTTCCTTTACTTTTTGCAAAGCAAAGAAAGAAATGCTCAAGTCTCCGGATATTTCCGACAGCCAACGCCACGCTTTAAATGATACAGACATGGAGAAGTACCTCTTTACTGAAGAGATACCACGAATGTATTTTACGGCAGCAAACATCATCGACAGCTCTGTAGTAGACGGTGTAACCAAATGGCGAGACAAGTGGGAAAACAACAACATTTTTGATTACTTTCTTGACGGCAGCGGCGTCGACCGGTCCGCAGAAGAGGACGCTTTCGACATGTGCACGCTCGTATACAATCGATATGAATTAGCGTTGAGAACCGCGATTAAATTCTTAGAGACAGAGACTGAGGGCCATTCGATTACAGGTCTTATCTTGGCACCCGAGTTATTGTTCAATGTGTGGTCAAACTTATGTGTAATTGAAGAGTTGAACATAGGACATAAAACCTATACGAGAGCCCACGGCGCATATGTGTCAAATAGCGTGAAGGAAGGCTTTTCACTAAATGCCGAGGCGATCACGTTACGAAAGGAACGCCTCAAAGAGGACATGGCAAAGCGTGACGAATACGACTCCGAGAAGAAGAAGGAACGTGAGCGCGCTGAAAAAGAAGCAGGGCTCCAAGCCAAATACTGGTTAGATAATCCTGTTAAAAAGACGCAAAAACAAGCGCTCGAAGATGAATTTGACCGGCTGGGGAACGAACTTCGAGAGCTTAAGAGCAGACGTTCCTTTTTCAGCCCGTTCGAATTCAAGGCAAAACGAGAATGTGATGCAAAAATCGAACAGGCTCGCGAGCGCAGGCGGGAAATCAAGAACTCTCTGAAGGCCTTAGACGATGAACTCCTGGCGTATGTGACAAACGAAATTGAATCATAGCTTTCACCGCTTGCCGCAACAGTCCATTGGCAACCTCAAAGGCGCCTCAATGGGATAAGAGCGATTTCACACCATGGAGGAATGGCGGGCAAACGCTCGGAGTGTTCATTTGTCTGATAACCGATGTTCACTCTAGCCCGAGCAGATTAAGTCCCGCCACCGTCATCTTGCACACGAGCGGCCTTGCGGACACTTTTTCTAAATATCCGGCAGCGATTAGGCTCGACAATGACCTACTCGCTGTCGGCTTTGTCACATCGAGATAGCCCGACACACCATCAAGCGTAGATTCGCCAAAGGCACCGAAGATATGCATCTGTGCCGCATAAAACAGAATATCTTTTGCCCTTTCGGTAAACGTATCGTCGAGCTCATCGATCGCCCGCTTGAGATCATCGAGTTGTACGCGCTTTTCGGCCAAATCGCTCAGAACGGCATCTTGCGCTTGCTCGACCAAATCAAGAATCATTGCAACAAACGGAGTAGCCTCGCTACCGTTAAGGGGCCTCTCCACCACGTCAAACGCCTTGTAATATGCGGTTTTATTCTCAGCAATCGTCCTAGAGAGCGACAACACCGTAGGCTGCGACAACGTCTCGTTCAGGCTCAACGCGAGAAGGTACCTCCCCGTTCTCCCGTTACCGTCATAGAAGGGGTGAATATACTCAAAGAGAAAATGGCAGATTGAGGCTGCATAGAGGCTTGGGACATCTTCGCGCTTGCCCAACTCTATCATCTTGCCAAGGAGGTCAATGATTTCGGGCTCCGAGGAAACACCCTGATGGAGAATCTTGCCCCGACTGTTCTCAATCACAACGGGACCCAAACGGAACATCTTGCCATCCGGACGGTCCTTCGGGTCAAGCACGCCCTTAGTGACGGCATCGAAAATCTCGCGGATATCCTCGGGTTTGCCGGGACGACTTGAACCATCCACCAGCTGAAGGTAGAGGCGAGCGAATTCAATAAAAGGAGTGTGCTCCTTTTCGGCGGCACCGCAAAGTTCGGCCGCAGCATCCTCCGCAGACTCCAGCGCCGCTTCAATCTGGCGCCGCGTGCTGTGCACACCCTCCATCTCGTTGCTGAAAACAACCTCCTCAAGCACCAGCGAACGAATCGAGGCCCCCAAAGCCACATAAGGCAAGCTGTTCCACAGGTTGGAAATCTTTCGCTCTTTTCTGAGGATCCGCTCGCTAGCAACGGACAGGTTCAAAGGAACACAAGCGAACAGTTCACCATGCTCAAGGTGAATTCCAGTCCGCACCGTGCCGTCGGCAGTAAGGCGCTCGCGCAGCAGCTCGTCATGGCAAGCATAACGATCGGAGCTTGGATCTGCATAAAAGAGTTTTTCGAGCGTCTTGTACGCCATCGCTTCATCGCTCCTTTGAAATCAAATAGCTAAATCGTCTTTCATTATTTCGAATATATCCGATATTTGCAATTAAGACTCAAGAAATGCATTGTCTAATTTCAGAATTTGAAGTATTGGCAATTAATGTTTCCTAATCTACATAGCGAGCTAATTTCAAGCCTCAGCAGAGCTTTATGCAAGAGGCGCTGCCTGCATCAACCGCAGGCAGCGCGCTTTCTCTTGTTATGAAAGGGAAACTATGTCCCAGTATTTCGGATCAGAACGGGGCACGGTTTTCCCCAGGACCTCCTTGCGGAAACTGCGTCCCGTTTTGAACGCCGATTCTGGGATACCGTTTCCGCAACGGGTCTCTCGCGGAAACTGCATCCCACTCTGAGCGCCCATTCCGGGACACAGTTTCCCAACGGCCCCCGTTTCGGAAACCACATCCCGTTCCGAGCCTTCAAAGCGGGACGCGGCTTCCCCGAGAGAGTATCGACTACTTGCCGTCGTCGTCCTCGGCTTCTTCTCTTGCATAGAGCTCCAACATGCGGCGGCGGTATTCGCGCACGGCGAGCTTGGCGCGCTCCAGGCGGCGACGCTCGCGCGGGGTCAGCTCGGACGGGTCGACCTCATCACCATAGGTCTTATCGGCAAGAAGATGCGCCGCGTCCACGATGCGGGCATCGATGTGGCCGCTCGCCGCCTCGGCGGAAAGACGCTCGGCAATCGTATCGAGCGTAGGCAAGCCCTCGAATACGCGACCATGGCCATGCGAAGTCAGCAGCTCGTGCTCACGTGCGAGCAGGCTCGCCAAATCGTGATGGGCGCGCAGGATGTCGAGCGCATCGGATGGATGCTCGGCAACTTCTGCCACGGCGGCGACCGGCGCGGCGTCGACCACGCGGTAGAAGAGCTGCGCGAGCAACGGCATCAAGAACACCGTGATGGCACCGGCAGCAACCATGACCGACGCAATATCTTGCGACAGCGCGCCCGCGTTGACGGCAACGCTTGTCACGGCAACGATGATCGGCAGGGCCGTGGTGCAGTACAGGGCCACGGTAATGCGACCATACGCCGACACATCACGCGTCGCAGGACAAATGCTCATAGAAATAAGAATGGGCACGGCACGAATAATCAGCAACGCCACGATAAAGCCCACGAGCAGACCCGGGCGCGACGCCACGGCCGTCAGATCGATCTTTGCGCCCGATACGGTAAAGAACACCGGAATCAAAAAACCGTAGGCCAGGCCGTCGAGCTTGGTCTCGAGCGTATGGTTGCCCTCGGGGATGATGTAGCGCAAGACAAAGCCAGCGGCAAAAGAACCCAACACGATGTCGAGATCAAAGACGGCCGAGAACGCCACGAGCGTGACCAGGATGAGCACCGTCAGGCGCACGAAGGTCTGCGACGTGGTATCGGCGCGTTCCTCGACAAACGCAAAGAAGCGGCTGCCGACGCGCTTGGAGCGGCTCGGGACCACGGCCAGCAACACGCAGACCACCGCAAACAAGCCAAGGATTACAAGCGTTTGGATGCCGGTGCGGGCAGACAGCAGCACCGACATGGCAAGCACAGGGCCGAGCTCACCCCAGGTGCCATACGCGAGAATCGAGTCGCCCACGCGCGTGCCGGTGAGCGAGCGCTCACGCATGATGGGCACGAGCGTACCGAGCGCCGTCGAAGTGAGGGCAAGCGTCACGGCGATACCGTCGAAATGACTTACCGAGAACCACGGGGTAAAGCGCACGGCAAGCCAGGCGATACCAAACGTGACGGCCCACGTCGCCAAGCCGTAGCGCCCCTCGACGCCCGTGATGCTCTTGGGGTCGATCTCAAAGCCGGCAAGCAGGAACAAAAAGGCCAGGCCCAGCTCGGACACAAGCGAGACCTCAGCATCTACATGGATGACGCCGAGCATATGGGGTCCCAGCACCGCGCCGAGCACGAGCAAAAAGACCGTCTCGGGAACAGGTTTTCCGGGAATCGCCGAGGCGATGAAGGGACTCGCAAAGGCCACGAGTGCGATGATGGCGAGCGAAACGAATGCCATGTGATGCCTTTCTCTTGTTTGCGCTTCACTGTAGCACCCTCGCCGTCCTCAACGCGCCGCGAGCTGTCGTATCATAGTGAGGTTTACAAACATGTGGCTCAAGGCGACCGCAGGGCAGACCCCGCAAACCGACCGCTGCCGCATACCGTACCGTACGCCCAACCGATCAGGAAGGCAGGAACCAATGGTCTCTCGTATCTACGTGGAGAAGAAACCCGGGTTCGACGTCGAGGCTCAGCAGCTCAAGGGCGAGCTGACCGAAATTCTCGGCATCAAGGGCATCGAGGCCCTGAGGATCATCAACCGCTACGACGTCGAGGGCATCGACGAGGAGCTTTTCCGCTCCTGCGTGCCGACCGTCTTTAGCGAGCCCCAGGTCGATGTGACCTACGACGAACTCCCCGCAAGCGATGGCGCCGTCTTTGCCGTCGAGTTCCTGCCTGGCCAGTTTGACCAGCGCGCCGACTCCGCCAGCGAGTGCGTGCAGCTCATCAGCCAGGGTGAGCGCCCCGCCGTGCGCTCCGCCAAGGTCTATATGATCTCGGGCGCTCTGGACGAGGCCGCCATCGATGCCATCAAGCACTACGTGGTGAACCCCGTCGAGGCTCGCATCGCCTCGCTCGACCTGCCCGAGACGCTGTACATGGAGACCCCCGAGCCCCAGCCCGTCGAGGTGCTCGACGGCTTCCGCGAGCTCGACGAGGCCGGCCTTGCCGCCTTTATCGCCGATCGCGGCCTTGCCATGGACGAGGCAGACATCGCCTTCTGCCAGCAGTACTTCCGCGATGAGGACCGCGACCCCACCATCACCGAGATCCGCGTAATCGACACCTATTGGTCCGACCACTGCCGCCACACCACTTTCGGCACCGTCCTGGACGACGTGACGATCGACGACGCCGTGGTGCAGCAGGCCTTCGACCGCTACATGGAGATGCGCCATGAGCTCGGTCGCGACGCCAAGCCCGTCTGCCTCATGGACATGGGCACCATCGGCGCCAAGTACCTTAAGAAGACCGGCGTCATGACCGATGTCGATGAGTCCGAGGAGATCAACGCCTGCACCGTCAAGGTGAAGGTCGATGTCGATGGCGAGGACCAGGACTGGCTATTCCTCTTTAAGAACGAGACCCACAACCACCCGACCGAGATCGAGCCCTTCGGCGGTGCCGCCACCTGCGTGGGCGGCGCTATCCGTGACCCGCTCTCGGGCCGCAGCTATGTGTACCAGGCCATGCGCGTCACCGGCGCCGGCGACCCCACCGTCCCGGTTTCCGAGACGCTCGAGGGCAAGCTGCCGCAGCGCAAGCTCGTGACTACTGCCGCCGCCGGCTACTCCAGCTACGGTAACCAGATCGGCCTTGCCACCGGTCAGGTCAACGAGCTCTATCACCCCGGCTACGTGGCCAAGCGCATGGAGGTCGGCGCCGTCGTGGGCGCTACCCCGGCAAACCACGTGCGCCGCGAGTGCCCCGCCCCCACCGACAAGATCATCCTGCTGGGCGGCCGCACCGGCCGTGACGGCATCGGCGGTGCCACCGGCTCCTCCAAGACCCAGAACACCGAGTCCATCGAGACCTCGGGCGCCGAGGTCCAGAAGGGCAACGCCCCGGTCGAGCGCAAGCTGCAGCGCCTCTTCCGCCGCGGCGACGCCTGCCGCCTGATCAAGCGCTGCAACGACTTTGGCGCCGGCGGCGTCTCGGTCGCCGTGGGCGAGCTTGCCGACGGCCTGTATGTCGACCTGGACACCGTGACCAAGAAGTACGACGGCCTGGACGGCACCGAGCTCGCTATCTCTGAGTCCCAGGAGCGCATGGCCTGCGCCGTCGCCGACGGTGACGTCGAGGAGTTCATGGGCTACGCCGCCGAGGAGAACCTGGAGGCGACCGTTATCGCCGAGGTTACCGCCGAGCCGCGCATGCGCATGGCCTGGAACGGCGTCGCCATCGTCGACCTGTCCCGCGAGTTCCTCAACTCCAACGGCGCACCCAAGCACCAGGTCGCCCACGTGTGCGCCCGTAGCGTGTGGCAGCCCAGCTGGGCCGGCACCACGCTCGGCGAGCGCATGACCTCGCTTGTCACCGATCTTAACGTCGCCTCCAACAAGGGCCTTTCCGAGCGCTTCGACTCCACCATCGGTGCCGCGACCGTGCTCATGCCCTTTGGTGGCAAGACGCAGCTCACTCCGAGCTCTGCCATGGTCGCCAAGTTCCCCGTGGACGGCGAGACCACCACGGCGAGCGCTATGGCATGGGGCTTCAACCCCTACCTGATGGAGGCCGACCAGTTTGCGGGCGCCTACCTGTCCGTGGTCGAGTCCATCGCCAAGCTCGTTGCCGCCGGCTTTGAGCACAAGCGCGCCTACCTCTCCTTCCAAGAGTACTTCGAGCGTCTGCGCACCGAGGCCGAGCGTTGGGGCAAGCCCATGGCAGCCGTCCTGGGCGCCCTTATGGCCCAGGTCGACCTGGGTGCCGGCGCCATCGGCGGTAAGGATTCCATGAGCGGCTCGTTTGAGGACGAAGCCGGCGAGCTCAACGTTCCGCCGACCCTGATCAGCTTCGCTGTCGCCGTGGGCCGCGCGGCGCGCGCCGTCTCCCCCGAGTTCAAGGGCCTGACGCACCGCGTTGTCCGTATCGCCCCCGCCACCTATGGCGAGGACTACCGTCCCGATGCTCAGCAGCTTCTCGCCGCATTTGACGCCGTCGAGGCGCTCACCGCCACCGGCGACGCCCTGGCCGTCTCCACGCCCGGCTACGGCTGCGGCGCCGAGAGCCTCTTTAAGATGTGCGTCGGTAACCAGATCGGCATCGAGCTTGGCGATGATGTAGACGTAGAGAGCCTCTTCACCCCGCTCTACGGCAGCTTTATCGTCGAGCTCGCCGAGGATGCCGAGCTGCCCGAGGTCGCCGACGGCGTTGTCGTCGAGCCCCTGGGCACCACCGTCGAGGGCTATGTCATCGACACCGGCTCCGAGGTCATCGAGCTCTCCGAGCTCCAGGAGGCCTGGGAGAGCGGCATCGAGGGCGTCTTTGCCTACCGCAGCGCCGACGAGACCCCCGAGGTCGAGACCATCGACTTCCGTGCCAAGGACATCCACGTGTACAGCGGCGCCAAGATCGCCCGTCCGCGCGTGATCATCCCCGTGTTCCCCGGCAACAACTGTGAGTACGACAGCGCACGTGCCTTCCGCGCAGCCGGTGCCGAAGCCGACACCTTCGTGATCAACAACCTCACGCCCGAGGCCGTCGCCGAGAGCACCCACGAGCTTGCCCGCCGCATCCGTGCAAGCCAGATCGTCATGATCCCCGGCGGCTTCTCGGGCGGCGACGAGCCCGACGGCTCTGCCAAGTTCATCACGGCGTTCTTCCGCGCTCCCGAGGTCACCGAGGCAGTTCGCGACCTGCTCAAGGCCCGCGACGGCCTGATGCTAGGCATCTGCAACGGCTTCCAGGCCCTGGTCAAGCTCGGTCTGGTGCCCTATGGCGACATCGTCGACGCCACGCCCGATGCGCCCACGCTTACGTTCAACACCATCGGTCGCCATCAGAGCCGTCTGGTGCGCACCCGCATCTCGTCCAACCTGTCCCCGTGGCTGTCGCAGTGCAGCCTGGACGACCCCTACACCGTCGCCATCAGCCACGGCGAGGGCCGCTTTGTCGCCAATGACGAAGTGCTCACCCAGCTGATCGCCAACGGCCAGGTCGCCACGCAGTACGTGGGCGAGAACGGCAAGCCCAGCATGGATCTCTCCGTCAACCCCAACGGCTCCGCACTCGCCATCGAGGGCATCACGAGCCCCGACGGCCGCGTCCTGGGCAAGATGGGCCATGCCGAGCGTCGCGGCGACAACCTGTACCGCAACGTGCCCGAGCATGTCCCCGGCGATAAGTTCATGCCGATCTTTGAGAGCGGCGTGGCCTACTTCGCTTAAACCTTTCCCATCAGGTACAATCCCTTCGGGTAACAACACCCGCCACCGACACATCCGGTGGCGGGTTCTTTTTTACTTCGCGCATGTAGGAAGGACATCATGGAAAGCCGCAAGCCGTATCTCGCCACCCTGCCCGGACTCATCCTGGGCTGTCTTGTTTGCTGTGCACTCTGGGGATCGGCCTTTCCCTGCATCAAGATCGGCTACGCACTCTTTAGCATCCCAGCGCACGATAGCGCTTCGCAGCTGCTCTTTGCAGGTTTACGCTTTACGCTTGCCGGCGCCCTGGTTATCGTTGGGATGAGCGCGGCCCAACGCCGCCCCCTCATACCGCAAGCGCGCGACATCAAGCCCATCTTTGTCTTGTCGCTCTTCCAGACTATCGGGCAGTACTTCTTTTTCTATCTGGGCCTCTCGCGCGCCAGCGCCATGTCGAGCTCCATCATCGAGGCCAGCGCCAACTTCCTCGCAATCCTCTTTGCCGCCCTGGCATTTCACACCGAGAAGCTCAATACGGCCAAGGTGCTTGGCTGTGCGCTGGGCTTTGCCGGCGTCGCGCTCGTCAACCTTTCGGGCGCGGACGGCACCTTTGGCTTTACGCTCGACGGCGAGGGCTTTATCTTGGCTTCCACTGTTGCAGGCGCCCTATCGACCTGCCTGATCGGCATCTTCTCGCGCGAGCACGACGGCGTCTTGCTTGCCGGGTGGCAGTTTTTAGTCGGTGGCGTGGTCCTTACCGCCATCGGGTTTTTGATGGGCGGCACGTTGTCCCCCACCGAAATCGCCCCCGCCATCGCGCTCATCATTTATATGGCACTCATTTCCGCCGTCGCGTACTCGCTGTGGTCGCGCCTGCTTGCCGTCAACCCCGTCAGCCGCGTCTCGGTCTTTGGGTTTATGAACCCCGTCTTTGGTGTGGTGCTGAGCGCGCTGCTGCTCGGCGAGGGCGCTGGCACGAGCCCCGTTACCGTCATCGTTGCCCTGCTGTTGGTCTGCGGCGGCATCATCATCGTCAACAAACCCAAAAAAGCCTAGCGAGTTCACCTTTTTAGAGAGGATGTTCGCAAACTTTAGCTTAATGGAGCACACTGGTTCTCGTTGATTTCGTACCGAGTCGCGGCTGCAGACGCCCGTCTTGCCGCACCGCGCCTGGGCATTATGGCCGGTGGCCCCCACAAACGCAAAAAGGGGCGCACGACCATCGCAACGGTCGTGCGCCCCTTTTTCTAGCGAACCTTGATGCCGGATTTCTTTTTGGCATCCTTGATGCGATAGAGCTCCGCATCGGCAGCGCGCAGAAGCTCTTGCCACGTGTTGATCCCATCGCCGTAGCGCGCGTAGCCGATAGACATTCGAAGCGAGTAGGGTGTCTCGGCGCGCGAGAGCTCGTTATTGATCGCCGAACACAGGCGGATAATGTCGTGCTCCGTCACCCCCTTCTGCAGTACGACGAACTCATCACCGCCATAGCGCGCAATAAAGCCGCCGGACGGCGAACAGACGTCCTTGAGTACTGCGGAAACAACCTGAAGAGCATGGTCGCCCTCCACATGTCCATACTGATCGTTAATCTGCTTAAAGCCGTCGGCGTCCATCATGAGCAGATACACATCTTCGGCCTGATCCACATTTGAGAAGAGCGACAGCATATAGGTCTCAAAACGGTTGCGATTGTTGAGGCCAGTCAACGGGTCGGTCGAGATGAGCTGCTCCTGGCAGATGATATAGAGCAGCAACATGCTAATCATTATGCCGACACAAAGGCCAGGCACCGAGTATACGATCTGAAAGGTACCGCCCACCAGGGCCGGAATGGCGAAAAATGCCAAGGTTCGATAGACAGCCTTCGTCTGCAGGCTCTCGACCCTGCGAGATTGCACAAACGCATGCAGGGACGTATGTATAACGTAACAGTAGCTGACAATGGGCTGGATCATATAGGCAAAGCCGCGACGATACACGCCCTGCGAATCGATATAGAACAGGGCGTGCGTCCAGTAACTGGTAAAAGCCAGCACGACCACCAGAGCCGTAGGCAACGTTACAAGCACCACCCTATAGCGCGAGGTCACAAGGTGAGAGCCTTGCATCGTCTCGGAATAGATAAACCAAATGAGACACGCGATGGCGAAGAGCGAAAACGAAACCGCGTTGGAAATCCAGTTGGCTGCAATGCCCAACGTGCCGTCCGCACCATCCGAAAGCGTCCAGATCATATCGAAGAAAATGTAGGCAGCAGACGTGTAGCCCAGCATGCTAAACAAAAGCTGCTGGGTGCTCGAGAACAGGGAGCGACGGCTTCGTACGGCAAGCCCGATAAGAACAATCATGCATAGCAGGAATATCTCAATCTTGAGTGCCTTAACCACTAGACGCCCTCCCTTCAATATCCAAGTGGTCAGAATCGCCCGATTCGTGTCTGGGCAATAAACGCCCCTTTCTCCGCAGGGGTAAGGGGAATAATAGCAGAGCGCCCGAACGTCACTGCAAGACAGCTCTCGTTCGGGCGCTCAAACGGCGCGAGTTGCACGCCGGAATCATTGATGGGTATCGATTGCTACTCGCCATCGATGTCGGTCGCGACAGCCTCTTCGATGGCCTCGACACCGGCAGGCGACAGGTCTTCCTTGCCCTGGCAGAACTTCTTATCGACCCAGCCGGTCAGAATCGGGGCCATGATTGCCGTGATGATGACGGCAGTGGCGATCTGCGCATACGCGGTGGGCGCAAGCTCGGCATAGCGCGGAGCGACCTCGGCGAGGGCGACCGGCGTGGTCATGGCCGTGCCGGCAATGGTGGAACATGCCACAGCCGCCTTACCATTGCCGCCACACAGGCGCTCGAAGGCAAAGGTAATGGGACCGACGATAAAGAGCGTGATGAGGCCCAGCAGGATGCCCGAAATGCCACCGGCGATGAAGCTCGAAAGGCTCATGGACGCACCGAGCTGAAAACCAATTACAGCGATCGCGGGATTGGCGCCGGGAACCAACAGGTTCTTGATAAACGGGAACAAGTTGCCCAGGACCATGCCGATAACAAGCGGCAGGATGGATCCGATGATGGTGCCGACGGGGATGTTGGCGAGACCCGAAACACCAAGGATGATCATCGTGACGGCGGGGCCGGCCGTAAAGAACAGGATACCGACAGCGCCCTGCTCGGACTCGTCGCCGAACTCGCCCATGATACCCGTGTAGAGCGCCATGTTGCAAAACGTAATGCCGCCGATGATTGAGACCGAGCTCAGGCCCAAAAGGTTGTCGTTAAAGAAATACGCAACGCCCAGGCCCAGCGCGGCTGCCACCACAAGCTTAGGAATCAGCACGACGATGCCGGTCTTGATGGCACCCGGTGTGGACTTAAAGCTGATGCCGGCGCCCACAAACAGCAAGATCGCGGCAACGATGGTGTTGGAGCCGCCGCGGCAGGCTGCCGTAAAGAAGCCGCCGATCTCAAAGACCTGTGGGCAGAAGGTATTGAGCAAAAGGCCGACGATCATCGGGTAGATCATGATGTCACCCGGGGTGCGCGGTACCTTGAATTTCTTTTGCTCGTTGGCGGTCGCTCCCTGTGCCATGAAACCCCCTTTTCCGCTGACGCAGAACAAAAGCCCACGTCACGCTTTGCTACAGTAAAGTTTGACCATGGTACCAGAAGAAGCAGACCGCCTCGGTGAGAAATTGGATTCGTTGGCCGGAATGAAAACGCGTCCTGCTCTTATACGAGGCTCAAAACGATATAGAGCACGATGCCCGAAACACAGCACCATAGCATCGACTTTGTCTTGATTGCCACCGCCACGACGCCGGTGGCCGCAATCCAGGGAACCAAGGCAGGCCAGAGTCCCGCGTCGAACGCGCCGGGGTTCACCAAGTCGTTGGCGACCAGCGCGGCAAAGGCAGCGGGCGGGATATAGCCCAGGGCCTCGGTAATGCGGGGCGACAGGGTCCGCCCGCGCAAGGCGAACGCCGGCGCGATGCGAAAGAACGCGATAGCAGCCCACGACGACAGCCACAGAACCAAGAACTCGTTAGCGGGCATCGCGGGCACCTCTTCCGTCAAATACAGCATCGCACGCCAGCGCAATGGCAATGCCGACCACGACGCTTGCCGGCACGGCAATATTCGCGAGGCCCAAGAACTTGCATACGGCGACGGACACCGCGCCCGAAACCGCCGCGACAACGTTACCGCGCGACAGCCGCTGCGAAAAGAGCAGGCAGATAAAGAGCGAGGTGCAGACAAAGGCTGCAATGGCGGTGGGAACATCGACAACGGCGCCGACGATGGCGCCCATCGTACACGAAACGCCCCATGTTGCGATGAGGATCACGTTGAGCACAAAGGACTCGCGCGGGCCCCAATCCTCCCCTTCAACCAACTTGGCAAGCGAGATGCCATATGCCTCCTCGGTAAGTGTCGCGGCAACAGCCAGCGTCTGACGCTTCGAGGCACCCCTCAGATGCGGTGCGATCGATGCCGAGTAAAGCGCAAAACGCGAGGAGATGGCGGCAACGCTCGCGACGATCGATGCTGCAGGCACACCCGCCAGCCACAGGTTGCAGATCATAAACTGGCCGCTGCCCGTCACAAACGTACTGCTTAGAGCAAAGACCATCCAGGGCTCCATTCCCGTCTGCCCCATGATCATTCCGCACGGCGCGCCTATTGCAACATAGGTAAGCATCACCGGCCAGACGGTTCTAACGATTTTGAGCACCATACGTTTCTCATCCTGACAAGGTCTCCGAGCCGCATGTAGCGACACGGCAGAATCATCATCCGGCAGCAACCGAGTTCACCTACAATTGCCACCGGATCGAAAGACACAACTTTTTAGGAAGTCATTATGACAGCTATCGATCGAGACCGGGCGCGCGCGGCCTTCAAAAGCTACACCGATGCCTACGACGCCACCAACCCACGCATCGCGCTCAAAATCGAGCATACGTACCACGTGGCCGAGGCATGCGATGCCGTAGCGCGCGAGCAGGGCTGGTCGTCAGAAGATATTGACCTGGCATGGCTTTGCGGCCTGCTACACGATATGGGCCGCTTTGAGCAGCTGAGACGCTGGGACACCTTTAAGGACGCCGAGAGCATGAGCCATGCGGCGCTGGGCATCGAGGTCCTCTTTGGCGAGAATCCCGCCGATGCACCCGCCGTAACGAGCATCCGCGACTTTATCGATGACCCGGCAGAAGATGAGCTCATCCGAGCGAGCATTGCCTATCACAGCGATTTCCGTCTACCCGCGCAGCTCGACGTGCGCACGCGAAGCTTCTGCGATATCGTGCGCGATGGTGACAAGATCGACATTATGCGCACCATCGCCGACAGCACCGTCGACACCATCCTCAAGGTGGACGAGAAGACGTTTCTCGGCAGCCGTTTCTCGTCGCCGATACTTGCCGCCTTTGACGAGCACCGCTGCGTCGCACGCGATGAACGCAACGAGCCCGCCGACTTCTTGGTGGGACTCATCTGCTTTATGTTTGAGCTCGTCTATCCAGCAAGCCGCGCGCTGGCGCGCGAACAGGGCGATATCCACCGCCTGCTCGACGCGCCCTTTGGCATCACGCGGCCCTTTACCGACCCCGCCACGCAGGCAACCTGGAGCCGCCTAAAGGACGAGATGCGCGACTGGCTGGCGCGCGCCTAGCGCTCAAGCTGGGCCAGCAGCTCCTCGACGACCTCGACGGCATCCCCAACAACCTCGTACTGGGCAGCACCAAAAATGGGGGCATCCGGGTCCTCGTTGATGGCGATAATGCACTCCGCCCCACCGATGCCGGCAAGATGCTGGATGGCGCCCGAAACACCGATACTCACGAGAAGCTTGGGCGAAACCGATACGCCGGTCTGGCCAATCTGATGGCGATACTCCAACCAGCCGGCCTCCACGACAGGTCGCGTGCAACCAAGCTCGGCTCCCAGGGCCTCGGCAAGCCTTCGCATCAGTGGCAGGTTTTTCTTGGAACCAATGCCGCGACCCACCACGACCAGGCGCTCGGCATCGGCGATCGAAGCCTGCTGCCCCCACTCCTCGGCGGGAATCGAAATCTCGACACGAGCCCTGGCGTCTTCCGCAAGCATCACCTGGGTGATCGTGCCGGAACGGCCGTAGTCGAAGTCGGGAGCCTTAAAGATACCGGGGCGCACCGTTGCCATCTGGGGACGATGATTGGGGCAGACAATGGTGGCCATCAGGTTGCCGCCAAACGCCGGACGCGTCTGTTGCAGCAGTCCCGTCTCCGTATCCATCGAAAGTACGGTGCAGTCAGCCGTAAGGCCCGTCTGCAAACGCACGGCAACGCCGGGTGCCAGTTCGCGGCCAAAAGCGGTCGCACCGTATAGGATGGCCTCGGGTTTGCGTTCGGCTACCAAATCGCAGATCAAGCTGGCGTAGACCTCCGCATCGTTTTGGCGCAGGCGCTCGTCGCGACAGGCCAGGACTTCGTCGGCGCCCGCGCAAACCAGATGCTCCAGGTCACCGAGAGAACCCTCGGGGCCCATGCCGGCCAGTGCCACCAGACGGCAGCCACGAGCATCGGCAAGCTCGCGGCCCTTGCCCATAAGCTCATAGGCAACGGGAGTCACCGTATCGTGCTCGTCGGTCTGCACGAATACCCAAATGTCTCGATACGCATCGAGGTCAACCGCGCCGGCGGTCTCGTCACGCTCGATCGAGATAGCGTTGACAGGGCAGGCGTCGACGCACCCACCGCATAGGATGCAGCCGTCGGTTACGCGGGCGCATCGGCTGGGTCGTTCGCCTTCCACTACGATGCCGCCCGAGGCACAGGCGCGAACGCAGCGACCGCAGCCGACACAGGCTTCGCTATCGATAATCAGTCCGCTCATCTATGCCATCCCCTCGATAATCTTGGCAAGCTTTGCCGCCTGCTCGGACGCCGTCCCCTCAACGGCCTCGCACGTTTGGTCACGGTCGGGCACAAACGAGCGCACGACCTGTGTCGGCGACCCGGCAAGACCGCAACGCGCGGGGTCGGCGTTCACGTCGGCGGCACTGACCACGCGCACGTCCGCCTCCTCCGCCGCGCGAATACCGGCAATACTCGGCATACGCAACTGGCCAATCTCCTTGGCAGTCGTCATCGCGCACGGCATCTCAAGGTACACCGTCTCCTCGCCGGCATCGCATCCGTGAACGAGCGCCAGCGAGCCACAGGTCGTAAAGCCCGCGCTCTGCACGCAGCTCACGTCGGTCACGCAGGGAATATCAAAGGCACCGGCAAGCTCGGGACCAATCTGGGCCGTATCGCCATCCACCGCCATCTTGCCGCAGATGAGCAGGTCGAAGTCCTCGTCGAGCGCCTCGATGCCGCACTTGAGGGCATAGGTGGTTGCCAGGGTATCGGCACCTGCAAAGGCGCGATCGGTCAGCAGCAGCGCATCGTCGGCGCCTCGAGCGATGCAGTCGCGCAGCAGCGACTCGGTCGCGGGGATGCCCATCGACACCACCGTCACGCGCACATCCATGCCAAAGCCGATAAAGTCGTCCTTCAGCGCCAGCGCGCATTCCAAAGCGCTCGCATCAAAGGGATTAATGACCGCCTGCTTGCCATCGCGCACGATGGTATTGGTCTTGGGGTCCATCTTGACCTCGGTGCTGCCCGGCACGGCCTTGACGCACACCACCATATGGAAATCGCTCATCTTCACGCGCCCCCTTTCTGGACGAGCTCATCCAAGAGCTTCTCCGAAAACAGGTTACCGCGACCCAGCTGCCCGGCAGGATCGAGCTGGAGCTTGAGCCGCGCCGACTCGACCATGGCCTCGTGACCGTACATCGTCTCCAAGAAGCCCGCCTTGATCTTGCCGACGCCGTGTTCTGCGGAGACGGCACCGCCCATGGCCGTGACCTCGGAAGCCCACTGGGCAAAGAGTTCTGCGCCGCGGCGATAATCCTGTGCATCGCGCGGCAGAATGTTCACATGCAGATGGTTGTTACCGATATGCCCCCAGGCGGCAGATTCAAGCCCACTTTCCGCCAGCGTGCGGCGATAGAGGGCGATAACATCGGCCAAGTGCGCGTTGGGCACCGACATGTCCGAACCCAGTTTGGTGATGGTGGGATCCATGCGGCGGCGCTCGTCGATGAGCATGTTGACGCTCTCGGGCACCGCATGGCGGAAGAATCGCTGACACTCGCGATCGACCTCGGTGCGCGCGACCCATGTCGCATCGTCACTGCCGCCCGCAAGCTCCAGTACCCACCCCAAGTGATACAGCTCCTCAGTCGCCTGGGCTTCGTCGTCGCAGTCGAGCTCCACGTAGACACAGACCTTGGCGTCTTTGTCGAGCGCAGGCAGCGAGGCAAACGCCGTCGACTGCTCGCGCTGGCGACGTAGAATATCCAGGGCGCCAGCATCGAAGTACTCGATGGCAGCCGCATGGGACAGGACGGGACGCACAGAATCGGTGAAGGACACGGCCTTGTCTTCGCTGTCGAAGAAGCAGCTCACGCCCCAAACGACCGCGGGTGCCACCTGCAGGGCAATCTCGAGTTCGGTGATGACACCGATTGTGCCACACGCACCGATAAACAGATCGATGGCATCCATATCGTCAGCAACGAAATAGCCCGAAGCATTTTTTGTCTTGGGCATGGTATAGCCGGGAAGATCGAGCTCGAGTGTACGGCCCGCTGCCGTCACGAGCGACAGGTGGCGGCCCTGGGCAAAAGCCTCGCCGCGCCGAAGCTCAAGCAAATCGCCATCAGCCAGCACGACGTGGAGTCCCGTGATATGTGGGCGCATGGGGCCGTAGGCGTAGCTGCGGGCACCGGAGGCGTTACATGCCGCCATGCCGCCCAGACAGGCAGACGCCTCGGTGGGATCGGTGGGAAAAAACTGCTCGGGAGCCTCTTGGAACTCCTCGTAGGCCTCAAGCGATGCCTGGTCCCAACCAGCGGTCGGCAGCACCTTCTTGCTCAGCTGCTTGCGCAGCTCCGAGAGCACAACGCCCGGCTCCACGCGCAGCAGAAATTGGCCTTGTTCATCGCGGCGAAGGCCCAAGTAGCGATTCATACGGGAAGTATTGAGGATATGCCCACCGTGGGGCACGGCGCCGGCGGCAAGGCCGGTTCGGGCGCCCTGAACCGTTACCGGAACACGCTCGGCATGGAGCTTTTCCAAAATGGCACGGACCTCGTTTTCCGTTGTCGGAAACGAGATGCTCGAGGCCTCGCCCGATGCGCGAGATTCATCGCGGCCATACTCTTCGAACTCGTCGGTGAAGGGTTTGATGGTTGCAGACACGCGAACTCCCCCTTTAGCTAACTACAGTGTTTGCAGGGAGATGTTACCGCATCGTTTCGTCGACGTGTTCGAGACCGTCTCCATAATTGGCGTTTTTTACGTTCGTGCAATTCGGCGAGCGGCTTGATTTCCTCGGCAGACGATGCTTTTGACACATATGGCCCCGCCGTCGCCGACCGCGCGATTGTCGCTCGAAAAAAGTTGGAGTATTTTTTGCCGCCTTTTACCTGCGGAGACGCCAATCCGTCAAGCATTTGGTCAGAAATTGGTCAAGTAGCGGCTGATAAGGTCGGCGTCGACAGCCAAAACCGATAGAAGTTTTGGCCCAGAAGCAGGGAGGTTCCCATGGCATATTACTGGCCCCAGTACGGCATCGCCATCGAAGTCGACGACGATCCCCATCTCCTGCCTTTCGACGAAGAGGCATTCCCCGATACGACGGTCTACCACGTTACCACCGATGTGATCTGCGACCCCGAGTCGTTCTCGGCGCTCGCCCACCACATCGCGCATATCCACGACATCGAGCTCCCTCCCGACTTCGACGAGCTCGTCTACTCGCGCCGTCTGATGCTTCACATGCTCTTTGGAGCGGACCCGTCCACCTTTGCGCGCGTCTATACCGCCAAGGATGCCGCATGAGCGCGAAGAAGCCACCCCACTTTGCAGGCCTGGGTCGTCGCAAGAAGCTCATCGTTGCCTGCTTGGCCATCGTCTGTGCCCTTGTCGCCGTAGGACTATACGTTTGGCAGTCGCAGCCCGTACCCGAGGCGGGCGCTTCGGTTACGACGGCCGAGGGCAAAACGCGCCAGGAAATCCAAGATGAGCTCGACGCCATCGTCCGCGACAACATGATGACGATTTCGGTCGCGCCGGTCGCTCAGCTGCAGGAGGACGGCAAACTGCGCGTCAACGTGCAAAACGTCCAAGACAATAAATTTCCCCAGCGATTCCGCGTCATCCAAAACGACGAGACCATGTACGAATCCGGTGTGGTCGAGACCGGCAAGACAATCGAGACGTGCCCCGCCGGCGACATCAAAGAAGGCGAGGCGTACATCGAGATCCAGGCACTCGATGCAAAGACCCTCGACAGCCACGGCAATCCGACACGTGTCAAGGTACGGGTTGAGCAAACCGAGAACTAGCCTTCCGGCCGACACGGCACCGCATGCAATTCACCAGCATTCGTCCAATCATCGCGGGGACGGCCCGCGGCGAATAGAAAGGAACGACCATGGACATCACCAGGAACATGAACGGAGTCAGAGCGCTCGTCGTGGGCACAGGGCTCGCGCTCGCGCTCGCAATGGGCGCCGCCCCGACGCCAGCTATGGCAGCCGGGCGCGTTGGAACCACGAAGGTAATGGTCAGGACCGAGATCGACAACGTTGAGTTCAAAGTTCCGACGGTTATTCCCTTCGTCGCCAAGGCCGACGGCACGCTTCAGGGCCCCTCAGAAGACGCGACCACCATCGACAATCATTCGGCCTACGGCATCCATGTCACCAACATGAAGATCGACGCCATGAACACCTGGACCATTGCCGCCGACGCCAAGGCCGGAACCGCGCAGAACTCCATCGACTTTAAGGTCGGCCCCGACGGCGCGCTCCAGAACGCCAGCGCCGCCGCGCAAGGGACGGGCCTCGATCTTTCCAAGAATGCAGCCTTCGACATGGGCTACCAGGGCATTGCCGGCGGCACGGACAAAATCAAGCTCAAGACAAGCGGAAACGTCGCCCGCGTCACACGCGACATCTTCCGCGTAACCGGCGAAGGCGATCAGGTTGCGACGATCACCTGGACGGTCGAGCCCGGTGCGCACACGGCATAAGGCCGTCGCCCTGGCCGCCGCCGTCAGCATCCTAGCGTTTGGGCCAGCCATGGCCTTTGCCCAGCAAGAACAGGCACAGGCCGCCACGCAAGTGACGGTCGACCTCTCGGAGCTCGACCGCGGCGACCGCGAGGAACCGTTGGCGCAGACAGGCGACAGACGATGGCTCTTGGCAGCAGGCGCCACAGCAGCAGGCGCGGGAACCGCCGGCCTCGGTCTGCACATCAAACGCAGCCAGAAACAAAACACGGACAGGCCGCACTAAATTAGCTAAGGAGACCCCATGGCATCGAAGAACCTTTTGCCCGTCGTCGCACTCTGCGGCGCGCTCGCAACCGGAACGCCTGTCGCCGCTTGGGCGACTCCCGTCATGGCAGACTCCTTACCAGTAGTCCTAAGTTCCGCACCAAATCCGTCGAGCGCCATTGCGTGCGAGCGTTTTTCGATCGCACAGGCCGTGATCTCAACCTCGGGATGCCTTCGTCGTAATACGGACGGCTCGATAGTCGTGGATATCAAGCGTTCGAACAAGGCAAACGGCTCCCAGGCGGGGTGCGCCGTCTGCACGTGGCGCTCGGTTGTGCTCGATGCAGATGGCGATCCATGCAATTTAGAGCTGCGCATCGACATCGCTTCGGTCGATGACTCGGCGAACGGAGCGAAGGTCGCCTTCGACGGTGCGTTTTTCGAGAAAGGAGGCGGTATATGTCTGGGCTGCGCCGCCGCGAATGCAGACGATGCGCAGCCCACCCTCTCATTCACGGCATCGTTGCGGCTGACCAAAGCCGGTACCGATGTTATCGCGGCGGGAGAAGCGTCCCTGCTGTTCTACGCCGTCAGCACCAAAGACACAGACGCTCATTTCGAGAAGCCAGCCGGATCACTCAGCCTTACACGAGGGATAGAGGCAGGCCCTATTGAAATCGATGCCCACGCGCAAAGCAGGCAACGCATTCTTGCCGACCCGGCGCTTCTCGAAATGGAGTGGAACGGATCCGGAGCCATCGGAATTCTCCCCTCCGCGTTTGACGCCAAGACGCTCCCCCCAAACGACGAACCCATCAACGCAACCATACAAGAAGAGAGCGCGGACAAAGAAGCAGGTGCGGGCGACACGCCGTCGCCGACAAACAGCGTCCCAGCTTCTCTCGAAGCGCCGAATGAGCCCGCTGCCGATCCAAACGATCCCGAGCTCGCGGACAGTCTGGGGCTTGCTGATCCTCAAGAGATCGATGAAGGTAACTGCTGCGTGCTTGCCGCGCTCGACCACACAGAGGTCATCGACGCTGCGAACATCGAAGTTGCCGCCGCCAATCAGCCCGTCCGCAAGTCGGCTATCATCGCATTTCCTGAATCCATCGAAGTCGTCTTTTTGCCATCGGGCGAGGTCGTGGCCCCAACACTGCTCACCTTGTTGGGCGCCAAGAATACTCGAAACGAAATTAAAAAGGTCACAGTTGTCGACCCTGCAACCACCGCCAAGCTGCGTCTATACGCCGTTGCTCCAGACGGAGGCAAGACCTTGGAATTCGATGGCGACACACTCCTGGCCTGGCGACGTCTGGACATTATGCAAGACGTCTCGTATCAGATCGAACTCGAAGGGTTTGATCGTGCCCGCGATGCCAATATCATCGCCGCGGCTATTGAATCCCCACAGCGGCTTATGACACTGCGCTTTGAATACTATCCCTATGTCCCGACAACCACCTGAGGCTTAAATGCCGCGCATCATTCCTAATACCACTTATATAACGTATTAGATGAGTCGCGATGTACCTCGCATTTCGTTCTGCTACGATTGCCACGTTGGCATCAATACAGGAGGGCTCATGCCGGGCTTGGGAACAATCATCAACGTTGTGCTTTTAGTTGCGGGCGGTCTTTTGGGATTAGCGGGCGGCCGCTTCATTACACCGCGCATCCAAGACACGCTCATGAAAGCATCGGGGCTGTGCGTCCTGTTTATCGGCCTTGGCGGCACCATGCAAAAGATGCTCCTTATCGATGGGAAGGCGCTAGCGACCACCGGCACCACCATGCTCATCGTCTCGTTCGCCCTCGGCTCGCTCATCGGCGAGGCCATCAACTTGGAGGCCGCCATCGAGAACCTTGGCGAATGGCTCAAGCGCAAAACCGGCAGCGAGGGCGATAACGAGTTCACCAACGCTTTTGTCTCGACTTCACTCACCGTGTGTATCGGCGCCATGGCCATTGTGGGATCGATCCAGGACGGTCTGCTCGGTGACTGGTCAACGCTTGCCCTGAAAGGCGCATTGGACTGCATCATCGTCTGCACCATGACGGCGTCGCTTGGCCGCGGCTGCATTTTCTCCGCCCTGCCCGTCGCCGTGTTCCAGGGGACGATCACGCTGTTTGCCGGCGCACTCTCCCCCATCATGACTACGGCAGCCCTCGACAGCCTTTCGCTCGTAGGCTCCATGCTCATCTTCTGCGTCGGCATCAACCTCATCCGTCCTCAGACCTTCCGCACGGCCAATATGCTCCCCTCCGTCGTCATCGCCGTCATCTACGCCCTCCTGTTCTAAATCTATCTACGCAGCAGTATCTCGAACACCTGTTTGATGCTGTGCTATGATATGAGGTCACCGAAGCTGCGTTAGGAGAGGAGAAGCGGTGGCCGATCAGGACATCAAGATGCTCATCGAGCGCATTATGGCCGAGGCCCGGAACCATCAGTCCGCCCGCTTCTCAAACGAAATCTACGCAGACGAGCCGATTCTCAAAACCGGCCGACAGATGCAGAATTTCCTCCCCGACCAATACCGCAAGATGCGCGAGATATCGCGCTGGCAGGATGACCCCAAGGGCGGCGCGGGCCGCTGGCTATCGGAGGCCGAGCTTTTCTACCGCCAAGGCTTGCTGATGGCCGACTTTGAGGACGACTGTCCCTACAACGGCACCTTTAAGTCGTACTTTCCCACCTACAATGCCATGAGCGACCGGCAGTTGCGCGGCTACTTTACCTGGCGTGCCCAAGTGCGCCGCGGAACCGTCGAGGAAACGTCTACATCCTTTGCCTTTCTGTATCTCTATGAGCTGATTTGCGGCATTGGCATAGATGATCCGCTCGAAGGTTTTAACAAGATCAAGGCCTTTTGGGATGTCTATCGCGCCTTCGAGCCCGGCATCGACCGGTTTGCGCGCGTGTGGCTGCAGGATTACGCCGTTTTCCACGGACTCGACCCCAAGCTACTTCGCGACTCTAAAACCGTCATGTTCGATAACGCCCTTATCGAGCTACGCCGCGCAGCGCGAGACCTTGTACCAGCACCGGCACCGTCCGGCCAGACCCCTAAGCGTCGCAAAACCTCCGAGCCCACGCTCCCCCTTCCGCCCGATGAGGTGCGCGAGGAGCGACTCATGGCCGCCATCAACGCCCTCTCCACGTACAACCTAAGTAACTCGCGGCTCGACCGCAGCCACCACCGCGATCTGCGCCACGTGGCGTGCGCCGTGTATGTCCGTATGGCGCGCTACTATGACACGCACCGAAAGACCGACATCGTGGCGAGCTTATTTGGGGAGGAGACGGCCATGCCCTACACCATGTTTGCCTCGGCCGTATTCTTTGCGCCCGAGCGCCACGAGGACTGCGAATATCGCCTGGACCCCATTCACATCTACCGCTGCCAAAACGGCTTTTGGGAATGCATGCGAATTCACGGCAGCAGGCAAAAAAGCAGCAAGCTTGGTGAGATGATGCGCGCCTGCGACCAACGCCTACGCCTGGCCCTAGACCCCACCCACCCCCTGAAGGAGGAGAAGGTCCCCAAATATCTGGCCAAGATCATCGATGACGAGATCATGGCATGGCTTTCGTGGGACGCCGCACACCAGCCCATCAAGATCGATATCGATTTGAGCCAGCTGGGGCACATTCGGAGCGCCGCCGCGCAAACGCGCGAAGCGCTTTTGATCGATGAGGAACGCGAGGACGACGCATCCGCAGAAGCCGAGGCAGCGGACTCAGGGCAACCGGAAGCCGAGCCCGTAACCGACGCGATTGTCGAACCGGTCGTGGCACCCATTCGGCAGGACTTGACCGACGAGCCGACCATATCCACCGAACAGTTTGGTGTCGTGGCACCGCTTCTCGCGCCGACGCCCGCGTTCGCAGCTGCTGCGCCCGCTGACGCCACAAACGAACTCGCGCCCGCCGCAGATGCCTTCCTTCGCGCACTGCTCGAGCAAAACGCAGCGCAAGCGACATCGGCAGTGGCGCACTCGGGACAGAGCGAGGACATGCTCGTCGATACCATCAACGAGGCGCTCTTTGACCTGGTGGGCGACACCGTAATTGAATTTAGCGCGGCAGGGCCGCAGATTATTGAGGACTACGAAGCAGACGTGAGAGGATACCTAGACCATGAGTGATACCGCATCCGCAGCACCCCGCGTGCCCAAGCGCGTCGCTGCCGTCATTCTCAACTCGCTCAAGGGCGGCGTGGTCCCGCGCATCGGCCTTCCCTACATTACCGTAGGGCGCGAGGTCGAGATCCGCGCCCTGCTCACCGATCTGAGTCTCATCGCCGACGGTGGTGCGAGCTTCCGCTTTCTGGTCGGTCGTTACGGCGCCGGCAAGAGCTTTTTGCTCCAGACCATCCGCACGCACGCCATGGGTGAGGGATTCGTCGTCGCCGATGCAGACTTATCCCCCGAGCGCCGTCTGCAGGGCGGGCAGGGGCAGGGCCTTGCCACCTACCGCGAGCTCATCCGCAACATATCGACTAAAACGCGCCCCGAGGGCGGTGCGCTCAACCTAATCCTCGATCGCTGGGTCGCCTCGTGTGCCGATGCCGATGAGTCTGCCGTCAATGCCCAACTGGCCCCGCTCGAGGAAATGGTCCACGGCTTCGACTTCACCCGCATGCTCCGCCGCTATCGCACGGCCGTATCCGAGGGCGACGAAGAAGCCATGAGCCGCGTGACCAAATGGATCCGCGGCGAATACCGTACCAAGAGCGAGGCTCGCGCCGAGCTGGGCTCCTCGACCATCATCAGCGATGACGACTGGTACGACTACGTTAAGCTCATCGCGCGTTTTTTGGTCTGCAGCGGCTACAAGGGTATGTTGGTGCTCATCGACGAGCTCGTGAATCTGTATAAGATTCCCAACGCGATCACGCGCCAGTACAACTACGAGAAGATCCTAACCATGTACAACGACACGCTCCAGGGCAAGGCGCAGTACCTGGGCATGATCATGGGCGGCACGCCAACCTCCATCGAAGACCGGCGCCGCGGTGTGTTCTCCTACGAGGCCCTGCGCAGCCGACTCGCTCAGGGCCGCTTTGCGCGCGAGGACCTTAAGGACATGCTCGCGCCCATCATCCGTCTGCAGCCACTCACCTACGAGGAGCTGCTGGTGCTCATCGAAAAACTCATGCAGATCCATGCCGGCTACTTTGGCTGGACGCCCACGCTTACCGAGAACGACTTGGTGGACTTCCTCAAGATTGAGTTTGGCCGCGTGGGAGCCGACACGCATCTGACGCCGCGTGAGGTCATTCGTGACTTTATCGAGCTGCTCGACATCCTATGCCAAAACCCCGACGCCAACGTGGCCGAGCTACTGCAAAGCGTCGGCGGCGACGCGCCGGCGCCGGCAACAGCAACAGGCGACACCGGCACCGCAAGCGGCGACCGCAATTTCGCCGAATTCACCATCTAACCTGCCAAAAAGGGACAGGTTTATTTTGGCAGGCTTTATCTGGGCAAACGTCGAGGCAGTAATGCAGCAAGCCACTGCCCACCGCGTTGAGAGATTCGTTTTTGAAAGGAGGCCCCGTGAACGCCTTTGACCGCTACGCCCCGTTTATCCAAGACTTCATCTACTCCCACGATTGGGAGAGTCTACGCTCCATCCAGGTTGCAGCAGCTGATGCCATCTTTAACACTCAGGACAATGTGCTCCTGACGGCATCCACGGCTTCCGGCAAAACCGAGGCAGCCTTCTTTCCCATCCTGACCGAGTTTTGGGAGAACCCGCCCGCGAGCGTTGGCGCCCTCTACATCGGCCCCCTCAAGGCACTCATCAATGATCAGTTCGTCCGCCTCAACGACCTGTGCGAAGAGGCCGATATCCCCGTCTGGCACTGGCATGGCGATGTTTCGCAGTCGCACAAGGCTAAGCTCATCAAAAAACCGAGCGGTATCTTGCAGATTACGCCCGAGTCGCTCGAGGCGCTCCTGATCCATAAGCACATGGCAATCCCTCGTATGTTCTGCGACCTGCGCTATGTGGTTATCGACGAGGTTCATTCGCTCATGCGCGGCGACCGCGGCGGTCAGACGCTCTGCCTTATCGAGCGCCTCTCGCGCATGGCGGGCGTGCAGCCCCGCCGCATCGGCCTTTCTGCCACCATCGGCGACCCCGAGCGCACGGGCGCCTTTCTCTCACAGGGAACAGGACGCGATTGCATCATCCCCCGCTTTGAGGAACCGCGCCGCGTGTGGCGCATCTCCATGGAGCACTTCTACAACTCGGGTCCCCAGGCACAGCAGCGGGGATTCGAGAGCACGGGTCCACAAGAAGCCGAGATGCTTGCTTGCGAGCGTATTGAGCCGGCGGCGCCCGCGGCGCTGCCGGCTGGCGCCCAAGACGTGCGCCACAGCGGACAGCTTACACAGGAGGAACGCCGTCAACGTCGTGAGCGGGCACGGGGCAAGGCCGCTCCCAAAGACCGTCGCACTTCTTCGGCCCCCGAGGGCGAAGTCGATATCCCCCGGGCCGATGAGCAGGCGCTCCTCAACCCCACCGACACCGCGCCCGAAAACGCCGATCCCGGCATGGGCTATATCTTTGAACACACCCGCGGGCGCAAGTGCCTGGTCTTTGCCAACTCGCGCGAGGAGGCAGAGGCCGTGTGCTCCATGCTGCGCAGCTACTGCGAGAGCCGGCACGAGCCCGACCGTTTTCTCATCCACCATGGCAATCTTTCGGCATCGCTGCGCGAAACGGCCGAGGAACTCATGCGCGATGAGGAGCAGGCACAGACAACCGTCACCACCTCCACGCTGGAACTAGGTATCGATATCGGCCGTCTGGAGCGTGCGTTTCAGATCGACGCGCCGTTTACCGTCAGCTCCTTTTTGCAGCGAATGGGCCGCACGGGGCGCCGCGATCTTCCGCCCGAGATGTGGTTTGTCATGCGCGAGGAGGAACCCGAGCCGCGCACGATGATGCCCGAGACCATTCCGTGGAAGCTCCTGCAGGGCATCGCGCTCGTACAACTCTATCGCGAGGAAAAGTGGGTCGAGCCGCCCGAGCTCGATCGACTCCCCTACAGCCTGCTCTACCACCAGACTATGTCGACGCTTGCCAGCACCGGCGAACTCACGCCGGCAGAGCTTGCCCAGCGCGTGCTCACACTCAGCTATTTCCATCGCATCTCGGCCGATGACTATCGCGTGTTGCTGCGTCACCTCATTAAGATCGACCATATCCAAGTCACCGAGGGCGGCGGGCTCATCGTGGGTCTCGCGGGCGAGCGCATCATCAACAACTTTAAGTTCTACGCCGTGTTCCAGGAAAACGAGGAGTTCACCGTTCGCAGCGAATCGGCCGAGCTGGGCACGATTGTCAACCCGCCCCCGCCCGGTGAGCGCATTGCCATCGCCGGCCATTGCTGGACTGTCGAGGAAGTGGACTGGAAGCGTCACACCGTCTTTGCCACGCAGGTCAAGGGCCGGGTGCCGGCCTACTTTGGCGACTGCCCCGGCGACATCAATACACACGTACTCGAACGTATGCGCAAGGCGCTCAACGAGCACGCGGCGTATCCGTACCTGATGGGTAACGCGCGGGCCCGTCTGGCGCAGGCTCGCCATACGGCCGAGATTTCGGGCGCGGGAACTAAGCCGCTCATCAACCTGGGTGGCGACACCTGGGTGCTCTTCCCCTGGTTGGGCAGCTACGCCTTTTTGGCGCTCGAGCGCATGCTCAAGATTAAATGCGCCGCTGAGTTGGGCCTTCGCGGACTCGACCCGTCACGCCCGTACTTTATGCAGTTTAAGATGAAGGCCGACGAGGAGACGTTCTTTGAAGTGCTCGCCGCCGAAGCCGAGAAAGACTTCGACCCCATCGACCTCGTCTATCCCGGCGAGGTGCCTTACTTTGATCGGTACGACGAATTCGTTCCAGAAGAGCTCGTGCGCAAAGGCTTTGCCGAAGGCGTGCTCGACATCGAAGACATGAAGCAGCGCGTCCTCGGCTGGCGCGACCACGCCTAAGACCAGTCTTTTTGGGACGGGGAGACCTATTTGTCGTGAAGAACGGTGCCGAGGAAGTCGGTGTCGAAGGGCACGGCTTCGGCAAAGGCGTAGTTGCCGTCGCTGGCGATGAGCAGGTAGTTCTCCTCGCCGCCGAACTCTGCATCGCCACATGGGACCACCCAAGCATGGTCGAACACCTCAAGCGCCGTGGCGGCACAGTCGCGCAGGAACGTCACATCGCTCCCCTCGTTTGCACTCACGATATTGGCAACGTAGACGCCACCGACATTTAGGCTGCCCCGCACCAGGCGCAGCGCCTCAACGGTCGCCAGCTCACGCACGGGCTCGGCACCGCCAAAGCAATCGCTCACGACCACGTCGTAACGGCGATGGCCCACGCTCGTCACGCCCAGGTACGAACGCGCCTCGGCGGTAATCACCCGTAGGCGATCGCCCGCCGCGCGCTCCAGCTCGTCTAGGTAGAACCAGCGGCGCGCCAGGCGCGTAATCTCTCCGTCATACTCGATGACGTCCATGCGCAAGCCCTCGTGCGACATCAGGGCGAATTTAGGATAGGCAAACCCGCCGCCGCCCAGCATAAGCATGCGGTCGATACCGTGACCATAAGCGTCGCGCATCGCATCCTCGGCCTCAAACACGTCGTCAAACGCGCGATAGTACGCAAAGACGGGCTCCGCCCAGCGCTCGCCAACGTAGCTTGCACTTTGGTAGACGCCGCCTTGCACCAATACGCGGACTTCGTCGCCACCCTCGTCGTGCACGCGTTTCACACGCGCCAACCCATTGCGGGTTCGCGCAACCTGCAGACAGGCAGCACGAACAGCGACAGCGGCCGCACCAAGCGCCGCGGCTCCCAGAGCAACGCCGGCAACGACGCCGGCAGAAACACTCGGCTTGTTCATTTAGAGCTCCTTTTGCAGATAGAGTCCGTGGTCGTAGAAACCCAAATGGCGATAGTACTCGCGCGTACCGATCGCGCTGATCACGTTGATGCGCGCATAGCCCGCGTCCCGAGCAATATGGCACGCACGCTCCACCAGCGACCGTCCCAATCCATGGTGCTGGGCTGCCTGGCCTTGATCCCCCACGCGCGCCGCCATGCCATACACGTGTACCTCGCGAATCATCGCCTCGTCCGGCATCGTCGGCAACTCGTCCGCATGTGCGGCAACAAAAGCGCGAACGGGCAGCGACAGACGCAAAAAGCCGGCGATCTTGCCTTCGGGCGTCACCCACTGCAAAAAGCGTTCACGCGTCACCGGCGTCTCGTAAGCGACCTCATCAAGAGACAGTTCATCCAGGTCGGCACCCGCGGTACTGATCTCGCGATAGCGAATCTCGCGCACCGTCGCACCGTCACCCCGAGCAGCCAGGCGGTTCTCAACGAGCTGACGCAGGTTGGGCTTCTTGTTGCCCACCATGATGTCGTCGGAGCTAAAGTCGCGGATCATGCGGCTGATGCGGCAGAACGCCGGCGTCACCACGATGTCGTCGGCCAGCACATCGAGCAGTTCTTCCTCGGTATAGGGGCGCCACTCGCCGCGCTCATAGCGGCCCACCAGACGCGAGCCCTCGATGAGCGCGCACGGGTAGACCTTGACCTCGTCGGGCATAAAGGCCCCCTCGGTCATAAAGCGCTCGTAGTCGCGCTTGTCCCCCTCGGGCGTGGCGCCCAGCAAGTTGAGCATAAAATGCGCGTGGATCTTAAAGCCAAACAGACGCGCAAGCGAAAACGCCCGCTCGATCTGAGCCACCGAAATGCGACGCTCGTTGATATCGAGCAGGTGCTGGTTGAGGCTCTGGATGCCCATCTGAATCTTGGTGCAACCCAGGCGGCGGATAAGCGTGAGCGCCTGGGGCGTCACGGCATCGGGGCGCGTCTCGATAACGAGCCCCACCACGCGATGCTTCGCCGTCTCGTTGATGCGCTGCTGACGCTCAAGCTCCTCCATCGTTGCCGTCTGCCACTCAGTGACCTCGCCCCACGGCGTACCGGGACCGTACAGACGACGCACCGCACGGTTATAGCCGCCCACGGCAGCATCCACACGCCCCTGCTCGTCGGCAACGCCGGCAGCAAGCTCGACCTCGTCTGTCGCAATGCCGGCGGCCCGATAGCGCTCACGGCGCTCTGCTACCACAGGCGGCAGGGCATCGGCGGGAGTGTCATCGAGCAGACGCCCCGCCTCGGCACGGCTGATGCCCGGACGCGCCAACATGGGGTTAGCCGCCACACCAGCCACGGCATCGTCATTGAGCGCGCGGAAGAGCTCCGACATAAACCACGCCTGATACCCTTGCGGATAGTCGCTCCAGGTACCGCCAAGCACAATGAGCTCGATCTTATCGGTCGCATGCCCCATCTGCGAAAGCGCGGTCAGGCGAGCGCTCACCTGCAGATACGGGTCAAAGCAATTTTGCTCCGCACGGGCGCATGCCGGCTCGGCGTGCAGATAGCTCTTGGACATGCGCAGATCGTTGGGGCAAAACAGGCAATCGCCCGAGCATGGCCAGGGCTTGGTAATGACGGTAATGGTCGCCACGCCCGAGGCCGTTCGGCGCGGCTTCATACGCAGGACCTGCAGCAGTCGACGTTCCAGCTCGGCATCGACATTCCACCCAGCCCAACGAGCCGGCTCCTCACGTTTTACCCGCTGGTAGAACGGCAGCAGACGGCGCTTGGCCAAATCGCGTTTGTCGGCACCCTCACGGCGCGCCTCGGCATGTATCAGTTTGACGAGCGCTTTGTCGTCCACGGTCTCGCCGCGACGCAGAGCCTCGAGTATGTTCAAGATAATCTGTTCCATGCCCCCATTGTAAAGGCAAAGGCGCCGAAGCCGACCACGGCCCCGGCGCCTCCATCAAAGAGCATGCCTATATGTACCGATCTCCGAAAACCGCATGTCACTCCGGATCAAACGACATGTCGCCCGAACCGACCTCGAAACGATACGTAGCAGACTTATCGCCGTTGTCGAATTCAAGATTCAATATGGTCTCGCCATCGTAGCCAAGCGGAAGGAAATCGCTCTCGAAGTCACCGCTGCCCACGGTGAGGCTCGCCTTAAAGCCCGTAGAGTTCGGAACCGTCATCTCCACATCGCCCGAGTCCACGCTTACGTCCATCGACTTCGCGGGGGCCTGGTAGAGCTCGAACGTCACATCGCCCGAACCGACCTCGGCATTCAGAGTGTCGGTCACGGTGCCCGCAAACGCGACGTCTCCCGAGTCCAACGTCAAATCAAAGTCGTGGCACGCAATGTCCGCGACCGTCAGGTCTCCCAACCCCACGTTTGCCGTAATGCCCATCATGTTATCGGCAAGCTCACGCGGCAGTTCAATGGTGACCTTACGGTCATGGGCGCGCTCGTCATCGCAGTCGAACTGGCTAATCTTGAGTGTAGAGCCCTCGATCTTAACCAGATTCTGAGTGGCGGCATCGGAAGCAGACGCCCCCTTTGCAACGCGCCCGCTTTCGACGACACGTACCGGTCCGCCAGAGACACGTTTAATCTCGACCGCCCCCGACGTCACATCCAAGTCGAGCGATTGGAACGCGTCTTCGTCAAAAGTCGTGCTCGAAAGTTGCTGAGGCCGAGCGGAATATTTACCGCCATCGTTCATAAAATCGTCGTCGTCAACCACATCGTCCATACCGGACAAGCCGGATACAACATCGTCGAGATCCCACGGGCCATCAAAATGAATCAAAGTCCGCGAAGTGCCAAAGACGAGCCCGATGATGAGCACAAACGCTCCGATGCCAACGCCCAAGCGTACCTTGGATTCATGCGAAAGCTTCATCATTCATCGCCCTCTTTGGCAATCGGCTCAGCGGTAGTCGCGGTAGCCACGTCAGTATCAACCGGGGCGGAAGCATTCCGAGCCCTAGCGACCGCCGGCGCCGGACCAACCTGGATATCCCCGCGCGCCCAATCGCCATCGAGCGCACGCGCCACCCAGTGATAGATGGGGATCGTAAAGAAGATCAGCGCGGCAAAGGGACCGGCACCAAACAGGAACATCAGCAAAAAGAACAGTAGCCAACACACGGCCCAATACGGGAACGACTGGAACGGGCCCTTCACCGGAGTCGAGCCAACTGCGGTGCCACTCGTCGCCTGCGCCGTAGCGGCATTGGCGGCCTGCGCACTCCAACTTGCCGCTTGCGCCGCCTTGGCGGCGGCGTCACTCGCCTGTGTTGCCGCCTCGGTAGCTCGTGCCGCCGCCTCATGGGTGCGTGCGCGCTCTGCCGCCTCGGCCTCGCGCTGACGAGCGCGGTCCTCGTTCTCAAACTCGATATCGTCCTCGATCTCGTCGCTCGGATTGAGCAGCTCGTCCAGGCTCACACCATAGAGTTTGGCGAGCGAGATCAGGTTCTCGGTATCGGGCGAGCTCTCCGCGCGCTCCCATTTACTGACCGCCTGGCGCGACAGTCCCAGCTTTCGTGACAGCCCTTCTTGACTAAAGCCTTTGCTGCGGCGAAGGTCGGCGAGCCGCTGCGCAGTTTCTACATTCATGGTTCCTCCTATGTGATGCCAGCCGTACCGCCGGACCGCTTTTGTTCTTAAGGCGCCTTGCACAGTTAAAAATCTATCCGCCACTGCCAAAAGCATGCCACCTATTCTAGTGAGATTTTTGACAACCGGCGGTTGCGGGTGCATATGAGCTGCGGAAATGTGTCCAAACAAAGCAATGGCGCCTAGCTCAGTTGTCCCCGTTGCGGCGTTAACGGTAGTATGGTCATACTGTTTATTCCGCACCGCCAACGGAGGGAGTTCCGCGCCGTGAACCGCGATTTCGCCTCATCGCTCATCCAGCTCAACAACACGTTCTATCGCGAGCACTCCGCCTCCTTCTCCGATACGCGCCAGGCCCCGTGGCCCGGCTGGGTGCGCACCATGGATATCGCGCTCGGGCAGCTCGACGTCGCCACGATCGAGCATCCCGTCCGTGTCTTCGATCTTGCCTGCGGCAATATGCGATTCGAGAACTTTGCCGCCGGCGGCGCACTTGCCGCCAAGGGCGTCGACGGCGCAAATCCCTCGGCAAATGTCAGCTGTCCGTTTGAGTTCTACGGCGTCGACTCGTGCCAGGATCTGGCCATCGATGCGCGCGGCCACGCCCTGCGCATCCCCAACCTGCACTTCCAGGAACTCGACGTGCTCGATGCCCTCATGAAGCTCAACCCCGCCGAGACGCCCGACGCGCTCTTCGATGCACCGCTTGCCGATATCTCGGTCTGCTTTGGCTTTATGCACCATGTGCCGTCGTGCGAGTACCGCGTACGCGTGCTCGACGCCCTGGTGCGCCAGACGCGCCCGGGCGGCATCATCGCTATCAGCTTTTGGGAGTTTATGAACGACGAGCGCATGGCGCGCAAGGCCGTTCGCGCCGAAGCCCGCGCCGAGCTCACCCCGCCGTTTGAGGGCTACGACTCCGCGCAGTTTGAAGCCGGCGACCACCTCATTGGCTGGCAAAATGACCGCCATGCTTACCGCTATTGCCACCACTTTGACGATCAGCAGATCACCGACCTGGTGCGCGGCGTTCGCACGTTCTACAAGAGCGGTGAGGTCCCCGTGCGCGAGCTTGAGCGCTTCCATGCCGATGGTCGCAGCGGCGAGCTCAATCGCTATGTAATTCTTAAGCGCCTGTAGGACCAAGCGACTCGCCGCTGAGCCGCACCGCAACTTTCGGGCACATTGCGCCCGCCCTCTTCCAACCCATTGCCGGAACGTGCAGCCATGCGTTCCATACTTATGACCAAGGAGCCTCATGGGAGCCGTCCACGTTCGCACGCCTAAGAACTTTGTGCTCGAGGAGCGCCTGGAGCGCTACGCCGATGCGATCGAGACGAACCCCGAGAACTATGCCGGACACTGGTGTGAGGCATGCACGCCGGCTGGCGGCAAGCCCTTCGGCCGCCTTCATCTCGACCTAGGCTGCGGCAAAGGAACTTACCTGGTTGAGCGCGCTCGCCGTGAGCCCGATACCCTCTTTATCGGTATGGACCAGGAGCCCATCTGCATCGCCTATGCCGCTCAGAAGATCTGCGAGCAGGAACTGCCCAACGCGCTCGTGCTGCCCCGAGGCGCCGCATCGCTGCCGCAGCTGTTCGCCGCAGGCGAGCTCGATGCCATCACTATCAACTTTCCCACGCCGCAGCTCAAGGCCAAGTACGCCAAAAAGCGACTTGTCCATGTCGACCATCTGATGCTCTACCGTCCGCTCTTTGCTGCCGGCGCCACCGTCGCACTGCGCACCGACAGTAAACCACTGCGCGACTACGCCCTGGGTCAGTTTGCCGCGGCCGGCTACGACACGCTTTGGGTAAGTGACGACGTCCGCCGCGACCATCCCGAGCATCCCGAGACCGAATACGAGTGCCGAACGCGCGAGATGGGCGCTGTCGTCTATGGCATCTGCGCCACACCCGGTGCGGAGCCCACCGAAGAGCAGCTCGCGGCAGGCCGGGCGCAGGAGCAGAGCCTCGCCTGCTATCTGCCCGACGATCTCGATGAACTCACCTACGTGCCCCTCGGCATGGAAGAAGCCGTTGAGAACTTTAAGAACCGCGCCCGCAAGGGTAAGAAGCGCCTGCCGCAAGAACGCTAACGACCGCTCGCATCACACGCCCATTTCCTGCATTTTCTCGCGTGCTGGCACCCCACGCCGCCGCTACGCCATAATGGATGGCGGACAAACGCGAGAGAAAGCAAACCACATGGCACAGACCACGACAGATACTTCCGCCAGCACCGTTTCCGGCGCCGGCGCCGCCAGCTCGTTCTCGGGCGGCACAGGCACCGAGGCCGAGTTCGGCTCGCTCGGAGCGCTCTCCCCCACCTGGTGGGAGCCCGAAGACGGCAGCGAGCCCGAGCCGTGGCTCACGCCCGATCAGGCCTTCGAGCGCTTCTTTGAATGGACGGGCGAGCGCGGCATCGAGCTGTGGGACCACCAAGAAGAGGCCCTCATGGACCTAGCAGCCGGCGATCATGTCATTTTGGGCACGCCGACCGGCTCGGGTAAGTCGCTTGTCGCGCTGGGCATGCTCTTTATGGGCATGGCGCAAGGCAAGCGTTGCTATTACACTGCTCCCATCAAGGCCCTGGTCAGCGAGAAGTTTTTTGATTTGGTGCAGGTGCTCGGCCGCGATAACGTCGGCATGGTCACCGGCGATACGCATATCAACACCAAGGCGCCCGTCATCTGCTGCACGGCCGAGATCCTTGCCAATGACGCACTGCGCGAGGGCGAGGATGCCGATGTGGGCTGCGTCGCCATGGACGAGTTCCACTACTTTGCCGACCCCGACCGCGGCTGGGCCTGGCAGGTACCGTTGCTCACTCTACCCCATACACAATTCATGCTCATGAGCGCCACGCTTGGCGACGTCACCGCGATTGCCGCCTCGCTCGAGGAGCACACCGGTGCCACCTGCGACCTGGTCGTCGATGCCCCGCGCCCCGTGCCGCTGAGCTACGATTACGTGACGACCTCGCTCGAAGGCACCGTCGAGCTCGCCATGCGCCGCGGCGAGGCCCCGCTCTACATCGTGCACTTTAGCCAAGACGCCGCACTCGCAACGGCACAGTCGCTCGCCAACTTTGGCATTGCCAGCAAGGAGCAGCGCGAGGCCATCAAGGAAGCGGCCAAGGGCACGAGCTTCTCGACCGCCTTCGGCAAGATCCTCAAGCGCCTGCTCGGCTGCGGCGTCGGCGTGCACCACGCCGGCATGCTGCCGCGCTATCGCTTGCTGGTCGAGCGCCTGGCGCAGCAGGGATTGCTGCCCGTCATCTGCGGCACCGACACACTTGGCGTCGGCATCAATGTGCCCATCCACACCGTGGTGCTCACCGCGCTCACCAAGTTCGATGGTTACAAGATGCGTCGCCTGCGCGCCCGCGAATTCCATCAGATCGCCGGTCGCGCCGGCCGCTCGGGCTTCGACACCGAGGGCATGGTCATCGCCGAGGCGCCGGAGCACGAGATTGAGAACGCCAAGCTCATGGCCAAGGCGGGCGATGACCCCAAAAAGCTCCGCAAGATTAAAAAGAAGAAAGCTCCCGAGGGCTTTGTCACCTGGAACAAGCAGACCTTTGAGCGCCTGATCGAGACGCAGCCCGAGACGCTCAAACCGCGCCTGAGCATCACGCACTCCATGGTGATTAGCGTGGTCGAGCAGGGCGGCAACGCCCGTGCCCGCGTGCACGATCTCATCGAGACGAGCCTGCAAACGCCCGAGGAAAAGGCGAAGCTCGAGGTTCGCGCCGACGAGATCTTCGCCACGCTCATCGACTCCGGCGTCGTCGTGCGCACCGAGGTGCCGCTCGCACCCGACGCCCCAGCCGACGCCGCGCCCGACATCGACTATGCGCTGACAGTCGACCTGCCCGAGGACTTTGCGCTCGACCAGCCGCTCTCACCGTTTTTGCTTGCCGCGCTGGAGCTACTTGATCCCGAGAGCGAGACCTATACCATGGACCTCATCTCGATGGTTGAGGCGACGCTCGAGGACCCCAAACAGGTGCTGCGCGCGCAGGAGCGTACCGCGCGTGACCGTGCCATGGCCGAGATGAAGGCTAACGGTGTCGAGTACGAGGAGCGCCTGGAGCGCATCCAAGATGTCACCTACGAAAAGCCGCTCGAGGAGCTGCTCGACGCCGCCTTTGATAAGTACTGCCAGGAAGTGCCCTGGGCCAACGACTACCAGCTCTCGCCCAAGAGCGTCCTGCGCGATATGCTGGAAAGCGCGAGCGACTTTAAGGGCTATATCCAAAAGCTCGGCATCGCCCGCTCCGAGGGCATTCTGCTGCGCTACCTGGCCGAGGCCTACCGCTCGCTCGATCGCACCGTGCCCATTGAGAAGCGCGACGAGCGCTTGCGCGACATCATTTCGTGGCTGGGCTTTGTGGTGCGCTCGGTGGACTCGAGCCTGGTGGACGAGTGGGAGAACGCCGGCAACCCGGCTGCGCTCGACGCCGCGCCGCCGCAGGGCATCGACGAGGTCGTGGCAGACCGCCGTGGCTGCACCCTGCTGGTGCGCAACGCGCTCTTCCGCCGCGTGACCCTTGCCGCCCGCGAGCATGTTCGCGACCTGGGCGCGCTCGACGACGACTGGGGCATGAGCGAGATCCGCTGGCAAAAAGCACTCGACGCTTACCACGAGCAGCACGAGGAAATCCTCACCGACGGAGATGCCCGCAGCGCCGCGATGTTTTCCATCGACGAGTCCGACGAGAAGACCGCGCACGTATGGCACGTGCACCAGATCTTTGCTGACGAGGATGGCGACCACGATTTTGGCATCATGGGCGATGTCGATCTGGACGCCACGCAAGACGGTGGCGAGGTCGTCTTCAAAAACTACCGCGTCGGCTTTATCGAAGACCTGCTCGAGGACTAGCCGCACATACTGGAACAAAACGAAGCGGGGCCGCTGGCAATATCGCCAGCGGCCCCGCTTTTGCACTATACGCTATGCCCTACTCGGCATCCTCGACCTCATACGAATCCGCCTCGGCGGGCTCATCGTTTGTCTCTGGCGCAGTCCCGCGTGCCTCGTCAAACGCCGCTTTCATGGTCTTGTTGCCCCACGTGAGCTTGCGAATGGTAAGATCGTCGGCTTTCTTGTTGGCTAGGCGCAGATTGTTCTCGGAGGACAGCAACGCCTCCTTGGTTTTCTGCAGATGGCTAATCGTCTTGTCGATCTCATCGATTGCCGTTTGGAACTTGCGGCTCGCAATCTCGTAGTTGCGGCCGAAATCGTTCTTGAACTTCTCCATCTTGGCTTCGAAGTTCGTAACGTCGATATTCTGCTGTTTGTACTCCGCCAGCTCCTGCTTATAGCGAAGCGAACCCATAGCGGCGTTGCGAAGAAGCGTAATCATGGGAATGAAAAACTGTGGGCGAATCACGTACATCTTCTCGTAGCGATAGCTCACGTCGACTATCCCTGCGTTATAGAGCTCGCTCTCGGGCTCGAGCAGCGTGCAGAGCACCGCGTACTCACAGCCTTTCTGGCGACGATCGTGATCGAGTTTCTTAAAGAAGTCCTCGTTCTTGTGCTTGGTCGCGGTTTCGTCATTCTCGTTTTTCATCTCGAACATGATCGAGATGATCTCGTTGCCGCTCGCGTCGCACTCACGGAAGATGAAGTCGCCCTTGGTACCCTCGGACGCATCGTTGTCTTTCTCAAAATACGCGTTGGGAAACGCCGTCATGCGCAAGCGATTGAACTCAGTCTCGCAGTGTTGCTCGAGCGACTCGCCCACCATCTTGGTGGACAGGCGCACCTTCATGTCCTTCAGGCGCTCAATCTCTTCGTCCTTGTAGCGGATCAGCTCATCGCTCGCGCGCTTGGCCTGCGCAAGCTCGAGCTCGTGTGCTGCCTTGGCCTGCTCCTCGCGTGAATCGCGCACTGCCAGCTCGCTCGTCAGCTTGGCACGCGCTTCGTCGCGCTCACGCTCCGCCGCGGCGACTGCTTCCGACAGGTTCATCTTTGCCGTCAGCTCCTGCTCACGCAGCTGGGCGCGCAGGCCCTCTGCCTCCTGCTCGGACTGAGCCTTTGCGGTGGAGAACTTCTCCTTCACTTTCGCCTGATAGTCGGCGAGCGTACGCTCGGCCTCGCTGCGAGCGGCATCAAGCTCACGCTGGGACTCGGCGGCGGCAGCGGCAAGTGCCATCTCCTGGGCCTTGTCTGCAGCGGAGAGCTTCGCCTGCAGCTCGGCAA
Source organism: uncultured Collinsella sp. (assembly GCA_900550195.1). Classification (GTDB taxonomy): domain Bacteria; phylum Actinomycetota; class Coriobacteriia; order Coriobacteriales; family Coriobacteriaceae; genus Collinsella. The sequence continues at coordinate 65,057 of URRB01000010.1, forward strand.
TCTGAGCGTCGCGTGCGGACAGGTCGTTTTGCGCGGCGCCACGCGCCGCCGCCTCGGCAAGCTTGGCTTCGTCGTCTTTGCGTCCCAGCTGTGCACGCAGGCTGCCAATCTCACGCTGGAGCTCGGCGTTCTCCTTTTGGGCATCGGCACGAGCCTCAATAGCCGCACGCTGACTTGCGCTCTCGCGCTCTGCGGCAGCACCCTCGAGCTTGGCGCGTAGCTCGGCAAGCTCGGCGTCGCGCTTGGCAACTTCCTGTGCCAACTCCTGAGCCGCGATATTCTTCTGTTCAGTGAGCTGAGCGCTGCGCTGAGATTCCACCTCCCGTAAGGCGGCAGCCGAGCGCGAGCGTTCAAGCTCCAGTGCCTGCTCGCCCTCGCGCTGGACGGCCTTCACGCGCTCATCCAGGTCGCGCGAGAACTCCGTATCGCGCACCTGTTTGACGATATCCGCATAGCTGGACGCATCGACCTTAAAGACTTCGCCGCAATGCGGGCACCTGATCTCGTTCATAGCAGCTCCTCGATGGACGCACATTTCAACTGCCTACACTCTACCGCGGCACGCGGACAAAAAAGGCGCCGCCGCCATAATGGCAACGGCGCCAGAACCACCACAAAGGCGCCTGTCCCCATTGTGGTGGTTTGGGAGCCTTACAGGTCGCGGTAGTCAATCAGATGCAGATCGTCCTGAGCCTCGAGCCACGCCCGCAGCTCGGGGTCGATCAGTGCATCGACTTCCTTGGTGCGATCGGTCGTAAGCGAACTATTCTCTAGGATAAAGCGATCGAGATAGCCCGGATGGCACACGAAGACGACCGTCTCGCCGTCTGCCATCTCGCGAACCGTCTGCATAATCGAGTCCTTAGGCTCGTAGCCCGGCTCCATCGAATGCATCACCATGCGCAGGTCGGTATCTCCGCAGTGCACCACGGCCGTGGGGTCGAAGCTCGCCTTTTGCTCCTTAAGGCCCAGCTCCTGCGCCACCGCCGAAATCGCTCGATTGAGGTTTTTGCTCATAACGGCGTGGGCCTCAAAGTAATCGGGCTCGCGACCCACGATCTCGACAAAGTGATCGTGCTGCGCACGAATTTCAATGCATGCCTCGTCGAAGTCAATCAGTTCCTCGCCACGCTTAAAGCGCTCGCGGAAGGTACGGCTGCTATGGAACTCACCGTTTTCATCGAGCAGGCTTGGAATGAGTGCCGGATCGGCACACGGCTTGCCCAGGCACACGTTGGTATGCTGGCCCACCGCAATGTCAGCATCCGCCACGAGTGACCAGCCATGCTCGGCCTCGGGCATATTTGGCATGAGTCCCACCGAGCACACCAGGCCCTCATCGACGCTGCGGGCAATCCCTAAGTCAACGGCGTACGAATAACCGATATCGTCGGCACGAATAAGCAGTTGTTTCATAACGACTCCAATCTATGGAAAAGGGCACTTGGAGTATAGCCAAGTGCCCCGGGAAATTATCCCACCTAAACAGATGCTTTAAGCCTTAGCGGCAGCTGCATCCTCATCGAGCTGCTCCTTGGTAAAACCAAAGAGGTAGGCGATGGCAGCGGCGGAAATAAACGCAACGCCCGAAGCAACGCAGCCCCAAACGAGGTTGGCCGTTCCGCCGGCAACAAATCCGGTAATAGCCAGAATATTCGTTGCGCCCAAAACATACGTCGTCACGTTCGTGAGGGCCGCGACCAGGCCGCCGATAGCACCGCCGGCAACCATGGCGCCCAGGCAGCGGGTGTACTTAAAGCCGCAGCCATACAGCGCAGGCTCCGTCACGCCACCGACGATACCGGAAAGGGAAAAGCCGAGCATAGCGCCCTTCTCGTCGGTCTCCTTAAGGCGCAGGAAGGCACCAAAGGCCATGCCCCACGTGGCGAACTGAGCAATACCGCCTGCAACCATAACGCAGGAGTCAGAGCCCAGCGTAAGCAGCTGAACAATACCAAGGGTAATCAAAACCTGGTGCATACCGGTCATGACCAGGAACTCCCAAAGCGCGGCGATAGCCACCAGTGAAACGATGGTTAGGATACCGCCGGTGTTGCCGAGACCGAACATGAAGTTGCCGACCACGCTGCCCAGGATGGAGCCGATCGGAGCCAGAGCGCACAGCGAAACGGGAACCATGACGGCCAAGGTGCACACAGGCACAAACACCGTGGAGAGCATGTCGGGAATGACCTTCTTCATGAACTTCTCGACGACCATGAGCACCGGCATGGACAGGACCATGGGGAGCACGGTGGCAGAATAGTTGTTCAGCTGAGCCGGAAGCACGCCGTAGACCAGAGTGGTCGTTGCACCCGAATCTGCTGCAGCGTTAACGAGCGTCATAAACTCGGGGGCAATGAGCACACCGCCGAGCATCATGCCGAGCGGCTGGCTGCAGCCGAGCTGTTTGGCAGCGGCCCAACCCAGGTAAATGGGCAGGAAATAGTAACCTGCGTTGTAGATCCAGTTATAGAAGAAGTTGTAGATATCGGAATCGGCAGCCCAAATACCGAGCATGCCGTCGCCGCAAATCACGGCGATGGTACGGAACATGGCGGCGCCCATGATGATCGGAATCGTCATGACCATCGTCTTGGACAGGTAGTAGAGGACCTTCTTGCCCGCAGTCTTGAGCGTCAGCGGCTCCTTGGTGCCGTCATCGAGATTCTCGTCGATGGAGCCTTCGCCCTTAACTCCCAGCGCAATGGCGGCGTCATAGACCTTCGGCACGTTCTGGCCGATGATGACCTGATACTGGCCGCCAGACCACTGGGCACCCAGTACGCCCTTGATCTTCTTAACTTCATCGTCATTGGGGATGGACTGATCCTTGAGGTTCAGACGCAGGCGAGTCATGCAGTGCGTCGCGTTCGTCACATTGGAGGCGCCGCCGACGGCAGCAAGCACGTCCTCGGCAATCTTCTTGTTATCGACAGCCATGTCGAATCCCTTCTCTTCCAACTAAAAGCCCGTGGGACTTCACCGCGCCAAGGCACACGATTCCGCTCGCGCCTGCGCAGCGCGCGATGCCCGTTGGCAAGAGATTTCATTGCATGTGATTCCCGGGTGGATCGACATGAAAAAAGCCCCGCGCACAACCGACAGAGACCCAATACGGACCTCGGCAGAATCGGTAGTGCCTCTCGGAGCTGCGCCGTGAGTAACACCCAACACACGGCGAGTATATGCGGTGAACGCGTTCGCTGCGGCTCAGATTACTGACAAACGGTAGCAAAGAGCCCGCGAACGGTTGCCGAGACAGATTTGAAACGCTTAGTCGCCCCTACTAGTTATCTGCATTTGAAGGAGCCACGCGATTCACATGCATGATCAGGTAGACAAGCTCTTCTTGCGCCAACGCCTCGCCAAAGGTCTCCTGAATCAGCTCGTCGACACGATGGGCACAACGCGATGCCGCCGGATACTGCTCCACGAGCACGTCGTAGAGACCGGAATTCTCGGTATCGATGGGCTCTTTCTTTGCCACGCGGTCGAGCAGATAGCGTACATGAGTGGCAAAGCGGGTAAAGGCGAACGACGTACGATCGACCGTCACGCCGAGCTCTTCCTGAATAATTGCGACCGTCATGTCGAGCAGGCGCTCCTCCTGCTGCTCGGCAAGTACGCGCCGCTCGCTTGGCTTAACTGCCGCGTTGATAATCGACATGGCGATACCCGCGGCCTCGCTCTTGGGCATGCGGACGGCAAAGGTTTTCTTAATACCGCGAACAGCCAGCTCGCCTAAGCGATATTCGATGGGGTGCAACTGCTCCAAATCGCGCTCGAGCGGCAACGATACCACCATGTGCTCACGAGCGCGCTTAATGGCAAACTGAATATGGTCGGCCAACGTAATGGGCAGATTGGGACTCAATTCGTACGAGAGCTGCCCGGTTGCGATATCTGCCAGCTGAGCAGAAAACTCCAGCACCTCGGGATCAACCTCGTCGATAAACGCCAGGTACTTTGAATCGACGCCGTAAAAGGTGCGGGTGATGACATCCAGGTCGACCTCGTGGGGCATATCGCCAAAGCCGATACCGCGACCCAACGCGATAAGCTGACGCCCCGCACCATCTTCGCAGATGGCAGCGTTGTGGTTAATGCGCTGGATAGCCCTCATGGAATCATCGCTCCTATTAAAACGCGCCGCGCAGACCATCCGCGCGGCGCGTTCATTCTACCTGCACTTCCAATTACAGTCCAAAGAAGCTCAAGATCTGATCTCGACTTACGGGCTTGTAGCCATTGGCGTCGAGGCCAACATCGTAGCGGTAAACGGGACGCTCGCGATCACGGTTGCGCGTGTTGGTGCGGTCTCCCCTGCTGTGGATATGTCCGTGCAGCATAATGGCGCCACGCGCTTTGCCGTTCCAACTGAGCATGGGGTAATGGCTCAAAACCAGGCGATGTCCCTTGGCATAGCCGGGGGCAATTTCCAGGTAATCGCGCACGTCATCCCAAATGTGCGGTGCGTCCGGATCTTCCCAATCGCCGTCATGGTTACCGCGGATGAGCGTCACGTTCTGACAGGCAATGCGCTCGCGCAGGAGCACGGCCTCCGCCATGGGCAAGCGATACGTAAAGTCTCCCAGGATATAGAGGCGGTCGTCCGCAGCAACGCACTCGTTAATGGCGTCAATAACCTTGCGGTTCATCTCCTCGACCGAGGCGAACGGCCGATCCATATCGTGCAGGATATTCGTATCGCCCAGGTGCAGGTCGGCGGTAAACCACATCATCGTCTGTGTCCTCATTTCGCAACGCGTCTAACACGTTCCTAGTATACAGACGCTTTGGCGCAGCGGTTACCCAAAGAGCCCGCCAAACAGTCCACGGCGGCGCTTGTCATTCTTCTTCGATACGTCGTCCCGTGCGTTCTTATCCTTCCGCTTTTCTCGATCCTGCTCCAGCTCATCGTCATCGAGCAGCAAGTCCCACTCAAACGGTTCATCCGTCAGATCAAACAGGTCGTCGTCATCAAACATGACAGCCTCCCCTAGCGGCTAGCGGGCATCCGCCACATAAAGGCCAACGCGCACCTGATGCCAGGGGCTGCGCTCGGGCGCAACCTGCTGCACGCGGGCTTCAAACACATCTTCGTGCCCGTAATACATCATCACGGACAGCGGGCCAACCTCGTTTCCCGGAACATAGCCGAGCTTGATCTTGCCGAAATAGATCGCGACCGCCTCGGGATCGTGGGGATTATCGCGCTCGGCACACAGTGTCAGTTTATCGCCCGCTTTCAGATCGCCCAGAACCAATGCGCCGTCGGCATACTGAAATCCAGCGATGTGAAACGATAAAAGAACACGTGAAGGCTCGTACATGGCAGCTCCTCTAACGGCCGGAATAACCGGCACTTAACCTTATTGAGAAGTCTACGAACTCGTGCGGACACAAATAGACCAACCCGGGTCTTTTCGACCGTTTGTCGCAACGCTTGCATGCCAGAGCGCTTGCAGATAAGATAGGAGCACGGATGGCACCCGTGGCAGCGGGTCTTGCCAACTCCGATACACGTTTACATCGTGAGAAGTGGCCGTCTTCGCTTACGCGGGGGCGGCTATTTCGTTCGGCCGATAAACAGGCCGAGTTCGATAGCCGCGATTAACAACGCCAATAACGAAATAACATCGCTTACGCTCATACCAATTCCCTTCTAAAGGGAGTTGGCCCATCCGTACCCCGTGGCAGTAGTCTAACGCAAATGGCGGGCAATAGGAACACCTGTTCGTATTGCCCGCGCCTTTTTCTAGTGCACAAACATGCGCACGAACTTGTGCTTCCAGCTTGCGTAGGGCGCATAGCGGAACGGCACGTCCAGCCAGGTTGCCTTGCTCACGATGCTCTTCTTGTGGCTAAACGCATCGAAGCTTTCACGGCCATGGTACTGTCCCATGCCGCTTGCGCCCATGCCGCCAAAGCCCATATGGCTCGTAGCCAGATGCATGATCGTGTCGTTAACGCAGCCGCCGCCAAAGGGCACGTAGCGCACAAAGCGCTGCTGCACCGCGCGGTCCCGGCTAAAGATGTACAGGGCCAGCGGCGTCGGACGCTCCATAATAAACGCCTCGGCCTCGTCTAGACCTTCAAACGTCAGCACCGGCAAGATGGGGCCGAAAATCTCCTCCTGCATCACGGCATCCTCGGGCGTCACGCCGTCCAGGATCGTCGGCTCAATCTTGAGCGAGGCCTCGCGTGCCGCACCTCCCAGCACAACCTTGTCGGGATCGATCAGCCCGCGCACGCGCGCGAAATGCTTGGCGTTGACGATATGGCCGTAGTCCTCGTTGTCGAGCGGGTGCTCGCCAAACATGCGGCGGACTTCCTCCTTGATGAGGCCCAATAGCTCGTCGTGCACGCGCGCGTCAACCAGCAGATAGTCGGGCGCCACGCAGGTCTGGCCCACGTTGAGCCACTTACCAAAGGCGATACGCCGCGCCGCGACCTTCAGATTTGCGGAGGCGTCCACGATGCAGGGGCTCTTGCCACCCAGCTCAAGCGTCACGGGCGTGAGATTTTTGCTCGCGTGCTCCATGACAAGCTTGCCGACCGGAACGCTGCCGGTAAAGAAGATTTTGTCCCAGCGCTCATCGAGCAGCGCCTTGTTCTCGGCACGGCCGCCCTCGACGACCGTCACCAGGCGCGGATTAAACGCTTCCTCGCAAATCTGCTTGAGCACCGCACTTGAAGCCGGCGCATAGGCACTCGGCTTGATGACCACCGTGTTGCCCGCAGCGAGTGCACCGGCGAGCGGCTCGAGCGTCAACAAAAACGGGTAGTTCCAAGGCGCCATAATCAGCGTCACGCCATAGGGAACCGGCTGCGTCCTGCACACGCTAATGGCATTGGCGAGGTCGCACGGGCGCAGGCGTGCGCGACTCCATCGGGCCACATGCGCAATCTGATGGCGAATCTCGGAAAGCGACGTGCCGATCTCGCACATATACGCCTCGTCGTGCGACTTGCCCAAATCGGTCTTGAGCGCCCGGGCGATATCGTCCTCGTGCGCCCGCACCGCATCGCGCAGGCGCACGAGCGCGCGGCGGCGAGCATCGACATCGAACGTGGCATGCGTCTTAAAATAGGCGCGCTGACTGCTAACGATGCATGCGATTTCCTCGGTGTTCATGGGCCCTCCTAGTTCTCGTCCTCAAACATACCACCCGCGACGACCTCGTACATATGCTCGAGCTCCAAACGGTCCATTAAAAGCGGGACAGGATACAGCGGATTGGCCTCGGCATCGGCATGGGCCGCCATTTGCGGAATATCGGAGCGACGAATACCCGAGACATATTTAGGAATTCCCAAGGCCTCGTTCATGCGATCGACCCAATCGATAAAGGCCTCGGCGGCAAGACTGTCCTGCGCGGTGGCCGGCGCGATGCCCGCCATGCGAGCAAGATCGGCAAGCTTGGGAGCGGCGGTGTCGCCATAGGCGCGAAGCATGTGCGGCAGGATGATGGCGTTGGCCAAACCGTGTGGAATGCCGTATCGGCCGCCCAGGCTGTGCGCGATGGCGTGCACGTATCCGACATAGGAGCGCGTAAATGCGACGCCCGCCTTATACGCCGCCGAAAGCATATTGCGGCGCGCACGCATGTTGTCGCCATGTTCATAGGCCTCGAGCAAATTGTCGTGGATGAGCTGAACCGCCTGGCGCGCCATCTTGCGCGTGTAGGGCGTAGTGCTGCGGCCGACAAAGGCCTCTACGGCATGCGTCAGGGCATCCATGCCCGTCTGTCCCGTAATGGCAGCAGGCAGGCCACGCGTAAACTCGGGATCGTGCACCGCAAAGCGCGGGATGAGCACAAAGTCGTTGATGGGGTACTTATAGTGCGCCTCGTCGTCGGTGATAACCGCCGCGAGCGTGACTTCGCTTCCCGTTCCGGCGGTAGTGGGAACCGCGATAAGCAGCGGCAGGAGACGGTGGACGCGCAGCAGGCCGCGCATCTTGTTGATGGGCTTGTTTGGCTGCGCAATGCGCGCGCCCACGCCCTTGGCGCAGTCCATGGCCGAACCGCCACCAAAGCCGATAATGGCCCGGCAGTCGTTCTCGCGATACAGCGCCGCCGCTTCCTCTACATTCGAGACCGTGGGGTTCGCACGCGTTTCGGCATAGACCGTAACGCCAATTCCCTTTGCCGCAAGTGCGCTCTCGAGTGATGCCGTGAGTCCCAAACGGGCAATGCCGGGGTCCGTCACAATGAGAACGTGCTTGATCGAGCGCTTTTGAAGTACCGCGGGTACATCCTCGGCATGCTCCAAAATGCGCGGCTCGGTATAGGGCAGGATCGGCAATGCGATGCGAAAAACCGTCTGATATGTTCGGCACCAGGCACGACGGGCTAGATGCATAAAGGAAACTCCTTCATTTGTTGATGGGTCAACATTTGCTCGACCGATTGTACTCATCGAGGAGCGCAGGCAACCTGCCAAACGTCAATCAATCAACATCTTCATATTGTTCGGAGCTGCTTGGCGTCATCCGGTGTTAGTCTTTCAGGGTCCATTGGATTCACGTCCGCCGCAAAGGAGGCGCAAAGGTGCATGACATCTGGAACCCCTGGCATGGCTGCACGCGCGTCAGCGAGGGATGCGACAACTGCTACATGTATTACATGGACGGGCAACGCGGTATCGACCCTTCCGTGATTAGCAAAAGCAAGTCGGGCTTTACCTATCCCCTCCAACGCCGCCGAGACGGTAGCTACAAAGTTCGCGCCGGCGAGCTTATCCGCATCTGCATGACGAGCGACTTCTTGTTGCCCGAGGCCGATCCCTGGCGACCAGAAGTATGGGATATCATTCGCCAGAGGCCCGACGTAAAGTTCTTCATTCTGACCAAACGTCCCGAGCGTTTTTGCGACTGTCTGCCCAGCGACTGGGGCGATGGCTGGCAAAACGTCATGCTCAACGTAACCTGCGAAAACCAGCGCAGGGCAAATGAACGGATTCCCCTCCTGCTCGCCACGCCGGCAGCACACCGCGGCATCATGTGTGCGCCGTTTATTGGAAGCGTGTCGGTCGAAAAAGCCGCCCCCGGTAGCCTTGGAAAGCCCGATGGGATCGAGCAGGTCATCGCGGGCGGAGAAAACTACGCGGGAGCGCGTCCCTGCCATTACGAATGGGTGCGCCAGCTGCATGCTGAATGCGTGGCGGCAAATGCGATGTTCGCCTTCATCGAAACCGGAAGCACCTTCGTTAAGGACGGGCGAACATATCACCTTCGCAGCAAAAACCTGCAAAGCGAGCAGGCGTGGAAATCAGGCCTCCAACACCGCGGCCGCCAAATCGAATGGGACCTAAGGGATCCGCTCGGCCTGGAAATCCCCAGTTCGGAGCTCTGGGATCCACCGTATTTTGAGTGGTGCGAAACCTGCGGAAGCAAGTTCATCTGCAACGGCTGCGTCCGCTGCGGACTATGCGGACGTTGTTAGACGGCTGCGGCTAAATTGTTTTATTAAAAATCATTCCTAATAGGCTTCACATTTAGTTGCATTTATGGATAATAGAACTCGTCAAGACGCGCGTCCGGAGAGGGCCCTTACGGGACCGGATAAGCGCCCCATCGCCATCGATCGAAAGGATCGAATCATGAAGTTTGTTTGCCCCGTTTGCGGTTATGTGGAAGAGTTCGACGGCGACCAGCTGCCCGAGGACTTCAAGTGCCCCCAGTGCGGCGTCCCCGGTTCTCGTTTCCTGAAGCAGGAGGAGGGCCAGCTCGAGTGGGCTGCCGAGCACGTCGTGGGCGTCGCCAAGATGGAGGGCGTCTCCGAGGATATCGTTGCCGACCTGCGCGCCAACTTTGAGGGCGAGTGCTCCGAGGTCGGTATGTACCTGGCCATGGCTCGCGTTGCTCATCGCGAGGGCTATCCCGAGATCGGCCTGTACTGGGAGAAGGCTGCCTACGAGGAGGCCGAGCATGCCGCCAAGTTCGCTGAGCTGCTGGGCGAGGTCGTGACCGACTCCACCAAGAAGAACCTCGAGATGCGTGTTGAGGCCGAGAACGGCGCCACCGCCGGTAAGACCGATCTTGCCAAGCGCGCCAAGGCCGCTGGTCTCGATGCCATCCACGACACCGTGCACGAGATGGCTCGCGACGAGGCTCGCCACGGCAAGGCTTTCGCCGGTCTGCTCAAGCGCTACTTCGGCTAAGCCAACCGCCTGAGAGATAATCTTTAGCTCGATAAGGCCCGGACCGCATGGTTCGGGCCTTTTTTCATGCCCTTATTGCAGCTGCTTTTGCAGCGCGTCGAGTACTTGAGGGCTCAGGTCGTCGTATTGGACGAGGACACGGCGCGTAGTCCTCTGGATCGTCGTCTGATCGTTTGCCCATAGGCAATCGTCAATGTTGACGTAAGGGATGCCGACATCGGTGATAGCACGAATAAGGCCATCCCCCACCTTGTCGCTTGCCGGCGCCAAAACGCAGTAAAGACCCGCATCCGCATGCCCAATCGACACCTCTCCTACCGGAAACGCCTTCCGTACAAGTGCCACCAGGCCATCACGCGCCTCACGAGCACGAACGCGCACGCGGTTCACATGTCGCTCGTAATCACCCGATTCGAGCAAGCGCGCCAACGCGACCTGATCTACGGAGCTGACCGATGAGGCATAAAAACCCAGCTCACGCCTAAATCGTTCCATGAGCTCATCGGGCAGGACCATATACGCCAAACGCAGGGCCGACGACAGGCTTTTCGAAAAGGTATTGGTGTAGATGACCGATTGGGCAGCATCAATCGACGCGAGTGCGGGGATCGGTTTGCCGGCAAGGCGAAACTCGCAATCGAAATCGTCCTCAATGAGATATCGACCCGGCCGCTCGGCAGCCCAGCTCAGGAGTGCGTAGCGACGTGCGATGCTCGTCACCAGGCCAGTCGGATACTGATGGGACGGCATGAGGTGAAGGACGTCCGCCCCGGCATCGAGCAGCTCGCCCAAGTTAACTCCCTCACCATCCAACGGGACATGCCGCACTTCGCAGCCCATGGCCTGATAGATGCGCGTCAGACGCAAGTAGCCCGGGTCCTCGACGGCGTATGTCTTGTCCGCGCCAAGCAGCTGAACCAGAATCGTGTCAAGCAGCTGAGCGCCCGCACCGATAACAATGTTGTTGGGGTCGACATTCATGCCCCTTGTCCCACGCAGATGGTGAGCAATTGCGCGTCGCAGCCGAGCGGCGCCCTGCGCCGGTGCGGGCGAAAAAATTTCGCGCTCATCTTCGGATGCCAGCGTCGCCCGTAGTGCGCTTTGCCAAAGCCGCACCGCCTCCAAAGCGGAAGGAGAAAGTGCATCGAACAGCTCGACCTGTCCGTTGACATCATGCGCGCTGAGGCCCACAGAGACGGTATCTCGGTCGATGCCCTGCGAAGCCAAAGGCAAAACCGGTGCATCCGGAAGCTTGCAAGCGTAGTAGCCACGACGCGGCATTGAGCAAATATAGCCCTCGGCAAGTAACTGGCTATATGCATTCTCGATGGTAATGACACTGATTCCCAGATGACTGGCAAAGGCGCGCTTAGACGGAAGATGCTCCCCCGCCACAATACGTCCAGCAACAATATCATCTCGAATTTGCTGGTAAACATACTCATAAAGCGATGCTTCGCCGCGTTTTTCCAAATTGTAGTCAAGCATGAGTTTGCCACCTGACCTTATCGAGCTGTTCAATCTGGTATTAGGCTGACATTATTATTATCTCGAAAACTGAGTATTTTGCCATACCCAGCTCCCCGATAGGATGTTCCGTCAAGCAATGCACATGCCAACCAAGGGAGCAACCATGGCAGAACAGACCAGCAAGGCCGATCGCGTCAAACTCAATCGCGAACTCGCGCAGATGCTCAAGGGCGGCGTCATCATGGACGTCACCACGCCCGAGCAGGCACGCATCGCCGAGGAGGCAGGCGCCTGCGCCGTCATGGCACTCGAGCGCATCCCGGCCGACATCCGCGCCGCAGGCGGCGTCTCGCGCATGAGCGACCCCAAGATGATCAAGGGCATCCAAGAGGCCGTCTCCATCCCCGTCATGGCCAAGTGCCGCATCGGTCACATTGTCGAGGCGCAGGTCCTACAGGCCATCGAGATCGATTACATCGACGAGTCCGAGGTTCTCTCCCCCGCCGATGACGTCTATCACATCGACAAGACCCAGTTTGACGTGCCGTTTGTCTGCGGCGCCCGCGATCTGGGCGAGGCGTTGCGCCGTGTTGCCGAGGGCGCCACTATGATTCGCACCAAGGGTGAGCCGGGTACGGGCGACGTCGTTCAGGCCGTGCGTCACATGCGCAAGATCCAAAAGCAGATCCGCGACGTTGTTGCCCTGCGCGACGACGAGCTCTTTGAGGCAGCCAAGCAACTGCAGGTTCCGGTCGAGCTGGTACGCGAGGTCCATGCCACGGGCAAGCTTCCCGTCGTGGACTTTGCCGCCGGCGGTGTAGCGACCCCGGCCGATGCCGCGCTGATGATGCAGCTGGGTGCCGAGGGCGTCTTTGTCGGCTCGGGCATCTTTAAGAGCGGCGACCCCGCCAAGCGCGCCGCTGCCATCGTCAAGGCCGTGGCAAACTTCACCGATGCCAGGCTCATCGCCGAGCTTTCGGAGGACCTGGGCGAGGCCATGGTGGGCATTAACGCCGACGAAATCGAGATTATCATGGAAGAGCGCGGGCGCTAGTCCAGCAGAAAGGATCGCACATGAGCGATTATGCAGACCAAACGGTTGCCGTGCTGGCGGTCCAAGGCGCTTTTGCCGAGCACGAGGCAAGACTATTCGAGCTTGGCGCACACTGTATTGAGCTGAGGCAGGCGGCTGATTTGAAGCAGGACTTTGACCGTCTGGTACTTCCCGGCGGCGAGTCTACCGTTCAAGGGAAGCTGCTTGATGAGTTGGGCATGCTCGAGGAGCTTCGTGCCCGTATCGCTGAAGGTATGCCCGTCCTGGGCACCTGCGCCGGCCTGATTCTACTGGCTCACGACCTTGCCGCCCATGACGATAAGGGCACGCCGCGTCTGGAAACCATGGATGTACTTGTCGAGCGCAATGCCTACGGCAGGCAGCTCGGCAGCTTTCGAACCAAGGGGCAAATAGCCGGCATCGACGGTGAAGTGCCGCTGACGTTTATCCGCGCGCCCCGCATCGTCAAGGTCCACGGCGACGCCAAGGCCTTAGCGAAAGTCGACGGTCGTATTGTCGCCGCCCGTCAGGGCAACCAGCTCGGCGTAACCTTCCACCCCGAGCTCGACGACGATACCCGCCTCCACGAACTGTTCCTACAAATGTAGGCATCGAAATCAACAAACGAAACGAGAGTGGATGATCTCCCACTTTGAGCTTGAATGCAGGCTCAAACCGGGAGATCATCCACTCTTGTTCTATGTAGTCGTTTAAGAACGTCCCCAATGACTACAAGGAGTGTCCCAAGCTGCCGGCAGAAAAGGAACGTCCCTAACTGCCGCATCCGGAGCAAGACAACGCCGCAGGCAGAGGACGGACAGACACTATGACCCAATCCAGGGGCACGGAAACGACAGGAGCCCCCGCTCGT
>URRB01000011.1 GCA_900550195.1 uncultured Collinsella sp.
AAAGGGAAGAGGCGGGGCATGCCCCGCCTCTTACACCACATCTCTGCGCGCTACCGGTGGTGGACAGTTAGTTCAGATACGTATTATTTGGCCGTGCCAATTGGCATTAATGGATTGGTTTGGAGCCACTTTGGACCCAATAATGGGCTATTCTCGCCCTTGAGCGAGCGCCTCTGTCGGCCCAGAAGGCCAAAAACGGCTCATTTGACCCCAAATCGACCTTCGTCAGCCTTTAAAAAAATACGTATCTGAACTAACTGTCCAGGGACATGTCTCCCCCATAGCAAAAAGTCTCTTGGCGAATGAAAATTCGCCAAGAGACCCCATACAAAACGTGGGCTCTGTCGTTCGAATGAACGACAGAGCCCACGCTCACTTTTTATTCAGCCCTAGTCATCGCGCAAAGCCCCTTCGGCAGCACACGGTGCAGCCGAGTCACCGCAGACCGGGGCGGGAGGCGGACCTTTCTCTCGGAAAACTTCGCGAAGCCCAGTTTCCGAGAGAAAGCGTCCGATCCCGCCCCGGGCGACGGGATGAGTCTTACACCGTGTACTGCGGCAGGTCCTGCAGGGCGATGACGTCCATGCCCATGTCGTTGGCGCTGCCGTGACCCTGCTGGTCCTCGCGCACCGCCTCGATGGCGCTCACGTAGGTGTTGGCGGCAGACATCGCCGTCACGCAGGTCACGCCGCGACGCACGGCCTCGGTACGTAGCAGGTAGCCATCGCCACGCGAGCCCGGACCGTACGGCGTGTTGATGATTACCGCGATCTTGCCATCGGCGATGAGGTCGCCGATGTTGGGGCACTCGCCGTCGTGCGGGCCGCTGATCTTCTCCACGACTTCGCACGTCACGTTGCCGCCGCGCAGCACGCGCGCCGTACCCTCGGTGGAGCAGATATCAAAGCCCAGGTAGCGCAGGATGCGGGCGACCGAAAGGATGTGGCGCTTGTCGCGGTCGCACACGCTGATGAACACCTTACCGCAGCTCGGATCGGGCAGCTTGTAGTCGATCGCCAGCTGCGTCTTGGCGTATGCCTCGGGATAACTCTTGGCGATGCCCATGACCTCGCCCGTCGACTTCATCTCGGGCCCCAGGATAACGTCGGCTCCCGGGAAACGGCCCCAGGGCATAACGGCTTCCTTCATGCAGAACCAGTCCAGCTGACGCTCGTCGCTCGGCAGGCCCAGGCTCGCGATGGAATCGCCCGCCATGATACGCGCCGCGCACTTGGCCAGCGGCACGCCGGTGGCCTTGGAGATAAACGGCACGGTGCGGCTCGCGCGCGGGTTTGCCTCAATCACGTAGACGGTCTCGCCCTTGATGGCATACTGCACGTTGACCAGGCCGCGGACTCCCAGCGCCATCGCGATGCGGCGCGTGGTCTCGCGGAGCTTCGCCTGCAGGCTCTCGCTAAAGCTAAACGGCGGGATGCAGGTCGCAGAGTCGCCAGAGTGAATACCGGCCTCCTCGATATGCTCCAGGATACCGCCGATGTAGACCTCCTCGCCGTCGCACAGGGCGTCGACGTCGGACTCGATCGCACCCTCCAGGAAGCGGTCCAGATACACCGGGTAGTCGGGGCTAATGCGCGCAGCCTCGGCCATGTAATCGCGCAGATGCTCGGCATCGTAGGCGATCATCATGCCGCGGCCACCCAGCACGTAGCTCGGACGCACCAGCAGCGGGTAGCCGATGTGCGCAGCCACGGCCTCGGCCTCCTCAAACGAGGTGGCCTGGCCCGCCGGCGGATACATGATGCCCAGCTTGTCGAGCAGGGCGGCGAAGCGCTCGCGGTCCTCGGCAAAGTCGATGGCATCGGGCTTGGTGCCCATAATGTTCACGCCGCTCTCCTCGAGCATGCGCGCCAGCTTAAGCGGGGTCTGGCCGCCGAGCGTCACCACGACGCCGTCGGGTCGCTCAACATCGATGACATCCATGACGTCCTCGTAGGTGAGCGGCTCAAAGTACAAGCGGTCCGAGGTGTCGTAGTCAGTCGAGACGGTCTCGGGGTTGCAGTTGACCATGATGGTCTCGAAGCCGCGGGCGGCCAGCGCGTAGCTCGCGTGCACGCAGCAGTAATCGAACTCGATACCCTGGCCAATACGGTTGGGGCCGGCGCCCAGGATCATCGCCTTGGGTTTGTCCGCCGGCGTGGTCTCGTCGGGAGCCACACACTTCTTGGCATCCGGGCTCGTGCGGTAGATGTTCTCGTAGGTCTTGTAGTGGTACTCCGTGGCGCTCGAGAACTCCGCAGCGCAGGTGTCGACCGTCTTCATGCTGGGAACCACGCCCAGGCCCTTGCGGTAGGCGCGCACAAAGCGCTCGTCCGAGCCGGTCAGCGCGGCAATCTCGGCGTCGCTCGTGCCATACTGCTTGAGCAGACGCATCGCATCGGCGTCAATGTCCTCCACACGCAGGCCGCGGATGCTCTCCTGGACCTGCACCATATCGTTGATGCGGTTGAGGTACCACGGGTCGATGCCGCAGATGGCATGGATACGCGCGACATCCCAGCCGCGGCGCAGGGCTTCGACCACAAAGAAAATGCGGTGCTCAGTCGGGGTTGCCACGGCCTGAGTGAGCTCATCGTCGCTCAGTTTGTCGGCGCCCTCCTTGCCACCGGCGCAGATACCCTGGTGACCGTCCTCCAGCGAACGCATGGCCTTGCCGAAGGCCTCCTCAAAGGTGCGGCCGATCGCCATGATCTCGCCCACGGCCTTCATGCGCGTGGTGAGCGTGGGGTCGGTACCCTTGAACTTCTCGAAGGCAAAGCGCGGCACCTTAACGACGCAGTAGTCAATCGTGGGCTCAAAGCAGGCGGGCGTGGCCTTGGTGATGTCGTTGACAATCTCGTCGAGCGTATAGCCCACAGCCAGGCGCGCGGCGGCCTTAGCGATGGGGAAACCCGTGGCCTTGGAGGCCAGCGCGGACGAACGGCTCACGCGCGGGTTCATCTCGATGACGATTAAACGACCGGTGTTGGGGTTCACGGCAAATTGCACGTTGGAGCCGCCGGTCTCGACGCCGATCTTCTCCAAAATGGCGAGCGATGCCACGCGCATGCGCTGGTACTCAAGGTCGGAGAGCGTCTGCGCCGGCGCCACGGTAATGGAGTCGCCGGTATGCACGCCCATGGGATCGAGGTTCTCGATGGAGCACACGATGATGCCGTTGCCGGCGTGGTCGCGCATGACCTCCATCTCGTATTCTTTCCAACCCTCGATGGACTCCTCGACCAGTACCTCGTGGGCAGGCGAGAGCTCCAGGCCCTGGCTCACGATGGAGACGAGCTCCTCGTGGGTGTGTGCGATGCCGCCGCCGGCGCCACCGAGGGTAAAGCTCGGGCGCAGCACGCAGGGGTAACCCACGCGCTCGGCGATGGCCTCGGCGTCTTCCACGCTGTAGGCATAGCCCGAGCGCGCGACCTCCAGGCCGATCTCGGCCATGGCCTCGTTAAAGAGCTTGCGGTCCTCGCCGCGCTCGATAGCGGCAAGGTCGCAGCCGATCATCTCGACGCCGTACTTGTCCAGCGTGCCGTCCTTTGCCAGCTCTACAGCGGCGTTCAGGCCGGTCTGGCCACCCAGCGTGGGCAGCAGCGCGTCCGGATGCTCCTTCTTGATCACGCGCTCGATAAACTCGGCGGTGATGGGCTCGACATAGGTGCGGTCGGCAAGACCCGGGTCGGTCATGATGGTCGCCGGGTTGGAGTTGACCAGGATGACTTCAAAGCCATCCTCCTTAAGCACCTTGCAGGCCTGGGCGCCGGAGTAGTCGAACTCACAGGCCTGGCCAATAACGATGGGGCCCGAACCAATGACGAGGATACGCTTGATGTCAGTACGTTTCGGCATGTTAGTTCTCCTCGGTCTCGGTCGCGGCGGTCTCGGCGAAATTCCAGCCAGCAAGGCGGTCCTTCGCGGTGTCGATGTCCAGATAGTTCTCCTCGCCGTCCATGAGTCGCGTAAAGGCGGTAAAGAGATAGTGGGCATCGGTGGGGCCGGGTGAGGCCTCGGGGTGGTACTGGACCGAGAAGCACGGGGCGTCGAGCAGTTGGATGCCCTCGGCGGTGCCATCGTTGAGGTTCACGTGCGTCAGGCGAATGCGGCCGAAGCGCTCGTTCATCACGACCGGCGCGATGCCGCGACGCACCCAGGCGCGCAGGTCGCCGTCGGCCGCATGCTCGGTCTCGCCGCCGGAAAGCTCCGGGATCAGTTTGCCCAGACTGGGGAACAGCAGGCCAAAGCCGTGGTTTTGCGCGGTGATCTCCACGCGCCGGCTCACCAGGTTCATAACCGGCTGGTTACCGCCACGGTGACCGAATTTAAGTTTTTCCATTTGGGCGCCGCACGCCAAGCTGATCATCTGGTGACCAAGGCAAATGCCAAAGACCGGCACCTTGCCGATCAGTTGCTGCACCTGCTCGTAGGTCTCCACCACGGCATCGGGGTCGCCGGGGCCGTTGGATAAAAAGACGCCGTCGGGATTCATGTCGAGCACCTCACTCGCGGGCGTATCCCACGGTACGACAGTAAGGTCGCAGCCGGCACGGACCAGACCCTCCAGAATGCCGCGCTTCACGCCGCAGTCGTAGGCGACCACGTTGTGGCGGGCAGGAGCGGCAGGGGCAAGCGCAAAGTCATGCGTAGCGGGCAGGTCGACAGCTGCAAACTCGTGAGGCGCGGGGCAACTCACGGTCTTGACCAGATTCTCGCCCACCAGCGTCGGCGCTGCGGCAAGACGCTCGGCAAGCTCGTCGACGTCAAAGATCTCGGTCGAGATAATGCCCATCTTGGAGCCGTTGTCGCGCAGGTGGCGCACCAGGGCTCGGGTGTCGACGCCCTCGATAGCGACGATGCCGTGGGCAAGCAGGTACTCCGGCACGCTGACGGCCGAGCGCCAGTTGGAAGGCGTGGCACACATGTCGCGGACGATCATGCCGCGCATGGCAGGAGCGCTCGCGGGGCGGGCGGTATCACCGGGGAAGGCCGATTGGACGTCGGTCTCGTCGATACCGTAGTTACCGATCTGCGGATAGGTCATGGTTACGATTTGGCCGGCATAGCTCGGGTCGGTCATGACCTCAAAGTAGCCCTCAAGCGAGGTGTTGAAGCAGACCTCGCCGGTCGCGGTACCCTCGGCACCGCATGCACGGCCATAAAAAATGGTCCCATCCTCAAGGTACAGGATGCAGGGACCGCAGGTGCCCTTGCTGGTTTTGGCCAGCATGCGCTGGCAAAGCTCGCTGGGCGCGAAGGTGCGGGCAGCAGTGCCCACAGTATGGTTGTTCGCCATAATTCTCCTTCCCGGTCTCTCCGGACCGGCTTAAAGGTTGGTAGTTAGGCCTTGCGGTATTTTAACCGCAAGTATGCGCCATGGCGTTAATTTCATCGAAATGTTTACGAAATGATAATTATGACTTTCTATGCATATTGATTTTTCTGGGACGGGGATTAAAATCATCCCGCGTGGGCTTGTAACTCACGCGGGATGATGGCGTCTTATTTGTCCTGCTCCAGCAGATCGGACGGTGTGCGGTCGGGCTTGCCACCGCGGAAGATCTCGCGACCGTGCAGGCGATGCTCCAAGTCGCGCTCGGCCTTTTCTTCCGTGATCTTGGTCTGGCTTACCGCCGGGTCCTCAATCAGTGACGATACCGAGTTCACCTGCTTTTGGATGCGCTCGGCAATCGTGTCATCCATGCTCACGATACGCATCTTCCAGTCGATACTCGTGGCATTTGACGAGCTCTTGGTCCACACAAACGTCAAAATGGCACTCTGATGACCCCGCGCGGGAAACATGCCAAAGAAGGAATCATGCTGGATATTGCTGTCCTCATCGATATAGGCGTGCACGTTGTACACCACGCGGTCAATCTTATCGTTGAGCAACGCGTTGGTCGCAAGTGCCGCAGCCTGAATCTGCCCGTTGGACAGCAGCTCGAGCTCGTTGGCAGACGACGTGTCCAACACCGTAACCTCTACCGTACCCGTGCGCTCGTCCGCCTCGTCGACGCTAAAGTCGAGCGGGAACTGCGTAAAGCCGTTACCCCACTCAAGGCCGCCCTTCAGTGCCGTGGAAACAGTATCCACCGAAACGCTCTCGGACAGATTGGCGGTATTCAGGCGGCGCATCACGCCGTAGCCGATCTGCATGCCCACGATTAACACCAGAATGCCGATAACTACGGCCATGGCGGTCTTCGTAATGGTATGGCTCACCTGCGAGCCCGAAGGGTCGTCCTCGGACAGCGGGTCGATCTGCTTTGTCTGGCTTGCGCGATCTTCGCTGCGAAGCTGCGCCAGCGCCGCCTTGTCGCCGCGCTTGGCCGCAGCCTCTTTTTCGCGCATGCGCTCGGTACGCTTTTTGGCAAGCGTCGGATCCAAAACGCCGGATGCGTCGATCTCGGAGAATAACTCCGTCACTTCTTCCGGAGTCAAAGGGTTCTTCTCAGCCATATACTTCCTGTCATATCAATCAGTCGAGCTCGTGCGCACGCGCACCTTCGAACTGCATTCGATAGTAACGGGCATAGGTGCCGCCACGGGCGAGAAGCTGCTCGTGCGTACCACGTTCCACAACGCGACCATGCTCGACGGTCGCAATCTCGTCGGCATGTTTAATGGTCGAGAGACGGTGGGCGATGATGATCGTGGTGCGGCCGCGCGCGAGGCGCTCGAGCGACTCCTGCACCGCCTCCTCGCTCTCGTTATCCAAGGCGCTCGTCGCCTCGTCCAGAATCAGGATCTTGGGGTTCTTGAGAAACACGCGCGCAATGGCTACGCGTTGCTTCTGGCCACCCGAAAGACGGCTGCCGCGCTCGCCCACGACCGTGTCGTAGCCCTGCGGCAGCGACTCAATGAAGGCATCGATATTGGCGCGGCGGGCGGCCTCGGCAACCTCTTCCGCCGTGGCGCCTGGCTTGCCGTAGGCGATGTTCTCGCCAATCGTACCGTCAAACAGATAGACATCCTGCTGCACCAGGCCAATGGCGCGGCGCAGACTCTGTTGCGTCACGTCGCGCACGTCCTGGCCGTCGATGCTGACGGATCCGTCCGCCACGTCGTAAAAGCGCGGCAGCAGTGAACAAGTCGTAGACTTGCCACCGCCCGAGGGGCCGACCAGGGCAATAGTCTGGCCGGGCTTGATGGACAGATTCATGTGGTCGATCACGGGACGAGCTTCTTCGCCGCTGCTCAGCTCAACATCCTCGTAGCTAAAGCACACGTCGCGATATTCAACCGCGCCAGCCGTCACCTGCAGGTCCGCGGCATCCGGCTTATCCTGGATATCCGGGGCGGTCGAAAGTACCTCGTCCATGCGTTTAAAGCCGGCGATGGCCTTCTGATACGTTTCGGCCGAATTGACGAGCGTCTCGAGCGGCGTGCAGAACAGCGAAATATAGAGCGCGAAGGTCGCCATATCGACCGCCTGCAGCTGTCCCTGGGCGACCAGCCAACCACCCAGCAGTACCACGATCACGTACAACACGCCCGAGAGCAGGCCATACGTCGCAGTGTAGACGCCCATGGCGTGATACATATTCTCCTTGGACGAAAGATAGCGGTCATTAGAGGCGCGGAACTTGGAGCGCTCAGCCTCCTCGTTCGCAAAACTCTTGACCACGCGCATGCCTGCCAGCGAATCCTGCAGCTGAGCATTAATACCGCTGATCTTTTTGCGGTTGTCGCTGAAGACCTCGCGCATGCGCATGTTCTGCCAAAACATGATGACCGCAAACACCGCCGTCACCACGGCCATAGCAAGCGCCAGCACCGGGGCAATAGCAAAGAGGATCACAAACGAGCCGACGATCTCGATGCCGCAGATGATAATCCACTCGGGCACGTGGTGTGCCGCCTCGCAGATATCGAACAGGTCGTTGACCACGCGGCTCATCATGTCACCCGAGCTGTTGCGATCGAAGTACGCAAAGCTAAAGCGCTCGTACTGATCGAACAGGTCCTCGCGCATCTTGGACTCCATGCGCGCGCCCATCACGTGGCCCCAGTAACTCACAAAGTAGCGACAGGCGCAACGGATGGCATACATCAGTACCAGGCCAACCGCGATCATGCCGAGTGCCTGCATAATAGCAGCCTGACCCTGGGTAAAGAGCCCGCCGGTCAGATTGCGCAGAATGATAGGAAACGCCAGGTCAATGGCGGCAAGCACCAGGGCACAAACAGTATCGGCAACAAAAAGCCCCATCTGGGGCTCGTAATACGAAAGAAACCTCTTCAGCATGTGATCCTCAAAGAAATATCAGCAACGTAAGGCCCTGGGACAAAGCAATCAGCAGTACTTGTCCCAGGGCTACCCCCCACTCGTTAAAGCTCCGCGCCCCCAAGGCGGTGCGCGATGCTATCGCAGGCCAAGGCGCCTACGACGGTCTTGGCATCTTCGATCTTGCCGTCGAGCACGGCGTCGATCAGCTCGTGCAGCGGCACCAGATCCACGTTGACAAACTCGTCATCATCGGGGTTGGGTGCATCGAACTCGAGCTTGGTGGCCAGGTAGATGTGAATGATCTCGTCACAGAAGCCGCAGGACGTGACAATCGACGTCAAAAAGCGAATGCGACCGGCCCTAAAGCCCGTCTCCTCATGCAGCTCGCGCTTGGCGCAATCGAGCGGGTCCTCGCCTGGATCGAGCTTGCCGGCGGGAATCTCGACCGTCACGCGGTCGATGGCGGTGCGGTACTGACGCACCAGTACAATCTTGCCGCTCTCGGTCAGTGCCACAACGGCCGCCGCACCCGGATGGCGAACGATATCGCGAGCGCTGCGGTGACCGTTGGGCAGCTCAACCTCAAGACGGTGGACGTCGAGGATCTTGCCTTTCCAGGCGCACTCCTCCGAAAGAATCTTCTCGTGCAGCTCGGCATCGTGCGGGTCGTCGTCGCCCAGCACCAGCGCCGGCTCGTCAGCGACCTCGCCACCAGGCTCGCCCTCGGCGTGCCCATATATGCGGCTATCTTCCTCGACGATCTGCGCATCCACGAGCTCTTCGTTCTTCTCGTCCATCCGTCTCATCCCTCTCGGACTTTAGGCATCCCAGGCGTCACGGCCACGCAGCGCGCGCAGACCGATGTCATGACGCAGGGTCTTGCCCTCAAAATCAATCTTCTCGCAGGCCTCGTAGGCAAGGTTGCGAGCGTTTTCGAACGTGTCGCCCAGAGCGGTCACGGCAAGCACGCGGCCACCGTTGGTCACGAGCTGGCCGCCCACCACGGCAGTGCCCGCGTGGTACACGGTCACGTTCTCCATGGCCTCGGCATCCTCAATACCGGTGATGACCTTACCTTTCTCGTAGCTGCCGGGGTAGCCCGCGCTCGTCAGGACAACGGCCACGGCCCACTCGTCACGCCAGTCGAGTTCAATCTGATCGAGCTCGCAGTTGGCACAAGCCAGCATGACCTCAACCAGGTCGTTCTTAAGGCGCGGCAGCACGACCTGCGTCTCGGGGTCGCCAAAGCGGGCATTGAACTCCAGCACCTTGGGGCCGGCAGGCGTGAGCATAAAGCCGCCGTACAGGCAGCCGCGGTAGTCGATACCCTCGACAGCGAGCTCGGCCACGGTCTGCTCCATGACCTTCACCATCGTGGCGTGCTCCTCGTCAGTCACGATGGGCACCGGGCTGTAGACGCCCATGCCACCGGTGTTGGGGCCCTTGTCGCCCTCGAGCGCGCGCTTGTGGTCCTGCGAGGTGGCCATGGGGCGAACGGTCTTGCCGTCGGTAAAGGCCAGCAGCGAGCACTCGGGGCCAACGAGCATCTCCTCGATAACCACGGTGTTGCCGGCATCGCCAAAGGTGCCGCCAAAACACTCGCGCACGGCCTCCTCGGCCTGCTCAAGTTCGGTCGCCACGATAACGCCCTTGCCCGCGGCAAGGCCGTCGGCCTTGACGACCAGCGGGGCGCCCTGCTCGCGCACGTAGGCAAGAGCCGAAGCCTCGTCGGTAAACGAGCCGTAGGCCGCCGTCGGGATACCGGCGCGCTCCATGAGCTGCTTGGAGAACAGCTTGGAGCCCTCCATCTGGGCGCCCTCGGCACCCGGGCCAAAGCAGGGAATACCCGCCGCGCGTACGGCGTCGGCCACGCCCGCCACGAGCGGAGCCTCGGGGCCAATTACCACGAGTCCGCATCCGTGGCTCTGTGCAAACGCCGCCACGGCCGCAGGATCGCAATCGTCGAGAACAACGTTCTCGCCACAGCTCGCGGTGCCGCCGTTACCCGGCGCGATGTAGAGCTTGCCGGCGCGCGGTGATGCTGCGAGCTTAGCTGCCAAAGCATGCTCGCGGCCGCCGCTGCCCAACAACAGGATGTCGATGGTTTGAGTGTCCGCCTTCAAGGGTGCCTCCTCTATGGATGAACGGCCCGCTCCGCGCGAGCCCTTTGCAAGCAAATATACCCCTCGGCCGCCCGTCCGGGCTGCAAAGGGGTATGTCGCAATAACCAAATAGTCCCGATTACTTCCAGAATCGGTTGATGATCTGCTCGCGACCAGCGCCAACGCCAATGAACGTCACGCGGGTGTGTGCCAGATCCTCGATAAACGCCACGTAGTCCTGAGCCTCCTGCGGCAGCTCCTCAAAGCTGCGGCAGCCGGTGATATCGCACTTCCAGCCAGGAAGCTCCTCGTAGATGGGCTTGGCATGTTCAAAGCGCACCTGGTGCTCGGGCACGCTCGTGTAACGCTCGCCATCGACGTCATAGGCAACGCACACCTTGATGGTGTCGAAGGCCGAAAGCACGTCGAGCTTGGTCACGGCGATGTCGGTGAGGCCGTTGACGCGCGAGGCATAGTTGGCGATAGGGCCGTCAAACCAGCCGCAACGACGACGGCGACCGGTGGTCACGCCGTACTCATAGCCCTCCTCGGTCAGCGTGTGGCCGGCCTCGGACTCATAGGAAAGCTCGGTGGGCATGGGGCCCGAACCGACGCGGGTGATATAGGCCTTCATGACGCCCAGCACGCGGTCGACGTTCTTCATGCCCACGCCGGAGCCGGTGATGGCGCCGCCGGCGGTGCAGTTGGAAGACGTCACGTACGGATAGGTGCCGTGGTCGATGTCGAGCAGCGTCGCCTGGGCGCCCTCAAACAGCAGGCTCTTGCCCTCATCGATCATGTTGTTGAGCAGCAGGCTCGTCTCGGTGATGTAGGGACGCAGGCGCTCGGCCATGGGCAGGTACTCGTCGCAGATCTGGTCCACGGTGTAGGTGGGCAGGTGGTAGATGAGCTCGAGCTCGGGATTCACGCGGGCAAGAGCGGTCTCCAGCTTGTCGCGGAACAGCGTCTCGTCCAGCATGTCCTGCATGCGCAGACCGATGCGGGCCATCTTGTCCTGGTAGCACGGACCGATGCCGCGCTTGGTGGTACCGATGTTCTTCTTGCCGAGCTTCTGCTCAAAAGCACCATCCAGATCGATGTGGTACGGCATGATGATGTGCGCGTTGCCACTGATCTTGAGGTTCTTGGTGGTGATGCCGTCGGCCTCGAACATGTCAATCTCCTCAAGGACAACCTTGGGGTTGACGACGCAGCCGTTACCGATCACCGACACATGGTCGGAATACATGATGCCGGAGGGCACCTGGTGCAGGCCGTACTTCTTGCCGTTGACGACGATGGTGTGGCCGGCGTTATTACCGCCCGAATAGCGCACGACGGCATCGAAGTCGCCGGCGACCAGGTCGCAGATCTTACCCTTGCCCTCATCGCCCCACTGGGCACCGACCAAAACGGTTGACGGCATGTTTACTCCTTACATTCATGGACTGTCTACGCGCCACGCCGGCACGCAGAAGCACAAAACATTCCCAGTATACCCGTGCAACGGGCGCCTGTCCTACTCCTCGGTATGCGCCCCATCAAGCTCATAGAACTTGGTGGATGCCGGCAGGAACATCAGGTCGACGTCACCGATCGGGCCCGAACGGTTCTTGGCCACGACGATACGCGTAACGCCCTCGCCGGGTCGATCGTCACGCGAGGCCTCGGCCTCATCGGCGGAGCGGTCCAAGAACATAACGATGTCGGCGTCCTGCTCGATGGAGCCCGATTCACGCAGGTCGGACAGCTGCGGGCGCTTGCCGGTACGGGACTCAACCTGACGCGACAGCTGCGACAGTGCAATGAGCGGGATCTTGAGCTCCTTGGCCATGATCTTTAAACCACGCGACATCTCGGAGACCTCGACGGTACGGCTCTCGGAGCGACGCCCCGGCGGAGGACTCACCAGCTGCAGGTAGTCCAGGATGATGATCGCCTTCTCCTTGTTGTGGAGCATGCGGCGGCTCTTGGCGCGGATCTCGGTCACCGTGGTGCCGGGCGTATCGTCAATCAGAATGTCGAGCTTAGACAAGGTCTGCGTGGCCTCGTTGATATTGGCCCACTGCTCGGGGCTAATGCGGCCCGTACGGAAGTCGCTGATTGAGATCATGGCGTAGGCGCAAATCAGGCGCTGGGCAATTTCCTTGCCCGACATCTCCAGCGAGAAGAAGCCGACGGTATAACCAGCAGCGGCAGCGTTAAGTGCCAGGTTCAAAGCGAACGACGTCTTACCTACAGCAGGACGGGCGCCGATAATGATGAGCTGACCCTCGCGGAAGCCCATGAGCATGCGGTCGAGCGACGGGAAGCCCGTGGGCACGCCCGCAGCCTGGCCACCGGCCTGGCACACTTCCTCGGCCTCGTTATAGGCCTCGACCATAAACTCGGTCAGCGTCTTGTAGCTCGACTTGACCTCGCGCGCCGTAACCTTGAGCAGCTTGCTCTCGGCCAGCTCCACGACCTCTTTGGTGTCGGTAGGGGCGTTATAGGCCAGCGCGTTGATCTCGTTAGTGGCGCCGATCAGCTCACGCAGCATTGAATCGCGGCGAACGATGGCGGCATGGTGCTGCCAGTTCACGAGCGACAGAGTCTGACCCATCAACTCCAAAATGTACGCTTCGCCGCCCACGGCATCGAGCTTGTTGATGCTGCGCAGGTAATCGATCAGCGAGATGGAGTCGATGGGAATGCGGCTGTTGTACATATCGACCATCGCGGTATAGATGGTCTTATGAATGGGCCGGTAGAAGTCATCGGGCTGCAGCTCGACCTGGGCCTCCTCGACCACCTCGGGCGATAGCAGCATAGCGGCCAGTACATTGGCCTCTGCATCTTGGTTTTGGGGAAGACCCAACTTTGAGCCGCGGTCCTCAACCGTCAGCCCGGTCTCCCTATCGTCATATGCCATGAGCATCCTCATTCATATCGCTTGCGAGCATCCATAGTATCAGCCACGGTCCCAAAACGCGCCGCGCGCCGCCAATCATCACCGAACCAAACGGATGAACGGTCCTGTATATAGGACTTCGACGTAACGCTCACCATGACACTCACTCAGCGCATAAAAATAAAAGGGCGCCCCGGTTTCCCAGAGCGCCCTTCTTAGAACAAGATTGTTGCGTTGCAGCAAATGCTACTCGGCAGCAGCCTCAGTCTCGACCTCGGCGGTCTCGGCCTCGGCGACCTCAGCGGCCTCCTCGACCTCAGCCTCGGCAGCGAGCTCCTCGGCGGTAACGCCGACGAGAACGACAACTTCGGCCTTGATCTCGCGGTACAGCGAGATGGCAACGGTGTGGGCACCGGCAACCTTGATGGGCTTACCGAGCTCGACGCGCTTGCGGTCGATGTCCATACCGAGCTGAGCCTTGATGGCGTCAGCGATCATAGCGGCGGTAACGGAGCCAAAGAGGATGCCCTCGTCGCCGACCTTGACGTCAACGGTGACCGTCTTGCCCTCGAAGGCAGCCTTGGTCTCGTTGGCGGTAGCCAGACGGACGGCCTCGCGCTTGGCGATGTTGTTGCGACGCTCGTCAAGCTGCTTGAGGTTGCCCTTGGTGGCGGCAACAGCGAGCTTCTTGGGGAACAGGAAGTTCTCAGCGTAACCCTGAGCGACCTCTACGACGTCACCCTCGCCGCCCTTGCCCTTGATCTCATCGAGAAGAATAACCTTCATGATGCGTCTCCCTTCTTAGCCGCGGTCGCGGTTGCCACGAGAGGAAACCACGGGGACGGTGTACGGCAGGAGAGCCATCTCGCGGGCGCGCTTGATGGCGTTGGCGATGTCATGCTGATGCTGCGTGCAAGCGCCAGTGACGCGACGGGGCTTGATCTTGCCACGGTCGGTCATGTACTTACGGAGAAGCTGAGTGTCCTTATAGTCGATGAACTCAGTGTTCTCCTTGCAGAACTGGCAGTACTTACGACGCGGCTGACGTGCAGAAAAATCATTAGCCATGTCAAAATACCTTTCATTTGGCAACTTCGGCGAACCGAAGCCGCCTCTCACTCAAAAATAGGTGAACAACCCTTAGAACGGGATGTCCTCATCGTAGACGTCGACCGCGGGCGGCGTAGCCACCGGCGCGGCAGGACGTGCTGCGGGCGCGGGAGCTGCGGGGGCGTAACCGCCCTGGTCGTAGCCACCCTGGCCACCACGGGAGCTCATAAACTCGATCTCATCGACGATGACCTCAAGCTTGCTCCGGCGCTGGCCGTCGCGCTCCCAAGAGCTGTAGCGCAGCTTGCCCTCGATCGCGACCTTGTTTCCCTTTGCCAGGAAACGGCTCACGGCCTCGGCGCGGGTGCCGAACATAGTGCAGTCGACAAAGTTGGGATAGTCCTCCCACTCGCCAGTCTGCGCGTTGCGGCGACGATCGTTCACGGCGACGCCAAAGGACAAAACCTGGGTTCCGCCGGCAGTGGCGCGCAGCTCGGGATCGCGGGTGAGATTACCGGTGATGTTCACTCGATTGATGCTCATAACTCACTACTTCCTCTTGGGGCACAAGCCCAGTCCAAAACGACAGTCTTACTCCTGGTCGTCGCGACGGACGATCATGTGGCGGACCACAGCGTCGGTGATGCGCAGGACGCGATCAAGCTCGGCGATCTGGGTAGGATCTGCGTGGAAGTTGATGAGGGTGTAGTCACCATCGGTGAGGTCGTTGATCTCGTAGGCGAGCTTGCGCTTGCCCCACTCGTCAACGGAGTCGACCTTGCCAGCGCCCTCAGCGAT
This sequence comes from uncultured Collinsella sp., assembly GCA_900550195.1. GTDB lineage: Bacteria > Actinomycetota > Coriobacteriia > Coriobacteriales > Coriobacteriaceae > Collinsella. Next base: position 15,074 of record URRB01000011.1, read on the forward strand.
CGTGGTATCGATACGCTTCATAACAGCGAGACGAGTCTCGGGGTCGAGCGACGGGTCAACAAAGAACAGCAGTTCATAAGCCTTCATATTGTCACCTCCTCTGGGCAAATGTGGCTTCAGGTCGTGAAGGTGCGCCTGAAGCAGGAAAAGACTTGGTAATAATATCTTTCAACCTCCCAGGCCGCAAGAATATGCAGCTACAACCTCATGACCTCCACATATGTCCATGCTCGCACCACGTTTCATGCGCATTCCAACCAAATGCCGACCAAGAGCTTGACGGATTTGTGGACAAGATACGGTGCTGCGGGGACAAGCTGAGCCAAGCCACAGGTCAACGGGCACAAGGCTGTGGTCGCAAAATGCATACCAGTGGTCCACAGCACCACCCAAAGATTTTTAAATTCATTGCCAAGTCGCTTATGAATACCCCTTTTGAACAATTGAGTTGATCAACCACGCTGGTCGGAAGCCGTTTTTTGGCACCTCAAACCCCACTGCAACGCCAAGCGCGGCCGAGCGTTTTAAAAAATGCCAACTTTTCTGTTTGCACTTTGCGATTCCTCGTGTATACTGACTTTCGCATTTAACGGAGAGTTGTCCGAGTGGCCGAAGGAGCACGATTGGAAATCGTGTAGGCGTCAAAAGCGTCTCCAGGGTTCAAATCCCTGACTCTCCGCCAGTTAATTCCAAAGCAGGCCTTCGAGCCTGCTTTGTTTTTACCCCACGCGGAGGGGTGGCAGAGTGGTTGAATGCGGCGGTCTCGAAAACCGTTTGGCCTGTATAAGGTCACGAGGGTTCGAATCCCTCCTCCTCCGCCATTAGATGGTATGAGCCCCAGCAATGGGGCTTTTTTGTTATCGAAATACGTCTCGATCCCACGCTTCCCCAAACATGTACGTCACCCTCCAAAACCGACATTTTTCGACATCTTTGAAGGCTGACGTACACGTTTGGATTGAGCTCACGGGAGCGGCGCTATTCGGAAGGTGCCTCCTCGTCTCGCATGCTTTTCCAGTTGCGGATAAGTGCCTTGCGTAGTTCGTTTTGTTTTCTCTGGTACCCGGTGTCGGTACAGCGAGGCATGCCGAGTGCTTCGCGAATGTTGTTCATGGCGCGGTGAAAGGCGAGCTGGCTGCCGAACTGAGCCGAAGTGAGCGTAACGATTCGATATCCCATTTGGGAGAGAACGGCCTCTCGTTCCGCATCTGCCCCCTTGCGCTCGAACTCATCGTGAAAACCGCCCTTATATTCGATACCGAGCTCCCTGCGCTTATAGGTAATGAGGGCATCGATTTTGAGTGTTCGGGCTTTTGTGCAATGCCAGAGACGTTGAGGGATCTCGAGCGGTTTGTTGAGTTCGATACCTCGGATACCAACGCCGCCTTCGCTTGTTGGGAGCGAGAGGGCGATTGCCGAAGCGGTCTCCATAGGCGAGGTCGAGCGATCGTAGATGTGCCTGAGCGCGAGCCGTGCACGTGTGGCACCGGGTTTGCCGGGGTGCCGATCGAGCAGTTCGGTTATTTCATCCTTGGAGGTGGTGGCTGGTTGCTCGGTATAAGGGTCGGCGGGATTGAGCCTCATGCGATAATCGCCGCAAACTTCATAGCCATATTCGAGATATTCGATCCTATCCATCCACTCGGCAGCGAGCACGAAGGCGAAGGCTTCGTCGGTGATGAAGATTCCGGACGTCAACTCGTTAATATGCTCGTAGGGAAGATTTTGTCCAAGAATGTGGCAAACGACGCCTTTGGTACGAATTCGCTCAAATTCGAATACAACCGCGATATCGATAGTCTTAAGCATATCGGACGGAATGCCGCAGTCGGTAAGGGCCTGTCGTATGCGCGCAACACGTTGCTGGGTGGAGATGCCTTGTGCGCCTATCTGGTAGTCGTGCCGCGCAAGAGACTGAACCAAATTCTGGGGTGCATGATGGACAAGCCATGCGGTTTTATGCGAAATGAGAACAGGGGTATCCATTGAGGGCCTCTCGCTCTGAGCCGGTATCCAACTCTTATGTCCGTTGAAGTGGGGAAATATACCGGATGTGAGTAAATCAACTCACTCATGCTGTGAGCTCAATCCAAACATGTACGTCAGCCTCCAAAGATGTCGGAAAATGTCGTTTTTGGAGGGTGACGTACATGTTCTGGACCCCTGGCATTCTGGCAATGCCACGCCCGCACCCGGTCCCGACCGTTTGCCGAGCAATAGGGTCGCAATCGGCGCCGAACATGTACTATGTACGGGCATTGTCCAAATCCGTAATCCAAAGGACCCCATCTTGCCCGTCGTCGCCGCTATGACCATTACCTCACATGCATCGGATGCCATGGTCGCCATTCCGTTTTGGCTCGAGATGTTCGCTGTTGTCGCTGCATCGATCTCGGGTGTACTGGTTGCGCGCGAGCACAAGCTCGACCTGGTGGGCGCGGTCGCGCTCGCGGTGGTCTGCGGTCTGGGCGGCGGTCTTTTGCGCGATATGACGCTGCAGGTGGGCAACGTCTACATCCTCAACCAGCCGATGGCACTGCCGCTTTCCATCGCCACGGCAGCCATCATCTACATTTTCCCGGCAATCGTCGACAAACCCGAAAAACTCATTCCCCTGCTCGACATCATCTCGGTCGGCATCTATGCCGCCACCGGAGCGGACAAGGCGCTGGTCTACGGCTTTGCACCGGCGGTGTGCATCATGATGGGCTTTTTTACCGCGGTGGGCGGCGGCATGTTGCGCGACGGCTTTATGGGCGTGGTTCCGGGCATTTTCCAACGTACTAACTTTTATGCCATCGCTGCCATCGCCGGATCGACAAGCTACGTGTGTCTCGTTATGAGCGGCATCATGAGCAATGTCGCCGCGCTGATCGTATGCGTTGTCGTGACCATGGGTCTGCGCTGGCTCTCGCTGCGCTTTGACATCAAAAGCCCCACCGAAGAAGACATCGCGCGCTTTTTGCATCGCAAAAAGTAGGTATCGCGGGCTCATCCTTCGAAATGCAACCGAGAGGTTCTTTTAGAGCGCCCGCACGTTGGGTACCCTGTTAGGTATATGCCGAACACCTAACAAAAGGATCAACCATGGCTTTCAATCAAACCGCGGCGGCGCCGTCACACAAGATGCGTCGCTGCCTGCTTATGGCATTCACGCTCATCGCGCTCGCGCTCATCGCTCTTCCCACGGCGTCATTTGCCGGCACGGACACCGCAGGCAACGTACTTGCGACCGACAATGACGCCAATCCGTCCGGCGTCGAAGGCGACCTGTACTGGGCCGGTCAGGCCCTCAACTTGGACGATACGTCCATCGACCGCGATATCATCGCCGCGGGCGATACCCTCTCAATTCGCGACTGCACAGTGGGCGGCGCCGTCCGTCTGGCGGCACGCACCATCGACATTGCCAAGACCACGGTTGATGGCAGCGTGACCGTTGCTGGCCAGCATGTCGTTCTCAATTCCGACAGCACCGCTAACTGTTTCTACGCGATAGGCGAAACGGTTGCCTTGCGAGGCTCCACCAAGTCGGCAGCGCTCGCGGGCGATACGGTAACCATCGACGGCACCGTCGATGGCGATGTCGAGGTTTGGGCCGACAAGCTCATCCTGGGCAAGAACGCCCACATCACCGGCACCGTGAACGCGCACGTCTCCGAGGACCCCGAGCGCGCCGCGGGAGCCGAGGTCGGCGCGCTCAAGATCGACCACACCGAGAACGAGGATACTTCCACCGTTAACGATGCCATCGGCGGTATCGTCGCCGCGGCACTCTCGACCTGCTTTGTCGCTCTACTGCTCGAGCTCGTCTTTCCGCGCGCGACCGCCAGCGCCGCCGGCATGCTCCACCAGCGCCCCATGCCTCTGTGGGTGAGCGGTCTTCTGGGTACGATTGCTATCGCCCCCGCCGTCCTACTGCTAATTATCTCTATCGCTGGTCTGTCGCTTGCCGGAACCCTCTTGTGCGGCGTTATCGGCATCGCATTGGTGTCGAGTGCCTTTGCGGGGTGCGCGATCGTCCGCATGGTCGGACACAGCCAAAACCGCTACGCCATGGCAGCCGTGGGTGGCATCGCCGCGGGCGCGCTTACGGCAATCCCCCTCGTAGGTGACTTCATCAGCGGTGTAGCCTTTGTCTTTATGCTCGGCTACATCATCCAGATCATCTGGCGCAATGCCCACCTCAAGCCGCAGCAGCCGGCTAACACGCCGGGACTCCCCACCGCTTAGCAGCTATCCGCCACAAAGATGCCAAGCACCTTTGTGGCGGCGCAAACGAACCTGCCCCCCCCCTGCACCAAAAAGGGCACCGACCATCGCGGTCGGCGCCCTTTCTTGTTAGTTGCTATAAAGCCCAGCGCTTATTTGTTGACCTGACCGGCGCGGACGGCGGCCTTCTTGCGGTCGGTGGCGTTGAGCAGACGCTTGCGCAGGCGGATGTTCTTGGGAGTGATCTCCACCAGTTCGTCATCGGCGATGTACTCCAGCGCCTCCTCCAGCGAGAAGGTGCGGGGCGGCACCAGCTGGACGGAGATATCGGAGGTCGAGGAACGCTGGTTGCCCAGGTTCTTGGTACGGGCGATGTTGACGACCATGTCGCCGGCCTTGCTGCGCTCGCCCACGATCATGCCCTCGTAGCACTCGGTGCCCGGCTCAACAAACAGCTGGCCGCGCTCCTGCAGCGTACCCAGAGCGTAGGCAACGGCCTTCTCGGTGGTCATGGAAATCATGGCGCCGTTCTGGCGGTTGCCGATCTCGCCGGCGTAAGGACCATACTCCAGGAAGGTGTGGTAGAACACGCCCTCGCCGTGGGTAACGTTCATGATGCGGTTCTTAAGACCCATGATGCCGCGGGTCGGGATCTTAAACTCGAGGTGCGTCACGATACCCGAGGTATCCATGCTCGTCATGATGCCACCGGAGGTACCGAAGACCTCAACGACCTTGCCCGAGTACTCGTCCGGGCACTCAACGACGGCCTGCTCGACAGGCTCCATCTTGTTGCCGTTCTCGTCCTTCTTAAACAAAACGCGGGGACGGCCGACCTGGAACTCAAAGCCCTCGCGGCGCATGGACTCCATCAGAACGGACAGGTGCAGGATGCCGCGGCCCGAGACCTCGACGCCGCTCTTGTCCTCGAGCTCCTCGATCTTCATGGTCACGTTGTTCTCGGCCTCGTTGAACAGGCGCTCCTTAAGCTGACGGGCACCCACGATGTCGCCGTCACGGCCGACGAGCGGGGAGGTCGAAGCCTCAAAGACGATGGACAGGGTCGGCGGGTCGATCTCGATGGGCTCGAGCTCGACGGGGTTCTCGGGGTCGGTGTAGACATCGCCGATATCGGTGCGGTCAATGCCCACGACGGCGGCGATATCGCCGGCGCCGACTTCCTGGCACTCGGTGCGGCCCAGGTAGTCGAAGGTAAAGAGCTGCTTGACGGTAGCGGTGGCGCTGGAGCCGTCGTTCTTCACAACCAGGATCTGATCGCCCTGGTGAATGGCGCCGGAGTACACGCGACCGATACCGATGCGGCCAACGAAGTTGGAGTGGTCGATGGTCACGCACTGCATGGCCAGCGGGGCATTCTCGTCAACCTCGGGCGCGGGCATGTCGTCGATGATCATATCGAGCAGCGGATACATGTCCGTGTTGCCGTCGTTGGGGTCAAGGCGGGCAAAGCCATTCATGGCGCTGGCGTAGACCACGTGCTCCATGGCGAACTCAAGCTGGTCGTCGGTGGCGCCCAGGTCGGCCATAAGGTCCAGGCAGTCGTTGTAGGCCTTCTCGGGGTTGGCACCCGGACGATCGATCTTGTTGATGACGATCATGATCTTGAGGCCGGTGTCGATAGCGTGACGCAGCACGAAGCGGGTCTGGGGCATGGGACCCTCAAAGGCGTCGACCAGCAGCAGGGCGCCGTCGGCCATACGCAGCACGCGCTCGACCTCGCCGCCAAAGTCGGCGTGGCCCGGGGTGTCGATGACGTTGATCTTGACGTCCTTGTACTCGATAGAGATGTTCTTGGCGAGAATCGTGATGCCGCGCTCGCGCTCCTGGTCGTTAGAGTCCAGGACGCGGTCCTCGACCTGCTGGTTGGCACGGAAGGCGTCCGTGGCACGCAGGAGCTTATCGACCATCGTCGTCTTGCCGTGGTCGACGTGGGCGATGATGGCGATGTTCCTCAGATTGTCTACGCGCATGTAGTTCCCCTATCTTCTATCCATATACAAACGGCACACGTATGCGGCCCGCCCAGCGATACAACGCTCAGCGGGAATATTGAGCCTTTTACCGAAAACTCGTTTATTTTAGCGATTTTAGATGAGAGGGGTTTCCTCACCTGCAGGTTCAGGGTCGCTCCACATAAAACCATCGCCGGCGCCCATGCCCTCATACAGCACATATGCCGAAAAGCCGCTCTCGAGCGTCGTCTCAAAGAAGCTCACGAGCAGAGCGTCGTGATAGCCACCGTCAATCTCAACACAGCCGGTGTAGCCGATGGCATAGCGGGCGATGCGGCCCAGGCCCTCGTCCTTAAGGCCCATCTTGTGCTCGGAGATAAAGTTGGTGGCAGCCTCCAGGCATGCCTCCTCGCCATCCTCGTCGAGCGCGGCCAGATAGCGGTTGGAAGCAGCGTCCTCGATCGCCACAACTACGCCCGGATTCTCGCCGGCGGCAAGGTCGTCCAAGAACGCACCAATCAGGTCACACACCATGGCGTCGAGCTCGGCGGAGACGTTACCGGCGTCCTGCATATCCTGTGCCATCTCTAGACCTTCCCATCGAATCCGGCGTCGTTACAGTTCTTGTGCCTCGGCAGCGATCTTGGCGGCAGCGTCGCGGGCGCGCGTCATATCCATCGCGCGCTTGTCGAGTACCTTGATCTGGTTGGTCAGCATTACCGCATCGACCACACCCCAGATTACCAAGCCTGTTGAAATCGAAAACCCAAGCGCACCAACTGTACCACGAAGACGAGAACAGATTACCGCGACAAGGGCGGAGATGATAACCATCTTGATATAGGAGCCGCGGCGCTCGCGAAGCGTGCGGGCCTGCGTCACATAGGCGATGCGAGCCGCCTCGGATGCCTCCGAGCGCATCTGGGCTTCACGCGCGATGGCGGCCGCTTCAGCCGATACGCGGGCACCCATCAGCGACCTCTCCGCTCGCGTGCCAGACATTTAGAAATCATCGGGGGAGAGCGTATGGACGAACTCGTCGAACTTCTCGAACTCCTGCTCGTCGTCAACTTCCTCGGCATGGGCAGAAACGGTACCCAGGCGATTCATGATGTCGTCCTCCACGAACATGGGGGCATTACTGCGCACGGCAAGGGCAATGGCGTCACTGGGGCGGGCGTCAATCTTGCGCTCGTCACCATCGACCAGCACGACAATCGTCGCATAGAACACCGGCGGCTCGGCACGAACGATCTCGATGCGCTCGAGCTTGGCGCCCAGGGCATCGACGGTGTCAAGCAGCAGGTCATGCGTTATCGGGCGCTCGGCGCGACCGCTATCGATACCACGGCTAATGGCCGCGGCCTCAAACGAGCCGGTCTGAATGGAAAGCGAACGCAGGGGCGCCGTCGAATCCGACTTGCCGCAGCGCTCACGAAGCACGATAAGCGATGGCACGGGACCGGCGGCCATGACGATGGTCTCTATGTCGACACGAACCATGGAACACCTCCGGTACGTAGCGGTTAACACACGGCAGGGTCGCCGCATTGAATAGCTATACTACCCAATCTTTCGCCCAGCACACAAAATCAAAGTAGTTAATTTGGGACGGGGCTATTTTGACTACTTTTAGTTGGATAAGAAAAAAGCCCCGAGGCAATGCCCCAGGGCTCTTAACGTTTTGATGGTGGACCTGACAAGATTCGAACTTGTGACCTCCCGGTTATCAGCCGGACGCTCTAACCAACTGAGCTACAGGTCCATCGCGCAAGGGATATATTAGACGAGTCGTTACGCGCGCGTCAACAACTTTTTTGAAAAACTTTGGAGGGTGCCCGCCGAGTGGGCGAGATGGGTTAGGTTTGCTGCTCGGACAGTCCTGCGCAAGACGAAGGCCACATTAAGTGGCCTTCTTTGCGTGCGGAACTCGCGACAAACCTAACCCATCTCGCCCACTCGGCGGGCACGGGGTCCAAGGTTGTCAAAAAAGCGGTCGGCGCGCAGTGCGCCGACCGCCGATATATGGGGTCTGATGATTTTTACCAGCTAGTTCCTCTTACTCGTCGAGGAGATCTTCTGGCATGTCGTCGCCGTCGCCTAGATCGACAGGGGTTTCTTCAGGGGCAGAGCCGTCTTCTGTGGCTTCGCCTTCGGGCTTCTCTTTGGCGGCCGTCATGCGCGCTACGGCGCAGATGCGGTCGTTATCGTCGACGGTCATCATCTTGACGCCCTGGGTGGCGCGACCGGTTTGGCTGATCTCGTCGGTCTTGACGCGAATGACCGTCGCGCCCTCCGTCACGATGAATAGCTCATGCTGCGGGCCCACCGTCTTCATGGCTGCGAGGTTACCCTTGCGCTCGGTCATCTGGATGGTGTAGACACCCTGACCGCCGCGGTTCTGCTCCGGGTAATCCGAGACCGGCGTGCGCTTGCCGTAGCCGCGCTCGGTAATGACGAACAGGTCGCCGTTACCGTTGGTAATCTCCATACCAAGAACGCTCACGCCTTCCTTCATGCTAATGCCACGGACGCCGCTGGTATCGCGACCGGTGGCGCGCACCTGGTCCTCGGAGAACATAATCGCCTTGCCCGCGGTGGTTGCCATGATGATCTTGTCACCCTCGCGCACGCGACGTACAGTGAGCAGTGCGTCGTCGTCCCTCAGGTTGATGGCGATTAGGCCGTCGCGGCGGCTGCGGTCGTAGGCGCTCATCACGGTCTTCTTGACCATGCCGCTCTTGGTGGCAAACATCAGGTACTCGTCGGCGGGGAACTCGCGGCAGCTGATGACGCTCGCGATCTTCTCGCCCTCCTCGAAAGGCAGCAGGTTGACGATCGCGGTGCCGCGCGCCTGGCGCGTGCCAACCGGCAGCTCGTGTACCTTCAGGCGATAGACCTTGCCCTTGCTCGAGAAGAACAGCACGTACTCGTGCGTGGATGCGATAAACATCTCGTCGATAACGTCGTCCTCTTTAAGGTTGACGCCCGACACGCCCTTGCCGCCACGCTTTTGGGCGCGATAGGCGGCCACCGGGATGCGCTTGACGTAGCCGGTGTGGGTGATGGTCACGACCATGTCCTCGTCGGCAATCAGATCTTCGACGTCCAGGTCCTTCTCGACATGGCTGATCTCGGTGCGGCGCTTGTCGCCGAACTTCTTGGAAATCTCGCGCATCTCTTCCTTGATGACGCCCAGGATTTTCTCCTCGTGCGCCAGCAGGTCCTCGTAGTAGGCGATGGCGCGGCGCAAGCCGTCCAGCTCTTCCTGAATCTTGTCACGCTCCAGGCCGGTCAGGCGGCGCAGCTTCATCTCGAGGATGGCCGTGGTCTGCTCGGGCGTAAAGCCAAAGCGCTCGATCAGGCGACTGCTGGCCTCGGAATCGGTCTGCGAGGAGCGGATGATGCTGATGACCTCGTCGATATGGTCGAGAGCCATCAGGTAGCCCTCGAGGATATGGGCACGCGCCTGGGCCTTCTTGAGGTCAAAGCGGGTGCGGCGGGTGACGACGTCGACCTGGTGGTCGATGTAGTGCTGCAGCATCTCGCGCAGGCTCAGGCATTTTGGAACGCCGTTGACGAGTGCCAGGTTGTTGGCGCCAAAGGTCGTCTGCAGCGAGGTGTACTTATACAGGTTGTTGAGCACGACCTGCGGAATGACGCCCTTCTTGAGCTCGATGACCAGACGGATGCCCTTCTGGTTGGACTCATCGCGCATATCCGAGATGCCCTCAATGCGCTTGTCGTTGACGAGTTGGGCGATCTTCTCCTGCAGGGTGCCCTTGTTGACCATGTAGGGAATCTCGGTAAAGACCAGGCGGCTGCGGCCGGTCTTGGTGGACTCCACATGTGCCTTGGCACGCACGGTAATGGAGCCGCGGCCGGTCTCGTAGCTCTGCTTAATGCCGGCGCTGCCCATGATGATGGCGCCGGTGGGGAAGTCCGGACCGGGCATGATCTGCATGAGCTCGTCGACGGTGGCGTCGGGGTTGTCGATCAGGTAGCAGGTGGCCTCGATCGCCTCGGTGAGGTTATGCGGGGCGATGTTGGTGGCCATGCCGACGGCGATGCCCTGGCTGCCGTTGACCAGCAGGTTGGGGAAGCGCGCAGGCAGTGCCACGGGCTCGGCGAGCGATTCGTCGTAGTTGGGCTGCCAGTCGACGGTATCCTTCTGCAAGTCACGCAGCAGTTCCATGGCGGGCTTGGCCAGGCGGCTCTCGGTGTAACGCATGGCCGCCGCGCCGTCGCCATCGATGTTGCCGAAGTTGCCGTGACCGTCGATGAGCGGCGTGCGCATGGAGAACCACTGCGCCAGGCGGACCATGGCCTCGTAGACCGCAAAGTCACCGTGCGGGTGGTACTTACCGATAACTTCGCCGACCGTCCAGGCCGACTTTTTGTGTGGGCGGTTGGGGTAGATGCCGCTCTCGTTCATCGCGTACAGGATGCGGCGGTGTACCGGCTTTAAGCCGTCGCGCACGTCCGGCAGGGCACGCGCTGTGATAACCGACATCGAATACTCGATGAACGACTGCTTCATCTCGCGACCGAACTCCGAAATCTGGAGCTGGCCGCCGTTGATGTCCTCGCCGGCCGAGGCGCCACGATCGACTTCGCCAAAGCTCTCCTCGAGCTCACCGTCGTCGTCCTCTTCCTCATCATCATCGGCATCGGGGTTATAGGCGTCCGGATCGCCGTCCTCGCCCTGCTCAGCACGGGCAAGCAGGCGCTTCAGATCATCGGGCATACCGGCATCGCCGGCCTCGTCCATACCCTCGTTATTGTTGATATCGTCTGCCACGTTACCTCCTCTTAAGCGTCAAGGAATCGTGCATCATGTGCATGCTTCTCGATGTACTCGCGGCGATAGCCGACCTCGGAACCCATCAGCTCGCGCACGGCGCGGTCCGCCACCACGGCGTCCTCGATCGACACACGCTGCAGAATGCGGGTCTTTGGGTCCATCGTCGTCGAGGCAAGCTGTTTGGGGTCCATCTCGCCCAGGCCCTTGTAGCGCTGGACGGTATAGCCCTTGCGCTTTTTGGTGATCTTGCCGTCCTTGGCCTTGCCGTCCTCGTCGTTATCATCGGGGTTCAGGCCCAGACTCTGGATGGTATCGCGCAGGATCTCGTCTTCGGGCTGGCGGCCGTTGGGATACACGTAGTGGATCTTGTTGCGCACCTTAATGCCAAAGATGGGCGGGCAGGCAACATAGACGTAGCCGGCATCGATCAGCGGACGCATGTACTTGTAGAAGAACGTCAGCAGCAGGATGCGGATATGCGCGCCGTCGACGTCTGCATCGGTCATGATGATGATCTTGTGGTAGCGCGCCTTGGTGATATCGAAATCGCCGCCGTCGCCGGCACTCGTCGTGACGCCGCAGCCGATCGCGGTAATCAGCGACTGGATGGTGTCACTCGAGAACGCGCGATGGTCACCAACGCGCTCGACGTTCAAAATCTTGCCGCGCAGGGGCAGAATCGCCTGGATGTCTCGGCGACGGCCGTCCTTGGCCGAACCGCCTGCCGAGTCGCCCTCTACGATGAAGAGCTCGGTCAGCTCGGCATCGCGCACCGAGCAGTCGGCGAGCTTACCGGGCAGGGACGCCGTCTCGAGCAGGCTCTTGCGGCGGGTCGCCTCGCGCGCCTTGCGGGCGGCATTGCGCGCCTTGCAGGCCTGCTGCGCCTTCTTGACGATCTCGCGAGCGGGCTTAGGGTGCTCCTCGAGGTAATCGGCAAGGCCGTCGGTCACGATCTTGAGCGTCAGCGCGCGCATATAGGAGCTGCCGAGCTTGGCCTTGGTCTGGCCCTCAAACTGCGGATCGGGCAGCTTGACCGAGATAACGGCCGAAAGGCCCTCGCGCACATCGTCGCCGGTCAGATTGGCGTCTTTTTCCTTGAGCAGGTTCTGCTTGCGCGCATAGTCGTTGATCACGCGGGTGAGCGCGGTGCGGAAGCCCTCAAGGTGCATGCCGCCCTCGGGGGTGTAGATGTCGTTGGCAAACGACATGACGTTCTCGCCGTAGCCGCTATTCCACTGCAGGGAAACCTCAACCTCGCCCATCTTGGCCACAGGTGCGTCCGGGTCCGATTTGCCCTCGATGTAGATAGGCTCCTTAAAGGCCTCGGGGACGTCCTTGCCCTCGTTAAGGAACTTGACGAAGTCGATGATGCCGCCCTCGTAGCAAAACTCCTCCACGTGGGGAGTAGACTCGCGCTCGTCAGTCAGCACGATTTTGAGGTTCTTATTGAGGAACGCCGTCTCCTGCAGACGGTTGTGCAGCGTATCGAAATCGTAAATGCAGGTCTCGAAGATCTCGTCGTCGGGCCAGAAGGTGACGGTGGTGCCCGTCGAATCCGAGGTGCCCACGACCTCCATCTTCTTGACGGTCTTGCCGCGCGAGAACTCCATCTCGTAGGTGTTGCCGTCGCGACGAACCTGAACGACCACGCGCTTGGACAGTGCGTTGACGACGGAGATGCCAACGCCGTGCAGGCCGCCCGAGACCTTATAGGCCGAATTATCGAACTTACCGCCGGCGTGCAAAATCGTCATGACGACCTCGAGCGTCGGGATCTTTTTAACAGGGTGCTCGTCGACGGGGATACCGCGCCCGTTGTCGACGACCGTGATGGAGTTGTCGGCGTGGACCGTCACCTGGATCTCGGTGCAGAAACCGGCCATGGCCTCGTCGACGGAGTTGTCAACGATCTCCCACACCAGGTGATGCAGACCGCTGGCGCTCGTCGAGCCGATATACATGCCCGGGCGCTTACGAACGGCCTCGAGACCTTCGAGAATCTTAATCTCGCCGCCATCGTAATCGTTTTCGTTTGCCACACGTCCTCCTTCAGTCAAGAAAATGTGTACAGCCTTACTAGTTTATCGTAAAAAAATACCCTCGGGAACGAGGGTATTTGGCTCTACAAGGCCACCAGATGCGATTTAAGGCTCTTTTTTGCTTTGCACGCCCTTGGCCCACTCGGCGCTGGCTCTCATGGCATTCTCGAGGGCCTCGCGCAGTTTTTGGTCTTCGATGGGCGCCACTTGGCGCTCAATCTCGGTGCGCTCGGCCTCACTTAGGTCGGCGTGCGGGGCCGGCGGGCGCTCGGTCGTCGCCGGGCGCAGGCGCTGCTTGGCGGCGGGCGGCGTGTGACCGGGCGCGGTGGTTTTGAACACCAGGCCGTCCACATGTGCACCGGCGCGCTCCATACGTGCGCGGATGATCTCGCGCAACAGCGTCATTTCCTGCGTCCACGAGGGCGAGTCGAGATATACCAGCAGCTCATTGGACTCGGGCAGGTAGCGCAGGCCCGTCACATGCCGCCCCTCGCGCGTGCCCGAGCACACCGCGTTCCACGCGCGATAGATCGCGCGCGACTCCTCGGCAGCCTCCATCTGCGCACGGCGCTCAGGTGTTGCAGCCGCCAGGATGCGCTGGCGCTCTGCGTTCAAAAACCCACTGAAGGCGACTGTCTCGCTCTCGCGCTCGTAATTAGCACGTCTCACCCATGCTCACCACCTTGGCTCGATCAAGCAGGTCATCGGTAAAATACCCCAGGTTGGTCGTGGTTATGACCGCCTGGATATCATCGCCGATCAGCCGCAGAAAAGCACCGCGGCGCTCGCCGTCGAGTTCGCTCATCACGTCATCCAAAAGCAGCAACGGGGCGGTGCCCAGGACATCGCGAGCCACGGCCACCTCCGCCACCTTCCAGGCCAGAACCAACGTTCGCTGCTGACCTTGGCTGGCAAATGAACGGGCGGAGCGACCCGCCACGGTAAACTCAATCTCATCGCGATGCGGTCCCACCAACGTCACGCCGCGGCGAATTTCCTCGTCGGCGTGCTCATCAAGGGCAGCCAGCATGCGCTCGTACGCCCAGCCCTTCAGCTCTTCGCGACCCTCGACCTGGGGCAAATCCCCCAGCGTGGACGTATAGGTCACGTTGGCAGCCTCACCGGACGCCACTTGCCCGTAGGCAGTGTGTACATGGCCCGCCAGCCGGTCGAGCAGGGCCAACCGGTGCACGAGCAGAGCCGCGCCCGCGCGGGCAATCGAATCGTTCCACGCGCCGAGCATCTCACGGCAGCACCAGGTCTCCTTGAGCAAGGCGTTACGCTGGGTCACGCAGCGCCCATAGGTGCTCGCAAGATCGGCATAGCGTGCGCTCAGTTGCATGCCAAAGTCATCGAGGGCGGCGCGGCGCACACTGGCGCCTCGCTTAACCATGTCCAGATGGTCAGGGCAAAACAGCACGCTCGGCAGAACCCCGCGTACACCGGCGGCAGAGCATCTCTTGCCGTTGCGGCTAAACGAGCGCTTACCGTCCTCCGCGCTCAATCCCATATCAAGCACGCGGCCGTCGCCCTCGAGCCTCAGCTCGACCTTGCACGAGCCCACGCCGTCATGGACGAGCTCGGCTGCGGTCGGATGCCTAAACGAGGCGCCGCTCGTCAGCAGCTGCAGCGCCTCTATGAGATTGGTCTTTCCCGCCGCGTTGGGTCCCGCAAGTATCGTCACGCCCTCGTCCAGGGCAAGGCGATAACTATCGAAGCTGCGGTAGTGCGCGACGGAAAGATCGCGGGCGAACATGGTCATAGGGCGGTTGCTAGATGCGGACCGGCATGACCAGGTACAGGTAGTTGATCTTGTCGTAGGACTTGAAGATGCCCGCCTGCGAGTAGCTCTTGAGCTCCAGCGTGATCTCCTTCTCCTTGGACAGAGCATTGAGGCAGCCGAAGATGTAGTGGTAGTTGAAGGCGATGGTACCCGACTCGCCCTCGGCCTCGACATCGATCGTCTCCTGCGCAAGGTCCTGGTCATTGGAAATGGAGGACAGGCCCATCTGCCCGTTCTCGACATCGATCTCGAACTTGACAGCGGGGTTGGCGCTCGCGATAACGGCCACGCGCTTGAGGGCGGCGTTAAAGGCGGCGACGTCGATCTTGACGCTCGTCACGCACGAATCGGGGATGAGCTGCTTGTAGTTGGGGTACATGCCCTCGATACGGCGCGACACGTAGGTGGTGTTGCCGGCCTCGAAGACGACCTGGGTGTCGGTAGCCCCGATCATGATGGTCGCCTGGCTGGCCATGATGTTCAGCGCGTCGTTAAAGGCGTCGGCCGGAACGTTGAGCTCAAAG
Source organism: uncultured Collinsella sp. (assembly GCA_900550195.1). Lineage (GTDB taxonomy): Bacteria > Actinomycetota > Coriobacteriia > Coriobacteriales > Coriobacteriaceae > Collinsella. The sequence continues at coordinate 30,409 of URRB01000011.1, forward strand.
GAGCCCTCGAGGGTCGAGGTCTCGACCTGCGTATCGCACACGGCCAAGCGGAAGGAATCGGTCGCCACCAGGCGCACGGTGTTGTTCTCGACCTTCATGTGCACGCCACCCAGGATGGGGCGGGCCTTGTCGGTCGAGGTGACGCGCCACACGCGGCCGACCATCTCGGACAAGATATCGGTCGGCAGCTCCACGGCACTCTCGATGGCATAGGCCGGAAACTCGGGGAAGTCATTGGCATCGAGCGTGTTCAGGCGGAAAGAGCTCTTCTCGCAACCAATCAGCACCTGGCGCTCGGACAGCTCAAAGGTGACCGGGGCATCGGGGAGGGTCTTAGTGATATTGGAAAGCATCTTACAGGGGATAACCATCTCGCCCTCTTCTTCGACATGCGCCGCGATGCGATGACGGATCGAGATGGTGTAGTTAGAGGTCTGGAATTCCAAGATGCCGTCTTGCGCCTTGACGAGCACGCCCGACAGGATGGGAAGGGTGGATGCCGAAGCGACACCCTTCATAACGACGCCGATGGCTTGTGTAAGCGAGCTCTGGCTGACGGTGAACTTCATCTTTTAATACCTTTCTATAGATATAAATATCTTAATAATAGTAATAGCACTGACGAAACTGTTGATTACTCCCAAAGACGCAGGTCAGACCCAGAAAGAGAATCGACAGCAACCTGTGTGCAATGGGGGTGGTTTTCCACGTTCAAAACCTGCGCAAAACTTTTCATCACCGCGGGTTGGGTTTTAGACACCTTATGCCCGTGGTTTCGACAAGTTTTCAACAGGTGTCTCTATTTCCCTACGAGCGCAGTGTAATTTTATCGCGCAGTGACTTGAGGTCTTCGGTGACGGTGCGGTCTTCCTGGATCATCTTCTGGACCTTTTTGTAGCTCGTGCTGACGGTCGAGTGGTTGCGGTTGCCAAATTCGGCGCCCACTGCCGTGGTCGTCATCTCGCACATCTCGATGGCCAGGTAGATAGCGATATGGCGTGCTTTGGCGATATTGGCGTTGCGACGCGGGCCGATGAGCTCCTCGTGCGTCACGCCGTACTGCTCTTCAATGACGGACTGAACCGTTTGCACGTTGATCTTTTTGGCCGATGTGTCGAAGTACTGGCTGGCGATGGCGTCGATATCGTCAAAGGTGAGCTCTCCGCCCTCGCGCTCGCGGTCGCCCGCCTCGCCGGCGCAGCGCTCGCAGAAGCTCTCGAGTTCGCGGATGTTGGTGCCCGACACCTCTGCCATGTGTTTAAAGTGCTCGTCGGTCAGGCGCCCGCCGTCGCCCCCATAGGCCGCCAGCAGCGAGTCGTCGCCTGCCTCGGGAGCGGCGACGATGGTGTTCTCGTAATAGCGCTGCAAGATCTTGTATTTCATCTCGTAGCTGGGCTCTGCGACCAGGCAGAGCATGCCGGCGTTGAAGCGGCTGGTCAAACGCTCGTCCATGCTCAGGTCCTTGGGGGCGCGGTCTGCCGCGATGACGACCTTCTTGTTGTTGCGGATGAACTCGTCCATGAGCTGGAAAAAGTAGTCCACGCTCGCGCGCTTGCCGATGATGTTTTGGATGTCATCGATGATGAGTACGTCCACGCCGTGGTACGCCTGCATGATGGGAGCGTTGCTCTTCTTTTGACGGTCGAACTCGGTCATCAGGTCGTCCAGATACGCCTGGGAGTTGGCATACTTGACCTTGATCTCGGGCGACTTCTCGGCGAGCTCGTTTTTGATGGCAAGCAGCAGGTGCGTCTTGCCTAGGCCCGATTTGCCGTAGATGAACAGTGATGTGCATGTGCCGCGCTCGTCCGCGAGGGCGGCAAACTTGAGTGCCGAGCGATAGGCATGGCTGTTCTCTGGGCCGTAGACAAAGTTTTCAAAGGTAAATTTTGAGTTCGCGGCGAGCGGGGCTCCATCCGTATTCTGCTCGGCCGGCACGGTCGGCGCTGACATGGGTGAAGCGGGCGCCGCAGCTTGCGTGGATTTAGTCGGCGCCCCGCCCTTCATCTGGTTCATCATGCGACGAAAATCGTCGGCCGAGAGCGTGTTTTTGATTGCAATGCCCGAATCCGCGCCCGCCGCTGCGTCGTGAGCGATGGGCATGTGCGTGACGGGCGCGTTCGTTGGCGTCGCCGCCGCGGTCGGCAACGGTGCCATGGTTTCACGGGAAACATCGCTGTGCTGGTGCTCGACCGTCGACGCGTCGCCTGCGGAGGCCGGCACCGCCGGGGAAGCAGCGGGAGCCGTGGCGGGCGCCGTGGCGGGCGCCGTGGCGGCAGCGGATTCCGTCGCGGCGCCTTGCGGTGCCACGATGTCGAGCGCGATCGGTGCAAAGGCGATTTCTTCCAGATAGGCCTCAATAGTCGGCTGATGCTTTTTGAGCTGCGCGATGGCAAAGCGCGAGGGGGCCTCGATCGTGAGCGTATCTTCGGTCAGGCTTATGGCGCGCGATTGCCCCAGCATGTTGATGAGGCGTGCATCTTGGCCGTCGCGCTGGCAAAAGGCGATGGCATCCCCCAGGATGATGCTTGCTTCCTCGTCCACTGTCTCTCCCGTTCTTTAGCTCTGAGCTCGTACGCGAGCGGCGCCGAGTTCGGTCAGATGGTATTTCTGGCCATGCTTGATGACCAAGCCGGCCTGCGCCAAGTCATTGAGCGTGCGTGACCAAGTGGGGGCCGAGTTTCCAAACGCCCTCGCCAGATCGGTTGCACCGCACGCTTGATTTTGCGCCAGATAGCCCAGCGCGGCGTTGCCGCGATCGCTTACGAACACGTCCGGTTGTGGCTGCGCATGCTGATTTGCTGCATTAGGATACATCATTTGAGCTGCTGGTTGTTGAGAACTCTGCATCGGTGGCATTTGCTGTTGAAAACTTTGAGGCCACTGTTGGTAAGGCTGCGGAGGCATCTGCTGGGCCCAGGGGTTGTACTGCTGCTGCGGCATCTGCTGGTACGGCTGCTGATATCCTTGCTGGTACTGCTGCGGGAACTGCTGGCCGTACCCCAGTGGCGGCATCTGCTGATATGGATATCCCTGTTGGTACGGCTGATAGCCCATTTGCTGGCCACCCGGTGCGCCCGTCGCCTGCTGCATTGCTGCTGCATCCTGATCCGCCAGCGGCACGGCCTCTGGCATGCTTGGCGGCATCGACATCGATGCCGCTTGGGGTTCTTGTGTAGGAGGCATTCCGGGCTGCTGCATCTGTCCCACGGTGGGCTGCATCTGCTGCGTTGCCATGGGCTGCTGCGCAAAAGCTCCCGGCAGGGGATATGTGGGCTGCTCCGTCTCGGGCCGCACGGCAGCGCCGCGTCCGCCGGCACGCTCGATTTCCTGCACGCGTTTAGGGTTCAGGCTTACCGTAACCACGGTGCCGTTGCCCATGTTGTCCTCGATGGATACGGCACCGCCGGCGTTTTCCAAATACTCCTGCACCATGGGAAACCCTGCTCCGGTTCCACGGATATAGCGCTTCATCTTGCTGTTTGCGCTGGTAACGCCAAAGTCGAAAGCACGTTCCTTGTCGTCGATGCCGGGTCCTTGGTCAGCAAAGCGGATGGTGTCTCCGCCGTCCAGAATCGAGATGATGGGCTCGGCAAAGTGTGCGTGGATAAAGTTTTCGACAATCTCGCGGATGACCATGAGCGAGATATGGCCACCTTGTTCTTTCATGCACTGGTAGACGGTGTTGGTCGTCTCTTCCAAATACGTGCGGACATCTTGCGGATCAATGACGATCACCCGCGGTGTCGACAGCATGTCGTCATAGACGGCGATGCGCGCGGCGTACATGGCTTTTGGCGCCTGCGTGGTCGTCTGCTCGCCTTCCGCACGCTCTTCGCGCACGCCGGTGATGTGCTCGTTGTCGGGTGCCGGGTCTCCGGAATCGACCATAGTGTAAAAGTCGTCAGACATGCCGCTCGCAATCTTTCAAAAGGTTTCGAACAAATAGTAGCTCACCGTGCAACGTTTCTCATCTTTCGACAACTTTTCAAAACTTGTTGAAAACTTTGGAAAATGGGCGAAAAGTTCTCAACATTGCCAACATGACCTGTTGAAAACTCGATGAAATATCGTGAAAGGTTGCCATGAGGCGCAAATTTCGGTTGTGCTTATGGGGGAACCGTGTGAACTGCGCAACCTTTTACCTTTGATTTCTTGACATTTGAACATTGATTTCCCTACAATCTTCAAGCTCACGTGTCTATATCTGCGTCCGCGTCCCCGCGGACACTCGAAATGCAGCAGGAGGAACTTAAGATGAAGCGTACGTATCAGCCTAATAAGCGTAAGCGTGCCAAGACCCATGGCTTCCGTGCCCGTATGGCCACTAAGGGTGGTCGTGCCGTGCTCGCCCGTCGTCGCGCCAAGGGCCGCAAGCGTCTCACTGTCTAGCAGCGATACACACATCTCGCATGAAGACTATTAAGTCTCGGCAAGATTTCGAGCATGTGTTCAGTCAGGGGCGTCGTTTCAATCACCCTCTGATTCGAATGACCATATGTGAATCGGTTGGCGAAGGCGACTCCGGAAGGGTCGCCTTCGTTGGTGCTAAGCGACTCGGTTGTGCCGTCGTGCGCAACCGATCTAAGCGTGTGATGCGCGAGGCCGCCCGCAGCTGCGGATTTCCCGTTGCGGGTTATGACATCATCTTGTTTGCAACTCCCAAGACGAGGGTTTCCTCGCCGCAGGAGATGGACAAGGCGTTGCGTTCGCTTATGAAGCGCGCCGGCGTTGCCGGGGAGGAGCGATGAGCAATCACGTTTTGCGACGTGTTGCCATCGCTCCTATTCGCATATATCAACAGGTTATTTCGCCCTTATTGCCTGACGCCTGCATTTATTACCCAACGTGCTCGCAATACGCCATCCAGGCGATTGAGAAGCACGGTGTTTTGAGAGGCTGCTGGCTTGCCGTGAGGCGCATCGCTCGTTGCAATCCCCTGCACGTCGGCGGTTATGACCCTGTGCCCTAGCGGGCACTCGCTATCGGAGGAAAACTTACATGTGGGATTGGATCGTTAACATCCTTTTCGAGCTGCTCAAGCTCATCCAGACCTTTGCGGTCGACTGGGGCCTGTCCATCATCATCCTGGTGGTCATCATCCGTCTGCTGCTGACGCCGCTCATGCTCAAGTCGACCAAGTCGACGGCTCGCATGCAGGTGCTGCAGCCCAAGATGCTCGAGATCCAGGAGCGCTATGCCGACGATCCCCAGCGTCAGGCCGAGGAGATGCAGAAGTTCTACAGCGAGAACAAGTTCAACCCCATGGCTGGCTGTCTGCCGCTGCTGATTCAGATGCCTATCCTGTTCGCCCTGTTTACATTGCTGCGCAACCTGCCGCAGTACTTTAACGACGGCACGTTCTCGTTCTTCAACATCCTGCCCGACCTGACCACCACGCCGAGTGCTTCCTTTGCCGATGGCTTTATGGTTGCACTGCCTGCGCTGGTTTGCCTGATCCTGTTCGCCGTCCTGACCCTGATTCCGCAGCTCTATATGTCGCGCAACCAGACCGGCCAGCAGGCTCAGAGCATGCGTATGATGGTCGTTGTCATGACGGTCATGATGCTTTGGATGGGCTGGAGCCTTCCCGTTGGTGTTCTGCTGTACTACGACGTCTCGTATGCTTGGCAGGTTATCCAGCAGATTTTTGTGACGCAGAAGGTCATCGACAAGGCGAAGGCCGATGAGGAGGAGCGTCTTAAGAACGCTCCTCTGCAGGTTGAGGTCACTCGTCGAGAGAAGAAGCCGCGCCCGCACAAGAAGAAGTAGTGGGATATCAATCTTATTTAGGTACCTAACTTTTGGAGTACGTTATGTCTGAAGAGATCATCGAGGATGTGCTTGAGGAGGTTGCCCCGCAGGTCGCGGGCGATTATCCCGAGATTGCACAGCGCTACAAGGCTGGTGAAGAGCTGACCGATGAGGAGCTCGACACCATTGCCGATGTTGCTATTTCCATCCTGCGTTCCATCCTTTCGCACTTCGATGCCGCCAACTCTCCTATCGATGAGTATGAGGGCGACGAAGGTGAGCTGATTTTGGATATAACGGCTCCCGACCTTGCTGTTCTCATTGGCCGTCATGGTCGCACCCTTGATGCCCTTCAGGTTATGTTCTCTTTGCTGGTGAGCCGCAAACTTGGCTTTAGGTATCCGGTTGTAGTGGACGTCGAGGGATACAAGAGCCGCCGTCAGGACAAGGTTGCCTCCATGGCTCAGTCTGCTGCCGAGCGTGCCATTCGCACTCATAAGAGTGTTTCGCTTCCGCCCATGAATGCCTACGAGCGTCGACTGGTTCACATTGCACTTCGTGGCAATGATGCCGTCGATACTCATTCTGAGGGTTCTGACCCTGATCGCCATGTGGTGATTGTTGCTCGATAATCTACTCGAGTTTATGCTAAGGGGACGTGGTTTCCACGTCCCCTTTTTTTGTCAAAAGTTCTCGATACGCTGATTTTTGTCAGAAAGGAGCTTTCGTTGTTAGTACTTACTGATCAGCAAGCTGACGAGATGTTGAGTCGTCTAGCTTTCTATTGCAAAGAGTATTCCTTGAGCGTAACTGATGTTGAGCTGAGGAAATCTATTCAGCATTTGGATTTGGTTCTAGAAACAAATAAGACAACCAATCTCACCCGTATTCTTAACGTAGAAGATGCTGCAGTACTTCATATCCTCGACTCACTTGTTTTGCTCCCCTATATCAACAAGGCTCCTGAGGGAGCTTTGCTCGATATGGGAACAGGTGCGGGCTTCCCTGGTATTCCATTAACCATAACCACGCATCGTAAAGCTACTTATATTGACTCTGTTGGCAAGAAGGTTGATGCGGTAAATTCCTTTGTCCATGCTCTTGGATTGAAACATGCCCATGCGGTTCATGATCGTCTTGAAGAATATGCTCGGAGCCATAAGAAGCAGTTCTCTGTTGTAACCGCCCGCGCACTGGCCCCTCTACCGATTCTTGTTGAGTATGCGGCTCCGTATCTGAAGGATGGAGGGCTATTTGTTATAACCAAGGGCAATCCTTCGGATGAGGAGCTTGCTTCCGGCATGTCAGCAGCTAAGATTTGCGGCTTCACTTTGCTTCTGAATGACGCAATTGATTTGCCTGAAGGCTTGGGTCACAGGGAGTTCATTGTTCTTAAGAAGAGTCATCCAGCATCCGTTTCATTGCCTCGTGCAAATGGCGTGGCAAAGAAGAATCCGCTTGCCTAGATGTTTCACGTGAAACATAATGGATACTAACAACTTGCAGTGTTTCACGTGAAACATGGCGGTTGATATCGATTCGGAATGTTTCACGTGAAACATCCTCCGTTTGACAGCTTTAATACACACCAGGAGGGACCGTGGGATTTCGCGACGTTAAGCGTTCAAAGAGCGCAAAAGACACGCGTATCATTGCAATCATCAATCAAAAAGGTGGCGTCGGTAAGTCAACGACGGCTGTAAACCTTGCAGCAGCACTGGGTGAGCAGGGTCGTAAGACACTGATTGTCGATTTTGATCCGCAGGGAAACAGCACCAGTGGATTCGGAATTGAAAAAGAAGACCTTGATCACTGCATCTATGATGCATTGTTGAATGATGTGCCGGCAGAATCACTTGTTCTTGATACAAATTGCAAAAAGGTATTCGTAATTCCAGCTACAATTCAGCTTGCAGGCGCCGAAATTGAGCTCGTAAGCGCAATTGCACGTGAAACCCGCCTCAAAGATTTGCTTGAGCCGATTCAGGACGAGTTCGATTTTATTTTCATTGACTGTCCTCCTTCGCTCGGCCTGCTTACTATCAACGCTTTGACCGCAGCAGACAGCGTTTTGATTCCGATCCAGTGCGAATATTACGCACTCGAGGGCGTTACGAAGCTGCTTGAGTCAATGAAGATGGTCAAATCACGGCTGAACAAGGGCTTAGACACCTATGGTGTGCTTATGACCATGTATGACTCGCGTACTTCACTATCGAATCAGGTTGTTGAGGAGGTTCAATCGTACTTTGGTGATAAGGCGTTTAAGACGCTAATCCCCCGTACGGTTAAAATCTCCGAAGCTCCGTCTTTTGGAGAACCGGTAATTACCTATGCACCTCAAAATAAGGGTGCAAAAGCATATATGAACCTTGCAAAAGAGGTGATCAAGCGTGCCTAGTGTAAAGAAACGTGGCGGATTGGGACGTGGACTCAATGCTTTGGTCTCAGAGGCCGAGTATGAGACCGGCGGTTCGGCTGCATCGGCTTCAAATGCCGCATCTGAAACAAAACTACCTATTGAGGATATCGTTCCCAACCCTAATCAGCCGCGAATTCACTTTAACGAAACTGAACTTCGCGAGTTGAGCGAGTCAATCCAAGAACATGGCGTTTTGCAGCCGCTTTTGGTTCGCAAGCATGGAAACGGCTATGAGATCATCGCTGGTGAGCGTCGTTACCAGGCGTCAAAGCTTGCTGGCCTTGAAGAATTGCCAGTCATCATTAAAGAGGTAAATGATGAAGAGATGCTGGCTCTTGCTCTTATCGAAAACCTTCAGCGTTCTGATCTGAATCCCGTCGAAGAAGCTAAGGGCTATCGCCAACTCATTGATGCCAGCGGGATGACCCAGGAGGCATTGTCGAAGGCAGTAAGCAAGTCACGCTCTGCAATTACAAACTCGCTGCGTCTTCTCGATCTCCCCGAAGTAGTTCAGCAGATGATTTTTGAGGGCAAACTTACTGCTGGTCATGCACGTGCGATTCTTGCAGTTCCCTATGAGGACGCGCGTATTCGACTCGCAGAGAAAGTTGTTACAGAGGGCCTTTCCGTAAGAGCGACAGAAAATCTTGCTCCGTTGTTTTCTGCCGGAGAGACACCTAAGACGCCAAGGCCTGCAACGCCTCAGTCCTTTAAAAAGGCTGCCCGTGTGCTTCGTCAGGTATTTAATACCAACGTGCGTGTGAAGAGCTCGCGTGGAAAGAATAAGATTGAGATTGAGTTTAAAGACGAGGAAGAGCTCTCTCGTATTCTTGGCGAAATGATTCAGTTTGATCAAGGAGGCCAAGATGAGGAATAGAATTTTAACTGCGATTGCATTGGCGACGACTGTCGCGGCTGGTGCCTTTGCTGGCTATAAGATCGCGACAGACGATGAACTTCGAGGTCGTTTGCTTCGTAGTGCGCAAGATATTATCGATACATCCAAGAAGAAAATGGATGTTATGACAGAAGATGTTGCAATGCGTACTGCTCAGGTAACGAAGAATCCCAAGATTAATCAGGGTTGGGTCAGCAACCAATGGGAAAATGTAGGCTATTAGGTACCTAACAATTACTTAGCATATTGTGATGGGTCCTTGTCTGATTCACGAGACAAGAACCCCTTATTTTGGCCGTAAAAATGGGACCAGTAGCAGCTGATTCAAAATTAAGGTCAATAAATGAAACGACCCCGGTTCCATATCCTGCAACCGGGGTCGTTCGATGTTTCACATGAAACGTTTTGGGTGCGACTCCCCTATGCGTTCTTCTGAACTTTGAAGCGCTGCTTCAGCTGTCCGCAAGCGGCGTCAATATCGTTACCACGGGAGTTACGAATCGTTGTCTCGATGCCACGGGACTCAAGGCGATGCTGAAGATCCTCAACCTTATGAATCGGCGACGGCTTGAGCGGGCTACCCTCGATGTCGTTAAGCTGAATGAGGTTAACGTGGCACAGCGTTCCCTCGCAGAAGTCGCAGAGCGCCTGCATTTCCGGATTCGTATCGTTGACGCCATCGATCATGGCATACTCATAGGTTGGGCGGCGGCCGGTCTTCTCGGTGTAGAGCTGAAGCGCTTCGTGAAGGCGAAGCAGCGTGTACTTCTTAACACCGGGCATGAGCTTATTGCGCGTCGACTGGATGGCGGAATGCAGTGAAACAGCAAGCGTGAACTGCTCGGGGATGTCGGCAAATTTGCGAATACCGGGAATAACGCCACTGGTAGAGACGGTGAGGTGACGAGCGCCGATACCGATGCCATCGGGGTCGTTGAGGATTCGCAGCGCCTTGAGAACCTCGTCGTAGTTGGCAAACGGCTCACCCTGGCCCATGAAGACAACGCTCGTGGTGCGCTCGCCAAAGTCGTTGGATACATGAAGTACCTGGTCGACGATCTCTTGAGCGGTCAGAGAGCGCTTGAGGCCGTTGAGACCGGTAGCGCAAAAGGCACAGCCCATGCCGCAGCCTGCCTGGGTGGAAACGCAGACGGAAAGCTTGTTACGACGGGGCATGCCGACAGTCTCGACGGAAACGCCGTCGTGGTATTCGAGCAGATACTTGCGCGAGCCATCTTTGGAAACCTGCTTGGTGAGTTCAGTGGGCGTGTCAAAGGCAAAAGCCTCTTTAAGCTGCTCGCGGAAAGCCTTGGGAATGTTGGTCATATCGTCAAACGAACAAACGTTCTTCTCGAAGACCCATTCAATGAGCTGCTTCGCGCGGAACGCGGGCTGGCCAAGTTCGGCCACGAGCTCGCGAATATCGTTTTGGCTCAAGTCGCGAATGTCCTGAGATTTAGTCCTGGGATTCATGGAAGCCTTTCGATTTTGGGGAAACGTAGAGGGTATCGCTACAATATGGTATCAGCTGCAGAAATTATAGAGGAGGAGTCTGCCCATGCCGGGTAAAAGCCTAGAGAACATGCACGTAGCGGTCTTGGCGGGCGGTCATTCCGCTGAGCGCGAGATCTCGCTCAATTCGGGAAAGAACGTTGTGGTGGCACTGAAGGAAGCCGGCTACACCTCGGTGGAGCTGCTCGATACGGCCGCTGATGACTTTATGGTAACCATGGCAACCGGCGGCTTTGACGTGGCGTTTATCGCCATGCACGGTGCCGGCGGCGAGGATGGTGCCATGCAGGGCGCCATGGAGACCCTGGGTATCCCCTACACGGCCTCGGGCGTGCTTGCTAGCGCCTGCGGTGCCGACAAAGAGGTCTCTAAGCTCCTGTACGCCAAGGCGGGCATTCCCATTGCCCCCGGCCTTGCGCTCGAGGTGGGCGATGAAGTCGATATCGATCATATCGTCGAGGTTTGTGGCGAGCGCAGCTTTGTGAAGCCGGCCGTCAACGGTTCCAGCTATGGCATTTCCCTGGTCCATGAGCCCTCCGAGCTGCCCGCGGCAATTGCCAAGGCGTTTGAGTACGGCGACAAAGTGCTGGTCGAGAAGTGCATCGAGGGTACCGAGATCACCGTCGGCGTGTACGGCGAGGACGACGTGCGCGCCCTGCCGATTGTCGAGATTCGCCAGCCCGAGGACTGTGAGTTCTACGATCTGGACGTGAAGTATGTCGACCCTACGGACATCCATCGCATTCCGGCGCAGATTTCACCCGAGAATTACACTCGCGCTCAGGAGCTTGCCTGCGCTGCTCACAAGGCCCTCGGTTGCCTGGGTATCTCGCGCAGCGACTTTATTGTGAGTGAGGACGGCCCCGTCATCCTCGAGACCAACACCATTCCCGGCATGACCGATACGTCGCTGTATCCGGATGAGATTCGCCACACAGACGACATGACGTTCCCGCAGGTCTGTGACAGCCTGATCCGTATGGGCCTTCGTCGAGCGGGCATTGCATGCTAATCGAGGACGCGGTTTCGTCAGGAACGCCGCAGTTTGTCATCGACTCCTATGCCACGCTTGCCGAACGCGCCAAAACGCAGTCCTTCGGCCTTATCGAGGAAGATGTGATTGTCCTCGATACCGAGACCACAGGTCTTTCGGTGCAGGACAACGAGCTGATCGAGATCTCGGCGGCCCGTCTTTCGGGCCGCGAGATCGTCGACCGCTTCGATACCTTCGTGCATCCCAAGCAGCTAATTCCCGCCGAGATTACCGAGCTCACGAGCATTACAAATGCCGATGTGGCAGATGCCCCGTCGGCCGCTGAGGCCGTCGCCGCTCTCGCCGATTTTGTCGGTGGTTGCCCGGTGATCGCACATAACGCCACGTTCGATCGCTCGTTTATCGAGTCGGTCAAAGGCGGCGTCAACGTGAGCGATATCTGGATCGATTCGCTGGCGCTGTCGCGCATCGCGCTTCCGCGCCTGGCCTCGCACAAGCTGTCTTTTATGGCCGATCTGTTTGGCTGTGACTCGGTATCACACCGTGCCAATGCCGACGTCGACGCCCTGTGTGGCGTATGGCGTGTGTTGCTCGTGGCGCTCACCGACTTGCCCCAGGGCCTCATGGCGCGCCTAGCCGACATGCATCCGGATGTGCCTTGGTCCTATCGTCCTATCTTCTCATTCTTGGCGGGGCAGAACCCTGGTTCTATCTTCTCTCTCAGCGCCGCTCGTGCTGACGTTCTCAAGGCCGATCGCGCCGACGATCGGGTGGACGCCGACGAACTGCCGGTCCTCAAGATGCCGAGTCGTGAGGAGATTGAGGCAGACTATGCGCCGGGTGGCCTGGTCAATCGCATGTATCCCACTTACGAGCCGCGTGATGAGCAGATCGCGATGGCCCTCGAGGTCCGCGATGCGCTGGTCACGGGCACACATCGCGTAATTGAGGCGGGCACGGGCGTCGGCAAATCGATGGCCTATCTGGTGCCTTTTGCCGAGGCAGCACGCCGTAACAACATCACGGTTGGTATTGCGACCAAATCGAACAATCTTGCCGACCAGCTCATGTACCATGAGCTGCCAAAACTTGCCGAGCAACTGGACGGTGGTCTGTCATTTTGCGCTCTCAAGGGCTATGACCACTATCCGTGCCTGCGCAAGCTTGAGCGCATGAGCCGAGGCCAGGTCGAGATTACCACCAAGCGCGATCCGGCGGACACGCTCACGGCGGTCGCGGTCATTATGGCGTACGTCTGCCAATCAGCCGATGGCGACCTCGACTCGCTCGGCATTCGGTGGCGCAGCGTCAACCGTCCCGACTTTACGACGGCCTCGCGCGAGTGTGCTCGTCGCCTCTGCCCGTTTTTCCCTGATAAATGTTTGGTCCACGGCGCTCGCCGTCGTGCGGCGCATGCCGATGTGGTGGTCACCAACCATTCCCTGCTGTTCCGCAATGTCGCGGCCGAGGGCAGGATTTTACCTCCGATTCGTCATTGGGTAATCGACGAGGCCCATTCCATCGAGCGCGAGGCGCGCCGCCAGTGGGCGCGCGTGGTGTCGGCGGACGAATCACGCGTTCTGTTTGAGCGCCTGGGTGGCTCGAGCACCGGCGCGCTAAGCCAGGTTTCCCGTGATTTGGCAACCTCCGAGGGCTCTACGCTCTATCTGGGCCTTACTGCCAAGGCGACGTCGACGGTTGCGCGCGCGAGCATGGCAATCGCCGACGTGTTCGATGGCGTTCGCGAGCTCGGCCGCCGTGCGCGTGGGGGTTATGACAATGCCAATCTATGGATTGGCCCCGAGCTGCGCGAATCTGACGACTGGCATGATTTCTTACAGTCGGCCTACGCTGCCATCGATGCATTGGAACAAGCTGACAAGTGCGTCGACGCGCTGGTGCAAGCCGTCGCCGCCGACAAGCCCGAGGTTGTTGTCGACTTGGGCGATATCTCGCGCCGCCTGCACGAGCTGGCCGAGAACCTCAAACTCATCATCGACGGCACCGATGAACACTACGTGTATTCGCTGCAGGTCAATCGCAGGTTGCGTGCCGGCGGAGAGTCAATGACCGCAGAGCGCATCGACATTGGCGAGGCCTTGGCAACCGAGTGGCTGCCCGAGGTTCACACGGCTATCTTTGCCTCGGCGACCATGACGGTGTCCAAAAGCTTTGAACACTTTAACCACGCGGTCGGCCTCGATCGCATCGGTGCTTCAACATCCTCATCGCTGCACTTGGACTCGAGTTACGACTTTGATTCGAACATGGCTGTAGTCGTTGCGGGCGATATACCCGATCCGCGCGATCGCGAGAGCTATCTTACGGCGCTCGAGCGCGTGCTGGTCGACGCCCATCTTGCCATGGGCGGATCGGTGCTCACGCTGTTCACCAATCGGCGCGACATGGAAGACCTGTACACCCGCGTTGAGCCCAAGATGGCCCGTGCGGGTCTGGAACTCAACTGCCAGCAGCGCAACTCATCTCCTCGTCGCCTGCGCGACCGGTTTATCAACGAGCCGACCTCGTCGCTTTTTGCGCTTAAGGCCTTCTGGGAGGGATTCGACGCCAGCGGCGAGACGCTGCGCTGCGTCATCATTCCCAAGCTGCCGTTCTCGAGCCCCACGGACCCGCTCTCGTGCGAGCGCAACTTGCGCGAAGACCGCGCTTGGGTGCGCTATTCGCTGCCCGAGGCGGTGCTCGAGGTCAAGCAGGCGGCCGGCCGCCTTATCCGCTCGTCGACCGATTGCGGCGTGCTGATTCTGGCCGACCCGCGCCTGGTGACGAAGGGCTACGGAAAGAAGTTCTTAACGTCGCTGCCCACGAGCTCCTACCAGCGCATCGAATCGGCGCAGATCGGGCACTATCTGCAACTGTGGCGTGCACGCCACGAGCGGCGGCGCTAAAGCGGACAAACGAGGGTTTTTGCCATATCGCACAGACGCTTTGACAGGGCGGGGTCATCCAAGATGCGGATGGCTCCGCCCGCTGCGATTACCTGGATCAGTAGCCAACGCTCGGAGCCGTAATGCACGGTTACCATTGCCATGTCTGCCCCGCTGCGCTCGATTAGGGTGATGCCGGCCCAGTCCAGATGTTCCGCCATATCGAATGGCATCAAGAGCTTTGCGCTACGCTGCGTCCGGGCAAGGGAATCGTGGAGGGATGCGACGTCCGGTGCGTGAGACACGACGGAGTCTTCCGTCAAGGTGAGTCCCTCGATTTTATCCATGCGATAGGTGCGCTGCTCATCGACTGCGATGTCCCAGGCAATCAAGTATGTTTGGTCGCCGTTTGCCGTAATGCGCAAGGGGTCGACCAGACGCTCGCGTGGCCGTGCATCGTCCATCGAGCGATACGAGATGCGGCAGCGAACGCCGTCCTGAATGGCGCAGCTCAGCTGCTGCCAGTGCGACCCGTGGTTGACGGTGTCAAAGACGCGCTGGTTATAGCCGAGCTCTTCGGGTAGAAGAGCATGCCGAATCCGGGCTGCCGTCTGTGGCTCGATCCCCAACGATTCAAGTTCGTGGTTGAGCACAGCGCCCTCGGCGGCACTCAGGCGCAACGGTAGAACACGCCCTGCGTTGCCGGTGAGGACCACACGCTCGCCGCGGCATTCGCAGATGATGCGCGCGCCCGATTCTCGGTCCGCGAGCGTCGAGACGATCTCGAGAATCTCGTCGAGCGACACCCCTGTGATGTCAAAGCGGCTGCAAATCTCGGCTCGTGTCATGCCGCTCTCGCCGGCGGCGTAGAGGGCCTCCATGATGTCGATGGCGCGCGAGAGTCTCTGCTCGCTGGTGAGTTTACGCACGGGCATGCTCGTGCACCGTCCTTTCAATGAGGCGGTTCCACGCCTGTTTGAGCGATTTGGGGGCCACGGGCCTCATGCCGTCCACGGCGTGGGCCATGCAAAATGAGGCGGCGGCTTCAAGGTCACGCACGTCAACGGTCCAGGTCCATCCCGCATCGGTGTGTGCGAGCTCACCTCGCCCGCGCGTGAGGCCGTTGATCATATCGATCTGCGTCTGAGGGGCGAACGAGAACGTGGCTGCAACGGGCGGTCGGTCGGGAAAATCGAATTCAAAGAACAGATAGTCGTTGAGATTGAAGTCCGCAGGGATGGCGTAGGCCTTCGAAGGACGCCAAGCGCGAACGATACGGTCGCAGCGGAATGTCCTGATGCCGTCGGTGACATTGTCGAGGCCGCAGAAGTACGCCACGCCCTCGCGTTCGAACATGCCGTAGACGCAGACGGTACGTTCTTTCTGCTCGCCGCGTCCGTTCTGATATAAAAATCGCAGCGCGCATCGCTCGGCAAAGGCGCTCCATACCGCATCGACGGTGGGAGAGCGGCGGATTGGTGCTTCGTCCACCGTCGTCCTACCGGTGAGATAGGCAATCTTGGAGCGAATATCGGCAAGCGGTGCGGCAAAAGTGGATGAGCCGGCCGCTAGTGTCTGGTCGATGGCGTTGAGCAGGATATCGGCGTCGTCTGCGGTGATGAGGCCGCCTGCTGCAAAGGTGTGCTCGCGGTCGATTGTCCACGAGCTTTCCTCGGTCTCCTGCGCACCGGCGGGGCGAACCTCCTTGATTAAGATGCCACGCTCGAGCAGTTTGTCACGATCGCGCCGAAACTTGCGCTTATCCGAGTCGATACTGCCCGAGCCATATCCCAGGTCAGAATCCAAGACGATCTGCTCGGTCGTCAGCGGTTCGGGGGAGCTGTTGAGCACAAAGAAAAGATTGAGGATGCGCTGAGCCGTTTTATCGAAACCGGGCTCCGAACTTCCCTTTTTAATTGTCGCGGTCGCGTCGCTTGCCGTCATAGAATCCTCGCATGAGAAGGTAGTTTGCTGCCATGATTTTAGTCCGATATGGAGATTAGGCTATATCCTTGTCCGCTCGAGGCGTTAAGATGGCCCGAATTCGGTCGTTTGCGCTCGCTCGGGGTATACTTTCGACTATATACGGTTCTAATGTGCATGCATTGGGCCTATTTGTCGGATTATGGATGTGGAGCGCACATGGCGAACACCCAGAACTATATTAACCACCTGCTGCAGAACACCGGCATTACGCCGGCATGCAGCGAAGAAGAGCGCTTGGCTGCCGAGGATATCGCTCAGATCTTCCGCAACCACGGCTTTGACCCCGAGGTTCAGGAGTTCAATGCCCCGGCGCCCAGTAGATTGGCATTTGCCGTTACCGGTATTCTTGCGTTTGCCGGCGCCCTGCTGATGGGCATCGGCGGCGGTATCGGCTTGGTCGGCACCTTGCTGGCCATTGTCGGCGCCGTTCTTTACGTGCTCGAGCGCACGGGCCACCCCGTGGTTTCGCGCTTGGGCAAGACGGGCGTGAGCCAAAATGTCATCGCCTACCACAAGGCCTCGGGCCCGCTCGCGTCTCCGCGCAACCGCCCGGTGGTCGTTGTCGCACACTACGACTCTCCCCGTGCTGAGCTGCTCGCCCGCGAGCCCTATGCTTCGTATCGTGCGCTCATCGCCAAGCTGTTGCCCGTTGCCACGGTTGCCCCTGCTGCCGTTGCCATCCTGCGTATCCTGCCGCTCCCCGGCGCGCTCAAGGTTCTGCTGTGGATTGTCGCGATCCTCGCTTCCCTCGTTGCACTTGCCAACGCGGCAAACATCATCTCTAACCGCCACATTCTTCCCTATACGTCCGGCGCGGTGTGCAACAAGTCTTCTGTCGCCGCTATGCTCGGCGTTATGGACAACGTTGCTCCCTTCCAGGGCGAAAACGAGTTTCCCGACGATGTTCCGTTCGATACCTATTTTGGGGAGCAGAAGCGTCGTGCCGAGGAAATGGCGCGCGCAGCGGCGGAATATGCCGCGGCCCAGCAGCAAAACGACTACGGCAACACCATCGAGTATGAAGAGCCTACCTACGCCGAGGACGAATTCGGTCAGCCGATTGCTCCCGACGCTCAGACCGAGCCCGAACAGGGTGAGGCTTTCGACGAGCAGATCGAGGGCTTTGAGGGTGCATCTGCCGACGAGACGCTGATCGGCGCTATCGTGCCCGAGGATCAGAATCAGGCTGTCCAGGCCGAAGAGTTCAATGACGAGGTTCCCGCTGCCGAGTCGGCGGAGGAACCTGCCGCGGTCGAGCCCGAGCCCAAGCTCTATCGCAACGCCGCCGGCAACATCCGCTTTGGTTCGGATGCCATCCGTGCGCTCGGAATGCTTCCCGAGTCCTGCACGCTCGATTACGAGGAGGGCGAGGAGCCGACGTTTGAGCCCGAGCCTGTGCCCGTTGTCACTGTGGATGATGAGTCTGCCGCGGTTACCGCTGCCGTTGCCGAGCCCGAGGCAGTGTCCGCGATCGATCCCGCGGCAGGACTGGACATTTTGGCTCCCGCCGCGCCGGCGCAAGACGTTGCGGACGAGTCTGACGACGATTACGTTGAACAGCCGAGGCGCGTGTCTTACGAGAGCGATACTGATTTCTCGGCCGAGATTCCCGCGGCAACGCCCCATGCCGATATTGCATCCGCGTTCTCTTCGATTGGCGCCAGCGCTTCCAACTTCTTTAAGGGTGCGCTTGCAAAGGGCAAGAAATTTGTCGACGATTTCGAGGAGAAGCGCGCTGCCGCACGCGAGGCTGCCGAGCAGGAGGCTATCGCTCAGCAGCAGGCAGCCGAGGCGGCACGTGAGCTCGCGGCGCAAGAGTTCGAGCAGAACGAGGCTGTGCAGTCCGTGCCCGTCGACGCCGCCGAAGCTACAACGTCCTTTGAGTCCCAGCAACCGACGTCCGCGGATGTTGTTGAGGCAACAACGTCTTTCGAGGCTCAGCAGCACGTCGATAGCACCATGTCGTTTGATGCCGCGAAGTTCGATTCCACGATAACGTTTGAAAAGCAGGGCACCGCGATTGCCGAGTCCCTTCCTGTTTCCGATGAACAGGGCGACGCGGTGGACGATGACGAGCCCATTGATGCTGCCGAGGACGAGCCCGTCGAGGCCAACTCTGGCGAAGAGCAATACGCGGCAGCCGAGCAAGCTGATTCGACCGAGGCCGAGCAGGAGGAAGTGCCTGCGGTTTCCGAGACTCTCGAAACGGATGAGTCGAGGCCTTACTCCACGCAGATTTTCACCATGCCGACCCCGAGTGGTTCCGGTGCCACGGTTGCCAATGTCGCTCCCACCCAGGACGAAACGGTCGATTCCCTTATGGCCCAGATTTCCTCCCAAGCATCGCCGCGTCCGCAGATGAATGTTCCCGATCCGTCGTCGGCACCGTCGCCTGCACCTTCCTCGTCTCCGCTGGCTTCGGTCCCCGATCCGTCGCTGCCGTCTATGAAGCAGGCAAACGTTGCGTCTCGCACGTCGCTGTTCGACCTTCCCGATCCCTCTGCCCAGGTCAACGACCCCTTTGCTACCGCCCAAGGTCCCGAACCCACATCGGCACCCGTTGCGCCTCCTGTGCCCGTTGCGTCGGGCGCGCAGCCGATCGAGACCATTTCGGCTCCCGCCCCGGCGGCACCCAAGTCTCGTAAGCGCGGCCTGGGTGGCCTGTTCGGTCGTAAAAAGAAAAACGAGCAGGACAGCATGAGTGACTGGCTGGGCGTCGAAGACGATTACGATGCCAAGAAGTCCGGTCGCGGTATCGGTTCGTGGGATAACTTCGAGGACGATAACGATGGCTGGAAGGGTGGCGCTACGTCTTCCGATGGTGCTTCTTCCGAAGATATGCTCTCGGCTGTCGCCTCTATGGGCGATGATGAGCTGCTCGGTCACGATATCTGGTTTGTGGCAACGGGCGCCTCGGATTGTGATGGCGCCGGCATGAAGGCCTTCTTGGCTTCGCATCGCGATAAGCTCCGCGGCGTATTCTTCATCAATCTTGAATCCGTCGGCGCCGGTAGGCTTTCGGTGGTGACGGTCGAGGGCGAACAGCAGCTGCTCAAGGGCGATCGCCGCATCATGAACCTGGTCAGCAAGGTGTGCAAGTCGTTCCATGTCGATTGTGGCGCGCTCGAGATGCCCTATGCCAAGACCGATGCCTATGCCGCGCTCGAGGCGAGCCGCCGAGCCCTCACCATCGCCGGCGTGGACGGCACGCGTCTGGCTTGCGCTCGTACCGAGGACGACCTGCCCCACAATGTCAACCCGACGAACATTGCCACGGTATCCGAGGTCGTGACCGAGGTTATCCGCCGTTCGTAGACGGAGCTCTAAGGAGTCAACGTGTTTTCGTATATTAAGCGCCATTGGCCTGTCTACGTGATTTTGACCTTGATTGCCATTGCGTTAGGATTTGGGGCTGCCTACATCGTGGGTGCAAAGGGCTCGACCCCCGCCTCCGCAATCAGCGAAGAGGTGGAGCAAGAACAGAGTACGGGTGCCGATGGGATTCCTGAGTCCGAGCAGGCAATCGTTGATGGTGGATCTTCGTCTGCAGAGTAGATACGGCGATTTACATGATTGAAAGCGGGCGAGCCAGGGGGACTGGCTCGCCCGCTTTTTCATCGCGCTAGCGCTTCTTTGGGATCGACCTAAGGCGAGCGAACCATAGGGCTGCGGCACCCGAGGTCAGGAGCGCGGTGATGCAAGCGGCGATGGGAACTGATCCTGTTGCCGGTAGGTCCTGCGGTAGGGTACAGCGTTGAATGACACGGTCCTCGTCATGTGACTCAAGTTTATCGCCGCCGCCGTTGCGGCAAAGATCGACGCGTGCGCTGTTGGTGAGTGCGGTTTGGGGCGTATAAGCCGACGTCGCCTGCATGTGCACGATTGCGCCCCGAGCGTCTGTGCCAAGGATTGCTTTGGCATCGTCAAGGTCGTCGTGCTCATCTTTGAGATCATCGCGGGTCCAAGAATCCGCATCGCTTCGAGTCGTAAAGCCGGCGGCTACCGCACCGTATTCAATGCGAATGCCCGTTACGACGGTATTGGACGCAAGGTCGAGTTCTTTCGCCTCGAGTGTGGTGGATTCCGTGGTCGAGACATCCGCCTTCCAGAGGTGCCAGCCGTCGTAATCGACGAGGCGGCAATCCTCACCCAGACTTTCCTTTACTTCGTCGGACTCAAGCCAAGGATTTTCGTGCCCATCGTCAAGTGTCGCGTTTGCCGGCTCATCGACGTCTGTCGAGTCCAACGGCGTCGTGCGATACCACACGTTGCACAGACCGTTGAGGTCGCCGATGGCGACGGGGGTTTCGATTGAGACGAATCTCGCCGTATCGTCCTCGGCACACTCAAGATCATCGGTAATTGTAAACTCATCAACCCAGGTAGTTGAATCGTTTCGAGCGTCGATGGTATAGGAGAAAAGCCCATCCGTATTGGTTTGCATCGCGGCACGGTTTTTACCATCGCCGTTAGCCAACAGGCCCTTTTCGATAGGTTGGACAAGTTCCTGACGCTTGTCGACCTGCCCCTTGATCTCGATGGGCGCATCCTTCATCGCGACGGATTGGACTTCTCCCGTATCCTTTATTTCAAACGTTATCTCCTCGGCAAGGTCATAGGTCCGCGGAGACATCATTTCGCGCAACGAGTAGGTGCCGGGTGCAAGATGTTCGACGCGGTGTGGCTTGTCGGATGAGGTCCAGGAGTCTATTTCGGTTTTATCGGGACCATATAAGGTGAGCCGTGCGCCTTCTACTTCCTGCTCACCGCTTGCATCGACCTTGGAGATATCAACCTTGGTGTAATCGTCGGATACGTTAAGCCGTGCTTCTACAACGGGTGTTTTCTGGTCGGCATAAGTAAGGTCGACAATATGGGTTGTCTGATCGAGCAAGAAGCCTGCCGGCGCTTGAGTCTCGACAACCTCGTAGCGTGCGGTGCCAGATCCCAGTGGGAGGTTGTCCGCGCGTGCTTCTCCAGTTTCATCCGTCGTGACGGTAGCGACAGTCTCACCGTCGAGTGCGGCAATGCTACCGTCGGGGCGCACGATATCACCCGAGGCACGGATCTCAAAGATGGCGCCCGCGAGGCTGCTGCCGTCTACGGCATCGGTTTTAACGATCCTGATATTTCCGGTCGCGGCGCGGTCATAATACGAGGCGATTGCAACGGGCGTTAGGTTCATGTCGGCGGGTATGTTTACCTCGATTTCTTCGCTGACAAGATAGGGCTCTTTGGCCGAGGTTTCGCGTACATAATAGGTGCCCGGCACGAGCGATTCTGGCAGTGTGACGGTCCCGGTCGCGTCAGTCGTAAAGGTGTCCATTACGTTATGTGCTGGATACCAGCAAGTTTGTGAGACAGGTTCGTGATTGCTGTCGAGGAGTTGGAAGGTGAATCCGGCTAGGGGAACAGAAGCGCCTGTTTGGGCATCGCGTTTTACAATCTGGAGATGCGTCGACAGAGCGTGGTTGTCCACGATATATTGAAGCTCGGCGTCGTCGGAAATCTGATTTGCCCCGACGGTCCATTCCCCTGCACGTTTAAAACCCTCGGGGACGGTTTCCGGAACCTCACGAACCGTGTAGCCGGCACGGTCGTATGGGACGGCTCCGTGGACACCGGCGGGTCGCTTGCCTGTGCCGAACCATGCTTCGGGCTGATCTTCGGTGGAGGCAAAGCCATAGATGTTTGTGGTCAGTGTGCCAACAACCTGCTGAGAGCTGTTGCTGACAACCTCAAAGACAACACCACCCGCCGGCTGCTCCAGGCCGGATTGGTCGCTATTGCCGTAATCCTTGAATTTGGAAATCTCAAGGTCAAAAGCAATGGGGATATCGGAAATGCGAGATTCGATCTCGACCACGCCTGAATCGCCGAGCTGGTCGGCTCCAACGGTATAGGTCCAGCTGTCGTTGGATGGCAGGTAGCCCTCGGGGGCTTTTGATTCGTAGATGGTAAAGGTTCCTAAGGGGACATCGGCGAGGGTGGCCCGACCGCTTTCGTCGGTCGTGAGGATTTGCGCCCATCCAGGGGTTGATTGCGACACACACGTGAACTCTGCTCCTGCGAGTGAAGATCCCACCTGGGGGCCGGCATTCGTCGCGGCATCGAGTTTTACGATACGCAGGTTGATGGTGCCGGGCTGTTCATCAATGGCGACCTGTCCACCGTCATTCCCCGTGGTAAAGGCGATGCGATCACGACGGGGGACATAGCCGGCCGGCGCCTTCGTTTCAACTAGGTAGTATGCCGTGTTGGGCAGAAGTGTTGCTTGCGCCCGACCGTTGCTGTCCATCTGGACGGTGCCGACATGCGCGCCGCTGGCGCTCTCAAAAATATCGAATGTTGCCCCGTCAAACTGATAAGTATTGTTTCCGCTGGTAATGGCGGCGTTTGCAGACTGTTTTTTGAAGGAAACAGAGACCGCCGGCAGTACATAGAGCATGTCTTGACGTTTGCTGCCGCCCGATACGGCTCCTAGATAGCGCCGCGCGCGGTGCGGAGCGGCTTTGATGCTTCCTGATTTTGCGTTGTCGTGGAGCCACCGCGCAGCCGCCACGACTTCATTGTCGGCGGTAAAGTGCCCGCTCTTGGTTTTGCCCTGAGCGGTCGTGTAGGAATAGGTACCGTCGACATGGGTAGTGCCGTTGAGCATCCATACGGCAAGCTGGGTTGCGGCGCGGGCGCGATCGGGTGAAAGATGGTAACCGCCAAACGACGTGGCGGTAGGATATCCGTGACAAACGATTGCCGCGAACTCGTCGTCGAGCCACACCCAGCCTTGATCAAAGTTGAGCCATGGGCCGCCCGGCTTGGTGGGGCCGGGGCGCTCCTGGTCCATGCAGTAGGCAATCGAGGCGTCTTGAGCTTCATACTTGCCGATGAAGAAGGGCCCACAATCATCGCTAATAGTGCGGAAGCCGAGTTGGTCGTAGCCATCGACGGCAAATGCGGCTCTCGGTGCCAGGCAGCCGAAAAGCAGGAAGAGGAGCAGGAGCAGCGGACCTGTTGCGATTGCGCTGTGGACAGAGTGCGTGGGTGCGTTGGACATGGCTGCTCCTTATCCCTCGTGCGCCGCATGGGGAGGCTGCGACGCGTAGGATGAGGCTACCCCCGAGGTTCATGCGGGTAAGTACCGGAGCCTGACCAAAAGCTTGCCCAATTCCTGACAAATTGAGCTCAAATACAACAATCAAGCAAAAGCGCAGGTAGAAGATAGGGAGAACAGGAGGTCAAAGGTCCTCATCTCCACAATTGACGCGATTTTCAAACGAATCTCCACAGCTAAAACAAGCATCGCCACCCTTGTATCGAACAAGACAACCGCGTTATACTAGCCAACACACAAGCGGGCATCGCCAAGTGGTAAGGCATCAGCTTCCCAAGCTGACACTCGCGGGTTCGAGTCCCGTTGCCCGCTCCAGTAAAAAGCACAAGCACGGCAGCGTTACGTTGCCGTGCTTTTTACTACCAAGCGCCGGGACTCGAACCCGCCAGGGTGCGAGCGTTAAGCAAACGCGAAGCGTTTGTAGCGAGCAGGCGAAGGCGCCGACAGGAGCCTGAAGCCGGTGCGTATTTGCGAAGCAAATACGCGGATGTCCCGTTGCCCGCTCCATCGAGTACGGGGGACCTCGGGAACGTCGGGTCCAACCCGCTGTGCCCGTGCGTGTGCGCGGACCGGGTCTGCCGACCGCAGCCGGTGCGTATTTGCGAAGCAAATGCGCGGACGTCCCCATGCTCGCTCCAATTCCAAAATGTTAGGTTAATGCCTACTGCCCATACTTGCACCCGCGCACGGTACAATGGTTGGGTTACGACCAACGTGCCAATAACCAAAAAGGAGCCGCTATGATCGATCGCTATACCCGCCCGGAGATGGGACACATCTTCTCCCTCGAGAACAAGTACGCCATTTGGCAGGAGATCGAGGTCCTGGCCTGCGAGGCCCAGGCGGAGCTCGGCAAGATCGGTATTTCCAAAGAAGAGGCCCAGTGGATTCGCGACCACGCCAACTTTGAGAAGGAGAAGGTTGACGAGATCGAGGAGGTCACGCGCCACGATGTCATCGCCTTCCTGACCAACATGAAGGAGTACATCGACGCCGACGTCCCCGAGGGCGAGCCCAAGCCCAGCCGCTGGGTTCACTACGGTATGACCAGCTCTGACCTGGGTGATACGGCTCTGTGCTACCAGCTCACTCAGGCTTGCGACCTTATCATCGAGGACGTCAAGAAGCTCGGCGAGATCTGCAAGCGCCGTGCCTTCGAGGAGCGCAACACGCTCTGCGCCGGCCGTACTCACGGTATTCACGCCGAGCCGATGACCTTCGGCATGAAGTTTGGCTCTTGGGCTTGGGAGCTCAAGCGCGATTTGGACCGTCTTGAGGATGCCCGCAAGAACGTCGCCTTCGGTGCCATCTCGGGCGCTGTCGGCACGTACAGCTCCATCGAGCCGTTCGTGGAGGAGTATGTCTGCGAGCACCTTGGTCTGGTTCACGATCCGCTGTCTACGCAGGTCATCAGCCGTGACCACCACGCCTACCTTGCCGGCGTGCTCGCTACCACGGCAGCTACCTGCGAGCGCATTGCGACCGAGGTTCGCAACCTGCAGAAGACCGATACGCTCGAGGCCGAGGAGCCGTTCCGCAAGGGTCAAAAGGGCAGCTCCGCCATGCCGCACAAGCGCAACCCCATCACTATGGAGAAGGTCTGCGGCCTTTCGCGCATCGTCAAGTCCAACGCCCAGGTCGCCTTCGACAACGTTGCCCTGTGGCACGAGCGCGACATTTCGCACTCCTCTGCCGAGCGCGTCGCCCAGGCCGATAGCTTCATCGCCCTTGACCACATGTTCCAGTGCCTCATCCGCGTCATCGACGGCCTGCAGCTGTACCCTGCCCGCATGATGGCCAATCTCAACAAGACCCGCGGCCTCATCTTCTCCTCCAAGGTGCTGCTGGCTCTCGTCGATACAGGCATCACCCGCGAGGATGCCTATGCCATCGTGCAGGAAAACGCCATGGCCACGTGGCACGAGGTGCAGGATTGCGTCTCCGGTCCTACCTTTAAGGAGCGCCTCGAGGCCGATCCGCGCTGCACCGTCAGCCAGGAGAAGCTCGACGAGATCTTTGACCCGTGGGACTTCCTCACCCGCATCGACACGGTCTTCGATCGCCTGGAGCAGCTCGAGTTCTAATTGACCGATCGGGGAGGTAGTCAAATCGATCAATTCTCCGCGGCCCTCGTTCGAGTGCGACTTTCCA
This sequence comes from uncultured Collinsella sp., assembly GCA_900550195.1. Taxonomy (GTDB): domain Bacteria; phylum Actinomycetota; class Coriobacteriia; order Coriobacteriales; family Coriobacteriaceae; genus Collinsella. The sequence continues at coordinate 56,122 of URRB01000011.1, forward strand.
ACACAAGCCCCGCTCGCAGCTCGCTCTGCCAGCGGGGCTTGTGCATGAGCGCACCTAGAAAGCTGGACGTCAGCGATATATGCGCGTCAACTGTGCTGCTTGCCGATAATTTGAGACATCTGACAAACATTACCTTGCCGGTAACTGTCGGGGGGGGGTATCCTTAAGCCAATTTTAAGGTGTGGGAGAATGCTGCGTTTTTTCACGAGAGATTGGACTTAGGGGAATGAGAAAAGGGTTTTGGAGGATAGCCACAGGCATCTGTGTTGCTTTAACGGCGGCAACGTTTGGGCTGACGGTGGCCGCTCCGCATGCGGATGCTGTCATGCTGGAGTCGCAGGACGGTTCCATGGGTGCATCGTTTCTCCCATACGATTCGTCTACAGGCGATGTGTGGTCAGAATTTGATGTCGCTGTTGGACAGACGGTGAAAGGAAGGCTTTCCTTTTTTAATAAAAATCACGAATGGGCGCACATTGACCCTAGCGATATCGATATCACATCGTCTGACGAGGATATCGCTAAGGTAAGTTATGAGTCACATAGTTGGGTATTGACAATTAGCCCTACCAAAGTTGGCACAACGACTATAACCCTGAAGAGCAAGACCGACGAGAGTTTAAACGGTTCTCTTAAGATTAAAAGTGTGGCTAAAGTCAATCCAATTAAGGTCAGTTTCGTTTCTTACGACCAATCTGGTGCGACAACAAACACCGCAACGCTGGGTTACACGGATGATTGTCCGCAAAAATGCGGGAACACGCATTATGCATTACTAGAGGGGAGAGTTGACGTTCGTCCCGTGGACGAGAGCCGTGCGGCCACATATTTTGTTATTAAGGAAGACCCCTCAAAGGATTCCAAAGTCCAGGCAAGGGTGAATTCGAATTATTCATCATATGGAACTTCCGAGCTAAGCGCTTCTTTGCAACTCGAGGCGTTGTCGAAAGATGCTAAAGAGGCCAAGGTTCTTGTCGACTATTGCAACGGTGAAGTTGAGACGAAGAAGCTATGTGATGTTGTAACCGAGAATCAGGAGCCCGGATTCAATGAGCGTGGGAACAAAAAGCAAAAGATGCTGGTTGGGGACAGCTATTATCTGACTGCCATTCTCAACGTTTCTCCAAATGAAGTACTGAAGGCATGCCAGCGCGCACATTGGGGTGCGGACTTTGGCGCTGTAACCTATTCTCTGGAAAGCAACGATGTCGTTGAGCTTATCGGTGGTGAAAACTCGTTTAAGGTAATAAAGCCTGGCACCGTTAAGGCTCATGCTCGTGATGGCCTTGGCAATGACCATCCCTTTGAGATAGAGGTTGTCGACCCTGCGGAAGTGAGCCTTTCGAAGGCTAAGTTTGTGTCGAGCGATTATACATTTCCCTGTGAGGTCAGTTCAGATAGTATATCCAAAGATTGGCTTTGGCTGGAATGTGACAGGGGGTTTGAATATCCAAAGGGCGTGCTGAGTAAAAGCGCTGAGGAATTGATGGACTCCTATGCCGGCGCAAAGTATTCTTTCACTTCAGATAATCCGGATGTCCTCGAGGTAAAAGGACCGATGTTTAGTGGTGGCAGTTACTTGGGGTATTTAGTGCCTCATAGTTACGGCGATGCAACGGTTTCAATGTACTTGGGTGGTCGTCTCTGCGACACGATGACCGTTCATGTTGTCAAGCCTGGCGAGGAGCCTGCAAAGACTGCGGTTTCCATTGCGGACAGCTACTCAACCTCCATGGATAAAGGCACGACTCAGCAGCTGAAGGCAAAGGTCTCCCCTGATGACAAGGCCAGCCAAGTTGTTTGGTCCTCTTCCAACGAGAGCGTCCTTACCGTCGACGCTAACGGTCTTGTTACCGCTGTCGGTGACGGTGATGCCACGATCACGGCAACGGTTGATGGGGTCTCTGCAACCACGGATGCGATTACGGTAACCACTCCGGTTGTAAAGGTGTCGGGCGTCAAGCTCAGCGCTTCAAACCTTAAGCTTGCTGTGGGCGGTGAGCCCTCGACGTTGACCGCAGCGGTTGAGCCCGATAATGCAACGAACAAGAACTTGTCCTGGTCGTCGAGCGATCCTACGGTCGCCACGGTTGCAGGCGGCGTCGTGACCCCGGTCAAGGCAGGTGTTGCTACGATTACCGTCACCACTGAGGACGGAGAGCATAGCGCCACGTGCAAGGTGACGGTTATTCAGCCTGCTACGGGCATCACGCTCGATAAGCAGAAGGTCGTGCTTGTGGGCGCTGCAACCGAGCAGCTTAAGGCGGCGGTCGTTCCCGCGGAGGCTAACCAGACGATTGTCTGGAAGTCCAGCAACGAAAGTGTCGCTACAGTCGATCAAACCGGAAAGGTGGCGGCTGTCTCCAAGGGCGCCGCAACCATCACCGTTTCGACTGAAGACGGCACCTATTCTCAGGATTGCGCGGTGACCGTCTCTAATCCCGCAACGAACCTTACGGTCGACCAGAGCGTCCTCGGCCTCAAGAAGGGCGAAGAGGGCACCGTGAAGGTTTCTCTTGCTGGAACCCTTGCGGGTGAGGTCGACGAGACCAATCTTGCTCTGGATGACACGGGCGCTTCGAAGGCGTTTAAGGTTGTCGACAACGGTGATGGCTCCTACACCGTTACCGCCCTCAAGACCGGTTCTGGTTCTTTTGTCATCACTGCAGGGTCGCTCTCCCAGACCGTTTCGGTGACCGTGACCAATCCCGCCCAAAAGGTTGAGCTCAACAAGACGAGCCTGTCCTTTACCGTCGGTGATGCCTCCACAAAGCTCTCCGCAACGGTGAGTCCTGCCGATGCAGACGATACGACGGTGAGCTGGACCTCCAGCGACTCGTCGATCGCCACGGTCAAAGACGGCGTCGTGACGCCGCTTAAGGCCGGTACCGTCACGATTACCGCCACCTGTGGCGACAAAACCGCGACCTGCGCCGTTATCGTAGCGGCAAAGACCATTGCAGGCGTTGCGGGTAGCAACGGAACGGACGTTAGCGTAAGCGCCGAGAACAATGTCGCTGCCGGCATTGCCCAGAACAACAGCATCTCTCTTGTGGTCGAGGAACCGACGGATCTTACCGATGCCGCCAATGCTACGATTTCCGGCCTTGAGCAGGGGACTACCAAGGTTGCCGATAAGCTCGATATCAAGCTTCTCAAGGACGGCGAGGTTATCGAGGACTACGAAGGCATGTCCTTCATCGTCCGTGTCAAGATGACTGCCGCCATGAAGGCGCTCACCAATCTCAAGGTGCTCTACGTTGCCGAGGATGGTTCCACTCAGGCTATGGATACGTGGACCGAGGGCGACTACCTCTGCTTCCGCACGAGCCACTTCTCGACGTACGTGGTGACGGGCGAGGAGGCCAAGGGGGAGCCGGCTCAGCCTGCGCAGCCCGTGACGCCGTCCCAACCCGGTCAGCAGACGACGACCAAGGTAACCAAAACGTCCGCTAAGACTACTAAGGGTGCGCTCGCCAACACGGGCGACCAAACCCTTGCCGTCGCCTTTATTATGACCGTTGTCGGCGCTTCGCTGATTGCCTTCGCGCTTATGCGCAAACGTCTCGAGTGTTAGGGCGCCCTCTCGTTTAGGCGCGACCTTTCAGTCCAAGCCCCGTTGGTAACTCGTTTTACCAACGGGGCTTTTACGTTAAAGACTTCAGCCCGTGTGTCGCGTGCAGTGCGGCGCGTCGGAAACCGCCAGATACGCGGTCGGCGCCAACGGCCTGAACGAGGCAGCGGTCGGGGTGCATTCGGGAGCAGCTGAGCTTCGAGTAGGGTTAACCTAATTCGACCGCTCGCGGATGCATTTCAACCTTTGGCGCCTTGCCCATCTTGGGTGAGGCGCTTTTTTCGCTGCTGCGGCAGCTCCCGGTAATAAAATGAACCTCTAATGCCATTTCGATGAAAAGAGGCGCGTGCCTAGACGTATTAAACGAGTCGTCATCGTCTCGTTCGCGCTCGTAGTTCCTGTTGCTGCCTGTACGGCTGTCCTGACGTATACCGATCGAAATAGTTCTTCCTCGCCGAGTACGGCTGACGAGGATCTCCCTGTGCTCAAAATTGGCGTTACGGATAACGACCCCTATGTATATGTCGATACCACAGGCGATTACGCCGGTATCGATATCGATATCGCCCGCGAGGCGTGTGAGCGTGCGGGGCTCAAGCCGCAGTTTGTCGATATTGACTGGAACGATCGCGACCGGCTGCTCAAAAATGGTGATATCGATTGCCTATGGTGCGATTACTCGCCCTGTTATCGCGAGGATAAGTATTACTGGACCGAGCCGTATCTAACCGTGACGGTCTCGGTTGCCGCCAAGAAGACGAGCGGCATCAAGTCCTTGTCGCATCTCGATGGAAGCAAGACCATTGCGGTGATTGCGGGCTCGGTGAGTGAGCGTCGATTGCTTGCGGGGGATCTGGGGATCTCGCCGGACGTTCAAATCAAATCGTATGGCTCTGCCGAGCTCTGCAAAGCCGCTCTAGCCAAAGGATATGTGGACTGCTGGATGGCGGACGTACGGTCGCTTGACCGACTCGTTGCCCAGTACCCCGGCCTTTATCGCGTGTTCGCTGACAACGTTATGACGGTTGACCTGGGTGTCGCGTTTGAGAACTGCTATGAAGGACCGGTCGTAAAGGATCTCAATACCGCGCTGTTCGACATGGATCGAGATGGCACGATTGACCGTATTTTGGGCAATTACAAGGCGGGAGCGACGACGAGTGAGCAAGGAGCGAATTCATGACAAATGATGAGCGCCTCTTGCACAAAAAGAACCTGGTTGTCATAGCCGTCAGCGTTGTTGCCAGCATTGTCTTGCTGAATCTGCTGTTTATGGTCGGCACGCATCGCTGCCTCCATAAAACGCTTGGATTCGGTCAAGAGGCCATGGTGTTTTTGGAAAACGCTTGCGAAAAATATGATCGCTACGAACAGGGAAGAAAAACCGAGGCGACGCACGATTTGGATGCTGCGGTCGAATCGTTTGCGACGTTCCTGCCCCCTGGTCGCGTTGAGGTTAACGACGATCTTATCGAGCAATATGTCCATGCCGAGAACCTTTCGGGGCTGATGGTCATGGACTCCGACGGTCATATGACCGCCCACTACGACATCGATGGCCGCGATCCGCTCATGCTATGGCGAGAAGAACTGGCTTGCTCGTCGGTCGCATCGATGTATCAAGGTTCCAAAGTGTCCTACTCAACTGTCGTTGAGCGCCGCGATGTCGTTTTTGCCGTCTGTGCTGCCCCGTATGGCGACGGCGTTGCCCTGGCATACCGCTCATTCGTCCCCGATACGGCGGATGACTATTCGTATGCCATAGCCGATGTGCTTGCAAACAACACCTTCCACCAGGGCCCCACGGTGCTTGTTATGGAGGATGCGGAGATCGTCTCCTCTAATGATCCCGATGTCGACGTGTCGCTCGCTCGGCTCCTTGCCGGATCTGGAATCGAGTGGAAAGACGAAGGCCTGACGCGTATCGAGTATCGCGGAAGCAAATGGTACGCCGTGCGTGCGGCATACAAGGACTATCGCCTGTTTGCACTGTATCCCAAAGCGGAGGTCATGTCAGACAGAGCTTCGTTTGTCGCCGCCGGTGTGTTGGTTTGTCTTGCGTTTTGGGTTGTGGTGCTGCTAGCGCGAAATATCGTTGACCATCGAAACTTAGCCGAAAAGGACAAACAGCTCGGCATTATCAATGCCATAAGTGCCATCTACGACTCGACCTTCCTTTTACATCTCGATACGCTCGAGATCGAGGGAATCAACATGTCGCCGGCGATAGCGAAGATATTTGCCGAACACAGCGAGGCGTATGACTTTATGGACACGGTCTGCCGGGATATCGTGAGCCCCGAAAGCCGCGAAGCGGTTGTGGGACTCGTAGATATAAAGTACGCTTCGTGAACGTATGGAGGGCGTACCATACTTGGCTGCCGAGGTGCGAGATTGTCGAGGCGCTTGGTACTCGCTACAGGTTGTCCCCCAGCATCGCGATGAGCAAGGCCGGCTGGAGTCGGTTGTCGTGGCGACGCACAACATATCGATGGTCAAGCATGCCGAGGAGCTGTCATACCAAGATAAACTGACGGGGCTTCGCAACCGCAACTATCTGGAATCGCGTGGAGATAGCCTGGTAAACGAGGACTTGCCGGTGAGCGTGATTATGGTGGACTGTAATTATCTCAAGCGGACCAACGACATCTATGGTCACGAGATGGGGGATGAGCTGCTGCGACGGACGGCGTCCGTGCTGCGGCGGGTGGCTGGTGCGGATTACCTGCCGATGCGCGTTGGCGGCGACGAGTTTTTGCTGGTTTGCCCCCATACTGACAACGAGTCTGCGCTCGGGCTGGAACAGGACCTTCGTCTCGGTCTTGCCGCGGTAAGCGATGAGACCCTGACGGTCAGCGCATCGATTGGCGTGGCGACCGTCGAGACGGCTGGAAATACGCTGGCCGATGTATATCGCGTCGCCGACCACAATATGTATCGTGAGAAGCGCATGGTCCACGTACAGGGTGCGGACTGCTAATCTTGCCCCCACCAGTCCAAGCATCGTAGGATGTTGAATCGGTGCTTGCGATAATAAGTCGGTCCAGGCGGGGATAATAGACGTCTGAAATTTCTTTCTGAGAGGGGATCTCAATGATTAGTTTTGACTACAAGCCTCAGGGTGTATGCTCTCGCAATATTCACCTCAATCTCTCTGACGATGGCAGCAAGGTGCTGGGTGTCGAGTTTACTGGCGGCTGCGATGGCAACCTCAAGGCCATCTCCAGGCTGGTCGAGGGCGCTCCCGCCGATCGCGTAATCGAGGTTCTCGCCGGTAATACCTGCGGTATGAAAAAGACCTCTTGCGCCGATCAGCTTACGCGCGCTATCGAGGCCGCTCGCGCAGAGATCGCCTAATGAGCATCGCTGATCGCTTTAAGAATGGAATAACGCGTCGAGGTTTTGTGCTGGGTGGCGCCGCTACCGGTGCTGCTGCCGTACTGGCCGGTTGCTCGAAAAAAACGGGCACGAGTGATGACGCCGCTGGCGAGCCGCAGGTTATCAAGGACGATTCGAAGATTGTCTCGATCACTGATGAGTACGAAGCTGTCGATATCGATCTTGAGCCCGCGGCCTCGTGGACGCTGCCGCTGGGCACGCTGCTGTACTACTGCGATGGCGACTACGCTGCCGCGATGATGGCGCCTGCTTCTGCCCTGCATGCCAATACGCTTGGTGTGCTCAACCTGGGCGATGGCTCGCTTACCACACTTATCGAGGATCCCATCGAGGGAACCGGTTATGCGTTTTACGACGTTCGCGCGGGTGATGGCGTGTTCGCATGGGTCGAGATGAACTTTGCCAATGCGTCTTGGAAACTCTATGCGCAAAACCTTGCAGGCTCCTCCCTTACCGGCAACGCTGTCGAGCTCGACCGCGGCGGCGAAAACTACGATCCGCCGCTCTTCACAGCGTATGGGTCGTCGGTCATCTGGTATAAGATGCCTTCGTCCGGCGGCACCAAGACGAGTAACGATTCGTACTGCTACCGTCAGTCGCCCAGCGAGTCCAAGCCTGAGACTATTTGGAAGTCAACGGGCCGCTTCGCATCCGCCCCGCGTGTGAGCGACGGCATCCTGACCATCTCACCCCGCGTGCACAATGATGAGGGCGTCTATTACGGTATGACGGCGATTGACCTGACTGACGGCAACAACACGAAGCGAGCTCAGCTGGTGCTTCCTTCGTCGGTTTCGCCTTTCGAGGCCGTGTATATGGGAGACACCTTCGTGTTCTCCATTGAGGCGACGTATAGCGGTGTGGGCAGCCTGGGCAATATGGGCACCTATATCGGTAACGAGGGCGGGCCGTACCTCTTCCTTTCGCGTGAGCCGCTCGCGTGCGCTGCGGGAAGGAAAAATAAATACCTGGTTAAAGTTCAGGCGTCGCATTTTCTGATTGACACTTCGGCTAAGACCTACGGCTCGCTTCTGTCGCCCGATCGAGCCTTGGAGTATGGCGATTATCCTGCTACGGCGGGTAAATCGAATTCGTTCTTAACGTACGCAACGGTGCGTAACAGCCAGGGAATTCCCGAGACGGTTACCGCTCGCTTGTTCTCTCTTTAGTCTCCGAGGGGTTAAAAAGGCGTCGACAGGGGAATAAGCGCGTTGTGACTATGAGTACCGCCCGCCGAGCTATCGCACCCATGCGACGCCCGGTGGGCTCAGGTGCGTTAAAATGAGCTTGTTCTTAGCTAATTGAGACAGGGGGGCCGTGTTATGGCTTCAGATGCAAAAAAGATTCTGCTGGTCGAGGATGAGAAGGCAATCCGCGACGCTGTCGCTGCCTATCTCGAGCGCGAGGGCTATTGGGTTGTGGGCGTGGGCGACGGCCAGTCCGCTATCGAGGAGTTCGAGAAGCATCAGTTCGACCTGGTCGTGCTCGACCTCATGCTCCCTAAGATTCCCGGCGAGCGCGTTTGCCGCACCATTCGCGATACCTCGGATGTCCCCATCATTATGCTGACGGCCAAGGGCGAGATCGAGGACCGTATTATCGGCCTCGAGCTCGGTGCCGACGACTACCTGATCAAGCCGTTCTCGCCGCGCGAGCTTGTCGCGCGCGTGCGTGCCTTGTTCCGCCGTGCCCACCAGGCCGATGAGCCGGCCGTCGAGGTGCTCGACTTTGGCGATCTGGTCATTGACATCTCGGGCCACAAGATTTTGGTCGAGGGCAAGGAAGTCGACCTGACGGCTTCCGAGTTCAAGCTGCTCACCACGCTTGCCCGTCACCCCGGCCGCGTCTACAACCGCATGGAGCTGGTCGAGAAGGTGCTCGGCTACGACTTTGAGGGTTACGAGCGCACCATCGACAGCCACGTGAAGAACCTTCGCGCCAAGCTGGGCGACGACCCCAAGAAGCCCAAATGGCTCTACACCGTCCACGGTGTCGGCTACCGCTTCGAGGCTCCGACCAAGACCGATAAGTCGGACGAGAAATAAAGGAAATCACATATGACACCTGCGCGCTTTGAAATCGGGCAAAAGCATAAGCAGGAGAACGAGGCGGGTTCCAAGGCTAGTTGGAACACGCCTCGTTCCGATTCACGGCCAACGATGAGCTATCCCTCGCGTATGGCCCTGGCTTTTGCCCTGACATCGCTCATGACGGTATTGGTATTGGTGGGCGTAGTCTCCGTTGTATGGGGCACGGTTTTTACGGATTACACGCGCTCCAATATTGTCGAAATCGCCAATTCCGCTGCCGAAAAGTTGGCAACGTCATATGAGGAAAACGGTTCTTGGACCGCGGGGGAGCTGCGTACGGTCGCGACATCGAGCTTGGTGTCCGACGATCTTGGTATGCAGGTCGTCAATAAAAAGGGCGTCATCGTCTACGACGACTCGTGGCCCTCGGCAAGCGCTACTGCCGATGTACGCGAAAATCAGGCGACGACCGACGGTACGAGCGGAAAGAAGGCATCGCACAGTCCAGTCTCGTCTGCTCCCACCGATTCCAATAGTGTTGCCAACGTTGAGATCGTGACGTCCTCCGGCGAGCACGTGGGTCAGGTCAAATTGTGGGCGATTGGCTCCGATGCCCTGCTCACCAGGGCAGACTCAGCATTCAGAGAGAAGACCTTTAACGCCATGGCCCTTGCCGCGGTTGTGGCCGTCTGCATCTCGGTCGTTATCGGAGCGCTCATGTCGCGCATGCTCACCAAGCCGATTCATCGTATTACCAGCACCGCCAAGCAGATTCGCGATGGAGACCTGTCCGCTCGTACGGGCTTGCGCGGCGATGATGAGATCGATCAGCTGGGAGAGACCTTCGACGAGATGGCCACCTCGCTCGAAAAGGATATGAAGCACGAGAAGCGCCTGACCTCTGATGTTGCCCACGAGCTGCGTACGCCGCTCATGGCCATGCTTGCAACGGTCGAGGCCATGCAGGACGGCGTGTATCCCACCGACGACGAGCATCTGGAGACGGTCGCTTCCGAGACGCGTCGTCTGGCCCGTCTGGTTCAGCAGATGCTCGACCTGTCGCGCATGGAAAACAGTACCGCGCCGCTCAACCTGGAGCCGGTGGATATGGTGCCGTTTGTGCGTTCGATTGTGAATGGCCAGGAGCGCCTGTTTGCCGACCGTGACCTGCGTTTGCGCTTTGCAGATGAGACGCAGGGCCACGATGACGTGGTCGAGGCAGATCCCGACATGATCACGCAATGCGTTATCAACCTCATGAGCAACGCCATGCGTTACACCCCCGAGGGGGGTTGGGTCGTGGTTTCGGTGCTCAGCGACCGCAAGCACGTCGATATCGCGGTTTCGGATACGGGCATCGGTATCGCCAAGGATGATTTGTCGCGCATCTTCGGTCGTTTTTGGCGTGCCGACGCCAGTCGCGCCCGCGAGGCGGGTGGTCTGGGCGTGGGCCTCGCCGTGACCAAGCAGATTGTCGAGCGTCATCACGGCTACATATCCGTGGAGTCGGAGCTTGGAAAGGGTACGACTTTTACGATTCATCTGCCTCGCGAGCACACGGCGGACGCGGCATCTACTACAATGGAGCACTAGCTTTTCGCTATTCGGTGAAGGAGGGGGTTTCGTCCCTGCCGCTCCGAGTTTGCGAAAACGTGCGGGAAAGAACCCGCATTACTGTCGTATTTAGGTAAGGAGTGACTCACGTGACAACGATGGAGCGTCGTCCGGATTCCCGTGGCAAGGTTCGTGATATTTACGATGCCGGTGAAAACCTGCTGATGGTCGCCACCGACCGCATTTCTGCGTTCGACTTCATTCTTCCCGACGAGATTCCGTTTAAGGGAGAGGTGCTCAATCGCATCTCGGCATTCTGGTTCGATAAGTTTGCCGACATCGTTCCCAACCATCTCGTTTCCATCGACCCGGCGGATTTCCCCGAGGAGTTTGCTGAGTATCGTGACTACCTCGCTGGCCGCGCCATGCTGGTTAAGAAGGCCCAGACGATTCCTATCGAGTGCATCGTCCGCGGCTATCTGACCGGTTCGGGCAAGAAGACCTACGACGAGAACGGCACCGTCTGCGGCATCCAGCTGCCTGAGGGCCTGACCGAGGCTTCCAAGCTTCCCGAGCCGTTGTTCACGCCGTCCACGAAGGCCGAGATCGGTGACCACGACGAGAACATCTCGTTCGAGCGTTGCTGCGAGATCGTGGGCGAGGACATCGCCACGCAGATTCGTGACCTTTCCCTCAAGATCTACAAGGCCGCTGCCGAGTACGCCGCGACCCGTGGCATCATCATTGCCGACACCAAGTTCGAGTTTGGTGTCATCGATGGCAAGGTCACGCTGATCGACGAGTGCCTCACGCCCGACTCCAGCCGTTTCTGGCCTGCTGCCAGCTACGAGGAGGGCAAGATCCAGCCTAGCTACGACAAACAATTCGTCCGCAATTGGCTCAAGGCCAACTGGGATATGACGGGGGAGACCCCGCACCTGCCCGCCGAGGTCATCGATGGCACGTCCGAGCGCTATCGCGAGGCCTTCCAGATCATCACGGGCTCCCAGTTCACAAGCATGAAGGAGAACGCATAAGTGAGTACCCGTAGCGCCACGAACAAGCGCACGCAATCCCACGAAGTTACCGGGGTTGCGCGCAAGTCTGCCGCATCTGCTAAGCCCGCCCGCCAAGCAGCGAGCTCCGTTCGCGTCGTGCCGGCTTCGTCTAAGGCACGCCGCAAAGAGCTCGAGAAGGGCGAGAACCTCGAGGGCCTCTCTAAAGAGGAGAAGCGCGCCCGCAAGGCTAAGCAGCGCGCCAAGGAGGACCGCATCTATACGGTGTCGAATATCCTCCTCAAGCAGGACGAGGACTACACCAAGCGCCGTCGCATCTGGTGGATTGTGCTCGCCATTGGCATGGTGCTCGTCGTGGCAATTTGGGCCTCGCTGTACTTCGCTCCCGCTGGCATGGTGTCCAGCCCTGTCCAGATGGTCGGCATCGTTTTGTCCTATGTCATCATCCTAGGTGACTTTATCTACGACTTCGCTCGTATTCGTCCCTTGCGCAACATGTACCGCGCGCAGGCCGAGGGCATGTCCGAGAACAAGCTCAACGCTCTTATCGAGCGCGCAGCTGCCGAGGAGGACAAGAAGGACTCCAAGAAGAAGTAGCGTTTGCATACATACTTATCGCTAAGATATAAGGCGCCTCGTTTTTGCGGCGCGCCTTTTTACTGTTCTATAGATAGATGGAGTGGCACATGATTCGAGCTGCCCTGACGGTCGAAGAGGCCCTGGAGGGTATGAAGTCCCTGGAGCCCAAGATTAAAAACTATGCGCGCCTGGTTGTCCGCAAGGGCGTAAACGTTAAGCCCGGCCAGGAAGTCGTCGTTCAGTCTCCGGTTGAGTGCGCGCCGTTTGCGCGCGTGGTGGTCGCGGAGGCCTATGCTGCCGGCGCCGGCCACGTGACGGTCATCTGGGCCGATGATGCCGTGACGAGGCTCACGTACGAGCATGTCGAGAAAAGCTATTTTGAGCAGACGCCCGAGTGGAAGCGCCTGCAGCTGGATTCCCTGGCCCAGGACGGTGCCTGCTTTATCTTTATCGAGGGTGCGGACCCCGCCGCCCTTAAGGGCATCGATCCCGCTAAGCCCGCTGCAGCTTCTAAGGCAAAGAACACGCAGTGCAAAGTTTTCCGCCGTGGACTGGATTACAACATCAATCCGTGGTGCATCGCCGGCGCTCCGGTCGTGGCTTGGGCGCGCGAGGTGTTCCCGGGAGACGCCGATGAGGTTGCAATCTATAAGCTGTGGAATGCGATTCTGCACACCGCTCGCGCCGATGGCCAGGACCCAGAGAGCGACTGGGAGCTCCATGACGCCGCATTCGAAAAGAACCTGCGTTTCCTGAACGGCAATCGTTTCGACTGCCTGCATTACACCGCGGCAAATGGAACCGATCTGACGATTGGCATGACGAAGGGTCACGAGTGGGCCGGCGGCAAGGGCAAGACGCCCGATGGGCACCCCTTCTTCCCCAACATTCCCACCGAGGAAGTCTTCACTTCGCCCGATCGCATGCGCGCCGACGGTATCGTGTACTCGGCCATGCCGCTCATCCACCACGGCAATAAAGTCGACGATTTTTGGATTAAGTTCGAGGGCGGCCGCGTGGTGGACTACGACGCCCGCGTGGGCAAGGCAACGCTCGCAAGTATCATCGATACTGACGAGGGCGCTGCTCACCTGGGAGAGGTCGCGCTCATTTCCAAGAACACGCCGATCCGCGAAAGTGGTGTTCTGTTCTACGATACGCTCTATGACGAGAACGCTAGCTGCCATCTCGCGCTAGGTGTCGGTTTCCCCGAATGCATCGAGGGTGGGTACGACATGTCCAAGGAGGAGCTCCTGGAGCATGGTGTCAACGTCTCGAGCACGCACGTCGATTTTATGATCGGCACGGACGACATCGATATTACGGGCATTACGCCTGATGGACGTGAAGTTGTGATTTTCCAGAACGGCCAATGGAGTTGGGAATAGTCCCAGACCGTGGTACAATGCCACCCGCGGGCCGTTAGCTCAGCTGGCAGAGCAGGGGACTTTTAATCCCAAGGTCCAGGGTTCGAACCCCTGACGGCCCACCATAGAAAAGAAAGCGATCGACTCCGGTTGGTCGCTTTTTTATTGCCGCGACACGGGTTCGAACCCGTCGGGGCGCGGAGCGCCGCAGCGGCCGCCTGCGGAGCAGGCTGAACCCCCGACGGCCCACCCAACGAAAGGAAAACAAAATAAAAACAGATAGATACGGAATTAGCGGCAGCACATTAAAGATAATAGCGGCCATTTCGATGGTTCTCGATCATGTAAGCAGGATCGTCCTGACCAATGGAATCATGACTCACGCATCGTACAATCAGATATCAGACGAGCAGTGGGCGATTCTAAGCGAGGCTTCGGATGTGCTTCATGTTCTTGGCAGAATTGCATTTCCCTTATTTTGCTTTTTGATAGTTGAGGGATTTTTGCATACTCATGACATAAAGAAGTACCTGCGAAATATGCTTGTCTTCGCAATCATTGCGGAGCCCATATACGATTTCGTTCAAACCGGGCAACTATTTGACCTTCGGCAACAAAATGTTATGTGTGAGCTCCTGCTTTCCTTGGTCTTTTTGATTATTCTGGAAAAGATACAAAGTCTTTCAAAATGGAAGAGGCACATCGCAGAAATTGCTCTGATTGTTTTGACAGCACTGGCAGCTGAATACACTAAACTAGATGGCGGCGTGTATGGCATTCTGCTTGTGGCTGCATTCTATTTATTCCACGACAGCAAGGCCAAGATGCTCTTTGCTGCAGTATGCGCAGTGCTCCTTTCGTCGTGCCATATAGTTGGCGGCGGATTTGAGTTTGCTACAGCTAATGTATTTAATCCTGATGTTGCTGCCGCGGTCGTTTCGTTGCTGCTTATCAATCTTTATAATGGCAAGCGAGGGCTGAAGCTGAAATACTTCTTCTACATTTTCTATCCGGCACATCTTGCTCTGCTTTATGGTGTCTCACTTATTGTTTTGAACTGTCTTTAATAACTCTCAAACAAGTCTCTGAAAGCAGAAACAAACTGACCCTAAGACTGCTTGTGAATTTCCGGAAGACCTGAGAGATGCGAGGATAGACAACGAGGGCTACAGAAAGATGCTTCTCAGTTCTCTGGCGGATCGCACGTATCTGTATGAGGATCACTTCCGCACACTCATTAATAACAGTGATAAACACGGCAGGTCCTCAAAACATGGGGCTGTGGAGGTCGAACGATGCTTCGACGGCATGAATGGCAGCGAGAAAGTGAGTTCGGAAACATCCCTTGGATGCTCCACCATAGAACTGAAAGCGATCGACTCCGGTTGGTCGCTTTTTTGTTGCCGGTGCACGGGTTCGAACCCGAACTTCTCTATATATAAAAACGCTTGGCGAACAAAACCTGCCTTTTACCGATGGGAAACAAATGGCTAATGCTTTTGGAGTAAAGTGGCGCTCCAGAGATGACCGATGCCTTAACACCTATAAACCAGCTGGTCATCGCCAATATCAGAAGCCAATGCTTCAGTTTTAACCTCAGTGATGCGACTGAGGGACATATTCATTTGTGAACAAAATATGGAGTGCGCGATTCCCGCCCACGGCGCCCCTCCGGTCTGGCAATATATCTCCTTGCCGCGCGGCCCGGTCGAACCGGATGAGCCGCTAAGCGTGCACCTTGAGAACCGGATACTGCGAGGATGGACACACCAGATGTGTCGCATCCGGGCAGACATCGAACCATTTGAAATGGTCTAACTTGGATTTGTT
>URRB01000012.1 GCA_900550195.1 uncultured Collinsella sp.
CGGCGACCACCGAGATCTACACTCTTTCCCTACACGACGCTCTTCCGATCTGGAGCTCCTCCATCAGCCTCGGCCCTCCCATGCCGCGGAACCTCGACCTGAGCCCTTCCGGCGCGGTGGTGAGCAGCGACCTCGCGGTGTTGATCGCCGAGGTCCGCGCCTTCACCGCCCCGGAGCGCGCCGCGAGCATGCAGCGCACCCCGTCGACCCACCCGTCCTGGCTCTTGGGGGTCCCGAGCTTCGAGCCGGACATCGCCGCGCGGGCGGCCCTCTCCGCGTCCGCCTCGTCGCACTTCCCCTGCCCCGGGCGCCTCCTCTGCATCCTCGCCGGGGAGAGCGCCTCGCGCACGGGCATCCCCAGCGACGCGAGGTGCCTGGTGAGGCCCGCCCCGTAGGACGACGTCCCCTCCATCGCGACGCAGGCCGGCTCCCCGGCTGCGGCGATCGCCCCGGCGAGCGCCTCGTAGCCCGCCGCGTCGGCGGGGAACTGGCGGGAAAGGACCTTGCGGCCCCTCCAGTCCAGGACGCACAGCCAGTGCGAGTCGGCGTGGGTGTCGACCCCGCAGAAGACCGGCCCGCGGGCGCCGGGTGTCGATTCGGTTCTCATGTCTCGCTCCGTTCTTTCCGTGCTCGCCTGGACCGGGCAGACGGCACACTGACGGGGCGCGATAGAATGCGGTTGTTCGGGTCCGCGGTATCGCTCCATGCTCCTATTAGGTCATGCGGCGGTCTCGGCTCGCCGCGGCCCGCGCGGGACATGTCAGGAAACGAGGGCAGCCCCATGGGCGCCAGCGGAATGTGGGGTCACCGCGCGGTCCGCATCTGATGGTGTCGACGTCAATGGTATACGGGTGCATCATCGACGTCTTCAATACAGAAAATATCAGTGCGGAATGTTTTGGGAGGTAGCCCAAACAGCCCCGGCTGGGTCCTGTGTAGTCACCCTTTAGGCGGAACTCTCCTAATTATTTGGATGAGTCGTTTACTTACTTGTGCTGTTACCGTCTTCCCGCTGTTGTTGGGGTATGCTTTGTTCGTATGTAAACGTTTGACATGTTGATGGGGGAGGGTGCTATGGCTCGCGAGAGTGCTCGTTCTAAAGATACGGCTAAGCCTGGCATCAAGGAAGTTGCAGCGGTGGCGGGGGTTTCGCCTACTACGGTATCTCGCGTGCTTAATAATCGCGGCTATATTAGCCAAGAGACCCGCGATAAGGTCCATGCCGCGATGGAGCGCATCAATTACACGCCCAACGATATCGCCCGTGCCATGCTCAATGGCCGCCTGAACCTTATCGGCATGATTGTTCCCTTTGTGAGCAGCCCGTTCCATGCTCAGGTTGTGCAGGCGGTCGAGCGCACGTTAGCGGAAAACGGCTTTAAGATGTTGCTGTGCAACAGCGCCAATCGACCTGATCTTGAGCGTTCCTATATCGACATGCTCCGCCGCAATATGGTCGACGGCGTAATCGTCAACTCCCTCAATATCGGTGCTGAGGCATATGCCGAGATGGGCTTGAGCCTGGTTGGCATCGACTGCGATCTTGGCGAGGGCTCTGTCCAGATTGCAAGTGACAGCTATGGCATTGGCGAGCTCGCCACGCGCCGTCTGATTGATGACGGCTGCAGGCGTATCCTGTGCCTGCGCAGCAATAGCCGCATGCGCATGCCTGCCAATAAGCGTACCGATGCCTACCTCGATGTTGTTGAGCAGGCCGGTTTATCCGCGCTTGTCCGTGAGGTTGAGTTCGTTAAGCCCGACGACGAAAAGGGCGCGGTCGTTGCGAAGATCCTCGATGAGAACCCCGATATTGACGGCATCTTTGCGGGAGACGATACGATGGCGGCCATCTGTCTCAACGTGATGAAGCAGCGTGGCTTGAGCGCTCCAGACGATATTAAGGTCGTGGGCGCGGATGGTGCCCGCCGAACTATGACGTTTATGCCTGACTTAACAACCGTACGTCAAGATATCGATCGCATCGGAGAGCTCGCGGCGCAATCCATCATCGCTCTTATTAACGGCGATAATCCCGAATCGAATATCAAGCTCCCCGTTGAACTCATTGAGGGCAAAACCGCGTAGTTCATCCCGTGCGAAAAGAATTCCTCAAACGCCTCTGATGACCGTTCGCCGGCATATGTCAACCGTTTACCTACGACTGGAACTGCGAAAAGACGTATTGATATGAAAACGTTTGACATATGAAAACGATTGACATATCTTGCCATTGTACCGAGTTAGCATGTCGTGGAAAGGAAGTCTCGGATGCACAAGGTGTATTACCAGCCTGAGGGAATTTGGGTAGGCGACATCATGCCGTACGGCGAGGACGGCACGTTCTATCTCTATCATCAGCGTGACACGCGTAACCCCGAACCTTTCGGAGAGCCGTTTGGCTGGGCACTCGCTACGACCAAGGATTTCGTCAACTACAAGGACTTTGGCGAGAGCCTTGAGCGTGGCGGCGACGAGGAAGTCGACCAGTACATTTATGCCGGCACGGTGTTTAAGGTGGGCGACAAGTACCATGCGCTCTACACTGGTTGCAATCGCGATAAGGTCCGCGCACGTTTGATGAAGCAGGTTCTTCTTCACGCAACGAGCGACGACGCCGTCAAGTGGGAGAAGAACATCGCCGAGACGCTGCTTCCGCCCCAGGAGGGCTACGACGACCGCAACTGGCGCGATCCCTTTGTGCTTTGGGATGAGGAGAACGAAGAGTACATGCTCATCCTCGGCACACGTGTGGGCGAGGACAAGCGTCTGATGACCGGTCGTCTGGTCAAGTTCACCTCCAAGGACCTGACCAACTGGGAGTTCCAGGGCGACTGGTGGAACCCGGGCCTGTACACCATGTTCGAGATGCCTGATCTCTTTAAGATGGGCGACTGGTGGTACCTTGTCTTTTCCGAGTACAGCGACGGCAACAAGACCCGTTACCGCATGTCCAAGTCCATCAACGGTCCTTGGATTACCCCCGCTGACGACTCCTTCGACGGCCGCGCGTACTACGCCGCTCGCACCGCATTCGATGGCGAGCGCCGCGTTCTCTTTGGTTGGGTTCCTACGCGTGACGAGGGCGGTGACCCCAGCTCTTACCTGTGGGGTGGCACTTTTATGCCCCTCGAGATCGTTCAGCGTGCCGACGGAACGCTCGGCACCAAGCTCCCCGACAGCATGCTTGGCGCCTTTGGCGAGGCTAAGGCAGTCGAGACCTTTGAGCTTTCCTGCGAGTCGGGCAAGGTCGAGCAGGTGCTCGCCGCAGATGCCGGCTCCACCTACTTGCTCGATGCCGACATTGAGCTCGGCGGTAACGCTGCCGGCTTCTCGGTCAAGTTCGCCGAGGACGCCGAGACCGGTCTTGCCTATGAGTTCCGCGCCAACCTGCGCGAGGGCAAGCTCGAGTTCACGCCGGCTCCCCAGTACCCGTGGTTCCAGGTCAACAACATGGGCCTCGAGCGTCCGTTGTTCTTTAAGGGCGAGGGCACTCACCATGTGCGTCTGGTCGTCGACGACGACATCGCGACCATCTTTGTCGATGACGTTGCGCTCAACGCTCGCTTCTGCAACAAGCAGGGCCAGGGTGTGGCGCTTACCGTCACCGACGGTGCGCTCAAGTGCGCAAACGCAACGATCGCGTCTCTGTAGCGGCAACGAACCGTTTTATGATTTAGAAAAGGAATGGAGAGGAACATGGACTACAAGGCAGTGTCCCAGCAAGTCGTCGACAACGTCGGCGGACTGGAGAACATCGAGGGCGCCACGCATTGCGTGACCCGTCTGCGTCTGGTGCTCAAGGATACGAGCAAATACAACAAGGCCGAGCTCGAGAACATCGATGGCGTCAAGGGCGTGCTGTACAACAGCGGCCAGCTCATGATCATCTTCGGTACCGGTACCGTCAACAAGGTTTACGATGAGTTTATGGCTCTGACGGGCGTTAAGGAGATCAGCGCTTCCGAGGTCAAGGGCGCCGAGGCGGACAAGAAGGGCAAGTTCTTCTCGGTCCTCAAGGTATTCTCGGACATCTTTATCCCCATCATTCCCGCTTTCGTCGGCGCTGCTATCATCATCGGCCTTAAGTCGCTGATCGTTGCCAACGGCCTCTTTGGCATGGAAGGCAGCCTCGCCGATCACAGCGAGTTCCTCAAGAACCTCGCAAGCTTCTTTGCCATTATCGCCACCACGTTCGACTACCTGCCTGTCCTGGTTATGTACAGCGCAGTCAAGCGTTTTGGCGGTAACCCGATCCTGGGCATCCTCGTCGGTATCGTCATGGTTCACCCGAGCCTTATGAACCGCAACACGTTCGTTATGGACCCGACGGGTGCTGAGTACTGGAACTTTGGTCCGCTCTCCATTCCCATGGTTGCTTTCCAGGGCGGCGTATTCCCTGCAATCCTGACTGCCTGGTTTATGGCCAAGGTCGAAAAGATTGCCCAGAAGTACATCCCCGAGGTCGTTTCGTTCGTCTTTGTCCCGACCGTTACCCTGATTCTTGCTAACGTCGCCCTGTTCACCGTGTTCGGCCCGCTCGGCAACCTGATCGGCGATGTCCTCGCCGGCGTAATCGATATCCTGTACAACAGGATGGGCGTCTTTGGTGCCTTTGTCTTCGCCGCGTTCCTGCAGCCGCTTGTCGTTACCGGTACGCATCAGTTCATCCAGGGTATCGAGGCAAACCTTGTTGCCACGACTGGCTTCAACTACATCCAGGCCATCTGGTCGGTTTCCATCATCGCCCAGGGCGGCGGCGCCATCGGCATGTACCTCATTCACA
This sequence comes from uncultured Collinsella sp., assembly GCA_900550195.1. Lineage (GTDB taxonomy): Bacteria > Actinomycetota > Coriobacteriia > Coriobacteriales > Coriobacteriaceae > Collinsella. The sequence goes on from URRB01000012.1 coordinate 4,784, forward strand.
AGAAGCATTCCAAAGAGCGCAACATTTGCATGTCGTCCTTTATCCCGACGCTGGTCGGAATCTCCGAGCCCGCTATCTTTGCTGCAAACATGCGCTACTCGATCATCCCGTTCATCTGCGCATGCATCGGTGCAGGCTGCGGCGGTGCCTTCGTCAAGCTCTTTGAGGTGCGCGCTATCGGTCAGGGTCTGACCGGCGTGCTTGGCCTGCTCATCGTCACGCCCGAGACCCTCGTGTGGTATGTGGCTGGCAATCTCATCGCCTTTATCGTGCCGATCGTCTTGATCTTTGCCTACAACAAGGCAAAGGGCGTGCCGACCACCGATGAAGAGGGCGCTGGCGCTGGCTTCGACGTTAGCTTCTAGTTGAGCCGTTCAGTGTAATCTGAGGATAAGTCCATTTGAGGAAGGGCGTTCGACTCGTGTGAGTCGAGCGTCCTTCCCCATAGACGAGAAAGTCAACGGCGATGTTTAATCAAAAAAATAAGGTGACACGCGCGGACTATGAGCAGTGGCGTGCCGGACAGGATGAGACGGCGGGTCGCATCGCGTCCGACCCCGATAGGCTCCTGTTCCATGTGGAGCCTGAGCTTGGCTGGCTCAACGACCCCAACGGTTTGGTTCAGATTGGTGATACGTATCACATCTATCATCAATACGATCCGTTCGATGCTGCGCATGGCGGTCCAGTGCTTTGGAACCATCTGACGACAAAGGATTTTGTGACGTACGAGAATCACGGCCCCGTGCTGTTCCCCGATTCCGATTTGGATTCGAGCGGAGCGTATTCTGGTTCTGCCTTTGTACGTGATGGCAAGATTCACTACTTCTATACCGGCAACGTCAAGCATTTTGACCGCGATGATTACGACTACGTGTTGACGGGCCGTGAGCAAAACCAGATTCATATGGTTGCCGAGAATCCCGACGAATTGGGCGAGAAGCGCATGGCTGTTGGACCAGTCGATTACCCCGACGATATCGGTACGCATGTGCGCGACCCCAAGATCCTTGAACACGACGGTATCTACTACATGGTTCTGGGCGCTCGTACGAAAGACGATCGCGGCTGCGTGCTTGTCTATACCTCGCGCGATCTAGAGGTCTGGAGCTATGCGACGCGCATTGAGCTGGGCGAGAAGCTTGGCTTTATGTGGGAGTGTCCTGATCTGTTTGAGCTCGATGGCGAGCTTATTCTCGTTTGCTGTCCGCAGGGCGTGCCCGCCGATGGCTGGCGTTACCGCAATCCGCATCAGTGCGTGTGGTTCTCCATCGAGGCCGATTGGGGGGCGCCGAGCTTTAAGATCGTCGGCCAGGGCATGCCTCCGATGGTTGATGCCGGTTTTGATTTCTATGCCCCGCAGTCCTTTGAGGATGCGGCAGGTCGACGCTTGATGATCGGATGGTCGGGTTGCCCCGATACGATGGCAGAAAGCCCGACGGTGGCACGCGGATGGCAGTGCGCGTTGACGGTGCCGAGAGAGCTGAGCATACGCGATGGTAAGCTCTGCCAGCAGCCGGCGCACGAGATTGAGAGGATGCGCGGTGACTGCGTTCGCGCGACAGGCGGTGAAACCGTTGAGGAGCCGGGCCGCCTGTTTGATCTTGTGGTTTCCTGTGAGGGCGCCAAGATGGCCGAGCTCGAAATCCGCAAGGGTGTCTTTGTACGTTATGCGGACGGGATGCTTACCCTCGACATGGGTGACGAAGGCTATGGGCGCGACCAGAGGTCGATCGAGCTCAGCGAGCTTCGCGACCTGCGCGTGCTTTCGGACACTACGATGGTCGAGATTTTTGCAAATGGCGGCGAGGCGGCACTTACGAGCCGTACCTATTCGCCGGCGGTTCCGGCGATGGGGTTGCATGCCGAGGGTGCGGCGTCGATGGATTTCTACCGCCTCGCGCATTAACCGTGTGTGGAGCGCGATTGGACTTGCTGGGCGGAATGCGTCGCAGTTGCTGCAGCGAACTACCGTTCATCGCGTATAGCTACCGTTTGCGGGATAAGTAACACTCATTTATAAACCGTGTAAAATCTCAGGTAAGCACGGAGTTTTCCAGGGAGACGCTGTCCTTTGTTGTGTGCAAGGGGCGGCGTCTCTTTGGCGCTTGGACGCCGTTGTACAACAGTGCGGCGGTGCGTGCCATGTATTGAAAAGCCAATGTCGAGATGGGTCGTGATATTAATGGGCAAGTACGTAATCGTGGTCGAGTCTGGGTCGGATGTGACGCCGGAGCTCTGCGAGCGCTACGGCATCGTGCGCGTGCCCATGCATGTCACGATTGGTGACGAGACCGTCGAGGACGGCTCGATCGATCCGCTCGAGATTTATTCGCGCTGCAATGAGTTTGGCGTGATGCCCAAGACCAGTGGCTGCGCGCCTGCGGATTTTACTCACGTGTACGACCGCATTCACGCTGAGCGGCCCGACGCGACTATTTTGCATCTTGCATATTCCGAGGCCACGACCTGTTCGCATCAGTCCTCAAAGATTGCGGCCCAGGGGCGCGACTACGTGTTCTCCATGGACACGCGCTTTGTCTCGGTAGGCCAGTCGCTTGTTGTCGTCGAGACCGCCAAATACATCGAGGCTCACCCCGATGCCACCGTCGACGAGATCTTTGCATTTACGAACTCCGTCATGGACCGCGTGCTGTTGGGCTTTGTCCCAACCGATCTCGCCTTCCTTAAGGCCGGCGGTCGTTTGTCCAACGTGGCATTCCTCGGTGCCCATCTGCTCAAGATTAAGCCCTGCATTGAGGTGACGGGTGGTAAGTTCGTGGCGACCAAGAAGTTCCGCGGTTCTATGCTTAAGTGCGCCCGTGCCTTTATTGATCACATGGTTGCCAAGGGCGAGATTGACTACTCGCACATTGGCCTGGCGTATTCGGTAGGTCTTTCCGAGGAGCTGCGCGACGACATGGAAGTCTATGCGCACGACCTGGGCTTTAAGGACATTACCTGGACTCAGGTCGGCGGCGTCATCTCGAGCCATTGCGGCCCGACCGCCTTCGGCGCGGTGCTTACGCTTAAGGCGTAAGGCCTGGCGTCTATCGATATCTATTGCCTCGGCGGCGAGTGGGTTGTGACAACCTTCCCGCCGCTTTTGTGTGGGGCCAAATAGAACAACCCAATTGACCACTAAACCGTTTCACCATCATGCGTATGGGCTAGAATGGCTCTGGCATTTATGTAACTAAAACCAATGAGAGGCAAGGTAGCGGGAATGGCTGAGATGACGCTCGAGGGTGTGGACGCTCGTCCCGAGGACTCTGCGTTTGCCCTGGGCCGCGTGCATTCGATTGAGACGATGGGAACGGTCGATGGACCCGGCATCCGCTTTGTGGTGTTTGTTCAGGGCTGCCCCATGCGCTGTGCGTATTGCCACAACCCCGATACCTGGTCGGTTAACGGCGGCACCATGGTGACCGTCGAGCACCTGATGGACGAGTTCCAGAGCAACCACGAGTTCTATCGCAGCGGCGGCATTACGGTGTCCGGCGGCGAGCCGCTCCTACAGCCTGAGTTTTTGGCCGACCTGTTCCGTGCAATGCACAACAACCCCGATGGCCGCGTGCATACTTGCTTGGATAGCTGCGGCTATGCGTTCGATCCCGCGCATCCCGAGAAGTTCGATGCCGTACTCAACGAGACCGATATGGTGCTGCTCGACATTAAGCACGCCGATCCCGTCGAGCATAAAAAGCTGACCGGTTGTGATCCCGCACGCATCCTGGCGTTTGGCGATGAGCTTGCACGTCGCAAGATTAAGGTCGTTATCCGCCACGTGGTGGTGCCGGGCATTACCGACACGGTGGAGGAATGCGAGAAGCTTGGTTGCCTGATCGCTCCATGGCACAACGTGGTGGGTTTGGAGATGCTGCCGTATCACACGATGGGTGTCGTCAAGTACGAGCAACTGGGCATTCTCTATAAGCTTGAGGGCGTGCCCCAGATGGATACCGCGCGCATGCCCGAGTTGCGCAATGCCGTCATGACGGGCATGAAAAAGCGCCGCGCCGAACTCAAAAACGCCATCGGCTAGCGAGCCATTTTCGCTCCCCAAAGGCACTCATTGGGGACAGACTTAAATGAGTGCCCCTGGGCACCAAGTTGATTGCCAAAGAGCCCCGTCCTTAAAAGACTGCTCTCTGGGTTGCGGTGAGATGCGCAACAGAATCGTGCCATTTGGATAAATACGCTTGTGGTTTCTTTAAAGACACCTTAAACGCTGCTGAATATCTTTGGAAAGAAATGCCTGCTCGGTATCATGCTGCTCATATATAAACGGTGGCAGTCAGGAGACCACGTGCGAAACATCGCATCGTGGGACGAGTATGTGCCGCAGCATGGCAGCAGATATAAGACGAAGGGCACGTCTTCGCGTGGCCTTGCCGGCGCTCGCATCCGCGTGAGGAAGATTGCCGCTATTGGGATGCTAACGTCGGCGGTTATTATCCTCGGAATTACCGTTAAAACCTACGCCTCGGAGCGAACGGGGCGCCCAGATGCGTCAACGGTACAGCTGCAAAACGAGAAGGTTTCAAAGTCCAAAGCGTCGGTAGATCAAGCTCTGTCGACGGCAGATCTCAAGACGAGGCTTTCGAAGGCGGACTTCAACGATATCCCTTCGGGTGATACCGTTCGGACCTTCTCGTTGGTGGATAACAAGACTCCTGCCTTGGAGGATGAGAGCCTTGCCTTGCTCCAGGATGCCCTGTGTCGGGCGCAGGAGCTGGGCGATGTGGGTGTAGTGTTCTACGACCTATCGAGCGGTAGGGGCGTGACGTATAACGCCGATGTCGAGGTGTATGGAGCGAGCAGCTACAAAGCGCTGTATGCGCTCTATATTTGCGAGACGTTGATCGAATCGGGGCAGGTGTCGCTCGATGGGCCTTTAGCCACGTATGGTGGTTACAGCATGGGCTGGCAGACGGTGCGCAACCTTATCGAGAATGCCGTCGTCAACTCAGACAACGATTCGTTTATCGCGTTACGCGCGGCGTTTGACCATGATGGCTATGAGGATTGGATTGCCAATCTGGGTGTTGATGACGAAACGGCACTGAATCCGATGAGTGATTTTCCGACCTACTGCCCGCGCACTTCTGCGAGGTTATGGCGTGAGATGAGCGAGTATCTGAGCATGGATACCGAGACTTCACAGTGGTTGTCGGGCCTTCTGGCATCAACATCGCGCTCGTTTATTCGCGATGGCATTGCGGACGAGCAGGTTTTGGTGCGCAACAAGGCAGGCTGGATTAGCGAGGATGGTTACTACTCGACATGCGATGCGGGCCTTATCGACATCGATGGCTGTACCTATGTCATGGGTATCATGACATCGATGCCGTGGAGCGACCGCTCGAGCGAGGTTACGGCCGCGATTGCAAAGGCTCTGTTTGATACGCGAGCTGCACTGGCTTAGCGTGTTCGTTTGACGAGGTCAAACAAAATGCTGGTACCATACCGTGGTTGAGAATTTCGAATAGGTTTGGGGAATGGCATGGCTACCATTGCGATTATCGGTGCGCTCGAAAAAGAGATCATGCAGATTAAGGAAGAGCTGAGCGACGTTTGCGAGGCACGGGAGGCAGGCTTGACCGTTGTGAGCGGTGAGCTCGACGGCCTGACAGTTGTCGCCACAACGGCGGGCATGGGCACGGTGAACGCCGCCGCTGCAACACAGCACCTCATTAGCAAGTATGCTCCGCAGGCTGTTGTGTTTTCGGGCATTGCGGGCGGTTTGAACCCCAAGCTCCATATCGACGACGTGGTCATTGGCAAACGCCTACGCTATCTGGATACCGATACCGCGCTTATCGCCGAGTCCGCACCGGGGCTCGAGGAGTTTGGCTCGACGCCCGCGCTGGTCGATATTGCCGCCGAAGTGCTTGCTGAGCGTGGGTTTGTTGACGCTTCGACAAATGCAGTCGCTTCGAATGAGGGCACCAAGCAGTTCCTGGTCGGCACGATTGCCACGGGTAACCGCTTTGTGACGGGCGCCACCATGCGCAACGACGCTATCGAGGCGACGCATGCCGATTGTGTCGGCATGGAGGGCGCGGCAATTGCCCATGTCGCAACCAAAAATGGTGTCGATTGCCTGGTGTTGCGCGCTATCAGCGATAATTGTGACGAGGCGTACGATGCAATTTGCGAGCGCGAGTTCGATCTGTTCGAGTACGCGCGTGTCGCAAGTGACATCACGCTCGATATCGTCCGCCGCATTGCCGCTGCGCAATAGCGCGTCTATTTGTAAGAACCTACGACCAAGGAGTGTCCATGGCCGATTCCATTAACTATCAGCTTGCCAAGTTCGTCGCCAGCTACGGCAAGGTTTCGCAGATCCCCGAGTCCACCTGCCCCGAGGTGAGCTTTGTCGGCCGCTCCAACGTGGGCAAGTCGTCCATCATGAACAAGCTCTTTGGCCGCAAGAACCTGGTGAAGGTTTCGAGTACGCCGGGCAAGACGAGCAACATCAACTTCTTCGAGGCCGACGACGTGCACTTTGTGGACCTGCCAGGCTACGGTTTCGCCCGCCGTTCCAAGGCCGAGCGCGACCGTTGGGCCGAGCTCATTGGCGACTTCTTCGACTCCGAGCGCAGCTTTAACCTGGTTGTGTCGCTGGTGGACATTCGCCACGACCCCAGTAAACTCGACCATGACATGATCGACTACCTGCAGGGCAACGAGTTCAACTTTATCGTCTGCCTCACCAAGGCCGACAAACTCAGCCGCACCCAGCAGGCCCGCCAGGCAGCAGCCATCAAAAAGCAGCTCAACGTCCCGGCCGAGAACGTGATCATCACAAGCTCCCAGACCGGTACCGGCATCGACGAACTCAAAAAGCGCATCGCCGAGGCCTGCCTCTAGTCAGGGTTAAACCGTCAAAAGCCCCCGTTCATATCACCCCAGTGATAGTTATTGGTAAACTATCACTGGGGTGATATTTTTTAGGAGGTCGATATGGAGCTTTGGCACGGGTCGGAGGTTGTTGTCGAGCATCCATCGTTGGATAAATGCAGGCAATTCAATGACTATGGGCGCGGGTTTTATTGCACACCGCATGAGGAAATGGCAATGGAGTGGGCATGTCGGACCGAGTCTGATGGCATTGCCAATCGATATGAGCTTGATTTAGATGGCCTTGCGATTTTGGATTTGGAATCAGGTGAGTTCTCGATTCTCAACTGGCTTGCAATTCTGGCGAATAACAGAGAGTTCAATGTTTCAACGCCAGTAGCACGCGAGGGGCTTCGTTATCTGCTGGATAACTGCCTGATTGATATTTCTCCCTATGACGTTATTCGAGGCTATCGTGCAGACGATTCCTATTTCTCGTTTGCAAGACAGTTTGTCAACGGCATGATCTCGCTCAGACAATTGCAGCGCATTATGTTTTTGGGGGATTTGGGCATTCAATATGCGCTTATGAGTGAGCGTGCGTTCTCGGCGATTAAGTTCCGCGATTGGAAGCAGGCTTCGGGAGCTGAGTTTTATCCCAAACGATTTGAGCGAGAACAGAACGCTCGACGAAAGTACCTGGATACGGTAAACGGATTTGACTCTGATGGTGTCGACATTAGGGATTTGATGGCAGGGAGGGTTGATTTAAATGATCCAAGAGTTAACGGATCGTGGGCCGAGTAGGACATATCCCGTCTATTACCTTGAGGACGCAATGAACAACCTCGGGGATTGCTTCGACTATGCCGTTAACGATTACGGAGCAGAAGGATCGGAAGTTGCTGAACTCTTTTGCCTGAGCGGCGTAGCTCGCGAGTTCGAACGCGGCAACGCATGGGTAGTGTCGGGAAAGTCGGGCGTTGAACTATTTGTGCTTATCGCCGAAAGGTCGGGCTATCAATCAAGGCCGATGCCAAATCGAACCTACCGATTCGAAAAGACACCGGAATATTGGACAGGCTGGATATTGGCATACCTTCAGTGGCGCCTAGGAGAGTCTTTCGAAGATTTGCTGCATGTCGTTCCATTCGATGTGCTACGCAGTCTGTACTACCCCTGGCACGAAGCCTCGGAGGAACGCGTGGCTCGCCTCGTCTGCGATATGGCGAAAAAAGCGTCCAGGCAAACCAAGCTTGCGTTAGCAAGAAAGAGGCTCAAGAAAACCCAACAAGATCTGGCATACGAATCGGATGTGTCACTCCGCTCAATCCAAATGTACGAGCAGCGCCAGAGAAACATCAATGAAGCTTCGGTAACAAGCGTAAGAGCCATAGCAAAAGCCCTCCACTGCAACATCGAAGACCTCCTAGAACCAGTCTTCGAATACAAAGAAACCAGCGCAGCGTAAACCAAGCGCACAGGCGAAGCCTGTCACTAGTAAGTGCCCCTACCTAGCAAGAGCCCCTACCAATAAAAAGCAACTATCAGCCCGGCGCTTTTACAGAGTGTAGGTCCCTGTAGCCGCCGCCAGCGAAGTGAACGTAGGGGAGGCCAGGGGCTTTGCCCCCAAATCTTTCCGCAGGACGGCAGGACCCCCGCCGCACGAAGTGCGCAGCGGGGGTCCTGCCATGTCCGAGGACGATTTGGGGGCAAAGCCCCTGGCCTCCCCGGCGAGTATACGGGACGGCGACTACAGGTATTCGATCTGGGCGCCCTCGGTGTCGCACGTCAGAATGTGCGTATCACACTTAGGGAACTGCTCGCGCAGCTTGACCTGCAGGAACTTTGCCACGATGGTATCGTCGGTCACAGCCATAAGGGTCGAGCCCGAGCCGCTAATCCAGATGGTCTTAGCGCCGCCGTTAAGGCAGGTGTCGCGCACGGCGTTGTAGTCGGGAATCAGGCGGCGACGATAGGGCTCCTGGATGCGGTCGTCATTGGCGGCGGCAATCAGGTCGAGGTCACCAGTCTCCAAGCCGCGCGTCATACCGGCGATGCGGCCCATCTGCCACACGGCGGTGGAGAGCGGAATCTCCTGCGGCACGACCTTGCGCGCCTCGCTCGTGTGTACCTCGTAGGGCGGGATCACGGTAATAAAACGCAGGCGATCGCTCACCTCGTAGCGCAGGCACTGGGGGAGCGAATCGGTCGGCGTAAAGGAGCAGACGGCGCCGCCCAGGATGGCGGGGGCGACGTTATCAGGATGGCCCTCGACTTCGGTGGCAATGCGAACCAGCTCGGCGCGGTCGACGGTGTGGCCTGTCAGTGCGGCGGCCGCCATAATGCCGGCGACAACGCAGGTGGAGCTGGAACCCAGGCCGCGAGCGACGGGCACATCGGTTTGAATGTCGATGGCAACGGGAAAAGCCGGCTCGCCCCATGCAGCCAGTGCATCGACAAAGCTCACGTAGACCAGGTTGTTCTCGTTTTGGAATTCCTCGGGGCAGCCCGTGATGGTGAGTTTGTCGGCGCGCTCGAAGGTGAAGTGCGAGTAGAGGCTGACGGCCATGCCGAGGGTGTCGTAGCCGATGCCTAGGTTGGCGCTGGTTGCTGGGACGGTGATTTTGATCATGTGGGTCCTCCTGGGCGGGTCTGACCGTTTAGTTCGCTGCTCGGGCAGTCCTGGCTCGCTCGGAAAGCACATTAAGTGCTTTCCGGCTCGTGCGGAACTCGCGACGAACTAAACGGCCAGACCCGCTCGCATGCTCGTCATCATCCCGAAAGCTAAATAAAAAGAAGGTGCGCCGGCTTTCGCCGGCGCTTAATAAGGGGTTTAGTTGGTAGCCATCTTTTTTGCTGCAGACTCGACGTAGCTTGCCATCTCATCGACGTCGCAGACGTCTTCGAAGCGGACGGGTTTGGACTCGAGTTCGGCGAGCTGTGCCGGGGCGACCGTGTTGGTTGCCTGCTCGAGCACGTGCATGGCCTCAAAGTCGTCCTCGGGAACGTCGAGCCTCAGGGCGTCGCAGCAGGCGCGCGGGAACTTGTAGGGGCTGGCGGTCGAAAGCAGCACGCGGGCCTTCGCGCCCTCGGCGGGGGCGACCTTTTCAAAGACGTGATAGCCGCAAGCGGTGTGCGGGTCGATCACATAGCCGTTTGCATCCCAGCAGTTCTTGATGGCAGCGCGGACCTCGTCCTCGCTGGCCCAGCCGCAGCCAAACACACTCTGGATCTTGGCCAGCAGCTCGGCGGGCACCTCATAGCGACCAGTCTGTGCCAGCTGCTCCATAAGGCCGGCAACGAGTTCGCAGTCGCCATCGGACAGGAAATAAAGCATACGCTCCAGGTTGGAGCTAATAAGGATGTCCATCGACGGCGAGATGGTCGTGAAGAACGGGCGGTTACGGTCGTAAACGCCGGTGGTCAGGAAGTCAGCGAGCACGTTGTTCTTGTCGCTGGCCACGACGAGTTTGGCGACGGGCAGACCCATGCGCTTGGCATAGTAGCCGGCCAGGATGTCGCCAAAGTTGCCGGTCGGTACGCAGAACTCCACGGCACCGCCGGCCTCGATGGCGCCGGCGCGCAGCAGCTGCGCATAAGCGGCAAAGTAGTAGACGACCTGCGGCACCAGACGGCCGACGTTGATGGAGTTGGCGCTCGAAAGCACCGTGCCGGCGGCCTCAAGACGCTCGGCAAGCTCCTTATCGGCAAAGATGCGCTTGACGGCACTCTGGGCATCGTCAAAGTTGCCGCGGATGCCGCAGACGGCGACGTTGTCGCCCTCCTGCGTGGACATCTGCAGATTCTGCACGCGGCTGACTTTGCCTTCGGGATAAAAGACGGTAATGCCCGTGCCCGGAGCGTCGGCAAAACCAGCGAGTGCGGCCTTGCCGGTGTCGCCCGACGTGGCGGTGACGATCATGATGCGCTCGGCGCCGCCGTCCTTGGCGGAAGTGCGGGCCATCAAGCGGGGGAGCATCTGCAGGGCGACGTCCTTAAAGGCACTCGTGGGGCCGCCAAAGAGCTCCATCACATAGGTCTGAGGGGCGTCAGCGCCCGGCGCAGCGTCGAGTTTGACGAGCGGCGTAACCTCTTCACTCGCGAACGTGCCGCGATATGCCTCGTCGACACACGCCGAAATTTCTTCGGCCGTGTAATCATTCAGTAACATTCCCAACACATCTTGAGCGATTTCAAAGTACGATTTATCTGCAAGCGAGCTGATATCGACCTGCTGGGTGCCGAGCTCGTCCGAGACAAACAGACCCCCGTCGGGAGCGATGCCGGTGCGGATTGCCACCTTACTTGAGCACGATAAAGTGCGTCCTCGTGTACTATGATAAGTTCCCATATAACACTGCTCCTCGGATGCCTTGGTCCCAATCGGTGAAACCATGGTATCAGAGCGTGCAAAATAGGTTCGCAGAGGCTTTTTAGAAAGGTAACCTCCAGCCCATGATTAAGATTGCCAAGTTTGGCGGCTCCTCGGTCGCCGACGCCGAACACTTCAAGAAGATCAAGGCCATCGTCGATGCCGACCCTGCCCGCCGTTTTGTGGTGGTTTCTGCCTGCGGTCGCCGCTTTAAGGGCGATACCAAGGTGACCGACCTGCTCTACTTGGTTAACGCGCACGTTAAGTATCACGTGTCGTGCGAGGAACTGCTCGAGGACATTGGCCAGCGCTATTTTGATATCGCTGACGAGCTGGAGCTCACCTATCCCATCCGTGAGGAGTTCGCGGCCTTTGCCGAGCGCGCCCGCTCGGGCGGCTACTCCACCGAGGAGCTCGTGAGCCGCGGCGAGTACTTCACCGCTCGCCTGATGGCCGAGTACCTGGGTCTGCCGTTCCTGGACGCCGCGACGGTTGTGGCGTTCCATCACGACGGTACGCTCAGCATGAATCGCACCTCCGAGCTGGTGCAGGAGTATGGCCAGCAGGGCGGCTTCGTTATGCCTGGCTTCTACGGCGCGACGCGCGAGGGCCAGATCAAGCTGCTCGATCGAGGCGGTGGCGATATCTCGGGCTCGATCTTGGCCAAGTGCCTGGGCGCCGACCTGTACGAGAACTGGACCGACGTCTCGGGCTTCTATTCTGCCGATCCGCGTATTGTTCCCGAGGCTCAGCCCATTGCGCGCGTTACCTACGAGGAGCTGCGCGAGCTTTCGTACATGGGCGCAAGCGTCCTGCACGAGGAGGCCGTGTTCCCCGTGCGCGAGGCGGGTATTCCGCTGGTCATCAAGAACACCAATGCGCCGCAGGACCCCGGTACCATCATTAGCGAGACGGCTGATGAGGGCGAGGCGGAGCCCATCATTACCGGCGTGACCGGCAAGCGCGGCTTTGTCGCCATCAACGTTGCCCGCGACCGCACCAAGCCCCGCGTTGGCTTTATGCGCCGTGCGCTTTCGGTGTTCGAACGCTATGACGTTTCCGTCGAGCACATGCCCACCGGTGTCGACCGTTTTGGCGCCGTGGTGCAGGAGCAGGACGTGCACGATTCGCTGTACTCGCTCGTTGGTGACATTCAGCAGGAGGTCGAGCCGCTCGAGATCGAGGTTGTCGAGGGTCTGGCGCTCATCGCGACCGTCGGCCGTAACCTGCGCGGTCGTGCAGGCATCTCGGGCCACCTGTTTGGCATGCTTGGCCAGGCCGGCGTGAGCGTGCGCATGATTTCGCAGAGCTGTGACGAGATCAATATCATTATCGGTGTCGAGGAGAAGGACTTCGACCTTGCGATTCGGACCATTTACCGTGCCTTCTCCGATGAGAACGGCATTGTGAAGGTCTCCGATCTGGAGGCTCCCGCGCCGGCCGATCCCACCCTGGCCGCGCTCAAAAAGTAGCGACTGCTCGGTAGATTTTTGGGTCATGTCTCAAAAATCTACGGCGGGGCGTTTCGTTTCGGTTTCGTTTCGACGGGGCGGGTTTCATGCCCGCCCTGTTCTTGTATAAACTGGCAACAATAATCGGCCTGCTCGGCGTGCGGGCAAAAGCCACAACCTTTAAAGGGGGAAGCATGAAACAGTACACGGTTGCTATTTTGGGCGCGACGGGAGCCGTGGGCACCCAGATGCTCGAGTGCCTCAACGAGCAGGAGTTCCCGGTCGGCAAGCTCAAGCTGTTGGCAAGCGCACGCTCCGCGGGCAAGACCGTCGAGTTCCGCGGCGAGCAAATCGTGATCGAAGAGGCTTGCCCCGAGGCCTTTGAGGGCTGTGACATTGTGCTTGGCGCTGCCGGCGACGATATCGCCAAGGAATTGCTGCCCGAGGCCGTAAAGCGCGGCGCCGTCGTGGTCGACAACAGCCATGCCTTCCGCATGGATCCCGAGGTGCCGCTGGTCGTGCCCGAGATCAATGCCGACGACATCAAGTGGCATCACGGCCTTATCGCCAACCCCAACTGCGCGACCATTATCGGCCTGGTTCCCACGTGGCCGCTGCATCAGCTCGCTGGCGTGAAGCGCATGATCGTCTCGACGTACCAGGCGGCTTCGGGTGCCGGCGCCCCCGGTATGGCCGAGCTCGAGGCTCAGCTGGCCGCCCTGGGCCGTGGCGAGGAGATTCCCGAGCCGCGCGCGTTTGCCGCCCAGCTCGCGAGCAACCTGATTCCGCAGATTGGCGGCGTCAAGGAGGAGGGCTTTACCTCCGAGGAGATGAAGTTGCAAAACGAGGGCCGCAAGATCATGCATCTGCCCGAGCTGCGCGTGAACTGCACCTGTGTGCGCGTGCCCGTGCTGCGCTCGCACTCCGAGAGCATCACGCTTGAGTTCGAGCGCGACATCACGGTGGAAGAGGCCCGTGCCGCGCTGGCTGCCGCTCCGGGTGTCAAGCTAGTTGACGACATGAGCGCCGAGGATGCGCACGACCGCTTCCCCATGCCGATGGACACCTCCGACCAGGACCTGATTTGGGTCGGTCGCGTACGCCGCGACATCTCGAACCCCGAGGCCGCGCGTGGCATCACCTTCTGGTGCTGCGGCGACCAAATCCGTAAGGGCGCGGCAACCAACGCCGTCCAGATCGCTAAGCTGCTCTGCGAGTAGTGTGACCTGTCCGGCGGGGGCCGGGCTTGGTTTTCAGAACGTCCTCGACCATGTGTGGCGCCTTGTCCTGCTCCTTCGGAGCCGCGGACAAGGCGCCACACTGGTCTGCGGAGTGTTCTGAAAACCAAGCCCGGCCCCCGCCTGCGGTGACGCTGCTGCAAGCGACCTGCGATGGGGCCGTTGTTGGTTGGGGCCGCTGGGCTGATGTGGGGGCGCGTGGCTGTTGCGGGCCCTGGTCCCGGCGGCGGCCTCGGCGCTTTGCGCCTGCCGCCTTTTGGGACTGTGGGGCGCGGCCGGCAGCTGCGGCGCGTTGCGCCTGCTGCCTGCGGGGACTTTGGGGTCGTGCGGCAGCTGCGGCGCTGCGCGCCTGCTGCCTTGGGTGACTCTGGGGTCGATTGGGGTTGTCTGCACAATTCGCGGTATTATGTTGCGGAGTTTTGAAAGGAGCCGCTGGTGGTCACGACGACGTTTCCTTCGCCTTTGGGCGAAATCTTGCTTGCCGCTGATGGCCGCGGTTTGACAGGGCTTTGGTTTGAGGGGCAGGAGCACTTTGGCTCAACGCTTCTCAAAGAAGATCCCGAACATGTTGAAGGCGCCGATGCGGTTTCTGGTACCGGTGGGATGTCTTCGGTGAGTCCGACAAATGGCGCGGCCTCTTCGGTGCTTGAGCGTTCCTGGGCTTGGCTGAATGCTTATTTTGCAGGGCAGGAACCTCGGTTTACGCCGCCGTTGCATATGATTGGTACGGCGTTTCAGCGTGAAGTCTGGTACGAACTGCTTTCTATTCCGCGTGGCGAGGTCGCCACGTATGGTGAGATCGCCCAGCGTGTTGCGGCTCGACATCGTGTACCGGGAAATGAAACGCCCGTTGTGTCTCCCCGTGCCGTGGGGGCCGCAGTCGCGCGTAATCCCATTTCGATTATCGTGCCGTGCCATCGCGTGGTGGCGGCCGACGGATCGCTCAACGGATATGCCGGCGGCCTCGACCGTAAGGAGTGGCTGCTGCGGCTTGAGGGCGCGTACGAGGAGTAGCGTTCGAGTGCTTTGCCTGTAGTAGCCGACTTCGACCAAAGCTCGCTCGAGTTCGCTTTGATCAGAGCACTTAAGACCCTTGTTTTCTGTCAATAGTGCCATCTGTTCGTTGATGGATATCCACGACTTCTGGTATTTCATTTAAGCCTCTTGATAGAAAAAGAGCTGGAGTTGCGCATCGTTGAGAGGCTTTCCAGCTTTAGCAAAACAAACTTATAAGATGCGACGGGCCGCGTCAAGATAATTACCGGACGGCCCAGGAGGCGGCTGGTTGGCTGGCTTAAAACCTAGCGCGTGAAATGACGCTCCACGCTATTCAGCGCGCTTGATAGGATGACGAACCACAGTCTTAAGTTTCTCCGGTGCACATTTGCGTGGATCGGAGAGATAGATTTCGTGATGTAAACGGGTGTCTGAGAGGTCGGGGACATAGCCCAGCTCGGTCGCGTATTCATGCATAGCGTCTACGGTCGCCGGTTCGTTGTCGTAGGGCCCGGTGTGCATGCATTGAACGCAGAGACCCTCGTCAACTTTAAGCAGTTCGACGGCGGAAAAGTCCAGTTTCTTTTTGGTCGTGGCTTCCGCGACTGCCCAGTCAAAGTCATCCTGAGTGACGAAATCGGGCAGGCGGATGCACGAGATAAAGTTGAAATCGTCCTTGCGTACATAATCGATGTCGCCGCTCGGGGAGTCTTGCCACCAGAAGCCCTCGAGCGGCGGTACCACAAAGTCGAAATAGCCCTCGATACTCCTTGAGCCTTTCTTTGACATCTTGACGGTATAGGCGATGCCGTAAAGCAGCGGCAGGGCATTTTGATACTCGCCACCTTCGGTATTTGGGTCGCCCTTTCCGCGAACGGCAACGTAGCTCATAGGCGGGACAGTTACGATACTCGGCTTGCTCGCAGGTCTGTAGAGCTCCTTGCATTCCTTCTTAAAGTCGAACGCCATGTTGGCCGCCTTTCTGCGTATTGGCCTGCTTAGATAGCTGAATCATATCATAGAAACGAACAGCTGTTCGAATGATTTGGCTGACAGATTGAGATGCGTGCGTTGTGTTTGGCGGTCGGCCTGACCCCATCGATGATTTCTCTGCCTCCCCGGCGCCTCATCTATAGCTGCCGTTTCCCCATATAGAACCTGCCAAAATAAACCCGTCCCTTTTTAGTCGGTGCGAAATGGGTAATACTAAAGAGTTATCCGACCAGATGGGAACCGATCGATGGCTTATATCGAATTCAAAGACGTCATCAAGGCATACGGCGAGGGCGACGCCCGCATTCACGCACTCGACGGCGCGAGCTTTACGGTCGAGCGCGGCGAGCTCGCCATCATTTTGGGTGCTTCGGGTGCCGGCAAGACCACGGCGCTCAACATTCTGGGCGGCATGGATACGGCGACTTCCGGCACCGTGACGGTGGACGGGCGCGATGTGAGCTCCGCTAACGAGGCGCAGCTCGTGGAATACCGCCGCGCCGACGTCGGCTTTGTCTTCCAGTTCTACAATCTGGTCCCCAACCTGACGGCGCTCGAAAATGTTGAGCTTGCGGCGCAAATCTGCCCTGATTCGCTCGATGCCGAGCAAACGCTTTGCCAGGTTGGCTTGGGTGAGCGCCTCGCCAACTTCCCCGCGCAGCTTTCGGGCGGCGAGCAGCAGCGCGTGTCCATTGCCCGCGCACTGGCAAAGAACCCCAAGCTGCTTTTGTGCGACGAGCCCACGGGCGCACTTGACTATAAAACCGGCAAGCAGATCTTGCAGCTGCTGCAGGACACTTGCCGCAAGCAGGGCATTACGGTCATCATCATCACCCACAACTCCGCGCTGGCGCCCATGGCCGATCGCCTGATCCGCTTTAAGAACGGTCGCGTGGAGAGCGAGACGGTCCAGCAAAATCCCGTGCCTATCGAGACGATCGAGTGGTAGCGCCCATGGACCAAGACCGCCAAAACAGCCTACGCCGCGACGCGCAGAACACGGAGCGCGAGCAGGATTTTACGACCTACCGCACTGCCCAAAGCTCAAACGATATGGTGCCGACGGTTTTTCGCCGTGGCATCTACCGCACAATCCGAGGCAGTCTTAAGCGCTTCTTGTCAATCGTGGTCATCACCGCGCTTGGCGTGAGCGTGATGTGCGGCCTTAAGGCGGGTTGCGAGGACCTGTGTGATTCGGTTGATGCCTACTTCGACCAGCAAAATGTCTATGACATTAACGTGCAGTCGACCTATGGCCTGACTGACGATGATCTCGACGCCATACAAGAGGTCGATGGCGTCGAAACGGCCGAGGGCATCTACACCGAGACCGCCTACACCGCCGTGGGTACAACGCGCGAGCGCGTGGTCGTGCAGAGTCTCTCCAAGGAGAACATCGATCAGCCGGTGCTCGTGAACGGCGATTTGCCCGAGAGCGCCGATGAAGTCGCGGTGACTTCGAAGTTCCTGAAGGCATCGGGCAAGAAAATCGGCGATACGGTGAGTTTTGCCGCCAATGACGCGAGCTCGTCCAATCAAAGCGCCAAGGACCAGTTTGCCGCGGGCGATTACACCATTACGGCTGAGGTCCTCGACCCCACTGATGTAAGTTCTGACTCGACAGTCAACGCCTTTCGCGCTGCTTCGGCGGCGGACTATAAGTTCTATGTGAGCGAGGACGCCGCGACATCTTCTTCCTACTCCGCGGTCCACGTGATCGTCGAGGGAGCCAAGAGCCTCAACTCCTATTCGGATTCCTATACGGCAAAGATCAATGAGGTCAAGGGCAATATCGAGAAGATCCGCGAGGAGCGTGAGAAGGCGCGCGCTCAGGAACTGACGGTCGACACGCCGGCAAGCTTGGATGCGGCCGAGCGCCAGGCGAATATGCTCTTTGGGATTGAGCAGGACAACATCAATCGCATGGCCGAGGGCAGCGACGAGCGTGCGCAGGCGCAAGCCGACCTGGACCAGCGCCGTGCCGCCGCCGACCAGCAGTTTGCCGATGCCCACGCCGAGCTCTCTGACCTTGGTGAATGCACCTGGTACATCCAGGACCGCGGCAATATCGCAAGCTACTCGAGCGTGGAGAGCGATAGCTCGTCAATTGAGGCTATCGCCACGGTGTTCCCGTTCATCTTCTTTATCGTCGCCGTGCTCATCAGCCTTACCACCGCTACGCGTATGGTCGAGGAGGAGCGCACGCTCATCGGCCTGTATAAGGCGCTCGGTTATTCGCGCGGACGTATCCTGTCCAAATACGTGGACTATGCGCTGTGGGCTTGTCTGATCGGCGGCGTGCTCGGCAATATCATCGGATTTGTGGGCCTGCCGCTGTTCCTGTTTACGGTGTTCGACGACATGTACTCGCTGCCCCAGATGCTGCTTTCGTACGACATTGTGTCGTCGATTGTGTCGGTGGCGCTGTTTGCCGTGGGCGTGGTGGGCGCCACGATTATCGCCTGCCGCCACGAGATGGCCGAGACCCCTGCCTCGCTCATGCGCCCCAAGGCTCCGCGCGCCGGCTCGCGCATTCTGCTCGAGCGCATCGGCTTTATCTGGCGCCGCATGGGCTTCTTAAACAAGGTGGCAGCACGTAACCTGTTCCGCTACAAAAAGCGTGCCTTTATGACCATCTTCGGTATCGCGGGTTGCACCGCGCTTGTGATCTGCGGTATGGGTATTCGCGACACGTCGGTCGCGCTTTCGCCCAAGCAGTATGGGCATATCACGCGCTATGACTTGCTGGCGGTTGCCAATCCCGACGATTTTTCGCAGACGTGCGCGGCATTGGATGAGCGCAGCGCGGCCAAGGATTCTAACGTGACGGTGTCTTCGACGCTGCCGATCATGACCGACAACGTTACCTTTACGTTTGGCGGAAAGAGCGAGACCGTGCAGCTGATCGTGGTGCCCGATGACCGCACGAACGACCTGGACGACTACGTGCGTCTCGAGGATGAGTCCAAAGAGCCGCTGTCTTTGCGTGACGGAGACGTGTATCTGAGCAAGAGTTCACAGCTGGTTCTCGGGATTCAGCCGGGCGACACGGCGCAGGTCCAAGATTCGTCGCTTAACGTCGCCAAGGTCAAAGTCAGCGACATTTCGCTTAACTATCTGGGCAACACGCTTTACATGACGCAGAGCACCTATGAGCGCGCGTTTGGGCGCAGCGTTCGCCTCAATGGCATCTTTGCGCTGCTCAAGGGTTCGTCGGCCGACCAGATTGCGTTTAGCAAGAAGCTTAAGAGTGACGGCTGGCTTTCGATTTCGAGCACGGCCGAGCATTGGGAGAACTTTGAGGCGAACTTCACTATTATCAATTCCGTCGTGGTGCTCGTGACCTTTATGGCGGCGTGCCTGTCGTTTGTGGTGGTGTTTACGCTGTCCAACACGAATATCTCCGAGCGCGAACGCGAGCTGGCGACCATCAAGGTGCTGGGTTTCCGCCGTGGCGAGGTGCACCATTACGTCAACAAGGAGACGTTGATCCTCACGGCAATTGGCGCCGCGCTGGGCGTGCCACTGGGCGGCTTGCTGGCCGAGAGTTTTACGTACATTTTGCAGATGCCGTCGCTGTACTTTGACGTCGAAGTCGAGCCGCTAAGCTACGTGCTCGCCGTGGTGCTTTCCTTTGGCTTTACGTTTATCGTCAACCTCGCCACCAACCGAACGCTCAACAAGATCGACATGGTCGGCGCCCTCAAGAGCGCCGAGTAACCTGCCTGGGATTCAAGCTGTAGCGAGCTGTAATGTACCACAACCGCATTTTTGCATAAACCGCCCCGCCGATTGCATATTTCGGCGGGGCGGTTGCTTTTTGCCCGCGGGTACCCCAGGGGGCGGCGTGAAAATTCCGGAGAATTCAGCATCCCGGAGTCCGCGAGTGCGGGAGCGGGCGCACAAAAGCGCATTGAAAGCCTGACTTTGAGCTCCGGCGCCTCGAGGACCGCTCATTTTTTTGCAGAATGCGGCCCGCGGCGCCTGTCTCTCGCCCAAAATCCAGTATGCAGGCACCCTCGGCTGCTGAATACTCCCAAAAATGCACGCCGCATCCTACCCCAGGCACCCGCAGCAAGAAGACGAATAGTCTCGGCCTCCCCAGTCACCGTAGGAGGCCCCAGGGCTTACCTCCCAAATCTTTCCGCAGGACGGAAGGATCCCGCCGCGCGAAGCGCACGGCGGGATCCTGACATGTCCGAGGACGATTTGGGAGGTAAGCCCTGGGGTCTCCGATGAGAGCAGTTTCGGCCGAGGCTATTCGTCGCCGAAGCTGATGCCCAGCGCCTTGGCCTCGCGCACCAGATCACTCTGGGGGTCGACATACTTGAGCTTGCCGGCGACTTCCTCGAGCGGCATGTGGCACATCTTGCCGTCACGCAGGGCGATCATGTAGCCAAACTCGCCGCGTAGACAGCCCAGTGCCGCCTCGACGCCGCACTGGGTCGCAAAGATGCGGTCCTGGGCGTCGGGCTGGCCGCCGCGCTGCGTGTGGCCGGGGATGGCGACGCGGGTCTCGCGACCGGTCTTGGCCTCGATCTCCTTGGCGATGTCGTAGACGATCGACGGGCTCGTACGTCCGGCGAGTTTTTTCTTGTACTCCTTCTTGGGCAGCGCCGCGTCCTCCTTGGAGATGGCGCCCTCGGCGACGGCCACGATGGTAAAGCGGCTGCCGGTCTCCATACGATGCTCGATGGTCTTGATGACGTTGTCCATGTCGTAGGGGATCTCGGGAATCAAGATGACATCCGCGCCGCCCGCGACGCCGGCGTACAGCGGGATCCAGCCAACCTTGTGGCCCATGATCTCGATAACGAACACGCGGCCGTGACTCGAGGCGGTGGTGTGAATGTCGTCGATGCACTTGGTGGCGACGTCGATGGCGCTCGTAAAGCCAAACGTCAGCTCGGTGCCCCAGGTGTCGTTATCGATGGTCTTGGGCAGGGAGATAACGTTGAGGCCCTCTTCGCGCAGGCGATTGGCGGTCTTGGTGGAGCCGTTGCCGCCCAGCATAAACAGGCAGTCGAGCTGCAGCTTGTGATAGGTGTGGACCATCGCCGGCACCTTCTCGACGCCATCGGCCTCGGGAATGTCCAGACGCTTGAACGGTGTGCGGCTCGTGCCCAGGATGGTGCCGCCGCGGGTGAGGATGCCGCTAAAATCGGCGGGCGACATGACGCGGAACCTGCTGTAGATAAGGCCCTGGTAGCCGTCCTCAAAACCGTAGATCTCGATAGGCTCTTCGCTATTGGTCATGAGCGTTTTGACGATGCCGCGCATGGTGGCGTTGAGCGCCTGGCAGTCGCCGCCACTAGTAAGAAGACCGATCCTGAGCATGATGAATCCTTCCGGGCAAGTTATAACTTGCGCATAAGTTTACCCCCGCACACTGTTGATACGGGGGCAAAACGTGTTAGCTCAAGCGTATAGAAATGTAAGCAACGTCAGGCGAGCGTAAGGTCGATGGGCCTGGCTCCTTACAGTGCGAAGACGTCGACGTCGCCCCAGTGGCGGCGCAGCGTGATGGCGGCAGCGGGCTCGGTGTTGTCAAAGACGACCGACCACTGCGTGTTGCTGGTGATGTCTTCCGGATTGGGCTCTTGCGCTGCAGCGCGTAGGGCCTTCCAAGCGACTGTCTCATCTTGGGCGCCGGCATGGGCGTCAAGGACACCGGCGATTGCGACGGCGCGCTCTTTACCATGGCCCAGCTCGCCGTTCTTTTGGTTGGGGAGCACCTCGTCACCATAGCAGGCGTAGAAGTTCGTGACTTGGCGTACGGGCGTCGCCTTGCATGTACGGTCGGGATCGCGCGGATCCCACTCCACCACCCGCGCGTCACCGGCGGCGTCGTTGATAAAGAAGTGATAGTCGCGTCCGGCCATGGCGTGCATGTCGTAGGCAGAAAGCAGGTCGACGGCCTCCTGCGTGGTGGCCGCGCGGTCGAGCACCAGACGGATGGCGAGCGAGGTATTGATGACGGGGCGTTGCGCGTCCTGGTCACAGGGCTTGGAATCCAGAGTGAGTACGGCAATGGACACGCCGCATTCGTTGACGCCGTCGAGCTGGGCAAACGGGCCCATCAACGCCGCGACGCGTCCGGCGACGGAGCCAAGTGGAGTGTTGGCGCCCAGGTTATTGAGGGCCGCAAAGCCGATGGAGGCATAGCCGCCGCGTGGGTGATTGCGCACCAGCAGCGCCGAGGTGTCGTCCTTAAAGTCGTAATTGCGACCGGTGCGCACGCGGCCTTCGGCATCTACGGCGACAAAAGCGCTGCAGGCAAACTGGGGCGCCTGGACATGTGCCGGCACGCCGGGCAACACCTGCGCCACCACGGCATCGATGTAGGCCTGGTCGTCGCGCACGCCAGCGGCGATGATGCGATCAAGATCGTAGTCGTAGGCGATGTCGATTGCGTACAGGTCATAGCTATCCGCGTAGCCGGTCAAGCGTTTGAGCGACGCGGCGGACTTGATTTGCTTGCGGTAAACGATACCGGTGGCAGCGGCAAGGCCGACGGCGACTCCCGCGACACCGCAGGCGATGGCAATGTTACGTGGCTTCATGACGGCTCCTCTCGTCCTGTTAGCGTAATTGTCGCAAAAGGAGCGCGGGCATGATGGCTCAACTTGGTGAGCGGCGCGGGATTAAACATGGAATGAAGAGTGCGGCGCTGGCGTGGCGGGGTATGCTGGAGGGGACCATCAACCCAGCGAAAGGGGAGAGCATGACGGATCAGGAAACGCCCGAGCGCGCGCATGTGACGGCCGACGATATCGAGGCCGCCAACGACCTCATCGACTTTATCGAGGCATGTCCCAGCATGTTCCATACGGCGGCGACCATTATGGCCGAGCTCGACGAGGCGGGCTTTACCTACCTGCCCGAGAACGCGGCGTGGGACATCGAGCCGGGCGGGCGTTATTACACGCAGCGCAATACCTCGAGCGTTATTGCCTTTAAGGTGGGCGAGGACCTGACCGCGACGTGGGGCGAGGACGGCGTTGCCGGTGACTATCATTTTCAGCTCACGGCGTCGCACAGCGATTCGCCGACGTTTAAGGTCAAGGCCGTGCCCGAGCTCGACGGCGCAGGCGAGACGCTGCGCCTGAACACCGAGGCCTACGGCGGCATGATCGACTACACCTGGTTCGACCGCCCGCTGGCGCTCGCGGGCCGCGTGTTGGTACGCGAAGGCGACCGTATTGAGAGCCGTCTGCTTGCCACCGAGCGCGAGGTCGCTATCATTCCGAGCCTTGCCATCCACATGAACCGCGGCGTTAACGAGGGCTTTGCTCCCAACCGAGCCGTCGACCTGTGCCCGCTCATCAGCGCTGGCGAGCTTAA
Source organism: uncultured Collinsella sp. (assembly GCA_900550195.1). Lineage (GTDB taxonomy): Bacteria > Actinomycetota > Coriobacteriia > Coriobacteriales > Coriobacteriaceae > Collinsella. The sequence goes on from URRB01000012.1 coordinate 28,027, forward strand.
GCAGGGCGACTTTGATGCTCTGATCGCCGACGAGCTGGACGTTGAGCCCGATCAGATTCTGGGCCGCGATCTGTTCCTGGTCAATCGTCAGGATGCGTGCATTTGGGGCTGGGCCGACGAGTTTATCTCGACGCCCAAGCTCGACGACCTGGCCTGCGCCTATACCTCGCTGCAGGCATTTTTGGGTGCCGAGAACGCGCACGACGTTTCGGTCTTTTGCTGCTTTGATAATGAGGAGGTTGGCTCCGAGACCAAGCAGGGCGCCATGTCGACGTTCTTGGCCGACGCGCTGCGCCGCATTAACGGATCGCTGGGCTTTGACGACGAGTCGTATCATCGCGCCCTTGCCGCATCGATGCTCGTGAGCTGCGACAACGCGCATGCCGTGCACCCCAACCACGCCGAGAAGTGCGACGCCCGCAGCCAGGTGGTGCTCAACGGCGGTATCGTCATCAAGGAGGCAGCCAACCAGCACTATTGTACCGATGCCTTTAGCCGCGCGGTGTTCCAAGCTATTTGCGATGACGCCGACGTGCCCACGCAGGCCTTCGCCAACAAGAGCGATATGGCCGGCGGATCCACGCTCGGCAATCTGTCCAATATGCAGGCGAGCATGCATGCCGTGGACGTGGGCCTGCCGCAGCTGGCCATGCACTCGAGCTACGAGACCGGCGGCGTGCGCGACGTGATGTACGCCATCCGCGCCCTCACGGCTTTCTACGAGCGAAACCTAACCATCAACGGCGCCGAAAGCGTGGAGCTCTAAAACCTGCTAAAAGGGACAGGTTTATTTTGCAGGTTTTATCTGGGCAAATGCAAAGGGTGAAACCGAGCTAGATCGGTGGTACGTGGCCGCCGAGGTGCAGTGCACCTCGGCGGCTTTTTGTGCACAGAGTGCGGCTAATGCTAATAAATGCTATACGTGCTTTACGTATCTACCATAGAGTTTTATGATGATTTTAAAGTATTAAGGAGGGGTCATGACCACAACAGCCGCTCAGATCAACGTACGTCTCGATGCCGATCTTAAAAGGAGCGGGGACGCCGCTCTCTCCAGGGCCGGTATGACGCCGAGCCAAGCGGTGCGAGCGCTCTGGCAGCTTGCAGCGTCGCTGGCCGATCGCCCCGGTGCGCTCGAGGATATCCTGCTGCCCAGTCGTGTCCGGGCGGAACAGCGCGAGCGCGAAAAGGCCGCTAAACGTAAGCTCGAGCTCATGGATCAGGGGTCGAAGCTGTTCGCTGCCGCTTGCCGTGAGTCGGGAATCGATATGGTCAAGGCTCAGCCCTCGGGCGATGAAGAACTCAAACGGAACGCCTACGCGGATCGCTACGGCGAGGAGATGAGCTGGCTCTATGAGTGAGGCTCCAAGGCGCATCTTGGTTGACACCAACGTGTGGCTCGATTACTTCATTCCCTCACGACGTGGTCGTTCGGTGGCGATTGAGTTTTTACGCGATGCATGCACGGCGCAGGTGGATTTGCTGTATGCGGCGACATCGTCCAAAGATCTGTTCTATTTGATTTCGAGCGAACATAAGGCGTGGTATCGGCGCGAGCATGGCTCGCTATCCCAAGATGCCGCCGTGGCGGCGACATCACTTGCATGGGATTGCCTCGACGTGTTGTCGCAACTTGCCACGCCGGTACCCTGCGACCTGAGTGACATATGGATGGCGAGCAAACAGCGTAAGCTCCATAGCGATTACGAAGACGATTTAATCATTGCGGCAGCAATGCGCGCAAAGGCAGACCTTCTGGTCATCAACGATGCCAAACTCTGTTCACACGCACCCGTCGCAGCAATGAGCGCAGAAGACGCAAAGAATTACTTAGCGACGCTCTAGCAATTTGAAGACCCTGCAGGTCGAATAAAAGTCAGCGAGAGCCCACAGGTAGGGCCGCGCCAGCAAAGCGCCGCAGGTTGAACAAAAGTCAGCGAGAGCCCGCCAGAGTGAGCAAGGTGCCTTGAAAGAGGAGGGCATTGACCTTCTGGTCATGCCCGACGATTGAAAGGCAGATTGCCGCTCTGGCGGGCTCGCAGCGTCGAGGGGTTCCGGCGTTTGGCAAAACGCCGGAACAATCAGTGTTCGATCCAGCAGCGCAGGGTCTCGCCTGCCTGCAGGTGACGCAGATTCTCTGCGGCAATGTCGACCACATTGTCGAGCGTAGCCTCCAAGTGGAACCAGCCCGAGATATGCGGCGTAATGAGCATGTTAGGCGCATCCCACAGTGGGCTTGTCTCGGGCAGCGGCTCGGGGTCGGTGACGTCGACCGCGGCACCGGCGAGATGACCCGACTCCAGGGCGGCAACCAAGTCGTCGGCGACCACAAGGTCGCCGCGGCCGCCGTTGGCAAAGAAGGCGCCCGGTTTCATCGCGGCGAAGAACTCGGCGTTCGCCAGGCCGCGGGTCTCGGGTGTGCTGGGCATAAAGGAAGCGACGATGTCAGCCTCGACCAGGCGCTCGGACAGGGCGTCCATGCCGTCCATGTCCTCAAACACAATGGGATAGACGAGCGGATGGCGCTTGATGCCGCGGACGTGCGCGCCCATGCTGCGGCAGAGCGTGGCAAAGTGGCCGCCGATATCGCCCGCGCCCAGCACCAGCACGTTGGCATTTTTGAGCGAGGTGACCGGCCCTAAGTCCTCCCAGCGATGCTCGCGCTGCAGGTCCTGGTAGCCGCGCAGGCGCTTCATCATAGACAGCACCATGGCAAACATGTGCTCGCTCACAGCCTGGCCGTAGGCACCCACCGAGCAGGAAAGCTTAGCGTCGGCCGGCACGGTGCCGGCGGCCAAGTAATCGTCATAGCCAGCGGTCTGCAATTGCAACAGCTGGAGATGTTCGCATGCCGTGAGCATGTCAGGGTCGATGTTGCCCAAGATCACGTCAGCATCGGCGACCTGCTCGCGCGTGGCGGCGTCGGCGCTCGTGTAGATAAAGTCCTCGCCCGGAGCGCTCGACTCAAGAATTGCACGATGACGGTCGTTGACGGGCAGCAAAACCAGGATGTTCACAAGCAGTCCTCTCCGCTCGACCTACCAAAAGGGGCAGGTTTATTTTGGCAGGTTTTATCAGGCAAAACGCTATAAAAACGCCGGGCTTTGCGATGGTTAACATATCCATCGCGAAGCCCGGCGCATCCACGGCTACCAGCTCAGCAGCTCGTAGCCGTCCTCGGTCACCACGAGCTGTACCTCGCACTGGGCCGAATCGCTACCGTCCTTGGTGCGCACACACCAGCCGTCGCCCTTGCTGATCTTGATGTCGGGCGCTCCGGCATTGACCATGGGCTCGATGGTAAAGACCATGCCCGGAGCCATGATGGTGTCCACATCGGGCGCCTCGGTGGTAAAGCCCACAAACGGGTCCTCGTGGAACTCCTTACCGATGCCGTGTCCGCCGTACTCGCGCACCACGCTAAAGCCGGCGTCCTCGACCGTCTTTTGCACGGCCTCAGCCATCACGGAGAGCGGCAGCCACGGCTTGACGGCAGCCAGACCCGCCTCCACGCTGGCGCGGGTGACGTCGACCAGGCGCTGGCGCTCGGCAGAGACCTCGCCGATGCAGAACATGCGGCTCGAATCACTAAAGTAGCCGTCTAGGATCGTGGAGCAGTCCACGTTGATAATATCGCCCTCATGCAGCACGTCCGTATCGCAGGGGATACCGTGACAGACCACGTCGTTGATCGAGGTGCAAACGCTCTTGGGGTAGCCCTCATAGTTGAGGTCGGCCGGCGTGCCACCGTGCTCGACGGTGTAGTCGTAGATCATCTGGTCGATCTGGTTGGTGGTCATGCCCGCGGCGATGTGTTCGCCTACGTAATCGAGCACGCCCACGTTGATGGCGGCCGAGCGCTTGATGCCCTCGATATCGGCGGGCGTCTTGTAGAGCGTGCGGGGCAGAACCTCCCAGCCCTCTTCCCACAAGCGCTCGAGGCGCTCATCAAAGGCGCTATGGCATTTCTTATATTTTTTGCCGCTGCCGCACCAGCAGGCGTCGTTGCGGCCGGGCACGGGTCCATTGTCAAACATGGCTAACTTCCTTTCATTCGCAGCTAGTATAGCCCACCCGCAGACCAGCTCATTTGGGATGGGGCTAATTTAGCTGCTGGCGGGCGGCCGCGCTAGTAGCTCACCTGGCAGGGGGTGCCGAGGGCTTGGACGCGCGCGGCAATGGCGTCGAGGGCCTCGGGTGCTGCTTTGGCAAGGCCTGCGACCGGTGTCTCGCGCGCCACCGTGTAGATGGTCGCCTCCTGCGGACGAATGCGCTCGAGCACCGCGAGCCAGGGGGCGACGTACTCCTCGCCGGTGTTGTCGATGGGCTTGCCCTGATACTCACCGGTCAAAAAGATCGTCTGGATAATAACGTGACCGTCAAAGCTTGCGAACGTCTCGATCTGGTGCTCGACGTCGTAGGGGCCAACGGGCTGGTCGAGCAGCTGGATAAATGCCGGGTCGACGGTATCGAGCTTAAGAATGTTGTCATCGACCATCATGAGCGCGTCGTGCACCTCGGGGCGGTCGGCGCGCGTGCCGTTGGAGAGCACGGCGATCTTGGAGTTTGGGGCAAGCTCGTCGCGCAGCGCGACGGCGCCGGCGATGGCCTGCGGAAACTCCGGTGCGGCGGTGGGCTCGCCGTTGCCTGCGAAGGTGATCACATCGGGGAGCTCGCCCTCGGCTGCCATCTCGCGCAGCTTTGCCTCGAGCGCGTCGAGTACCACGGCAGCTGTGTTGTACGGCTCATGGCAGGGGCGCTCGGCGTTGAGGCCGTTTTCGCAGTAAATACAGTCGAACGTGCAGATTTTGCCGCTGGCCGGCATCATGTTGACGCCGAGCGAGAGACCAAGGCGACGGCTGCGAACGGGCCCAAAGATGGGGCTGGCATTCAAAAACGTAGACATAGGCATATGCTCCTCAAGACAATTGTGCCTAAGCATAGCATCGGCTCCAAAGCAGGGTGCGGGCTCTTGCTTTACAAGTTTCGTTTTTTCACGTCGCTCATTATGCCGTGCCATGAAAAGCCTCGGGTCGGGTACAGTTAATCTGTTAACAAGGCGCAAGGCAATGCGGGTCCATCCAACCGTGCTGACGTGCAACTGGATGAGCATTGATGATGGGGGCACAACATGGATTTTACGGTCGAGAATGCGGGCACCACGATTGCCTGTCGCGAATATGCCGACCCGGATGTGTCGCCTGATGCTCCTGCCTTGGTGTGCGTGCACGGCGCTTGTGTCGACGGCACATTTTTCGACAGCATCGCTTGTGAGCTCAGTCGCAACTACCGCGTAATTGCCTACGACCGCCGCGGCTGTGGTGGCAGCAGCGATGCGGCAGACGGCAGCTATGATCTTGCCGCTCAGGCCGCCGATCTGCAAGCCGTGATCGAACACGTTGGCGCTCCGGCAAATGTGCTTGCGCACAGCGCCGGTACGTTGGTGGCGCTGGAGCTTCTTCGTACCGAACCCCATCTCGTCGACCGTGCGATTCTGCATGAGCCGGCTGTGTCGGCCGAAGGCGTCGGCATGGGCGCAGCTCCGGTTTTGCTCGATATGATTGCGGCTGGAAAGGTTTCAAGGGCGCTCCGGCTTTTCTTGGGAGCCCTCGGCGACATGGACCCCGAGGCTCCTGGGACGACCGAAGCGGAAGTCAAACATGCCCTGCGCAATGGCCGTTGCTTTATGGCGAACGAATACGGGATTACTATGACCTGCGTTCCCGATTGGGATAGCGTTCGCGCGTCGAAAACGGTGGCCGCCGTGCTTTTGGGCGAGCTTTCGATTGGCACGCCCCGCGAGGCGGGTACGAGGATGGCGGCTGAGCTTTTGGATTGCCCCCTCGTAACGATTCCCGGCGCGCACAACGGCCTGCGCGATCGCCCGGCAGCGGCTGCCCAGACTGTCCGTGGCATCCTGGGGTTCTAGCAGCTGCAAAAAACAAAACAGGCTTCATCCGCAAACGTTTCGGCCGTGTTAACAAATGCGCTCAAAACCTTACGTTTGCGGCTTCAATCGCGCCGTCTGCCAACTCATAAAAATGTAACAGCATTCACGTGCCTACCTGCATCGACAAGGTGTTACCCTTGTAACATTTGGAACCCACCGCTCCATGCGAAACTATCGAAAGGGCCCCGTATGCTCAATAATCACGAGGTCAATCTAACCGACGAGGAGGCCGCCGCCGAGGTCGCCCGTGTCGCAAGGACCTACCCCGTGGTACGTTTGCTGTCGGCCGATCAGATTAAGAGCGAGCCTAACTGCCTGCTCGCCGGCGATCGCTGCCCTTGTCTGCGTCAGTCGAGTCTTGACGCCTTGACAGATTCCGATGAGGTGTCGGAGCAACTGCTCAACGATGGTGTTGAGTACCGCGCCCGCCTGCGCCCTCTAAAGGTCGAGGGCGAGCCTCATGTCTTGCTGATGGTGCGTCCGATTGATGAGCAAGAGGCTGCAGAAGAGGACCTTGTCTACACCGACGTGCTGACGGGCGTGTGCAATCGTCGATATTACGAGGAAAAGCTCCGTAGCGCCCGCATGAAGGCCGGCGTTGCGATGATCGACCTTGATGATTTTAGGGTCTTCAACGATACGTGTGGCCGCCATGCCGGCGACCTTGCGCTCGGTGCTGTGGCGACAGCCATACGCAGCGGTATTCGTTCGACTGACGAACTTGTGCGCTATGGCTGCGACAAGTTTGTAGCTGTCATGCCCAATATTCCCTCCGATGACTTTGCCCGTCGTCTGCATCAGGTATCCGATGCCGTTCATGCCACGATTATTCCGGGCCATGAGCACGTGAGCTTGACGGCATGTGTTGGTGGCGTTCGCATTCATGGCGAGACGGTCGATGAGGGCGTTGGCCGCGCTGTCCAGTTACTGAGCCGTGCCAAGGCAAAAGCCGGTACGGTCGTGACCGATGGCGATTCCATTGAGGCCTTCCAAAGCGAAAAGCCTTTGGTGCTTATCGTCGATGACTCCGAGATGAACCGAGCCATTCTCAGCGAGATGCTCAAGGACGAGTATTGCATCCTCGAGGCCGATAACGGTCGTACGGCGCTCGATATGGTCGACCGTTATGGCGATGAGTTGTCGCTCGTGCTGCTGGACATTGTCATGCCGGGCGCGAGCGGCTTTGAGGTACTGGCCGATCTGTCGCGCCGATCGGGTATCGACAATCTGCCTGTCATCATGATTTCGAGCGAAGATTCCGATGATATGGTTCTGCGCGCGTACGAGCTGGGCGCCTCAGACTATATCAACCGCCCGTTTGACTCCCGTGTCGTGCGCCGCCGCGTAAGCAACACCATCCGCCTATACGCCAAACAGCGCCGCCTGACGAACCTGCTGTCCCAGCAGTACAACGAGCGTGTCAAGAACAGTCGCATGCTCATCGACATCATGGCCGGCGTCATGGAGCTTCGCAACGGCGAGAGCGGCAGGCACGTTACGAACATCGAGAAGCTGACCGAGCTGCTGCTTGGCTGTCTGGTCCAGCGTAGTGGCACCATCTCCCTCGACAATGAGGAGCGCTCCACGATTGCCCTGGCTTCGGCGCTGCACGATATCGGCAAGATGTCGATTGACGATGCAACTCTCAACAAACCCGGGCGCCTTACGCCCGAGGAGTTCGAGATTATGAAGACGCATACCACGATGGGCGCCGACATGTTGCTTGAGCTGGGCCGCCATCACGTCGGCAATGCGCTTATGGAATATGCGTACCAGATTGCGCGTTGGCATCACGAGCGCTGGGACGGCAAGGGCTATCCCGATGGCCTTAAGGGCGACGAGATTCCCATTGCCGCGCAGGTGGTCTCGGTGGCCGACGTGTATGATGCGCTGACGAGCGTGCGCGTGTACAAGGACGCTATCCCGCACAAGGAGGCGATCCAGATGATCCTGGACGGTAAGTGCGGAACCTTTAACCCACTGTTGCTCGACTGCCTGCTCGAGGTGCAAGACCGTATTGCCGAGACGTTGGCACGCCCCGCCGATGTCGTCGCGTTTCCTACGATTTAGTTTGACCAAAGGAGTTTTTAATCCATGATTTCCATGCGTGAGGCGTATGAGAAGATCGGCGCTAATTATGATGACGCGTGCGCTCGGCTGATGGGCGGGGAAATGCTTGCCCGCTTTGCCCTCAAGTTTTTGGATGACGAGAGCATGGACAAGCTGGAGGCCGCTATGGCGGCGGGAGACGCCGAAGGTGCGTTTATGGCAGCGCACACGCTCAAGGGCGTGAGCCAGAACCTGGGATTCGATAATCTGTACGGGCCGGCGGTCGTGGTAACCGAAGCGCTGCGCGGCGCCGATGCCGTTGACGGCGCCCGCGAGAGGATGCATGCGTTGCAGCAGCAATATGCGGCTACGATGTCGGCCCTGCGCGAGGCGGCCGAATAAGAGCTTGCGGGCCTTGGGCTGCGTGCCGGCAGCATATAGGTAATAGGGCGCCCCGTCGGACCATGTGGCCGGCGGGGCGCCCTTGTCTGTTGTGCTGTCCGTGAACTAGCGGGCCTGCTTTACCTTGGTCGCTGCCTCGACAAACGACTTCCACAGGTTAAAGTCGGTCTCGAGCGTCTTCCACGTGTACTCAGGGTGCCATTGCACGCCCAGGCAGAATGGCTGGCCTTCGACCTCGATGCACTCGGGAACGCCATCGGTTGCCTTGGCGACCAAGCGCGTGCTCTTACCCAGACGGTCGACGCAGCAGTGATGTGCTGAGTTGGTCTGGATCAGCCTGTGTCCGCCAAGCGCGCGCTCCAGCAGCGAGCCCGGCACGACCTCGACGGGATGTACGGGGTCGTTGAGCACGTGGGTATGGCGCCACTGCGTGCGGCCCTCGCGAGCGCCCAGGCTCGGCACGTCCATGCACAGGGTGCCGCCAGTGGCGACATTGAGCAGCTGCGTGCCGCGGCAGGTGGTAAAGAGCGGCTGTTTGGCGCGGAGTACCTCGCCGACCAGCTTAAATTCAAAGCTATCGCGGATCTCACAGCACAGCGTGGGGTCGTAGGGTCGATCATCGCCCCAACGTTTGGGATTGACATCGGGGCCGCCGGGAATGGCGATGCCGTCGGCGATATCGACGTAATGGCGGATGACCTCAATGTCCTCGGTGATGGACATCTGCAGCGGCAGACCGCCTGCAGCAAGGATGGCATCGACAAAGACGCTGGCGATCTCCTCGTTGGGGGAGAGCGTCTCGCTTAAAAACGGCTTTGCCTCTTCCCAACGCGGCGCGACGAGGATGAGTGGGCGGTCGGCGGGGGCGACGTCGACATGTGGAATGTAGGACGATGAAGTGCGAGTTCCGATCATAGGTGTTGCTTTCGAATCTAAAGGTGACAGGGCGCATGAGAGACGTGGGGCAACACTTCCGATGGATTTGTCCCACGGGGTGGCTGGTTAGTGGCCCTTGATGGAGTTGAGGAAGTCCTGGGCGCGCTTGGTCTGGGGGTGGTCGAAGAACTCATCGGGCGTGCCGGTTTCCACGATCTGGCCGTCGGCCATAAACACGACGCGGTCGGCTACGCGGCGGGCGAAGTTCATCTCGTGCGTGATGACGATCATCGTCATGCCCTGCTGGGCCAGACGGACCATGACTTCGAGCACCTCGTTGATCATCTCGGGGTCAAGGGCGCTCGTGGGCTCGTCAAAGAGCATGGCCTTGGGCTGCATGGCGAGCGAACGGGCGATGGCCACGCGCTGCTGCTGGCCGCCCGAGAGCTGTGCGGGTACCTTGTTGGCCTGCTCGGCCACGCCCACGCGGCTCAGCAGGTCCATGGCGCGCTCACGAGCCTCCTCCTTGGAGACGCCCAGCACGTCGACCGGCCCCAGCATGACGTTCTGCAGCACCGTCATATGCGCGAACAGGTTGAACTGCTGAAACACCATGCCCAGCTCGGCACGCATGCGGGCAAGATCCTTGCCTTCCTGCGGCAGGGGCTCGCCCTCGATGAGGATCTCGCCCGAGTCGATGGTTTCCAGGCGGTTGATGGTGCGGCACATGGTCGACTTGCCCGAGCCCGAGGGGCCGATCACCACGACGACTTCGCCGCGGTCGACCGAGAGATTGATGTCGTTGAGGACGTGTAGATCGCCGTAGTGCTTATCGACGTGTCTGAGCTCGATCAGCGGCTGATTGCCGGTGGAAGAGGTGCTCTGTGCCATGGTGCTCGGCTCCTTATGACTCGAAATGGTAAAGCGTTAGCGGATGATGGTCGCGCCGGTCTTGTGCGAAACGTAGACAGCGGCCTTGTTGATCGCGACGTTGATGAGGATGTAGATGACCGCGATAACCAGGTAGACCGACACGAGGGCGTCGTAGTTGGTAATGAGCACGCGGGCATTTTGCATGAGGTCGGGGTAGCTCACGACATAGGCGACGGTGGTGTCCTTGACTACGACCACAAGCTGCGAAATCAACGACGGAATGATAAACCGAATCGCCTGGGGCAATACGATTTTAAAGGTGATTTTGGCCTTGGAGAGACCGAGCGCCTGGGCTGCCTCGACCTGACCGCGCGGCACGGCGTTGACGCCGGCGCGGAAGATCTCGGCCAGTACGCCGGCTGCAGCGAGCGCGACAGGCAGTGTGAGCATCCAAAACGACGGCAGCGAGATCTTGTACTGGGGCAGCACCAAAAAGAAGAAGTAGATAAACAGCAGGCTCGGCACGCCGCGGAAGAAGTCGGTAAGCACGCGGCAGACCAGCTGCAGCGGCTTAATGTCGCTGGTGCGGCCGAGCATAAGGGCTAAGCCCAGCACCAGCGCGATGGCGCCAGCGGTGAGTGCGACTTTAACGGTGCCCTCAAAGCCGGCAAGCAAGAACTTCCAGGTGGTGAGATGCGTAAAGAAATACCAGTAGTGGACCGAAAGCTGACCGGTCACATAAAAGCGCTGCAGTACCAGAGCGATGAGCGCGGCCACGGCAACGAGCGAAATGGCGGTGCCGATGCGAATCTTGGCGAGCATCTTGGGGCCGGGAGCCTCGTAGAGCGCATCGCGCATGGTAAGTGCAGGGGAGGAATGCTTGTTCATCGGAGGATCCTCACCTTCTTATCGATATAGTTGCCAATGTGGCTCACCACAAAGGCCGTGCCCAGGTAGCCGAGCGCCGAGATAAAGAACGCGGCGACGCCGCCGAGCGAGCGCGTGTTAATGTAGCTCACCACGCCGGTGAGCTCCTGCGGCTTAAGCGGCACCTGGCTGCCGAGCGCAGTGGTGAGCATGACGGCGATAAAGAGGTTGGTCATGGGCAGCACGCTCGAGCGCAGCGCCTGCGGAATCACGATCTTGGCGAGGATGCGGTTAAAGCTCATGCCCAGCGAGCGGGCGGCTTCCACCTGGCCAACGCCGACGGTGTTGATGCCGCTCATAAAGTTCTCGGAGCCAAAGGCCGAGCCCAAAAGGACCGTGGCGACGATAACGCAGGTGCGGTAGGGCAGGACGACCTTGAGCGGCGGCAGCGCGTAGACGACGATGATAAGCAGCGCGATGCCAGGGATGTTACGGAAGACCTGGACATACAGGTCGCCAAAGACGCGCAGCGGCTTGAGCGGCGACACGCGCATCACGGTGACGGCGACGGCCAGCACCATGGCGATGGCAAACGATTCGAGCGTCATGCCCCAGGTTGCTAGCAGCGCGTCGATATAGTTCTGGCCATAGAGCGACCAGAGTTCGGAGAGACTCATGCGGACCTCCCGCCGGTAAGGAAAGGGGCTCCCGTGTGTACGGAAGCCCCGACAACTCAGTGAGGAAACAGTTTACCGCAATAAAGCGCATCATGCGTTTCCGTATGGTTTCGTTGCGGCCGTTACCAGGCTCGCTGCCTAGGCGCCGATCTCGGGCAGCTCGGGAACATTGGTGTCGCCCGTACGGTCGCCGATGCAGATCTGCCACAGTTCAGTCCAGGTGCCGTCGTCCTCGATCTTCTTAAGGAAGTCGTTGACAAAGGCGACGCCGTCGGAATCGAGCGGCAGACCGATACCATAGGGCTCCTTGCTGCCGAAGGGCTTGCCGGCGATCTTGTACTTACCGGGCTCGCGGACCAGGGCGCTCTGCTGCATGTTGTTATCGATGACGTAGGCGTCAACGCGGCCCTGCTGGAGTGCCTGGCGGGCCTCCTCGTCGGTCTTGAACTCCTGCTGGCTGGCCTTGGGAGCGAACTCCTCCAGGATGGCGGGGCCGTTGGAGCCGGACTGGACGGCGACGTTCTTGTCGGCCAGGTCGTCGACGCTCTTGATGTCGTTGTTATCGGCGAGCACCAGGATGGCCTGCTGGGTGTAGTAGTAGGGGCCGGCGAAGGAGACGAGCTTCTTGCGCTCGTCAGTGATGGTGTAGGTGGCAAAGACAGCGTCGACCTGGCCGTTCTGCAGGACGGACTCGCGCGTGTCCGAGGTCACCTGGGTGATCTCGACCTTGTTCTCGCCCAGGATGTAGTTGGACAGGAGCTGTGCGATGCCGGCGTCGAAGCCGCGGGTCTGACCGTCTTTCTCGTTGAGGAGGGAGAAGAGCGTGGAGGTCTGAACGCCACCGATCTTAAAGACGCCGGCGTCCTTGACGGCCGTGGCCCAGGTGCTGGCGGCGATGACATCGTCATCGGCCTTGGGACCGTTGTCGACGAGCTTGTCGAATGCCTTGGCGTCGAGCGTGGTGGAAGCCTCGGTATCCTCGGAGCTCTTGGAGGAGCCGGCGGCGGAACCCTTGTCGGCCTCGGCACTGGTGTCGGAGCAGCCGGCAAGACCAAGGCCGGCGACGGTTGCGAAGGTAGCGGCGACAAAGCCGCGGCGGTCGAGAACGACCTGCTGGGAGAGGTTCTTGCTCATAGGAGAACACCTTTCTCAATAAAATCCCTAGCGGTTGAGTAGAGTTATACCCTATTGCGCTCAGATGGGTCAACACGAAATAACTCAGAAACATACTTACCTTATGGGTTATTCTACCTACTAAAAAGGGACAGGCACCTTCGTGGTGGTTCTTGCAGATGCGGTGGCCTGTCTCGCTGCTTTGTCTCAATCTGTAACAGTTAGACGAGGAAATGGGTTCTACCTGTTACAGATCGAGATTTTCACTTCAGGGGAATTCGAATGTCTCGATCTGTAACATCTGGATGGCTAAAAGGTCTCTATCTGTTACAGATTGAGACAAAGGTCAGGGACTAAGACGTCTTGTCTAGATCTGTAACAGTTAGACGGGAATTCGGGCCCTAGATGTTACAGATTGAGATAATCGCGTCGCGAAAATAAAAACCTCCGCAAGGGCGTTTGCCGTTGCGGAGGTTTTTCTACTCGTTTAGTAGCCTTACGGCCTCTGCAGCCATGTTCTCGACCGTCATGCCGTTCTGTGCGAGCAGCTCGTTGGGGTCGTAGCGATCGGGGAAGCCCTTGGCGATGCCAAAGGTGCGGGTGCGCAGCGGCGTGCAAGCCAGATAACATGCCACGCGCTCTCCCCAGCCGCCGTTCAAGATGCCGTCCTCGATGGTCACAACAACACGGTGCTCGGCGGCAAGGCTGTCGAGGAATTCGCGGTCGAGCTCGGTCGCGAAGCGAGGGTTGACGAGTGTGGCCTCGATACCGTACTCGGCGGCCAAGCGGTTTGCCACGCGCTCGCCCAGCTCATAGAAATCGCCGAGCGCGAGCACGGCCACATCGCGGCCCTCGCGCGCCACGTTGTAGCGGGCGACGCTATAGTCGGCGTCCTCGGCAGGCGCCAAGTCGGGGCGGCTTACCAGGCCAATGCCCGGCACGCGAATCGCCACGGGATGCTCGCGGTGATCGAGCGACCAGCTCAGCATGGACAAGTACTCCTCCATGCAGGCCGGCGCCAGGTAACGCATGTTGGGAAGAGCGCCCAGCATGGAAATATCGAAGAACGAAAGGTGCGTCTCGGACGTGGTGCCAAAGATTGACGCACCAAACACCAAAATGGTTGCCGGGGCGTCGTTGAGGCACAGGTCGTGCCACAGCTCGTCGTAGGCGCGCTGCAAAAACGTGCCGTACACACCAAAGACTGGCTTGGCGCCCGAGCGTGCAAGCGCGGTGGCAAAGGTGACGGCGTGCTCCTCGGCAATACCCACGTCGACAAACTGCTTGCCGGCGGCAGCGCGAAGTTCGGGTGTAAAGCCCATGATGTAGGGCGTGGCGGCCGTGATGCCCACGACCTGCGGATCGCGCTCGATGGCGGCGCTGAGCGCCTCGCCCGTAATGTCGGCATAGGTGCGCGGCGCAGGCTCGCTCGGATGGCCCGGGCAGAGCTTGCGCCCGGTCGCCATGTCAAACGGACCCACGTGGTGCCAGCGCTCGGGGTCGCTCTGGGCTGGCTCAAAGCCCTTGCCCTTGGCGGTGGAGGCGTGCAGCACGATGGGGTGATCGATATTGCGCAGTTCCTGTAGCGCGTCGACGAGGGCCAACACATCGTTACCGGCGTCCAGGTAGCGGTAGTCGAGCCCCATCGCGCGGAAAACGTTGCGCTCACAGGTGCCGTTGCTGGCGCGCAGCTCGGCCAGATTGCGATACAGGCCGCCATGGTTCTCGGCAATGGACTGGTCGTTATCGTTGACGATGATGATCAGGTTGCTATCGAGTTCGGCGGCATTGTTAAAGCCCTCAAACGCCAGACCGCCCGAAAGCGAGCCGTCGCCAATAACGGTAATGACGTTGTACGTATCGCCCGCCAGGTCACGAGCGTGCGCCAGGCCGCAGCCCAGGCTCACCGAGGTCGAGGTATGGCCCATGGCAAACAGGTCGTGCTCGGACTCGTCGGGATTGGCAAAGCCGGAGGCCTCGCCAAAACGATTCGGATCGATATAGGTATACGCGCGCCCGGTCAGCGCCTTGTGGGCGTAGGTCTGGTGCGACACGTCGAAGACGATCTTGTCGGTGGGGGAGTTGAACACGCGATGGAGCGCGACCGTGAGCTCAACGACGCCCAGGTTGGGGGCAACGTGTCCGCCGACGGCGGCGGAGCTTTCGAGGATGGCGTGGCGAATCTCGCCGCAGAGCAGCGGAAGCTCGGTGCGATCGAGAGCCTTGACGTCCTCGGGCGTTGTCGTTTGCGTAAGCAGCATTGTTGTTGGTTACTCCATGCGAATCGAGCGCCGGCGCTCCCTCGGCCGGCACAATTGCACAAGACAGTCTCGCACATTTTGACGTTTGATATGTGACGGCGGCGCGGTAATTCGACAACTGGTGGGGCAAAACGTTTTGTCCGATGCCATACTGATAGATTCCATGGTGATTTTATTCAATGTGTGCAGGCCGTGGCTTGTCGCCGTGAGTCGCTGGAAGGAGGCAGCATGTCCGATGTCGTTTGTGCCGAGAAAATCGCGTGCGAAGTAGACCATGTTGCCCGTCAACTGGCACAGGCGGGCCGTCTGGACCTGACGCGCGGGTTTATTCAGCATGGCGATGTGACGGTGTATGCGCATGTGACCTCGGTGGCGCGGGCAAGTCTGTCCTTTGCCGAGCGCTTGGGCCGTGCTGGCATTTCGGTCGACCGTGCTTCGTTGTTGCGCGGGGCCTTGCTGCACGATTACTTTCTCTATGACTGGCACGATCCCGACCCAAGCCATCGGCTGCATGGCTTTCGCCACCCGTTTTTTGCCCTGGCACGTGCGGAGGAAGATTTTGAGCTGACGCCGCGCGAACGGAATATTATCGTGCGGCATATGTTTCCGCTGGTGCCAGTGCCGCCGACGTGTCGTGAGGCTTGGATTGTTTGTCTGGCGGATAAATGGTGTGCTCTGCGTGAGACGGTCGCCGGCCGCCTGCCGCGCAAAGGCGGCGCGAACGATTTGAACGAGGGCTCGAGTGACGGCTCGAGCAAAGAATCGAACGAAAAGAGGAGTGGGTAGACGGTGGGAACCGCGATCGACATGGCATTTGACGGCGCGACGCTTGCCGCCTGTCCGCTCTCGGCGCTGGTACTCTCGTTTGCCTTCTACGGTTTTTGCGGCTGGGTATGGGAGTCGACAGTCTGCGCCATGCTCAACCACGGACGCTTTGCCAACAGTGGCTTTTTGCTGGGGCCATGCTGCCCCATCTATGGCGCGGGCGGCATTGCCTGCTGGCTGCTGTTGCGCGGAATTCCTGACGCGTCGAGCCAGTTTGTCGCTGCAGCGCTCGTATGCAGCGTGATTGAGTACAGCGTGGGCGTGCTGTTGGAAAAAACAACGGGCGCTCGCTTTTGGGATTACTCACACCTGCCGTTTAACCTGCACGGACGCATCTGCCTGTACTGGGCCTGCGCGTTTGGCTTGGGTGCGTTGTGTATTTGCCGTTTAGTGGAGCCGGCATTGCTGGGGCTGCTTGGCCGTCTGCCGGTGCTGATTGTGCGGTTGTCCGCCTTTATCGTCGCGGTCGCGATGATGGTCGACGCGTTGTGCTCGCTGGCGAGCTGGCGGCGTCTGTCCGATCAGCTGGAGCGCGTGCGCGCCGATCTTGCCGACCGCATCAACGAGTCGCTTGCCGATGCCTCGGACTCAATGCTCGAGCGCATTCCCGAATCGACGATTGACTCGGTGGCACAAACGCACATCCGTAGCCGTGCCGTTAACGCGTGGCTGGCCGAGCTGGGTGACGCCGCGCTCGATGCCCTGCGCGAGAAGGCTTCGGTGCCGACGTTTATCTCGGACGGTGCCCGCGGCCTGGCGCTTGCCGCTCGCCGCGTTGCCGATGCCGCACCGAGTATGCCGCGCCCGTCGCTCACTCGTCTCCGTGCCGGCAAACGCGCGAGCCGTCCGGTGCCGAGCGTGTCACTCAGCCGCCGCGACCTGCGCTTCTTCAATGCCTTCCCGCGCTTGCGTATCAACCGCTACGAGGGCGTCATCCGAGCCACCGACCTTCGCGACCGAGCTCGCGAACTGTTCCGGCGCTAGCCAGAGTGGGGCCAAGCGCGCCCTTCTCGTTCGCACGTTTCCCGTTCGTTTCGCGCCCGTTGCCGCGCCGTTTCCAAGATTGCGGCACCGTTTCCATTCGACAACGCAGCGTTTAACAACGCCGTATCTGGTCTACACCAGTTGCCCCTCGGCCGCATCATGAGCGCCGACAACGTTCATGCGACCAAGGGGGAGCGAATGTACGATACGGGATCGACAACGTTTATGCTCATCTGCACCATGCTCGTGTTTTTAATGACACCGGGTCTGGCGTTTTTCTACGGCGGCCTGTCTAGGCGCAAAAATGTCATCAACACTATGCTCATGTGCTTTGGTGTCATTGGCTTGGTGGGTGTGCTGTGGATTGTGGCCGGCTGGTCGCTGGCCTATGGCGGCGACGGTTCCAGCCCGTTTATTGGAGGCTTTGACCAGCTGCTGTGCTTGCCGGTGCTCAACCAGGTGCTGCAGGCTGCCGAGGGTACCGCGACGGACGGTGCCGTCTACCCGGAGATTGTCAACATCGCCTTCCAGATGGCATTTGCCATGATTACGGCCGCCATCGTCACGGGCAGCCTTGCCGGGCGCGTTAAATTCGGCGCTATGGTGGCCTTCCTTGGCATTTGGCTGCTCGTGGTCTACGCGCCGCTCGCCCATATGGTCTGGGGCGGCGAGGGCTCCTTTATCGGCGACATCATCGGCGCGCTCGACTTTGCCGGTGGCGACGTGGTGCACATCTCGTCCGGTCTGACGGGCCTGATTCTCTGCCTGATGCTCGGCCGTCGTCGCGGTTTTGGCATGGTGAGCTACCGTCCGCATAACGTGCCGTTTGTGGCGCTGGGCGCCGGTCTGCTTTGGTTTGGTTGGTTTGGCTTTAACGGCGGCAGTGAGTTCAAGGCCGATGCCGTGGCCGCGCTTGCCATCCTCAACACCGTGACGGCCAGCGCGGCGGGCATGGTCTCGTGGCTTGCCGTCGAGCGCGTGCACACTGGTCGCCCCACGCTGGTGGGCGCCAACACCGGTCTGGTTGCGGGCCTTGTGGTGGTCACGCCGGGCGCGGGCTTTGTCGAACCGTGGGCGGCGCTGGTCATGGGCCTGATCGTCTCGCCCGTCTGCTATTTCGCCATCAGCCATCTTAAGACCAAGTTCGGCTACGACGACGCGCTCGACGCGTTTGGCTGCCACGGTATCGGCGGTATTCTGGGCGGCGTGCTCACGGGCTTGTTCTGCGTGCCGGAGCTTTCGTGGACCGGCAAGGGCGGCCTGTTCTACACGGGTGACGTGTCGCTGCTCGTCTCGCAGATTTTGGGCATTGTGGTGACGGTCGTCATTGTGCTGGTGCTCGACCTGGCGATCGCCGCGGTGGTCAAGGCGCTCTTCCACGGCAGCCTGCGCGTGGACGAGGCCGACGAGGCGCTGGGCCTGGATGCGAGCCAGCACGGCGAGAGCGCATATCCTTCCTTCTCCGGACTCGATTAGCAGCTTCCCCAAGCACCGCACCTCGGCCTTCAATCGTCGTTTGCGTACCTTAAGTACGCGGCACTCCTCTTTCAGGCCGATCTGCGGCACTTGGGAAACCTGCTAAGACCTGTTAGTTGCACTTTTTTGATCTGCAAGGTTGGTTTGTGGCACTTGGGAAACCCGTGCCACGCAAATGGCAATTCATTTCTTTGATAAAGAGAGGAATTCACTATGAAGAAGATTACGGCGATCGTTCGTGCTGAGAAACTTGAGGTTCTTAAGGACGCGCTGTTTGCTGCCGATGTTCGCGGCATGACGATTAACCAGGTCCAGGGCTGCGGTGCGCAGCATGGCTGGAAGGAGTACGTGCGCGGCAACGAGCTGCTTGTCAACACGATTCCTAAGGTGCAGTTCACCCTCATCTGTGCCGACGAGCACGTCGACGGTATTGTCGACATCATCTGCAACGCCGCACGCACCGGCGCCGTCGGTGACGGCAAAATCTGGGTCGAGCCGGTTGAGGAAGTCATCCGCATTCGCACCGGCGAACACGGCCCCGCTGCGGTGTAGAACCGATTGCTTGCCATCCGCAACGTTAAAATATTGCGATGAGGCATAGGACTTGCGTTGCGGATGGGCGGATTATGGGTCGCAATAAATATCCCGAAGAGACGGTCGCGAAGATTCTCGACGCGGCGCTGGAGCTATTCTGCGCACAGGGTTATGAGGGAACGAGCATCCAGGATATCGTTGACCGTCTCGATGGCATGACCAAGGGCGCTATCTATCATCACTTCAAGAGCAAAGAAGAGATTTTTAACGCCGCATTTGATCGGGCGATGGCTCCCGTTGTTGAGCGCCGCCGCGCGACGCTCGGTGCTGACAATATGACGGGCGCCCAAAAGCTCAAGCGACTTTATGCGCCCGAGTCCGTCGTACCACAAATTGAGCTTTGGGCACGCATGCATCCTGCGGCGGATCCGGTAAAGAGTTCGCGTCTGTTGGCGTTGCAGTATCAGGGCTCGTTTGACGAATCGGCGGATGGCTATTTATTGCCGGTGATCGAGGAGGGCATCGCCGACGGCTCCATTGCGTGCGAATGCCCGCGCGAAGCGGCAGAGGCCGTATCGTTGCTAGCGAATCTTTGGCTGCTGCCTTTGTTCCGTCCGCTCGAGCCCAAGGAGCGAATGGTCGCTCGCGCGCAATGTTTGGCGCAGATGGCGGCCGCGGTGGGGCTCGATTTGGGGGAAGAAGTGCTTCAAACAACGTGTCAAATTTGGGACGTTTGGAGCCGTACCGGGTGGTAATATACATACTAACGGTATGTAAATTGATGTAAGAGGGTGGCTACGGCTGCCCTTTTCGAGCCGTTAAATACATACCAACAGTATGTATAGGAGGCAAAGCCATGGACGGGATGAGAGATTTAGATGCCGCGTCAGCATCAAAGACGGCGCCGCCTATAAGACTCGTCGGTCTTCTCGTTGCGCAGTTGTGCGTGTATTTGACGTTGTCGGCGCTGTGCTTTACGTGCCCGCTTTACTTGCTCGACCGCAGTGGCTCGTCGACGTTATATGGCGCCGTCGCGGCGATAGCGTTTATACCGGGCGTGCTTGCGACTCCGGTTGGCGGAGTATTAGCTGATCGAGAGGGGCATCGGAGCGTTCTGGCAGCTCTCGGTATTGTTTTAATGATTGCAACGATGCTGTTTGTCCCCATGAAGCGCTCGTTGCCTCTTGCGGCCGTTGTGGCGGTGCTGCTGTGCGTCCAATACGCCGTTCAATCTATTCTGAAGCCGATACTTCAAATTGAGACGCTGCGCATAGCCGGCAGGGAAAAGGTCGAGCGGTCAACCGCATTAGTGTCGCAGATGACCATGGTGAGCAATATTCTAGGTCCCGTGGTCGGAACAGCCGTCTACGGATGCTTTGGAATCGATGCCCTTTGCGCGATCGCGGCGGTGGCGTTTGCGATGTCGTCGCTGCTGTTTTGGGCCGCACTCAAACAAAATGTCCCCTCTGAAGTGACGGGGGATAGCTCGGCTCGCATGGCATGCCAAAGCGATTTTCTGTCGGCGATTCGGTACCTGCTTCAAAACACCTCGTTGCTTGCTGTGATTTTGCTTGCGGCTGTTTTGAATCTTGCGTTGGTTGGGTTAACGATTGGTGCACCCGTTATTGTTACAAGGCATCTCGGCATGCAATCTTCCCGCGTTGGGATTATTGAGGCAGCTATGGGGCTGGGCGGCCTTGCAGGCGGTGGCCTAGTCGGTATTTGGCCGAATCGTTTTTCATTTGATGGCATTCACCGGCATGTCGTGATGATTTGTCTTGGGGTCATACCGATTTTCGTCGCGCTGCTGTGTGGCGCTCATATGCTTGTATTAGCCACGCTTGCGGTTGGTTCGGCATGGGTCATGGTGTGGGCAAGTATTGCGTCGGTCGAAATCGTTGCATTCGTTCAGCGAACGGCGCCGACGGAACTCTGCGGAAAGGTGCTTTCGGTCGTATACATGGCGCTTTCCTGCGCAACGCCAATTGGCCAATTGGCATACGGATTCGCGTATGATCGATGGACACCGACGGTTGTATTCGCAGCCATGCTGATGGTGCTGGTATTGACGACGGCGTTGTTTTATCGCTTGAAAAGTCGCTCACAACAAACAATGTGACGTGAGCGGCGCTGCGGTTTAACGGGAGCAATCGCTGCGGTGTGGGGCACCCATACGAGAGCATGCCTCTCCTTCGTCTACAATATCGTGCAGACGAAGGAGAGGCATGCACATGATCAAGATGTTCGCGAGTGACTTAGACGGAACGCTGCTGAACGCCCTGCACGAGGCCGACGGAACCATCCGTCGCGCCATTCGCGAGTTGACCGAGGCCGGGCTGCACGTTGTTCCCGCGACGGGTCGCTCGACGCTGCCGATCGGTGGGCATGGCTTTACGGGTTTGGCACTCGACGCCTGCTGCTCCAACGGATCCATCGTTCGTGACAGCCATGGCGAGGTGCTTAAGACCTGGACCATCGACCCCCAGATTATCGAGGAACTGCTCAAGACGTTCCCGGACATTTGCTTTGATTGCTCCACGCCCGACGGCATGTTTTCGAGCGGGTCGTTCGAGATGCATCAGGCAGGCTTTAAGAAGGACAGCCCCATCAAGCGCATTGTGATGCGCGGCATGCGCGCCCGCGGCGGTTATCACGAGGAGCAGTATTTCGACCAGTCGATCGGCGATATCTTGCGTCATGACGTGTGCAAGATCAACTGCCGCGTGACCTCGCCCGAGTTGGAACGCGACCTTAAGGCGTATCTTGCCGAGCGCTCGGACCGCGTAGTCAACGCTCCGTTCGACCCGGTGATGTTCGAGATTACCGACGTGGCGTGCAACAAGGGCGAGAGTGTTGCCTGGCTGGCGAGCTACTACGGTATTGCCGAGGACGAAGTCGCGGTCTACGGCGACGGCGGCAACGATATTGCAATGCTCAAGCGCTTCCGCCACAGCTATGCGACCAAGAATGGCAGCGATGCCGCCAAAGCCGCCGCGAGTGCGACCATCGGCAGCTGCACGACCCATGCCGTTCCCAAGCACATGCTCGCCACCATGCGCAAGCAGAACTCCCGCACCGTAATCGAATAATGTGACAAAGTGACAGTCCCTTTGTCACATTCCAAATATTGCCTTTACGTGTTGATGCACACGGTGTGCAATAATACTCGCACTGTGCAATAGCGCACAGGCTGAGTAACAAGGAGGACGCTTGTCCCAGCTCGAGAAATGCGACCGCCGGTCCCTTCGCTCGCAGCGTGCCCTTCGCCAGGCACTTGCCAGCGAGCTTGCCGAAAGCGGCGACCTTTCGCGCATTAATGTCGCGTCGCTCACCGAGCGCGCCGGCCTTACGCGTCGCACGTTCTATTCGCATTACCGCGATATCCCCGACTTTATCAATCAAATCGAGGACGGCTTGCTGGCCGAGATCCGTGAGCGTATTGAGCTCATCACCGCAGCTCAACTGCCTGATCTCTATCACAACATCGATGAGCTCGAGCCGGCGCCCGGTTCGGTTGAGCTGCTGCGTTATCTTGCGGCCAACCGCGACTTAATCGGTGCGCTGCTGGGTCCGGGCGGCGACCAGGCCTTCATTAAAAGGATTATCGACACCGCGCGTGAGGCTGTGGTGCCGCGTGCGCAGACGGGCATTTTGGGCCTGGCGCTGGGCACGTTCTTTGACTACTACGTCACTTACGTCGTGAGTGCCGAGGTCGGCATGATTCAGCGCTGGTTTGAGCGTGGGCTCACCGAATCGCCCGAGGCCATGGCACGCATTATGACGGTGCTCGCTTTTGTGCGCCCTGGTGACCTGTATGGCCAACCTATCGATATCAACGTGCCGGAATACGGCATGAAGCTATTGAATTTGCAGCTCGAGGACGCGGCCGACACCGCCGCAACCGTCGAGTCCAACAACTAAGAGGAGAGACAATGAGCAAACTCGTCGAGGGCATTAAAGACCGTGTGGTCGCTGCCGCACGTGAGGCCGCGCCCGCCGTGGTGGACGCCGCGCAGAAGGCCGCCACCGCGGCTGCCGAGAAAGTTGCCGAGGCAGTTGCCGATGCCAAGAACGTGGCAGGGGAGACGTCCGTCGTCAGCGAGCCCGCCACCGCCGCTGAGCCCGTAGCCGCCGCCCAGGCCCCCGAAGGCGCGATCTTCAACCCCGAGGCCGCCCGCGGCAACCTGCACCTGGGCATCGACGTGGGCTCCACTACCGTTAAGCTTGCTGTGCTCAACGACGACAACCAGATCGTCTACGCCAAGTACCAGCGCCACCACACCGACGTCCGTGCCTGCGCCCGCGACCTGTTCGAGGGTGCTGCGACCGTGTTGCCGACGGCCCAAATGACCTGCGCCATCACCGGTTCGGGCGGCCTGCTGCTGTCCCAGTGGCTCGACCTGGAGTTTGTCCAGGAGGTCATTGCCAGCAAGCGTGCCGTCGAGACCCTCATCCCGGCCACCGATGTCGCCATCGAGCTGGGCGGCGAGGACGCCAAGATCATCTACTTTGACAACGGCATCGAGCAGCGCATGAACGGCACCTGCGCCGGCGGTACGGGCGCGTTCATCGACCAGATGGCAACCCTGCTGCACACCGACGCGAGCGGCCTTAACGAACTCGCGGCCAACGCCACCACCATCTATCCCATCGCCAGCCGCTGCGGCGTCTTTGCCAAGACCGACGTCCAACCGCTGCTCAACGAAGGCGCCCGCCCCGAGGACGTGGCCGCCTCCATCTTCCAGGCCGTCGTGACCCAGACCATCTCGGGCCTGGCGTGCGGCCGTCCCATCCGCGGCAACGTCGCTTTCCTGGGCGGCCCGCTGCAGTATCTCTCCGAGCTGCGCCACCGCTTCTACCTCACGCTCAACCTGGACGAGGAGCACCGTATCGTGCCCCAAAACGCTCACCTGTTCGTGGCGAGCGGTGCCGCCATGGCGCATGAGTCCAACAAGCTCAGCACGTTCCCGCAGCTCATCGAGGCCATCGATGCCCTGGGTGACACGCGGGGTGCCGAGGTCGAGCGTCTGGATCCGCTCTTTGCCACCGACGAGGACTTTGCCGAGTTCAAGACCCGCCACGACCAGGAAGTCGTCCCCAAGGGCAAGCTCGACGGCTACACCGGCCGCGTGTTCATCGGCATCGACGCCGGCTCCACCACCATGAAGGCCGCGCTCGTGGGCGAGGACGGCCAGCTGTTGCACACCTGGTACGGCAACAACAACGGTGACATCCTGGGCACGGCCAAGGTCATCATGGCCGATTTCTACAACCACATCCCCGCCGGCTGCACCATCGGCCACGTGACCACCACGGGCTACGGCGAGGCGCTGCTCATCGAGGCCCTCAAGGCCGACTCCGGCGAGATTGAGACCGTCGCGCACCTGCGCGGCGCCAAGGCATTCCTGCCCGGCGTCGAGTTCATCCTGGACATCGGCGGCCAGGACATGAAGTGCCTGCGCGTCAAGGACGGTGTTATCGAGCACATCATGCTCAACGAGGCCTGCTCGTCGGGTTGCGGCAGCTTTATCGAGAGTTTCGCCGTGTCAATGAACATGGATGTGCGCGCGTTCGCCGATGCCGCCATCCATGCTAAGGCCCCGGTCGATTTGGGCAGCCGCTGCACGGTCTTTATGAACTCGCGCGTCAAGCAGGCGCAAAAGGAAGGCGCCACGGTGGGCGACATCGCGGCCGGCCTGTCCTATTCCGTCATCAAGAACGCCCTGTTCAAGGTCATTAAGCTGCGCGACCCCAAGGAGATCGGCAGCCAGGTGATCGTCCAGGGCGGCACCTTTATGTCCGACGCCACGCTGCGCGCATTTGAGCAGCTCACCGGTGTGCATGCCGTGCGCCCCGACATCGCCGGCTGCATGGGCGCCTATGGCGCTGCCTTGCTCGCCCGCGATCGCGCTGGCGCCGACGGCACTTCGACCATCCTTTCTGCCGAGGACATCGCACACCTCACCGTGACACAAAAGCATGTCCGCTGCGGCCGTTGCTCCAACAACTGCCAGCTCACCGTCAACGACTTTGGCGGCGGCAGGCGCTTCATTACCGGCAACCGCTGCGAGAAGGGCGCCGGCCACAAAAAGCAGAAGACCGAGGCCCCCAACCTCTTCAAAAAGAAAAACGAGCTGCTCTTTAACCGCGAGGCGCTGAGTCCCGACGAGGCCCCGCGCGGCACCGTCGGCATCCCGCGCGCACTCAACATGTACGAGAACTACCCCTTCTGGCACGCGTTCTTTACGCGCCTGGGCTTTAGCGTGCAGCTGTCCGACCAGTCGAGCAAAAAGACCTACCAGGCGGGCATCGAGTCCATGCCGTCCGAGAGCGTGTGCTATCCGGCCAAGATGAGCCACGGCCACGTGATGAACCTCATCGACCGTGACGTCGACTTTATCTGGATGCCGTGCGTGCGCTGGGAGCGCAAGGAGGACCCGACCGCCGGCAACTGCTATAACTGCCCCATCGTCATGAGCTACCCCACGGCGTTGGCACTCAACATCGACGAGATCCGCGAGCAGAACATCGAGTTCCTGTACCCGTTTGTGCCCTATCACGATAAGACCGAGCTCAAGCGCCGTCTGTACCAGGTGCTCGCCGTCGACCGCGTGGCCGATGCTGAGGCCGGTCGCGGTCGCGTGCGCGGTCCCAAGATCACGCGCTCCGAGGTCGATGCCGCCGTCAACGCTGCCTTTGAGGCCGACGCGCGCTTCCACGAGGACATCCAGACCATGGGCGAGGAGGCTCTTAAGTGGGTTGAGGACCACGGCGGTCACGGCATTGTGCTTGCCGGCCGCCCTTACCACAACGACCCCGAGATCAACCACGCCCTGCCCGAGCTTATCTCGAGCTTTGGCTTTGCGGTCTTTACCGAGGATTCGCTCGCGCATCTCGTGAAGCCCGAGCGTCCGATTCGCGTCGTCGACCAGTGGATGTATCACAGCCGCCTGTACGCCGTCGCCCGTTTTGTGACGATGCGCAACGACCTGGACCTGATTCAGCTCAACTCCTTCGGCTGCGGCTTGGACGCTCTGACCACCGACCAGGTGCAGGAGATCCTGGAGGCCAGCGGCAAGATCTACACCGTGCTCAAGATCGACGAGGTATCCAATCTGGGTGCCGCGCGCATCCGCATCCGCTCGCTCATGGCAGCGCTCAAGGACCAGGAGGCCGAGCGCTTGGCCGAGGCCACGGCCGCGGGCGAGGCCTACGAGCAGGGCGATGCCGCGCCGGTGGCGCCCTCCACGGATGCCCCCGCGTTCGCGAGCCGCAAGTACACGTTTGAGGCTCAGCGCAAGAGCGCTTCGACCGCGTGGCCCAAGGTGCCCTTCACCGAGCAGATGCGCGAGGAGGGCTATACCATCCTGTGCCCGCAGATGGCGCCGATCCACTTTGACCTGGTCAAAGAGGTGTTCCGTGGTGCTGGCTACAACTTGGAGCTGCTGCCCTCGACCGATCACGACGCTGTCGAGGCTGGCCTGCGCTATGTGAACAATGACATTTGCTACCCGTCGATCCTGGTGACGGGCCAGATTATGGAGGCCATAGAGAGCGGTCGGTACGACCTGTCCAAGACGGCCGTGGTTATCAGCCAGACCGGCGGCGGCTGCCGTGCCACCAACTACATCGCGCTCATCCGCAAGGCACTGCGCGAGAGCGGTCACCCCGAGATTCCGGTGATCTCGCTTTCGGCTGTGGCGCTCGGCGAGGACAACCCCGGCTTTAAGATTACGCCGGCGCTGCTCAAGCAGGCCGTGTACGCGGTACTCTTTGGTGACGTGATGATGCAGATGCTCTATCGCTGCCGCCCGTACGAGGCCACGCCCGGTGCCGCCAACGCGCTCTACGAGGAGTACATGGCGCGCGCCCGCAAGCTGGCGCCTAAGTTCAACAGGCACAACTACACCAAGCTCGCTCGTGAGGCCATCCGCGCATTCGACACCATGCCGCTTGTGGGCGAGGGCACTAAGCCGCGCGTTGGCGTGGTCGGCGAGATCCTGGTCAAGTTCCATCCCACGGCCAACAACCACGTGGTCGACGTTATCGAGCGCGAGGGCTGCGAGGCCGTGGTGCCTGGCCTGCTCGATTTCTTCCTGTACTCCATGAGCAACGCCGAGCTGCAGAAGGACGAGCTGGGGAGCTCTGCCACGGTTCGCGCTAGCATGCAGGCGCTCATTAAGCTGGTGGACTGGATGCGTACACCGGTGGAGGAGCTGCTCGAGAAGTCCGAGCGCTTTGAGGCGCCCGAGCGCATCGGCACCATGGCCGACAAGGCTCGTACGGTGCTTTCGGTATGCAACAACATGGGCGAGGGTTGGCTGCTCACGGCCGAGATGCTCGACCTGATCGACCACGGTGCGCCCAACATCATCTGCACGCAGCCCTTCGCGTGCCTGCCCAACCACGTAGTGGGTAAGGCCGTGATCAAGGAGCTGCGCCGCCAGCATCCCGAGAGCAACATCGTCGCGGTGGACTACGACCCCGGCGCGTCCGAGGTCAACCAGCTCAACCGCATTAAGCTCATGATCAGCGTGGCCAAGGAAAACATGCGCGCCGGCAAGGGCTTTAAGCTTGAGAAGGTGGCGCCGCTCGCGATGGATGAGGTCACCGGCCAGATGCGTGCTCATGACGGCTGTGTGAGCTGCGGGTCGGCCAGCGAGGAGGCCGTTGCATCGGTCGCCAAGCGTCTGGGACGCGGTGTGAAGTAGCTAAATTATTCCGACGCTAACAGCGGCTTGCCGAAATAATGTGTGAGGCGCGGTGGCGGCCATCTGGCTGTCGCCGCGCCATCTTTCTCTGGCTTGGTCTGGGGCGGTGCTGACAATGAATGGTGCGGTCAGTGCTCGGCTCAACCCGCTGAGAAGGTGGGGCTGAGCCATATGAGTCCTAGGCCCTTTCGACACCACCTATATTGCGAATCGGCACCGCCGTCCACCCAGCCGAATATTGCCGTTCGGCACCGCCATTAAACGCCTTCCCGCGCATCCCCGTTATGTTCGGGCTGCCATGCAGTCCAGAGAACGAGGAGATTCCGGCGAGAAGCCTCAGGACCAGGGAGGTCCCGAGGTTGAGGTCGGTGAACGGAATTTTCCAGAACACAATCGCCCGCACCGCCCACGTCTCGAAGCAAAGCATCCAGGACGCGCTGCTGCTTGTTCCCCAGCAGGGGCGACGCTGGGCCCGAGGACCTCTGGCGGAAGAGCTTGGAGCGGCCGGGCGGCGAGCGCAAGCTCGTTCGCAAGTACGGGGCGTTCGGCCTGCTCGTGGTCGACGAGTGGCTGCTCGACAGGCCGGACACGGAATTCAGGTCGATGCTGATGGAGCTGAGGTTCGGCACAGCCTCGACCGTCTTCTGCACCCAGTTCAAGAATAAGGACTGGCACCCGAGGCTCGGCGGCAGGGTGCATGCCGACGCCATCATGGAGGGATCGTGCACAACGCGGTCTGGGCCACCATGGGCGAGGCCAACATGCGGCAGCGCCGCGGATAGACCGGTAGCAATAAAAAAGCACCGGGGCCAGTGTCGGCCCCGGTGCCCAAGCGCGATATCGGCGGTGCCGTTTCGCGATATTCGGCAGTGCTCAAGCGAGCAAATACTCAGCCATATATTTCGGAAGTGGGGCACAGGCTTGCGGGTGGTGAGTGGGTCACTGATTTGGCAAGAGTCTGTCAGGCCCTCGTTGTTTTCTCTCGGAATACTTCAAAATACATGGGCTGACCCACGCTTCTGTTCTGGCGGAATACATTGCTGTTTTGCATGAAATTAGCATGCCCGTCATATTCAGCTGGAAAGGTCTCCTCTTTCAGCGCTTTTTAAACATCGAGAGAGCTGGCGTGCCTCAAGTTGAATGCAGCTTATCGCGTGATGAGTCTGCGCTTGGGTATCGTTTGAATTTGAAACGCAGTAAAAAGGGATTGATATTCTGTCTTGTTCGCTTAGGCAAACGATTTTTGCTGGATAGCCTATCCTGAATTGAGACGCTTGTGAGGCTATGGTCAGAATAATCCCATGCTTATGAATCAGAAAATCGGACAAATTTTGCTGGTCTGCTAAGTTAATATTCTCGTAGGAAGGGGAAAGGCCCAGATGGTTAAATACTGAGTTTATTCTCTTTCGACAATATCGAATGTCACAGGTGTTTGCAATTGGATATCGAGCCACCGCGTTTAGAGTTGCCGTTGCGCGACTAGCTAATGGGTGACTGCTTTCAACTAAGAGGTTGACTTCGGCATTCAATAAAAAATGTGATTCAAAAAGATTGGTGTCTACTTGTCCAGCGACAATTGCAATGTCGATTTGTCTGTCAAGTAGAAGGGATAAACACGTTCCGCCGTCGTCATATCTGGAAACAGTAAACTTACCGCCCTTATACTTTTTCGAAAGCCTGTTCAGTGTGGGCTGGTTGAACCAGCTTGCGAGTATTGGTGCTAGTCCGACTGCAACGCGTGTCAAACGTGTCTGGGTTATTTTTATCTTTTCACGCGTGATTTGCGCATACGCTTGAATTCCCTCAACTGAAGCTAGTACATCTAATGCTATAGGAAGGATTTCCTCTCCATAGTTTGTTAGATGTAGAATACTGCCTCTTTTTTCGAACAGCTTCAGACCAAGTTCAGATTCCAATGCTCGAATGCCTTTTGAAACAGCTTGCGGCGAAACGCTTAATATAGTTGCTGCATCCGAGTAATTCTGATAATCAAATACCTTTATGAAATACTGCAGCTGAACAACATTCACCAGAATTTCCTTAGGTTGAATTTTAAATCAGTCTAAGTGTATATTAAATAATGTTAAACAAGGCAAACAAATTGTTTCATCTAGTACAAAAAGTTATCAAACAGCTTTTGACTTTTTGACCAAAGTATAACTAGGCCTAGAACGAGAAAGGAGCCATTGTGGATTGGATACAGCCAACTCAAACACCTAACGATATTGCTTTGCTATCAAGTTGGTGTCCTTGTCAGGGCGCAAAATGTCAAGGGCGCTGTAATCCCTGGGGGATGTGTGCCGTGTACACGGGCGGGAATTGCCGCGCATTTCAACATTGCGGTATACACGTTAGCTAGGAGCTCCGATGGAATATATTCAAAAGCCAGTGAATACTCAGATGCCTGCTTCGTCTCGAGATATTTCTACGTGTGTGTCCTGTGCAGCACATATTTGTTGGAGTTATTCAGGGGGAGGACCGTGTGGCCTGAGGATCTGCATTACCAAATTTTGTGGCTGGAATTACTCCTAATGGCAGGTTGAAATATTGAAATATGCAACGGAGTAGAAATGAAACAGTCTCGCTTTAATGTAATCGATAAAGGGAATCAACCTACGCTGGCATATAACTCGTACTCTGGTGCAATCGTTGCGTTGGATGCAGAATACGAGAAGGGGCTTTTTGAGAATGGAGCTAATTGCCCTTCGGAAATTGTCGATAATTTGACGGACGCGGGGTTGTTGGTTCCCGACGGACTTGACGAGATCGAACATTTAAAAGAGATATCGTTGGCCTGTCGCATGCAATCAAAATCACTTTCATTTACGATAGCCCCGACATTGAATTGTAACTTCAGATGTCCGTATTGTTATGAGAACGGCAAGCGTTATGGCTCAATGAGCGACCGATGCGTCGATCAGGTAATAAAGCATATCAATGGCATGGTTATAGACAATCAGGCGGAAAGTTTGCAGATTGCCTGGTATGGCGGCGAGCCTTTATTGGCGATTGAGACTGTGGAGAAGATTACGCGCGGAATCCGAAGTGATGAAATCTTATTTAACGCCAGCATGGTGACCAATGGCTATTTCTTAGATGGGAAAACGGCGGAGTTGCTTGCAAAAAATGGGGTTACGCACGTTCAGGTAACTGTCGATGGTCCGCCTGAGATACACAATCGAAGAAGATGTCTTCCTTCTGGCGGCGATACGTTCAACCGTATTATTGATAACGTAAAAAGGGCTAGTGCGTACTTTGATGTCATCTTAAGAGTCAATGTTGATCCGTCGAACGGTGATCAGATTGATCGTTTGGTTGATTCGCTTGATCGTAAAGGTCTTCGTAATAAAGTAAAACTATATTTAGCGGCAGTAGATGATATAAATGGGACGTGCGCTAACTCTCCATGCTATTCAGAGGATGAATTTGCTTCGATTGAAGCATCCTGTCTGTCTCGCTACAAAATGACAGGGTACATGGATCCATTTCTCCCAGGCTTTAATCCGACCATATGCGGAGCCGTCAATAAATATTCAGAAGTTATTGGACCAGACGGTTCCTTATATAAATGCTGGAATGAAATAGGATATTCCGACAGAAGCTATGGGAGCATCTTTGAAAATGTAACGAGTAGCGCATCCGAAGTTTCCATATGGAATGCTTACGACTTTTGTTCAGATTCAGAATGCCTTAACTGCTCACTTCTTCCTATGTGCATGGGTGGCTGTCCCTTCACCAGGCTGTATGAAAATAAGACAAGCTGTGTATCCGCAAGAAAGAACTGTATAAAAGTAATGAGGGCGGCCTATGATCTCAAGCATAAGAAGTGATGCGGATTCAACGGCGATCTTCGACTATCTGCCATATTTCAGACTTGGGTTTTCTTCCCAATTGCTTCTGGTTATAGCCTTTACGTTGTGCTTAATAATATCTGGAATGATGGCCTCTGTATCCCCGCTGCTCACGAGCGCTCTGGTTGATAATATATCTAAAAAAGCTCCTTATGGTGCTATTATGATTGACAGTGCGTTAATTGGTTTCGCGGCATTAATCGATATTGTTGTCAGCTATTTAAGCACCCTTCTTTCAATGCGGATAACGACCGTGGCTGCATTCTCGATTGCTCGAAGAAAAATCGATGAGCTCGTGCGGATGCCTTTTGAGTTGTTTTTTGAGCAGGAGTCTGCTGAAAAAACTCAACAGATTTGTTCAGATGCCAATACTGTGGCGTCCTTCGGATTGTCGATGCTCCAGACGGTACTCCTTGCGATTGTCCAGCTAGGTATCAGTTTATTTTTTCTCTATGGATGTTCCACAGCGCTCTTTTGGGTTTCCGTGACATTTTGCATCTTGTATGCAATTGCATATGCTTCATTTAAAAAACCGCTTTTTGTTTCAGGTCTGGCCTTTAAGGAAGAGCAGTCCCTGTATTTCGGAAAAGTGGAGTCCCTACTTGCGCATCAGAGATTTTTGTATGTTAATGCGCTGTTCGAAAGAGCATTGAAATCCATAGATAGCTATTTTTCGTCTTTGCTGCACGCCGGAGTCGCCTATCAAAGTGTCGTTTCGAAATTTCAGGCAACTGATTCCTTTGCTGCGGCTGCGTCCCAGGTGACCATTCTTTTGATTTCGGCTTTTTATGTAATGCATGGAAGCATGAGTGTAGGCCAACTTGTTGCTGTTTCGAGCTACATGGCTTTAATGCTATCTGCCGTGAGGTCAATCTACGGTATAGGTAGCAGCGCACAAGACTGCTTCTCATCGATATCCCGTCTAAATGCCTCTAAATTGCCTTCGGCTGCTGCTGGAGAGGAGCTCTTGGAGATCGATTACATCGAACTGCATAATTTCGGCTTTACATTAAATGGAAAGTGTCTCTACAGCAACTTGAATGTCAGGTTTGAAAAAGGAAAGCTCTATGCTCTTGTAGGGATTAATGGCTCGGGCAAAACGACCCTTGCGTACTTATTGATGGGTTGTTTCAATTCTGATTACGTTGGGACTATTTCCTACAACGGTAAGGCCCAAGAAGAAATCAACTGTGAGCTCCTTAGGCAGAAGCTAGTTTCGTTTGCTGAACAAACTCCGATATCAGTAAAGGATATTCTTTGCGATAGAAACTTTCCTTCTATCGAAAGGAAGAGGTGCGGAGGAATGTCTCCCGGGGAACTGGAACAACTGGAAATTAGGCGGGTCTTAGAAAAGAAGGCAGACGTCTATTTATTCGATGAGCCAACAGCATCACTCGATATTGCTCATAAAGAAGCTCTGATAAAAGCTATGAAGGAAATGCGAAAGCACAAGATTGTCATTGCAATTACACACGATATGGACCTAATAGATGCTAGTGATGAGGTGGTAGAGCTTGGGAAAAGCGATTGAAATAATGCGCCTGGGGGCACGTTATCTACTGGGCACGATGGTTGCTAGCGTGCCGTGGGCTATTTGGGTTATTGCAAAAGGATCCCCCGCTTGGCTGTGCTCTACAGGGGCGCTCTTTTGTGCGTTGGTAGTCTATCTTTTTGCAACTCGGGGCGCTGTTTCTTGTGATAAGCCCAAACGGCGTGGGATTCTTTTGGGATGGCAGTTCATTTTCATCGTATTTATTATTATGGCCTTTATGCTCGATATAGGTGGAAAATCAATATCCAGATGGGTATTGGTCTGTTCGGTTTCAGTTTTGCATGAGCTGTTATTTAGGTACGTATTTTTATTTGAATACACAATCGTCGGAATAGTTCGGCCGTTTTGCATAAGGGCATTTATACAGTCGATGCTATGGTCATTGCTTCTCGTGACTCAACAGTGTTTAATCGGGGCACCCACAAATTACATCAGTGCAATGATGGGGGGCTATCTTTGTTTAGGCCTTATTTTTGCGCTGCTCGTGCGAAAAACAGGGACAGTGTGTCCGTCTCTTTTAGCCATGATGTCTCTGGATTTTATCAACATCCTAGCTCTTTGAGTTACGGACAAAATCTTCAAAATCTTCAGGTGTTGGCACCATGGCAGATAAAGCCCGCACGGTACTTTCGGTATGCAATAACATGGGCGAGGGCTGGCTGCTCACGGCCGAGATGCTCGACCTAATCGATCACGGTGCGCCCAACATCATCTGCACGCAGCCCTTCGCCTGCCTGCGATTCGGTTAGCGAGGATGCCGTGGCATCGGTCGCCGAGCGTCTGGGGGCGGCATTAAGAAGTAACATGCCTGCTTTAGGCTGGTATGAGAAAAACGGGTGGCAGCCATACCGGCTGCCACCCGTTTTTACTGGATATATGTTGCGTAATTGGCTTTGCCGGCACCTTTCGCGGACTCGGATTTCGGAAGTGCGGGGAAAAACTCCGAATCTCCGAGCACACGGCTCTTTTGCACCCTTGTGAGCGTCGGTTTTGTTGCTAAAAAAGTCGGTCTGGTCGGCGGCGCTCAGTTTTTCACCGCACTTCCGAAAACCGCGGTCTCGCAATATGAAAAACGGCCTCCATAACTCTGGGTTAATGGATAAGTGTGGCCTTTCGCCGTATATCACTGTCCGTTTATGGAACCTATCTCCAACGAGTCGTAGCCATATGGTTTGATGTCAGAAACATATAGTTGTCGCCAGCCTGCTGGCGACGTTCCCCCTGATATCGGAGGTTCCAGGTATGTTTCGCGCTCCGTTAAACAACTATCGGTTGGTCTAACATGGGTCGCCGTGCTATTTCGATAACCCTTGCAGTGGTCTGCCTGGCTGTGCTCCTGGGCGCTACAGGGCTGTTTGCTATAAGCCGGGAAACGTCCTATATGCAGGAATGCGCTTCCGAAGGGTTTGCCATTGACGGTTACTATCGGGACGACAAGACGAGTCTGGAAACCCTGGCCTTTCTTGAAGAGGATAACCATCGGTGGCAACTGGTCGACAAAGACGGCAGCTGCGTTGACGGGCAGTTTAAGCGTACGGATGACCCCAACATCCTGATATTAAAGAAGGAAAACGGCGAAGAATTCGGCACGGTTCACGTTGCGTATATATCGCGCCGACGCAATCAGGGGCAGATTTACCTAATTAGAAATACTGAGGTGACCCGATTTTATCTTGTGAGCACCGATACGGCGTTTACGGTGGAGTCTGGCGATGTCGATGCGGACGTCTGATTCACGGCAATAAAACAGCGAGCGGGGCGCGAACGTGAACTACGTCCCGCTTTTTGCATGTGCCTGCGTCGCGTCTGAGCCTCGCCGCGACTTGCGCCTGTGCGCGAGAGCCATCCCATGCTCCGCATTACTCCACATCAAACTCCACGCGATCGAGTTCGGGCACGTTGAGGTCGATGAGCTTGCGGGCGACGTGGCGGTCGTGCGTCCCGAGCGCCTCGCTCGTTGTCACATGGGCGACAGTTTGGCGCTCGACAAGGCCCTCCTTGTCGCCCTCGGCAGCCGAGGTCTCGACGGCGACGGTGTAATCCTTAAAGCCCGGCAGCACCGCGGCAAGCTCGCGTGTGGTTTCGGTGACGCCGTAGCCGTCCTGCACGCCGGCCTGCGCCGAGCCAATAGACCCTGCCGTCATAACGATGCAGGGGATGGCAAAGATCACCGTGCCCACAATGATGCGGCGGCGCACCTTGCGCGACAGCTCGTCGACCTCGGCATTTTCCTCGGCGGTCACAATGCCGTCGCCGTTGAGGTCGCGCTTGAGCGGCACACGCAAAAGAAGCAGCACGGCTTCGGCAGCCAGTGCGATAAAGACCACGTTGATGCCAAACTCGTAAAGCGCCGAGAGAAACAGTGATCCGCTTGCGATGGCGATGCCATAGCCCGCCGCGCACAGGGGCGGCATAAGCGCAGTCGCAACGGCGACGCCGGCGATGAGCGTGGCGGGTTCCTGGTCGCGCGAGTTGCCCAGGCCACCCGCAAAGCCGCCCGCGAGCGCGACGGCAAGGTCCCACACAGTCGGTGTCGAATTGTCGATGATGGCGGCCGTGGTGGTGCCAAGGGGCGAGAGCTTAAAGTACAACGTGGACGTGACCAGGCAAAAGGCCATCTGAAGCGCGAGGCTGGCGACGGCCTCGACGGCAATCTCGCGGTCGAGCGTGGCGATGCCGTATGCCATGGCAAGGACCGAGCCCATGAGCGGGCAGATGAGCATGGCGCCTACAATGGCGATATCCGAGTCGATATCGAGGCCGATGCTCGCGATCAACATGGCAATGATCAGGATGCATAAGTGCGAGCCAGTCAGGCGCGCCCCGTTTACAAAGCGCTTGCGAATCACGTGATAGGGCGCGCGTCCCTCGCGAATGTTGAATGCCTGCTTAAGGAAACGGGTGGCATTCTCCATGGCCTCGCTGTGTGCAGGGCGTATACCGTGACGACGATGATGACGCTCGCGCAGCCGCTTGATCTGTTGTTTATCGAGTTCCATGCTTACCTCGTCTGGCTTCCGAGTCGCTCCTCATGTCTATCGTCTTTACTCTACACCGCGCTGAGTGAGGTGTCAGACGAGGCTTGGTGACCTGGAAGGCAGGTCAGTCGGCATGACTAAAAATGGTGTGAGGATCTAAGGGGTCAAATAGACAAAAAGCGCGGGGCCGGATGGTCTCCGACCCCGCGCTCTGCACGGGTGCGTTGTTGTTTGGTTTAGCCCAGCAGGCTCAGGCCAACAGAGATAAACGCCAGGATAACGCCGACGATGGACTCGCCGCCGAGCAGGCCGCTGGCGACAACCAGCCCCTGTTCCTGGAAGGCGGCGTCCTTGGCAGCCCTCTCCTCGTCAGAAAGACCGGCGGTGGCGTCGCGGTGGGCGGACCACTTGTCGTAGGCGAGCTTGACGCAGGAGCCCAGGAATGCCGTGAGTGACATGTAGAACGGCAGGTACACGCCCAGACCGATCATCATGGCTGGAATGCCGAGCCAGTACATGACGATGCCGGCGATAAAGCCGCCCGCGAACCACGGCACGCTCGGGATGCCCGAGACCATGGTGGCGACGACGCTTGCCTGCGCGGCCACAAAGCTCTTGTCGGGGCCGAAGGCGTCCGGACCATAGGCGGTGACGAGCGCGACCATGACGGCGGCAGCGATCAGGGCGCCCACGATGCCGCCGATGGCCTGGCCGACCCACTGCGCGCGCGGGTTGGTGCCCAGCACGGCGCCGGCCTTGAAGTCGTTCATGACGTCGCCCGCAAGGCCGCACGCCACGGCCACGATGCCGGCGATAAAGAACAGCTTGACCTGAGCGAGCTGCGCGAAGGCGGCAACGATGAGCATGACGATGAGGCCGAAGATCTCCATGGGGTCGATGCCCGTCTGGCCGCAGCTCTGCGCGCTCATGATGGTGGTGACAAAGGTGAACAGCGTAACGATGACGGCCGGAACGGGGCCAAGGTCGAGCACGATGGCGATGATCACGGCGATGGCGGCAGCGCCCAGGCCGATGATACCGGCGTCGAGCTTAAGGGAGCCCGAGATGAGCGACTGCTCGTCGGTGTCGGTGGAGCTGTCGGCGGCGAGGCCGCGGACGATGCCGGCGACCTGCGGCAGGATGTCCTTAAGGACGACGGCGACGCCAAAGCCCATCATAAGGCCCATACCGAGGGACTTGACGATACCCTGCGCGGTCGCAACATCGAACAGGCCGGCAGCGGTGCCACCGACGATGATGCCAAAGTTGCCCAGCAGCGCGCCGGCAAACCAGAAGGCGACGGGGGCGAAGCCCACCAAAAAGCCGATGGACAGCAACATGGGCGAGTTGTAGATGGCAAAGGTCACGCCGGGGATATTGAGCGTGCACAGCATGCTGGGCACCACGCCCAGAGCGTCGCGAAGCACGCTGTAGATGCCGGCGATGGCCATGGAGCCAAAGAGCTGCTTGCCGGTCTTGCCGCCGGCCTCGGTCGCGCGCAGGGTTTGAGCTGCGGCGTTGCCGGTGGGGAACTCAAGCGCGGCGTCCACGATAAAGTGACGGTGGATGAGTGCCGTGGCCAGCAGGCCCAGGATAGTGCCGGCGAGTGCCACGATAAACATGTCGAGCCAGCTGATCTGGTCGGCATAGCCCAGCATCCAGGCGCCCGGGATGGTAAACGCCAGACCGCCGGCGACCATGGCGCCTGCGGACATGATGGTGTGGGTGACGTTTGCCTCGTTGAGGCTGGCGTTGCCCATGAGCTTAAGGAAGAACAGCGAAATGACGGCAGCGAAAATGATCGGCCAGGGGAGGGCGCCCATCTTGAGAGCGGTGTAGGCCGAGCTTGCCGTGATGATCACGCAGCCAAGGACGCCGATGACGACGCCGCGCAGCGTGAGTTGCCCGCGCATCGAAGCGCGGTTCGAGGGATTGCTCATATAGAACTCCTTTGCGTATATCCGCTTCCCCCGGGAGCGCCGTTACGGATACGGCGCGGGAAGTCGGGTTACCAAGGGCCGCCGCATGAGCTCGCAAACGACCGCGCACCAGTATAGCCTCAAGCTAGTCATTTTGGGATGACTGGTTTAGGTAGGCGATATACTGCTGGGCAGACGAAAGGAGCGCCGACGATGCTTAATGGGTGCGCATATATATTGACGGTCGACGTGGGCAACACGTTCATTCGCTTTGGCCTGTTTGCAGAGGATTCGGCCGCGGCGCAGGAATGTCCGCTTGCGACGTGCGAGATCACCACGCCGTCGAGCATCACGGCAGACGAGGCGCGCATGCGTCTCGTGCAGGTCATGGCCGCACTGGCGGCCGATGCGGGCATGCCGGGTGCGCTTGTGCCCACGGCTGCCGTGCTGAGCTGTGTGGTCCCGGCGCTCGAGCGCCCGTGGAAGGCGGCACTTTCCCGTACCTGCACGGGGCGCGTGCTCACGGTGGGGCCGGGCCTCAAGACCGGCATACCCGTGCACTACGATGACCCGGCCGAGATCGGTCCCGACCGCATCGCCGACGCCGTGGCAGCCCGCGCCGTCTACGGCTCGCCGTGCATTGTGATCGACCTAGGCACCACGACCAATATCGAGGTCATCGACGCGCACGGCACCTTTGTCGGCGGCGTCATCGCGCCCGGTCTGGCGCTCGGCGCCCGCTCGCTTTCGGCGGCAGCAGCGCGCCTACCCCAGGTTGAGCCCTCGGCGCCGACACACGTCATCGGCCGCAACACGCGCGAGGCCATGCGCTCGGGCGTGGTTCTGGGCGAGGTGGCCCGCATCGACGGCATGCTCGACATGGTGCTCGCCGAGATGCGCGCGACCAAGGCCGCGGGGGAGGGCGATGTGCCCATCGTCATTACCGGTGACGATGCCAAGGCGCTTGCGGCGCTGGTCGGCCATAGCCTGACGGTCGACGATGCGCTGACGCTGCGGGGTCTCGCCGAGCTCTACCACATCAACCAAAAGCCCCGTCGCGCGTAGGGCGAGGAGCTGGTGGGATAAGCGCCCCTACCTTTCACCTGCTACAATGGGTCAAACTATTGCGATTTCGGAGGTGTCTGCCATGTCGGACGATCTTCATCAAACCGCGTCGGGCAAGCGCCGCGACGTCATTAGCTGGGATGAGTTCTTTATGAGCGTGGCCATCGCCGCGCAGCGCCGCAGCAAGGACCCCAACACGCAGGTGGGCGCGTGCATCGCCAACACCAACCACCGCATCCTTTCGGTGGGCTACAACGGTACGCCCTCGGCGCTCAACGACGACTTTTTCCCGTGGGGCACGAGCGACGACCCGTTGCAGGATAAGCACAACTACGTGGTGCATGCCGAGGCAAACGCCGTGCTCAATTACCGTGGCTCGCTCAAGGATCTCGAGGGTTCCACGGTCTACGTCACGCTGTTCCCGTGCCACGACTGCGCCAAGATCCTGGCGCAGGTGGGCGTGGGCGAGGTCGTCTACCTGGACAACAAGTATGCCGATACCGACGACGGCCGTATCAGCCGTCGCATCCTCGACTCCTGTGGCATCAGCTACCGCCAGGTCATCGTCGATGTCCAGATTGGTACCGGGGAGCAGACTCGGCAGTAGCGCGTGCCAACGCCAGCTGGCGGCAAAACAGCCAAAAGAGCCCCGTCCCAAATTGACTACTCGTGAAAGTCGCGTCTGCGCGCATGGACGGCTCGTGAGCGGGTACATGGCTGTAGTAACATAGCCCCTGTCCGCGGGCATGCCCGCGTTATTGTGAGAAAGGAGCCCCTGTGGCTGTTAACGAAGAGCTGCTTAAGAAGGTTATTGAAGAGATTCGCCCCAACCTGCAGGCCGACGGCGGCGATATGGAGTATGTAGGCGTCGACGACGAGGGTGTCGTCAAGCTGGAACTGCAGGGCGCTTGCGCCGGCTGTCCCATGAGCTCGCTGACCCTTTCCATGGGTATCGAGCGCATCCTGAAGGAGCACGTGCCCGGCGTTACCCGCGTTGAGCAGGTCAATGCTTCCGGCGAGGCCGAGGACCTGTACGACGAGTACGCGCCGTTCTAAGATGCGAAAGCTGCGGACGGTACGCTCCGCATAGACGTTACGCCCAGATATGCGGCTGCGAGCACAAGGCCCGCGGCCGCATTTGTATGTAGGGAGCAGGGGATCGATATGCTCAACGACCTCTACCATATGCTTGACCCCGTTGCGATCTCGGCGGGCCCCATCACGATCTACTGGTACGGTCTGGCCTATGTGGTCGGCGCCCTGCTCACGGCGGTCGTTATGTACCGCACGCAGCGTCGTTGGGGCTTCGACATCACGATCGATGACCTGACGAGCGTCGTGGTCGGCGCGGTCTTTGGCCTCATCATCGGCGCGCGCCTGTTTTACGTCGTCTTTTACGGCGATGGCTACTATTGGACCCATCCGCTCGAGATCTTTGCCACCAACGAGGGCGGCATGAGCTTCCACGGCGGCCTGGTGGGCGGCATCTTGGGCGGCATCATCGTGTGCCGCATGTATAAGCTCGACGCCTGGACCATCGCCGACCTTGCTGTGATCGGTGCTCCGCTGGCGCTGTGCCTGGGACGTTGCGCCAACTTCGTGAACGGTGAGCTGTGGGGTAAGCCGACCGATCTGCCCTGGGGTGTGGTCTTTGGCGGCACCGCGGGCGATATGCCGCGCCATCCCTCCCAGCTCTACGAGGCGTTTCTTGAGGGCATTGTGCTCTTCTGTATTTTGCAGGTGCTCAGCCGCAAAAAGCCGCTACTGCCCCAGGGCACGTTTATGGGCGTGTTCGTGATGGGGTACGGCATCGTCCGCTTTCTCGTTGAGTTCGTGCGCGTGCCCGATGCCCAGCTGGGCTATCTGCTGGGCGGCGTCATCACCATGGGTCAGCTGCTGAGCCTGCCGCTCGTAATCGCGGGCCTGGCGCTCATCATCTTTGCCCGTCGCCGCAACCAGCCCCAGCGCGTCTACCTGGACGCCTAACCACCAAAACCACCACAAAGGGGACAGGAACCTTTGTGGTGGTTCGCTGGGCGACGATGACAGGACCGTAACGTTTCCCCAGATAAAACCTGCCAAAATAAACCTGTCCCTTTTTGGCAGGTTTCTAGAAAGGCTTTCGGACTGTGAAGGATTCCGACCTCTCCACAACGGCTGCGCGCGACGCTGCCCGCATCGTCTGGTTTAAGCGCTACCCCGCCAAGCAGACGCTCATCGCATTTTTGCTCGCGCTGTTGGCGACCACGGCGTTTTCCATCGATCCCGCCCCGGTGTCGAGCAACGCAGTCTTGGCGATTGACCCCAAAGCCTCGGGCATGCTGTACGTGTGCTACGAGGTGCTCCTCTCGTTTGCCGGCCATACCGACGCGGTCATGCTGCTTGCGCTTGCCTGCTTGCTCACGCTGCCGTTTCGCTACGTGTTCTTTGGTCGTGGCGACACCTGGCGTCCATCGATCATTCTGCCGTCGCTGTTCTTCGCCATCTGCATGGTGTTCGGCCGCAGCTACGACCTCACCGACTCGGCCGAGATTGTCCTTGGCGACAAAGCTCGCATCATCTGCGCCTGGATTGGCGGCGCGGGCTGGATGCTCCTGGCGATCGTTGCCTTCTACCTTGCCTTTGAGTGTCTAGATTGGCTGAGCTCCCGACGCATCCCGTTTTCCGAAGCGCACTTTGGCCGCGTATGGCGTGTGACTCACGCCGTGCTCTCGGTCCATCCCTTTGCCGGGCCCTTCCTGGTGCTTATGATCGCCTGGACGCCCACGCTCATCGCTTCACTGCCCGGCCTTTTTATGGGAGATACGGGCGCGCAGATTCGCCAGTGGTTCAACTATCCCAACGGCACGAGCGACTACCTGCGCCTACTCAACCCCAACGTGCTGCTCAACGGGCATCATCCCGTAGTGCACACGGCCATTATCGGCTCGTGCGTCCAGCTGGGGCTTTCACTGTTCAACAGTGCCAACGCAGGTCTTGCCATCTATACCTGTGCTCAGTTCGTCATCACGGCTGCCTGCATGGCCTATTCCATTTCGTCGCTGCGCAAACTGGGCGTGAGTCTGCCGGTTCGCGGTGCGATCCTGCTGTTCTTTGCGTTTATGCCGATGTTCTCTAACTACGCGGCGTTGCTCACCAAAGACGTGCTCTTTGCCGACGCGTTCTTGGTGCTGCTGGTACAGACCGTCAAGCTCGTGGCATGTGGCTTGCCCCGTCGTGATGTCAATGCCGAGCGAGCGGGCGAGAAAGCCCCCGTGCTCTTTGCGTGCCACGACTGGCTGCTGCTCGCTCTGGGCGCCATGGGTTCCACATTTCTGCGCAACGGCGGCCTGGTGTTTCCCCTGGCGGCATGCGTAATCGCGGCGGCGTTTTGCGTATGGGACGTGCATGTGGCTCGTCGTGCAGCCAAGCAGACTGGTGCTGCGCCTTCGGGCGCCATCCCGCGTTTCCGCTGGGTTGGCGTTCTCGCGGTGCTCGCGCTCTGCCTTGCCTCTAATATGTACTTCACCAAGGTCTTTATGCCGGCGCACGACATTACGCCCGGTTCCAAGCGCGAAATCCTCTCGATTCCGTTCCAGCAGACGGCTCGTTTCGTCCAAAAGCACGACGGCCTCAACTCGGGCGTCAACCCTACGGTTAAGGAGGACGGCACCATCGTGGAGGCGCCCTGCGACGGTTTGGTAACCGATGAGGAGCGCGCTGCGATCGATCGGGTGCTCAAGTACGAGAACCTGGGCCGCCGCTACAACCCCGACAAGTCCGATGCCGTCAAGAACTGCTTTAACGAGTACGCCTCGCAGGAGGACATCGATGCCTATTTTGCGGTATGGGCCCAGATGTTTAAGAAGGATCCCGAGTGCTATATTTCGGCGCTTATCAATAACTACTATGGTTATTTTTATCCGAGCGCGCGCGATGCCTGGGTCTACAGCACGGCGCGTAGTGCCGAGATAATGGCGCGTCCCGACAACCTCAAGTACTTCGACTTCCATCCGGTTGACAGCAACGTGGTGCGCTGGTGCGACCACCTGATCAATTTGTACCGTGTGGCGGTGCAGCGTGTTCCCTTTATCTCGCTCACCATGAGCTCGGCCACCTATGTGTGGATCATGATCGCCGTGGTGGTCTACTTGCTGCGTCGTCATT
The DNA here is from genome assembly GCA_900550195.1 of uncultured Collinsella sp. Classification (GTDB taxonomy): domain Bacteria; phylum Actinomycetota; class Coriobacteriia; order Coriobacteriales; family Coriobacteriaceae; genus Collinsella. The sequence continues at coordinate 71,136 of URRB01000012.1, forward strand.
CATGGCGTGCGCTGGCGATCTGGGTGCCGCTGTTGGGCGTGCTCGCTGTGTGCCTGATTGGCCCGTGCAACGGCTCGACTTACATGCGCTACCTGTATCCGGTCATCGCCTGCATGCCCTTCGCCATCGGCGCCACCGTCACCCGCAGCGACTTCTTCTGGTTCTAACTTGGTGCATTGAGGGCCAGGTTTCTTTGCACCAAAGGGGACATCGGTTGATTTCCGATCTCAGCCGAACACATTGAGCAAATAGGCCATTCCCGCAGTT
>URRB01000013.1 GCA_900550195.1 uncultured Collinsella sp.
GGATTTGCAGCGACGGACCTCAGGACGCTCTTACACCACGTCTGCGCGCGCGACCGCTTGGGAGGGCGAGCGGGACGTTTACATGGTCTCGAGGAGCCAAAATTAGTTGAAACAGGGGTGTTCGTGCCTGATTCAGCTCTAGGATTTATACGTATCTGAACTAACTGTCCACCCCGGTCCGGCCGCTGCCGATTCGGTGCGGTTCGAAAGGGCTGTTCGGCGCCGTTGCGACCGGTGGTACTCTTGTATCCGTTTGAAATCGAGCGAAGGAGTGCCGCTATGGAGCAATCGAGCCTGTTTGGTGACGGCGTGGACATCGATACCGAAACGCCCGCGAGCACGGATACCGCCGTACCGGCCGATGCCCGTGCCCAGGCGGCAGCGCGTGCGGCCGAGCTGCGCCACGAGCTCGATTACCACGCCTATCGCTACTACATGCTCGATGCGCCCGAGATCACGGACGCCGCCTTTGACAAGATGCTCGTTGAGCTGCAGGAAATTGAGGCCACCTACCCCGACCTGGTGACGCCCGACAGCTATACCCAGCGCGTGGGCGGGTACGTGAGCGAGCAGTTTACGCCGGTCACGCACATGGCACGCATGTATTCCATGGACGATGCCATGGATCTGGACGAGCTCGACGCGTGGCTCCAGCGCGCCGAGGATGCGCTCGGTGCCGGCAGCGTCACCTATACCTGCGAGCTTAAGATCGACGGCCTGGGTGTGGCGCTTACCTACCAAAACGGCACCTTCGTACGTGCGGCCACACGTGGCGATGGCACCACGGGCGAGGACGTGTCGCTCAACGTGCGCACCATCAAGGATGTGCCCATGCACCTGTCCGAGCCGGCGCTCGCCCACATGGGCGCCGACCGCGAGCGCACCATTGAGGTACGCGGCGAGGTCTACATGCCCAAGGGCAGCTTTGTTCGTCTGAATGAAGAGGCCGATGCCGAGGGCCGCGACCCCTTCGCCAACCCGCGCAACGCCGCCGCCGGCAGCCTGCGCCAAAAGGATCCCAAGGTCACGGCGCGCCGCGACCTGGCCACCTTTATCTATGCCATCGCCGATACTGACCCACTGCATGTCCACAGCCAGCGCGAGTTCCTCGATTGGCTGCGTAGCGCCGGCTTCAGCGTCAACCCTAACGTTGCCCGTTGCGCCACACCCGCCGAGGTTCACGAGTTCTGTGCCCAGGCGCTCGAACATCGCGGTGACCTGGATTACGACATCGACGGCGTGGTCGTAAAGGTCGACAGCTTCCAGCAGCAGCTCGACCTGGGCTTTACCGCCCGCGCGCCGCGCTGGGCCATCGCCTTTAAGTTCCCGCCCGAGGAAAAGCAGACCGTCCTGCGCGAAATTCGCATCCAGGTGGGCCGCACCGGTGTGCTCACACCGGTCGCCGAGTTCGACCCGGTGACGGTCGCCGGCTCCACCATCGCGCGCGCCACGCTGCACAACATCGACGAGATCCGCCGCAAAAACGTGCGCGAGGGCGACACTATCATCGTGCACAAGGCGGGCGACGTAATCCCCGAGGTTGTGGGCCCGGTGCTCGACAAGCGCCCGGTCGATTCGGTCGACTGGCACATGCCCGAGGTCTGCCCCGTGTGCGGCAGCCCCGTTGTCCACGAGGATGGCGAGGTCGCTTACCGTTGCGTCTCCATCGATTGCCCCGCACAGCTCAAGGAGCGCTTGCTCCACTGGGTGAGCCGCGGCTGCATGGACGTCGACGGCCTGGGCGACGAGATCGTCGACAAGATGATCGCCGCCGGCCTGATCCACGACGTCGCGGATTTCTATCAGCTCACAGTCGACAACATTGCCGGCCTGGACACGGGGCGCGTGTACGCCAGCTCTAACAGCAAAAAGGGCGTTAAGAAGGGTGATCCCATTCCGGTGGGCCTCAAGACGGCCGAAAAGATCGTCGCCGAGCTCAACAAGTCCAAGAGCCAGCCGCTCGGTCGCGTGCTGTTTGCCCTGGGCATCCGCCACGTGGGCAAGAGTGTGGGCGAGGTCATCGCCGAGCGATTCCTGTCGATTGACAAGCTCATTTTGGCGAGCGAAGAGGACATCGCCGAGTGCGAGGGCATCGGTCCCAAGATTGCGGCGAGCGTCAAGCAGTTCCTGGCCGTGCCCGAGAACCTTGCCGTGCTGGAGCGCCTGCGCCAGGCGGGCCTGTCGCTCGAGGTCGACTTGGGTGCCGCTCATGCGCAAGCCGCAGCCGACGCTGGCGTGGCAGGCGAGCTCGCCGACGCACAGCCGCTCGCGGGTCTGACCTTCGTGCTCACCGGCACGCTCGTCAACCGCACGCGCGACGAGGCAGGCGCGGCGCTCAAGGTGCTCGGCGCCAAGGTTTCGGGCAGTGTGTCAAAGAAGACGAGCTATCTGGTCGCCGGCCCCAAAGCGGGCTCAAAGCTCACCAAGGCCGAGCAGCTGGGTGTGCCCGTGTTGGATGAGGCGGCACTTGAACAGATTTTGGCGACGGGTAGGGTCCCGGAGGCATAATGATTTGTTGAGGAACTGCGCAGAGGCTCAGTTCCTCAACATCTCCTTATAGTGTTTGCCTGTTCAATTTCGATATCGTTTCCCTCGTATGATCCAGATGCGTCTACCGACTCAAAGCGTGAGTAGGAAACTCTTGTCCCAACTTTGATTTGGGAAAGCTTGTCTTTGATTCGGCCAGATGAGGGGAATGTAATCCGGGTTTGCTTTCCAGCGTCGGTGTAGCGGGGACTGTTGTCTGTTTGGATTACGAGTTCCGTTCCCTCAATAGAATGAACGCTGCCGGCTCCAAAGACAAGGTAATCATCTCCTCCGCTATAGCGGGCTCTATCTGTGCATGAAGAAACGGATGCAAACATAGCGAAAATCACCAATATCGTAACCAGGGCAAAGGCCGTGGTGCCATAGCATTTTGATGGTGCCATCCGGTCTACCAAAAGACTGTTCCGTTCAATTTGACCATATTGGGCGTTGCATAGTTAATCGCTCGGGGATAAGTGTTCCATCCGTCGAATACTTCGAGCCACTGCAGTTCGATGCCAGAGCTTCCATTATGCCCAGTAAAATAGCCAGTTACCGTGACTGTATGACCTGATAGCTCGACGGATCCTTCACTGTTTCGGCTGTTGATCCACATATGATACAAGCCGATATTCCCTTGATCGATAGTTGCTCTGTACTGAGCGAATTGAGGCTGATAACCGAAAAATTGAGTATTAAGTGCTCTACCCTTTTGAGCGGCAAGACTTTTAAACGGAACAATTCCATCTGGGATGATCGTGCTTCCGTACTCGACGCCCTGATCATTGGTCTTATACGTTGTTGTGCCAGTGACGTTCCATATTTCTTTATAATAATCGGGATTAAATTGATTAGCGTTTGAACTGGTGAGACCGTAATGCATTGATACAGCGTACAAGGCAGAAACGACGCATGCATACTTATTAGTGCGGGCTTCAACTAATGATTCCGAGACTCCTCGGAACGGTATTCCGTTTAAATCGTCTATTTGGAAATGCAACATCAAGTCATCTTCATTGATAATGACTGCATCCCATGAAGTTGGGTTATTGCTTTGAGGTGCTATACCCTTTTCGGTGACAATTGGGACAGACCGTATATTGTTATAGTTGGTTACACAGTCTCTAGTTCCTGGCACCAAAGTTCCATATTCAATATCGTTGTACGAAATTAGTACGGTTGGGTTTGTGGCCTGTTGGCCGGAATAAGTTGAAATGGCGTTTGATAGAGAAGCTGAAATCGGGAGAATGGTATCGCCGAGGGTTATCTCCTTCAGAAGCCCAGGATATGATGCGTCAAGTATTAAATAACCGTAAGGGCTTCCTTCCCTTGTGACACTGATTTCATAGCCACAGATAAGGCCGATTTGTTGGCATACGGGAACGATTTGCTCGATCTCTAAGTTCGCGGATCCGTCGACGATGGGCAACAGGGAAAGCGCGTAGTCTTGTGCTAGGTCTGATGTAAAAGCGACGGATGAGTTTGAGTCGGCAGCGAATACTCTTGTTGGGCGTGACGCGGATAAGCCGATGATCGAGGCTAGGCCGAGAAGAAACGAGCGACGTGATTGAACTCTGGGCATAATGTCTCCTGCCTATGGGGGGCAATATGCTGTCATTTTATTTGCTACATAATACAATCTAATTCGGATTAAGGTAAATGGATGGAATTGCTCGATAAATGGTAGTGATTAGCGGACCGGTATCGCGATCCTCGTCACATACGCCCCCGGGTCGTCGCTGATGATGTCGTCGATCAGGGCGATCTCGCGCGAGGGACCGGCGGGTGTCAGGTTGCGCTCGCGCATATAGCTGAGCAGCTGCTCATAGCGTGGGGTTGCTTGCCCGTGCGTGCCGCGAAAGCTAATGGTCAGGCAGCGCGCGGCGGGTCGCGTCTCGAGGTCGCCCACGTAATCATCGGTGTCATCGAGCAGCAAAAAGACCTCGTCGTAGCCATCAAAGTCGCCGGCGGCGAGGCGCTCGGCGCTAATCCCAACGCCCAAGTTGCCCAGAAAGACAAAGGTCTCGTGCTGGCCCTTCTGCAGCTGACGAATCTGCCACTCCAGCGCATAGGCGTCGGTAGGCTTGACGCGTTCGCGCAATACGGCGCAGCGAAGCTCGGGCGCATCGATTGCGCAAATGGTATCGAGCTCGGTGTTCAGGGCATTGTGAAGCAGGGCAAGCCGGTTGTCGATCTTGCGCGACACGCGCTCCAGCTCGCGGCGCTTGCGCTCGATGAGCTCCTGCTGCTGAGCCAGCTGCCGCTGCATAAGGTTCACGTCGCGCGTGGTCACAAACTCACGGATTAGCGCGAGCGGCAAGTCGAGAACACGCAGGTGGCTGATGGTGTTGAGAGTGGAGAGCTGCCGCGATCCGTAGTAGCGGTACCCACTCGCCGGATCGATGTGTGCCGGGTCCAGCAAGCCCATCTGCTCGTAATGGCGCAACGTGCCCACGCTTAGGTTAAACAAGCGCGCCACCTCGCCAATGCGGAGCAGACCCTCGGTATGTTCAGTTGGCGAGTCGGTCATGGCGCCGCTCCTTTCAATGGACGGGGAAGGGGCGCCGAGGTCGTACGACGCAAACGATCCTCTACGCTGCCAACTTGTCAAAAGCCCCACGCCGGTTGAGCACGGTAAACGCGACAACACAGATGACTGCCGACAAAATCGAGCCGCATGGCGAAGCGATGCCCATGGGAAACAGCGTGTCGGAATAGGCGTTCGACAGCAGCCACGCGCCCGGCACGCGAATGAGTGCCACGGCCAGCACGTTGTGCGCAAAGCCGATGTAGCTCTTGCCGTATGCAGCGAAAAAGCCACTAAAGCAAATGTGGATGCCGGCAAAAATCGCGTCGAAAATGTAACTGCGCATATAGCCGGTACCGGCCGCGACGACCGCGGAGTCCTTGGCAAAAAAGCCGATAAACGCCGGTGCCACCAGCCACATCAGCACCGTGATCAGGCAGCCATACACCACCGAGATCGTCATGGCGTCTTTGAGCACCTGACGCGCGCGATCGCCCTTGCCCGCGCCGGCGTTTTGCGCCGTGAGCGCGCTGACGGTGGCACCCATGGAACTCGGCACAATGAACAAAAAGCTGATCATCTTTTCGACCAGGCCCACGGCGGCGGCGTCGACGAGCCCTCGGTGGTTGGCGATGACGGTGATAAACATAAACGCCACCTGGATGCAGCCGTCCTGCACGGCCACAGGCACGCCGATCTTAAGAATGCTGCCGAGCACCTCGGGCTGGGGGCGCAGGTCGCTACGCTTAACGTGGATGTTCGTGCGATGGCTCTTAAGCCACACGAGCGCGAGGGCAACGCTGGCCGTCTGCGCGGTCACCGTGCCGAGCGCCGCGCCCACGGGGCCGAGCCCCATGTGGCCGATAAACAGAAAATCGAGCGCGATGTTGATGATGCATGCCACGCCGATCACGTACATAGGCGAGCGCGAATCGCCCAGCCCGCGAAAGATGGCCGAAAGAATGTTGTACGCGGCGATAAACGGAATGCCCATAAAGCAGATACGCAGGTAGGCGGCGGTTCCTTCGACCGCCTCGGCCGGCGTGCCAATGAGCGCCACGATTTGCGGGCACAGTGCGAGCAGGACAGCGGCCAGCACCACCGAGACGCCCATAAAGAGCGTAATGGTGTTGCCGATGGCGGTCTCGGCGCGGTCGAAGCGGCGCGAACCCACGGCGTGGCCGACGATGACCGTCGTTCCCATGGCTAGACCCACGAGCGTCACGGTAATGATATAGAGCGTCTGCGCACCATTGCCCACGGCGGTGATGCCGGCGGCGCCGCTAAACTGCCCCATCATGTACAGGTCGGCCATGCCGTAGAGCATCTGCAAAAAGTACGAGAGCATATAAGGCAGGGCAAAGACCGCGATGGTCTTAAGGACATTGCCGCGTGTGAGGTCGTGTTCCATGGGCGGGGCTTTCTGGCTGGGTTCGTTTACGTACCAGTGTAGTGAAAACCCTACAACGATTGTAGAGTCAAGGTTTGTGATGACGCCGGAGCGAAAAAGTCTCGCGCACCATTATTCCGAGTGAATATGGACACACATCACGAGAACTCGCCGCCGGCGCTAACCTTGCAGAAAACGATTTCGGAATACTTGACACCATTATTCGGCGCGCAATAATACGTGCGTTTGCGAACAACGTTTGATGGGGGTTGAACCTGCGTGCGCAATCTCAAAATACTGTTTTCCTATCTAGGGACATACCGTCGCGATGCCATCCTCGGCGTGTTCTTTGTGTCGGTCGAGACGGTGCTCGAGCTGTTTATCCCGGTCATCATGGCCAACATCATCGATGTGGGCGTGCCTGCGGGTGATATCAACTACATGCTGCTGCAGGGCGCGTACATGTTGGTGTGCGCTGCGCTTTCGCTGGTACTGGGCTTGGGTTATGCCCGCACGTCCGCCCGCGTTGCCTCGGGCCTAGGCGCTAACCTGCGCGAGGCCGAGTACAAAAAGATTCAAACGCTCGCCTTTGGCAACCTGGACAACTACGACGCCAGCTCGCTCGTCACCCGCATGACCACGGACATCACCGTTATCCAAAATGCTGTGGGCAACGGCTTTCGCCCTATGGTGCGCGCCCCGGTGACGCTTATCGTCGGCCTTATCTACGCGCTGATGCTGTCGCGCCCGCTCGCCACCGTCTTTGCGATCATCTTGCCCGTGCTGGCAATCGTGCTGGGCGTCATCACCTATCGCGTGAGCCCGCTCTACCGCCAACTCCAGACCTCGATGGACCACCTCAACGGCGTGGTACAGGAAGACCTCACCGCCGTGCGTGCCGTCAAGGCGTATGTGCGTGCCGAGCACGAGGAGGCCAAGTTCGACACCGTCAATACCGAGCTCGCGCGCACTGCGACAAAGACCTTTGGCACCGCCGTGCTCAACCTGCCGGTGTTTCAGCTGTCGATGTACGTGGCTGCGCTCTCCATCCTGTGGATTGGCGGCCGCATGATTCTCGCCGGCAAGCTGGGCGTGGGCTCGCTCACGGGCTTTATGAGCTACGTGCTGCTGATCATGAATTCGCTCATGATGATTTCCAACGTGTTTTTGCTGCTCACGCGCGCTCTTACGAGTGTGGGCCGTATCGCCGAGGTGCTCGATGAGGAGCCCTTTATCGCCAACCCCGCGGGAGACCTCGCGATTGCGGCGCCAGCGGACGGCAGTATCGAGTTTCGCGACGTTTCCTTTAAATACCGCGCGGATGCAGCCGAGGATGTGCTCGAGCATATCGACCTTCGCATCGAGAGCGGCTCGACGGTGGGCATCCTCGGCGGCACGGGCTCGGGCAAGAGCTCGCTTGTGCAGCTGATTGCGCGCGTGTACGACGCCACCGAAGGCGCCGTGCTTGTGGGCGGACGCGACGTGCGCGACTACGACCTCGCGACTCTACGCGACGCTGTGGGCATTGTGCTGCAAAAGAATGTGCTGTTTACGGGTACCGTGCGCGAGAACCTGCAGTGGGGCAATCCGCAGGCGTCGGACGATGAACTCCTCGCGGCTTGCCGCGCGGCGTGCGTGGACGAGTTCCTTGATCGCATCGGCGGGCTGGACGGCGAGTTGGGCCAAGGCGGCGCCGGTGTCTCGGGTGGCCAGAAGCAACGCCTGTGCATCGCGCGCACGCTGCTCAAGCATCCGCGCGTGCTCATTTTTGATGACTCCACCAGCGCGGTCGATATGGCGACCGACGCTAAGATTCGCGAGCACATCGCCCGGATTTCCGATACGACCGTGCTCATCATCGCCCAGCGCATCGCGAGTGTCATGGATGCCGATCGCATTGTGGTATTGGACGACGGTCGTGTCCACGGCGTGGGCACGCACGAGGAACTGCTAGCGGGCGACAACATATACCAGGAGATTTATGCCTCGCAGATGGAGTTTGCGAGGAACGCGGACGCCGGCGACGGCAGCGACGATGGTTGCGCGAATGATCCGTTTTCCTCCGTCGCATGCGGATCGCCCTTGGAAGGGGGTGAGCGTCATGCCTAAGACCGCAGCCCAAGCACGCCCGGCCGACCTCAAGCGCACTGTGCGCCGCTTGCTCTCCTACATGGGGCATGCCAAGTTCTCGTTGCTCGCGGTGGGCGTGCTCGCCTCCGTTGCCGCCATCGCGAGCCTCGCCGGCACCTACATGGTGCGCCCCATCGTTAACGGTTTGGCCACGGGCGGGGAGGAACTGCTCGCCAAGCAGGTCATCCTGACGGCGATCATCTACGCCGCGGGCGTGCTCTCGGCCCTGGGCTACTCGCAGATCATGGTGCGCGCGGCCCAACACGTGGTGTCCGATATTCGCCGCGACCTGTTCGCGCACATCCAGACGCTGCCGCTCAGTTATTTTGACAGCACGCGCTCGGGCGACATCATGAGTTTTTTCACCAACGACGTCGACACCGTCTCCGAGGCGCTTAACAACAGCTTTGCCAACGTGATTCAGGCCGCCATTCAGGTTGTGGGCACCACGGCTATGCTCATCATCCTTAACTGGCAGCTCACGATTATCACACTCGTGTGCGATGCGGCCATTGTGCTGTATGCGCGCTACTCGGGCGCGCGCTCTAAGCGTTTCTTTGCTGCCCAGCAGGCATCGCTTGGCGACCTGGACGGATATATCGAAGAGATGGTCTCGGGTCAAAAGGTCATCAAGGTCTTTAACCGTGAGGCGGCGAATGTCGCCGGCTTTGCCTGCCGCAACGACGAGCTTCGCCGCACCGGCACCGCCGCCGTGAGCTATGCCAACTCCATGGTGCCCATGACTGTCGTGATTGGCTACGTCAACTATGCCATCGTCGCCGTGGCGGGCGGCATGCTCTGCATCAAGGGACTCGCCGACGTAGGTGCGCTCGCGAGCTACCTGGTCTTTGTGCGCCAGGCCGCCATGCCCATCAACCAGTTTACGCAGCTCGGCAACTTCTTGCTCAACGCGTTGGCCGGTGCCGAGCGCCTGTTTGCCGCCATGGACCTTGAGCCCGAGGTGGACGAGGGCTGCGTGGAGCTGATGCAGACGGGCGACGCCGCGTGGGCGTGGAAGATTCCCGAGGGCCAGGGCGTGGGCGTCTACGGGCATTTGCATGATGTGGCAGCCGTTGATGAGTCGGGCCGCGCGGTGGCCGCGGACGGCACCGAGCTCACGTGCGGCTTGGTCCCGCTTGCCGGCGACGTGCGCTTCCATGCCGTGGACTTTTCCTACGTGCCGGGCGCCCGCGTGCTCACGGACCTCAACCTGTTTGCCAAGCCGGGGCAAAAGATTGCGTTTGTGGGCTCCACGGGCGCCGGCAAGACGACCATTACCAACCTCATCAACCGCTTCTATGAGGTCGATGACGGCGAGATCACGTACGACGGCATCGACGTCAAGCACATTGCCAAGGCCAGCCTGCGCGGGTCGCTCGGCATTGTGCTGCAGGACACGCACCTGTTTAGCGGCACCATTGCGCAGAACATCCGCTTTGGCAAGCTCGACGCGACCGACGAGGAGGTACGCGCCGCTGCCGAGGCCGCCTGCGCCGACTCGTTTATCCGCCGCCTGCCGCGGGGCTACGACACACCGGTCACGGCCGACGGCGCCAACCTGTCGCAGGGTCAGCGTCAGCTGCTCGCCATCGCGCGCGTGGCCGTCGCCGATCCGCCGGTGCTCATCCTGGACGAGGCCACGAGCTCCATTGACACGCGTACCGAAAAGCTTATCGAGCGCGGTATGGACCGCATCATGCGCGGTCGCACCACGTTTATGATCGCGCACCGCCTGTCCACTGTCCGCGACGCCGACGCCATCATGGTCCTCGAACACGGCCGCATCATCGAGCGCGGCACGCACGAAGAGTTGCTCGCCCAGCACGGCGAGTACTGGCAGCTGGCGCATGGCTTAAAAGAGTTGGATTAACCCGTTCGAGCATGATGCTTTGGCCCTCTGTGCCCCTCACCTCGCCTCAAACCATCACAACATTCAACGTTTTTTGCCAAAATCAGGAAAAGCATCGAATGTTGTGATGGTTTTTCTGCCACTCGGCCGGGTGGAATTGCTTTCTTTCGCACGAAGGTGTGCGGATCAGTGGGCAGGGGAATAAGGTTGGTTATCCGACTCCATTGGAGGGCTCATGGACCTGCCGATCGTCCTGTCCCATAAGACTGCCTGGCTGTACCACAACGTGGCGCGCCCGTCCGAGCCGCTCTCGCGAGCAAGCAGCCTATACGATGAGGACTCGCTTGCTAGCGAGGCGGAGCCGACCGCGAGCCTGCCCAAATTGGGACTCGATGCCAAGGGGCTGAGGGCTTCAATGGCAGTTGGGATCGTTGCCGACTATCTGGTCTCGCTTGGTATTCCACGAGAAGAGCTCGATCATATCGATACGCTCGTCAACTTCGATTTTGAGCGCTCGACGCCGGCTGGATTTAGGTGCCACGTGTTTGGAGCGCCGGTACCTCCAGGCCATCTTATCGAGGTGGCGGAGGGCCTTCTAGTGGTTGATGAGGCCATGTGCTTTGTCCAAGCGGGTTCGTGGATGAGTGAGCCCGAGCAGCTGGAATATGGCTACGAAATCTGCGCCCGATACCATTTGAATCATCTGTCGACAGGCGATTATATCGAGATGGGGCAGAGGTATACCGTTGCCGACTTGATTGCCTATTGCAATGAGAACCGATCTCGTCAGGGGGCCATACGCGCGGCCGCCGTGCTCAGGCACGTGCACGATGGCGCGCGGTCGCCCATGGAGACGGCCACCGCAATCATGGTCGTAGCAAAACGTTCCCAGGGAGGGCTGGGATACGCCAAGATCGAGCTCAACCATCGGGTCGATGTTCCCAGCGAGTTCAAGTATCTCGCAAAGGCCGGGTATTTCTAGATCGACGTATATGCGCCAGCGAGTGGTACGGGGATTGAATACAACGGTTCGGACCATCTTGATAAACAGCGCAGCGCGTCGGATGCGGAGCGTATGACCGTACTGAGCGCGCTGGGCTTTAGGATGATCGTCCTCACCGGGACTCAGTTTGCCCACCAGCTGCAATTGCACCGGGCGATGAACGCCATCGCGCTCGCTATGGGTCTCAAGTGCGACCGAAGCGAGGTGTTTCAAAAACGTCAGAACGACCTGCGAGAGTTCGTGATCCGGCACTGGGACGGCGGCCTTTAGGGACGCTTTGGTTCTTCTGCGGGGTGCCGTGGGCAGGCAAACCATCACAACATTCGACGTTTTTTGCCAAAAACGGGAAAAGCATCGAATGTTGTGATGGTCTGTGCTGAGGATGGGCTTGGGAAGCCGGTTTTACTCGAAGCGCCCTGTCCTGTCGTACGGGTGTCGGCGTGATTCTCTCGTGGGGTATTATGTTTTCCGAAGAATAAAACGCCGCGTGAGGGGAGGGCCGCGTGGACGGGCACGTGCAACATGACGGCTTTGGCCGCGATATCAACTACCTGCGCATTGCCGTTACCGACAAGTGCAATTTCCGCTGCATCTATTGTATGCCGGCCGATGGCGTGGCGCCCCGTGTACACGACGAGCTACTCAGTGCCGAGGAAATCGCCCGCTTTGTGCGCCTGGTGGCGGGAGAGGGCATTCGCCGCGTGCGCCTGACGGGCGGCGAGCCGCTGGTCAGCCGCCGTATCATCCCGCTTATTCGTGACATCCGCGCGATTCCGCAGATCGAGGACATCTCGCTCACCACCAACGGCGCTCTGCTGCCCAAGCTGGCGCCGCAGCTCAAAGATGCGGGACTTAACCGCGTTAACATCTCGCTCGACACGCTCGACCCTACGCTCTTTGGAAAGATCACGCGCCTGGGTCGACTCGAGCAGACCATGGCTGGCATCGATGCGGCGCTGGCTTGGGGCTTTGAGCCCGTTAAGGTCAATTGCGTTGTTGTGCGCCGGCTCAACCAGGATGTGGCAGCCCTCGCGCGGCTCACGCTCGACCGCCCCATCCACCTGCGCTTTATCGAATACATGCCCATCGGCGACGAGCGCACCAGCTCGCATTGCGCTGTGGACCCGCATGCGCCCGCGCTCAATCCCGAGCTGTGGGACGCGAGCGATACCGTGCCGAGCGACGAGCTGCGGGCGCGCATCAATGCCGGGGCCACCGCGGCGGGACTGGGCGAGCTCGAGCCGCTCGACATCAACGACGCTCCTGCTGGTGCGGGCCCTGCGCGCTATTGGCACTTTCCGGGTGCGGCGGGAACGGTTGGCTTCATCAGCGCCATGTCCAACCATTTTTGTGCGAATTGCAACCGTCTGCGCCTGACGGCCGATGGCAACGTGCGTCCGTGCCTGTTCAGCGATGCCGAGTATTCGGTACGTGAGGCGCTGCGCCGTGGTGATGATATGCAGGTACTTTCGATTTGGCGCGATGCCGTGGCCCACAAACCGCAGGAACACGCGATAATTGAGGGCACGCAACGATTTATGTCTCAAATCGGAGGATGATCATATGGCCAAGAGCAGGTACGCCGATGCCACCAAGGCCGCTCGCAGGGCCGCGATGTCTGCCCACAAAGTCACGGCTGCGGCCAGCGATGCCGTTGCAGGCGCGCAGCCGACTGCCAGCGCTGCCACCGAGCCCGCCCGTGACGCCCGTCGCGACGAGCTGACGCACGTGGACGCCAAGGGCGAGGTACGCATGGTCGACGTGTCCGACAAGGCCGAGACTCATCGCATTGCCATCGCCGAGGGTACCATCCTCATGCATCCCGAGACGCAGACCATGGTGCTGCAGGACCGCGCCAAAAAGGGCGACGTGCTTGCCTGCGCACGCGTGGCGGGCATCATGGCCATCAAGCGCACGAGCGACATCATTCCCATGTGCCATCCGTTGCTCATTACCAAGAGCAAGTGCGATATTGCGCCCATCGCTCCGGCGGGGACGCCGGCCGAGGACGTGCCCGAGGGCTGGGCGCCGGCGCGCACGGACGGGCAGGTCGGCTTTCACGTACTGGTTACGGCCGGCGTGACGGGCAAGACGGGTATCGAGATGGAGGCCCTGACCGGCGCGAGTGCCGCATGCCTAACGATCTATGACATGTGCAAGGCCGTCGATCGCGGCATGGAGATCGTCGACGTGCGCCTGCTGCACAAGGAGGGCGGCCGCTCGGGCGTGTGGGATCGCGCGGAGCGTCAGGCCGCTGCCGTTGAGGCCGTGGCCGCTGACGGTGCCGCGCCCGCGGGCGCACCCGTCGCCGTCGCACCCGCAGCTCCCACTCCGGCCGTCCCCGCGATCGCGTTTATCGGCTACCAGAACTCGGGCAAGACCACGCTCGTCGAGAAGGTTATCGCCGAGCTCACCCGCCGCGGCCTGCGCGTGGGCTCGCTCAAGCATCATGGGCACCACGGCTTTGATATCGACGTGCCCGCTAAGGACACCTGGCGCCATCACCAGGCTGGATCCAAGCACGTGGGCCTTATCTGCGCCACGCGCTGGGCGGAGTACGCCGACACGCGCGAGGAGGACGAGATGCCCGCGCGCGAGTTGCTGTCACGCTACAACGATGTCGACGTGGTGATCATCGAGGGCTACAAGACCGAGGACTTCGACAACATCGTGGTCGCGCGATCGGGTGTCGACCGTCTGCGCGGCAAGAGCTCGCTCGACCTGGTCGACGGTCACACGCTGGCCCTTGCCTGCAACGAGGCCCTGGCACGCCAGGCCTTCGACGCCGGCTTTGCGACCCGAGCCATCAACATCAACGATGCCCGAGCCATCTGCGATCTGATTCAAGATCATCTGGCCTAAAACCTGCCAAAAAGGGACAGGTTTATTTTTGGCAGGTTTTATCTGGGCAAACGTCATTTCCACCACAAAGGGGCCAAGCACCTTTGTGGTGGATTTTGCTTTGCAGTAAAAACCATCACAACATTCGATGAAAATCGCGATTTTGTCGAATAACGTCGAATGTTGTGATGGTTCGCGCCCCGGGTCCGGCCACCCTTCGGGTCCGGCCGCCACAGAGGGGCCAGGCTCCTTTGTGGTGATCGGGCCCCAACGGCCCGCGCCTTGGTATACCATGTACGCCGTTCACGAATACACTCCACACCGCCGCACAACCCAGAAAGGCCCCCATGGACACCACCTTCAGCCACATCAAAGCCGTGTTCTGCGATATCGACGGCACGCTGCTCACGAGCCAGCACACGGTGTCTCCGCGCACCGTGGCGGCGATCCGCGCCCTGCGCGAGCGCGGCGTGCTCTTTGGCCTGTGCACCGGGCGCGACGCCCACGCGACCGAGGCCATGTACGAGCTCTGGGGCATCGAAGGCCTGGTAGACGTGATGGTGGGCTGCGGCGGCGCCGAGGTCATCGACCGCGCGCACGACATCAACGAGCTGAGCTATCCGCTGCCGGGCGAGACCATCGCGCGCATCTGCAAACACATGGCGGACCTTCCGGCAACGCCCGTCTGCCCCCGAGACGGCGTGTTCTACGTGCCCGAGAGCAACGCGTGCGTCGAGCACCTGTCGCGCGTCGACGGCGTGCCCTACCAGGTGGTCGACTTTGCCGAGTTTTTGCGCGAGCCGCAGCCCAAGGTGATGTTTACCATGGCGCCCGAGGTGATGCCGCAGGTCATCGAGCGGGCGTCGACGTTTGCCGATGACACTGTTAAGGCAGCGGCCCTGCAGACCACGCAGCGGCTCTACGAGTTCATGGATCCGCGCGTGTCCAAGACGCGCGGCCTTGTGCGCGTGGCGGAGCTCAACGACATGGAGCTCCAGGACATCTGCGTGTTTGGCGATGCGGACAACGACACCTGCATGGTGGCCGACGCCGGCGTGGGCGTGGCTATGGCAAATGGTAGCGATGCCACCCGTGCCGCCGCCGATTTTGTAACCGCCAGCAACGACAAAGACGGCATCGCGATCTTTATCGAGGAGCATCTGCTGTAGCGCCGGGGGAGAGCCGCCACAAAGGGGCAGGCACCTTTGTGGTGGCCTCAGGCGATTTGGGCGAATTGATGCCTAAAATCTGCGTGAAAATTCAAATAACGTTGTCTGAACATCATGCTTCTACCCACCGATGAGTTAAAGATATTCCCATCAATTTGGTAGTCTATTCCTCCCGGTTAATGATCTACCGTTCACGGTCGATTTTCGATCGTTCGCAGGATGCATGCTCTTGAGCAAAATGTTGTGCAAATAAATAAAATGCTATTAAAAAACTGATAACTAGCTTAATTACCAGTAGAAATAGTTTATTTATAGCGAATAAACGAAGGTTAATCCGAGCAAATGTCAAGAGAATTGAGAATTCGCTACAAAACTATCGGTATTTTTGCTTAGATGTTCAAACAATCGCTACAATATGGATTACTAAGCGTGCGCAATCACAGGTTGCGCAGATACGTTTGATAGTGAAAGAGCAAGATCGCGGTCTCTTGGGGAGGAGACATCGATGAAAGCGAATTCAGACAAATCTAAGCAGAGTAAAAAAGCGACGCGCCGTGTACTGGCAGGCGTTTTGTGCGGAGCCTCCGTGTTGAGCCTGGTACTGTCGCTCGTCGTGCCCCCGATCTCGCAGGCTATTGCCAACGACGCCCAGACAGATTCTACCGAGGAAACTGTGATGGGGGGGGGTTCCTCAAGTGAGTCCGCTGCTGTAGATAACACCAGCGAGGATGCCGAAAACCAGAATAGCGACGAGACCAATGGCGGCGAGGCTGGCTCTTCAAATAGTGCTGAGCAGGCTCAGAGTGCGAATGCGGCTTCAGCGAGAGCGACGGCCACCGTGGAGAAGGGAATTTATGTTCCCACGTCTATCGGTATCGGTACGAATATCGATATCTCCACCCCCGATCCCGGCGTGGCCACCTACGTCGGCCGCGACATGTACATCGGTGGTAAGCCGAGCAACACTAGCAATCTTGGTGCGAATAACGCTCCCACCGGCTCATACGCCGCTGAGGCGGAGGGCCTTACCGTGGTCCGTGGCAAGCTTGCCATGAATCCTGTCAAAGAGAGCTGGCCCTATCAATCAATTGGTGCTGGTTTCCGCTTTGGCACCGTTGGTTTTGGTTCCCAGTTCCGTCCTGTCGCCGGCAGCACCGTGCTTGCGGTGGCCGGAATTAAAAGTGCGATCACCAATATGAGCGTTGGTTATAGCGGCGACTCGCCGGAGACGACTACCGTTGGCGCTTGGAACAAAGGCGCTTGGGTCGGACAGCAGAAATCTTCTGAGGGCGCGACTCCTTCCGGCTTTGCCTACACTGCGCAGATCGCAGGTCCCATCACATACTGGTGCGGTAACAATGAACGCCAATCCGTGGTGACAACGCAGGGTAATTGGTACGAGGGCAAGAACTCTCAGGAAAGCAACCTGTTCAAACCAACTGTTGATTTGACTAATGTCAACAATAACAATTATTCGAGCTACAACGGTGAAGATGGATACCTCTCGAAGCTATCGAAACAGCTCAACTCGTTTGCAATTAACGGCAAGGTGAATGCCGAAGGCTTTGCAGAGCCTAAAAGCGAGTACGACATCAACAAGTACAATAACGACGGAACAAGCTATAAACTCAAATTCGATGGTGAAAACAAGTCTGTTTCCGGTGCGCTTGATACCAGAATTCCGAACGATACGATTTGCAACAAAGAGCGACTCATCACCTTTACCGGCGATGGAACTTCTATGCAACAGGTCTTCACCATCCCCGGATCCGAGCTCTCCAACTTGAAGGGTAACCTCTACTACCGCGGCGTCGACTTCAAGTTTGAAGGAATTCCCGAGGGTGCCTCCGTTATCGTGAACGTAACGGGAGATGATCCTATCGAGTTCCACAACGGCTGGCGCTTTTGGTGGGGCGATACAGAAATATCTCGCGGTTACGAGAAACAGTACGCCAATCAACCCCTTGACGCGAAATACTCGCTGGCCTCCCAGTCCATCATGTGGAACTTCGTCGAAACCAAGAGCCTCACCATCCGTGGTGGCATTGCGGGCGAGGGCAGAAGCGACTGGGGCTATGGCGGCGATGCAACCAATGCCAAGTGGACCGACGATGACCCTGCCGCTGCTATGCTCGGATCGATTCTCGTTCCCAACGGAAGCTTCGACGACCATGTGACCACCAACGGTCGTGTGTACGTGGGCGTCGATTTCTCAATGAACAGCCCGAAGGTTGCCGCAAAATTTGGTGAGGGAAATTCAGCTTCCGTCATCGACATGGATCAGGAGCGTCACAACTTCCCGTGGTCTGGGTCGTATACGCCCGACGGCTCCTCCATTGCATGGAGCAAGGTCGACGCTGCGGATGGCGCTACGCTGCTTCCCGGTTCCTCGTGGACGATATACGGCACTGTCGATGATGCCAAGAACGGGAGTAATCCCATCGTTACGGTAACGGATGGCGCTGCCAACGATTACGCTTCTACTGATGGCGAGCTTCAGTTCAACTATTTGAACCAGAAGGCCGATCCGAGTAAGGAGATCTCGAGTTCTAATCCGGCATTCATCTATTACATCAAAGAGGTGACGGCGCCGGAGGGTTACAAGGTTTCGGACAAGATCTACTACGCCACCATGAACAATACTGGCGAGAAGCCGAACTATGTTGAGGGTTACGTGGACGGGAACGACAAAAAAGTTCCGTTCGAGAATAACCCCACGGGTGCTATCGCCAACACCAAGATTACCGGTACGGTGTCTTGGACCAAGGTGAAGGAGAACGACACGACGCATACTCCGCTGCCAGGTTCTGAGTGGGCGCTTACCAAGATCAAGGATGCCGATGACACCGTGATCGCGGGCACTGCGGCCCTGGCGGTCGTCGATAACGACGCCAATGCCGGGCAAGCAAGTGATAAGTGGGGAGACAGCGACCTTTCAGACGGTAAGTTCACGCTCGAGGGTCTGCTGCCGGGCACGTACAGGCTTGTTGAGACCCAGGCTCCGTTTGGCTACGAGAAGAACTCGACGGTTTACGAGTTCACGGTGTCCAGCACGAACGGCTCCGTTGCGTGGACCGAGGGCAAGAAACCGACGATTGACGGGAGCAACGTCTATATCTCCGACTCGTGCTCCGTTACGTCCGTGAAAATCCCGGTGATTAAGTCCGTCCGTAATGCGGACTGGCCGAAGGATTCCAGCGGTAAATACGTTGCGTTCGACTTCAGCATTGAGGCTACGGGGCCAAATAAGGATAGCGCGCCTAAGCCTGACTCGAAGACTATTTCCGTCGCTCCCGCAGACTCCACCAAGGTCAACGACATCGAGGCATCTTTTGGCGAAATCTCGTTCTCCAAAGAGCAACTCGTCACGAACGACGCTTCGAACCCGACTGGCGCCGAGACCTATACCTACACGGTGAAGGAGGTCGCGCCTGCCACCGATGCCATCGACAAGCTCCGCTACTCCAAGGCCGAGTACCAGGTGGCCGTCACGGTGAAGGCTGACATGGACAAGACGACCGGCAAGTACTCCGGCCTCATCACCTCCACCACGGTCACCCAGATGAAGGACGACATGGGCAACGCCCTGGGCGAGAACGGGCGGGGCATCGAAGTCCCATCCGCCGGCGCGGGCCCAACCGCCATTCCCGCCTCCACCTTCACCAACACCTACTCCACCTCTTTGCCCCTTTCTGGTATGTCGGGCGTCACTCTGACGTACCTTGCCGGCGCGGCGGTGCTTTGCGCTGCTGCAGCCTGGATGCACATTCGTCGCAAGGCGAATGCGAAGGGAGGTGAGCGTCGTGAATAAGAAAGTTTGCTCCTTCCCGATCTTGTTTGCGCTGCTTGCCCTCGTGGTCGGCACCTGCGCGGTTGTGTTCCCCGCTTCCGCGCAGGCCGCGCCGACCTCGACCGGTTCCATCACGGTGAGCGGCACCGTGGCGAGCAGCTACGACGCCTACCAGATCTTTAGCGCCAACGTCGTCGACGGCGACAGCGACGCCAAGACCGCCACCGACCTCGCCTGGGCAAGCGACGCCGTGCGTGACGCCGTCCTGCCCGTGCTGCACAGCGCCGGCATGCCCAATTCCCAGACCACCGCGCAGGAAGCTGCCGAGTGGCTCAACACCGATTCCCACCTTACGAGCGCGCTGAGCGCACAGCTCGCTCGTTCCCTCCAGAGCTCTGGCGCCGTGTTCGCGGCCCTTAACGCGGGCACGGAGGCCAAGCTGCCCTGCGGCTACTGGCTCATCGTCGCCGACGACGACGCCATCGCCCAGAACGAGGCCGGTACCGCGCCGATTATGGCCCTGGTGGGCGGCAGCGCCGTCACCGTCAAGCCCAAGGCCGCGACGCCCAAGGTGTCCAAGCACGTGCTGGAGGACAGCACCGCCGCCTGGCAGAAGGCCGCCGACGCCACGGTCGTCGACGACCTGTACTGGCGCCTCTCAGCCACGGTTCCGGCGGGGCTTTCCGCCTACGACACCTACACGGTGCAGTTCGTCGACACCATGAGCGCGGGGCTCGACCCCTCCAGGGTGGCCGCGAGCATGCGCGTGTACGTGGCAGCGGGCGCGGACGGCGGTTTCGACGCCGTTTCGACCGGTAAGGACGGCCGCGCCGGCACCGAGCCCGCGAAGGGCTGGACCGATATCACGGCCCAGTGCGCCACCAAGGTAGCGGCGGACGGGACCTTCACCGTGCGCACCGGCGACCTGATCGCCGCGCTCGGCGGGGCCGACGCCTTCACCGCGGGCGTCCGCGTGGTCGCCGTGTACAACGCACCGCTCAACAGCGCGTGCAACCACGGCATCGCGAAGGGCAACCCCAACGAGGTCTACCTGCGCTACCCGCGCTCCCCCTTTGCCGATCAGTCCGGCGACGCCGGCTTCACCCACACGCCGAGCGATGACGCGTGCGCCTACACCTGGGATCTCGCGCTCACCAAGCGCGGCAGCGACGGCGACAAGCCGCTTGCCGGGGCGGTCCTGAGCATCGCCGACGACCGCGGTCGCACACTGGCGGCCGATGGCACGTGGGATGCGGAGGGCAAGGCCACCGTCACCACGGGCGAGGACGGCCGCGTGACCGTCTCGGGCGTGGACTCGGGCAAGCTGGAGGTCCGCGAGCTCAAGGCGCCCAAGGGCTACACCGCCTTTGAGGGCGCGCGCTCCGTGACGGTCAAGGCCGAGGGCCTGGACGTCGACCAGGTGGCCGCCGCCAAGCCCAAGCTCACTATCACGGCCGAGTCGCCCCTGCGCGCCGACAGCGCGGACGGGTCGACGGGCAGCCTGGAGGCGTCGCTCATCAACACGCCCACCGGCACGCCCCCTAGCATTACCACCGGAGGCTTTATGCCCTCGACTGGCGATATGGCAATGTACGCCGCGGCCGCCGCAGCGGTCGCCGGAGCCGCGCTCATCGTGGTCGCGCTCCTGGTCAAGCGGGGAGGTGGCAGCCATAAAGAGTAGCTGGCAGCCCCACAGAGAGCGGGGCGAGACGTAGCGAAGCAGATGCTAAGACACAGACAGATGATGACCGATCGAATGAGAATCAAACGGAAAACGGAGGAAAAGAAGATGAGCATGAACAAGAACATCGCACGCCTGGCAGTAACCGCCGGCCTCACGGCGGCGTTGAGCTTCGGCGGCGTCATGGCCCCGGTGACCATGGCGTTTGCTGAGGGCACGGATGGCTCGGTGACCATCAAGAACGTTGCTGGTAACGCTACCGAATTCGAGGGCTATCAGATTTTCAATGCCGATGTCGCCGACGATGGAACCGTCAGCAACATTACGTGGGCAAACACTAATGTGCAGCATGCTGTCGTGAGCTTTATCCAGGCGGAGGACGAGTCCTATGTGGGAACGACCGCCCAGGACGCCGCGGACTGGATCACGAAAAAAGTGGGCGATGAGGGCAGCAGCGTGGCATTTAATTCCACTGCATATAAGATTGCTGCTGTCGTAGATGGCCTTGCTGACAAAAAGACAACGAATAATGGTGCTGCCTCTGGTCTCGCGCACGGTTACTGGCTCTTTGTGACCAAAGCCGACACCATTAATGAGGGCGAGGCGGGTACTTCCCCCATCTTCACTGTCGTGGGAAGCACTCCCGTTAACGTCAGCGAGAAAACGGGCATTCCCACCGTCGAGAAGAAGATCGTGAGCGATGCCGACAGCAAGGAGCACGACGCAGCTGACTCCCAGATCGGCCAGGACGTGACGTACAACCTTTACGGCACCGTCGCAGAGAACTTCGACAAGTACGACACGTATTTCTATCAGTTCTCCGACAAGATTTCCAAGGGCCTGACGCTGCAGAAGGGCGCTAAGGTCTACCTGTATGAGAACAGGACTGACGCGAAGGGCGATCTCGCCCGCGCGAAGGGCACGGATATCACTGCGAATTTCAAGGAGGAAACGCCCGCCGAGGCTGCCGAAGACGGCAGCAAGACGACGACGTGGACCTGCGATAACCTGAAGACGGTCAGTGACGTCACTAAGGACTCCTACATCGTCGTCTCCTATAAGGCGCAAATCAACAAGGATGCGGTCGTCGCGGGCACCGAGGGTAACGAGAACACCGTGACGCTCAACTACTCCAATAACCCCATGACCAGCACGCGCGGCGAGACCCAGCCTGACACGGTCAAGGATTACACCTACGGCCTCAAGATCAACAAGGTTGACCTGGGTACCGAGGCAGCCCTCGACGGTGCCGAGTTCACCATTCAGGCCACTGGAGCGGACGACGACGCATCCAAGAGTTTGTATGTCCAGAAGGATGGTTCTCTTGGTTCTGATCCCTGGAAATTCGTGACTGCCAACGGCGGTGTCATCAAGGTCACCGGACTCGACGCCGGCACCTATACCGTCACGGAGGTTTCTGCCCCCTCTGGTTACGCTAAGGTCGACCCCTTCACCTTCGAGATCAAGCCGAGCATGAATGCCGATGATCCGGGTGCTGGTCTTACTGAGCTCAAGGGCGTACTTACGACTGACCAGGGCGGCAAGGTCATTGCCGGTATCACCGATGAGAATGCCGGCGATAACAATCTGACGGCGAAGCCTGGCTCCGTAAAGGACGAGGACGGCATCTTCAACATCACCGTTGGCGATACCAAGCAGGTTGGCCTCCCGCTGACCGGTCTTAACGGTGTGACTTTCACTTGGATCGCTGGTGGTGCGGTGCTGTGCATCGGCGTGGCGCACCTCATCCGCAGCCGTAAGCAGGCTGAGGAGTCCGAGCAGGAGTAGCGCTCACTCACCCATCCCTTTGGCAGGTGGGATGTGATGGCCATGAGACTTGCGGACACTTTTCTCGTCCATCGACGTTCTTGCTTCGCCATTCTCTTTTCGGGGCAGACTCCAGTGCGGAGTCTGCCCCGTTCTTTTTGGACAACACAGGCAGCCTCCACCGTCCGATGCGGACTCATCCGTCATCGCGTTTTGACTCGTATGAGGTTCGGTTTAAGGTCCGTAGGCGCACGCGCGGTGCGGACGGTAGAAGGCATTTGCGCCACAATAAGCGCAAATAAGAATGCCCGGGGTTAGAGGCCCGGGCATTTAACAACACCGGAAACTGGTCGCCCGCGCTCCTAAGTACTTACGCGGGATGCGTCGTTTCCTATAGACATTGTATCCCGAATCTTTCTGTTGATCCGAGATATTTTGAAAATTCAAATACGGGCCCATGCCCGGCGTGGGGCCTGTTAATCGGCTATTATTTGTTTAGACATCATTGGAGGCGATGCACGGTGGTGAAGAGCGCCAAGCATTTAGAAAAGGCAAGCAAGCGCCGTCGCAAGCGGCTGCCTCGCTGGGCCGATCGGCTCATCACCATCGTCATCATCCTTATCGGCGTGGGCCTTATGACCTGGCCTTGGATCTTGGACCGGCTCGAGGCCTCGGGCGTGTTCAACCAGATCAGCACTGTGTCCAGCACCGTGGACGCGCTGTCTGCCGAGGAGCGCGAGCGCATCCTGCTCCAGGCTCGCTCCTTTAACGAGCAGCTGGCGGGCGAGGCCACCGAGCTTCCCGCCAACCAGATCGAACCCTACGCCCAGCAGCTCATCTTTGACCGCGACCCCATGATGAGCTGGGTCGAGATCCCCTCCATCGACGTGAGCATGCCCATCTACCACGGCACGAGCGAAGAAGTCCTTATGGCGGGCGTCGGCCACCTGGAGGGTACGAGCCTGCCGGTGGGCGGCACCTCGACGCACTGCGTGCTCACCGCGCACTCGGGCATGCGCAACCTGAGCATGTTCGACGACATCCATTCGCTGGAGCCCGGCGACCTGGTGCTGCTGCACACCATGAACAAGACGCTCGCCTACAAGATGGTGGACTCCGAGGTCGTGCTGCCCGAGGAGATGGAGTCACTGACCATCGAGCCCGGCGCCGACAAGGTGACGCTCGTCACCTGCACGCCCTATGGTGTGAACGACCACCGCCTGCTGGTGCATTGCGTGCGCACCAAGTACAGCAAGAAGGACGTCGACAAGCAAAAGTCGCTGGCCGGCCGCCACTGGGGCAAGCGCGAGTTCGCCGTGCTCATCGTGGTCGTGGCCATCCTGCTGTTGCTGCTGGACATCGTGATCCACGCGATCCGAAAACGCCGCAAGGCCAAGGCCTCGGCATAAGACATTCTCCAGAACCACCACAAAGGGGACAGGCACCTTTGTGGTGGCCGGGACTTCCAAACCATCACAACATTCGATGAAAATCGCGATTTTGACGAAAAGCGTCGAATGTTGTGATGGTCTTCGTTGTGTGCGGCGCGGTTCTCGTTGCGGGCGGGACGGTTTTCGCTATGGACGGTGCGGTTTCGCTGCAGAACCGCCAGCCCGCCGCCTGCCAACCGCCGCTCTCGTTACGTTTTCGCTGCATTTAGGTAAAGCGCCTGCTCCAAGTGGCGTTGCCTTGTATACTAGAGCGGTTTATCTGTTATGCGGAAGGGAGCGCCTATGGCACTCAGCGAGAAAGACGTGCGCGGCATCGCCGAGTACGCAAAGATCGCACTGACCGATGACGAGCTCACCCAGATGACGTCTTACCTGAACGACGCCGTCCAGATGCTCGAGCCCGTCTTGCAATATGACTTGCCCGACGTGGAGCCCACGTTCCATCCCATCGGAAGCCTGTCCAACGTGATGGGCGATGACCTGCGCGAGCCCGAGCGCGACCTGCCGCTCGATGTTGCGCTCGAAAACGCTGGCAGCGCGCGCGACCGCTACTTCCGCGTGCCGTCCATTTTGGGAGAGGGGGAGAGCGAGTAATGGCGCAGAGCTTCGATTCCCTTACCGCCGCCCAGATCGCCGCGGGTGTTGCCGCTGGCGACTTTACCGCTACCGAGGTGGCCCAGGCCTCCCTTGCCGCCATCGAGGCGCGCGAGGGCGGGATCCAGGCATTCCTGCAGGTGGCGCCCGAGCTTGCGCTCGAGGCCGCCGCGCGCGTGGATGCCGACCGTGCCGCAGGCAAGCCGCTGCCCCCGCTCGCGGGCGTGCCGCTGGCCATTAAGGACAACATGAACCTCGTGGGCACGCGCACCACCTGCGCTTCCCGTATGCTCGAGGACTACCAGAGCGTCTACACCGCCACCTGCGTCCAGCGCATGCTCGACGCCGGCTGCCTGCCCATGGGCAAGGCCAACATGGACGAGTTTGCCTTTGGCAGCTCCACCGAGAGCTCGGCGTTCCATCGCACTAACAACCCCTGGGATACCGAGCGCGTGCCTGGCGGCTCCTCGGGCGGCTCCGCTGCAGCCGTCGCCGCGGGCGAAGTCGCGCTCTCGCTGGGCTCGGACACCGGCGGCTCTATTCGCCAGCCGGCGTCGCTGTGCGGCGTGGTGGGCTTTAAGCCCACGTATGGCGCCGTGAGCCGTTACGGTGTGGTTGCCTTTGGCTCGTCGCTCGACCAGGTGGGCCCCTTTGGCCGCACGGTCGAGGATGTCGCGCTGGCCATGAACGCGCTTACCGGCGCGGGCCACGATCCGTACGACTGCACCAGCCAGGATTGCGCCGTCGACTTTACCGAGCATCTCAACGACAGCATCGAGGGCAAGCGTGTGGGTATTATCCCCGCGTTTATGGAGGCCGAGGGCCTGACGCCCGAGGTCAAGGCCGCTGTTCAGCGCGCCGCCCAGGAGCTGCGGAACCAGGGCGCCGAGCTGGTCGAGGTCGACCTGCCGCACCTGGACGCCGCTATCGCCGCATACTACGTCATCGGCCCGGCCGAGGCGTTCTCCAATCTGGCCCGCTTCGACGGCATTCGCTACGGCTATCAGGAGGAGGGCTGCGCCAACCTGTCCGACCAGAGCTCGCTTTCGCGTGCCCACGGCTTTGGCGCCGAGGCCAAGCGCCGTCAGATGCTCGGTGCCTACCTGCTGAGCTCGGGCGTGTACGACAAGTATTACTACGCAGCGCAAAAGGCCCGCACACTCATCACGCAGGACTACGATGCCGCGTATGCCAAGGTGGACACCATCCTCATGCCCGCCTCGCCGCGCACGGCCTTTAAGTTTGGCGAGATCAGCGACCCCACACAGATGTACCTTTCGGACCTGTACACCATCTCGCTCAACATTTGCGGCAACGGTGGTATCTCGGTGCCGCTGGGCCTGGGCGAGGATACTCAGCTGCCCGTTTCTGCCCAGCTGGTGGGCCCGGCGTTTAAGGACCGTCAGCTGCTCACGTTTGCCCGCGCCCTGGAGCGCGGCTTTGCCGATGCCGCCACGGGTGCGCCCGCGCTTTCCGTCGCGCCCGATTTTGCCGGGAAGGGAGGCGAGCTGTAATGAAGGAGCTTTCCGAGGTCCTACAGGATTGGGAGGCCGTGATCGGCCTGGAGATCCATACCGAGCTCACCGCACTCGACACCAAGATGTTCTGCAACTGCAAGCTCAGCCACGATGACGAGCCCAACGCCAACGTGTGCCCGGTGTGCCTGGGCCTGCCCGGCGCCCTGCCGGTGCCCAACAAACGCGCTATCGAGAGCATCGTCAAGGCCGGTCTCGCCACCAACTGCGAGATCCAGCGCCACTCGATGTTCTACCGCAAGCACTACTTCTATCCCGACATGGCCAAGAACTTCCAGACCACGCAGGGTCCGGTCGCCTTTGCCATGTACGGCCACCTGGACCTGGACGTGACCGGTCGCGGTGCCGCCGAGCGCCCCGACTGCGCGTTTGGCGAGGCCGAGGCCCAGAGTCTGGCGAGCGCTTCGGCCAACGCCGAGGGCCTGTCTACGTCCATGACGTCGACCATGCGCGAGGGCAACCAGCGTGCCGGCCACCTGGCCAGCTACGACGCGTCCAGCCTGCAGATGCCCGAGCGTCGCGAGGACGGTTCCTACACGGTGCCCATCCGCATCCTGCGCATCCACATGGAGGAGGACGCTGCCAAGATGGTGCACGTGGGTGGTGCCGAGGGCCGCATTACCGCCGCGGCCGAGTCGCTCGTCGACTACAACCGCTGCGGTACGCCGCTGATTGAGCTCGTCACCGAGCCCGACCTGCGTACGCCCGAGGAGGCTCGCCTGTTTATGGAGAAGCTCCGCCGCATCTTTGTGACGCTGGGCATTTCGGACTGCTCCATGGAGAAGGGCTCCATGCGCTGCGATGGCAACGTGTCGCTGCGCCGCCGCGGCGAGACCAAGCTGGGCACCAAGACCGAGCTCAAGAACCTCAACTCGTTTAAGAGCCTGCACGACGGCCTTGCCTACGAGATTTGCCGCCAGGCCGAGGTGCTCGAGGAGGGCGGCATCATCTATCAGGAGACCCGCCACTGGGAGCCTAGTCGCAAGCGTACCGTGGTTATGCGTGTGAAGGAGACGGCCGACGACTATCGCCTGTTCCCCGATCCCGACCTGGCGCCGTTCGATCTGGACGATGAGTTCATCGACCGCTGCCGTGGCGAGATTCCCGAGCTGCCCGATGCCAAGCGCGCCCGTTTTGAGGCCGACTTTGGCATTAAGGCGGCCGACGCCGAGCAGATTGCCGGCGACCCCGAGTTTGCCGACTTCTTTGAGGCCGCCGCTGCCGGTATGGCCGGCAAGGAGGCTCAGACGGTCGCGAACTTGCTGGTCAACGAGATGATCGCCTACCTTAAGGGCGCAGGCGTCTCGCTGGCCGAATCCGGCATTGCGCCGGCTCAGGTGGCAGCTCTTGCCAAGCTGCTGGCGACCGATGCCATCAGCTCCAACCAGGCGCACGAGGTCTTTGAGGCCATGGCCCAGACCGGCGACGACCCCAACAAGATCGTCGACGAGCGTGGTATGCGTCAGGTGAGCGATGCCGGCGCGCTGCAGCCGATTGTGGACGAGGTGCTGGCGAACTGTGCCGATCAGGCGCAGCAGTATCGTGACGGCAACCAGAAGGTCATCGGCTTTTTGGTGGGCCAGTGCATGAAGGCAAGCCGCGGCAAGGGTAACCCGAAGCTCTTCAACGAGTTGCTGAGAACGTCGCTCTCGTAAGCGGGAACCGAGGGGCCGGGCGCAGGGCCTTGCCTCTCAATTTCGGACAGTCCTGACTCACGGCGGAGGCGCCACTGGCGCCTCCTGTTCGTGCGGAACTCATTGAGAGGCAAGGCCCTGCGCCCGGCCCCTCGGTTCCGTGACGACTCGGCCGTTCGGGTCAGGTAGGGCTGAATGGAATAGAGTGAATGAGGGCGCTATTGGCGCCCTCATTTTTTGTGGATGTGGCGCAGGGACGGTCCCTTTGGTCACATCGCGCCTCAAGATTTCCAAAAAGTTAACCTTTGTTGACCTTAATAGTTAGATAAACTAAACTATTTTCCAAAAGTGTGCTCGAGCAAACTTGTTTACTCGGGTGCTGAGGCACCGTGCCGCGTCCAATGCGGCAAAAGGGAGAAGCAACATGAAGAAGTCGACGTTCAATACCCTGCTTGTCGGTGGCGGTTTTCTGCTTGGCACGGCCGGCATCAAGCTGCTTACCAGCGCTCCGGTCAAGAATGCCTGCGTGCAGGGTATCGCGTGCGGCATGCGCATCAAGAACTGCTACCAGGACATGGTCGAGCAGGCCAAGGCTAATGTCGACGACATGGTTGCCGAGGCGGCCTACATCACCCAGAGCGAGGCCGCTGCTGACGAGGCAGCCGAGTAACGCTCCCAGGCACAAACTATGAGATTCTCGATTATTAGCGAGATCCCCGGCAGGACCCGTCTTCAATTGGCGGGTCCTGTGCCAGAGAGCGATCTCGATGCACTTCTTAAGCTCAGCGGCGGTATCGACGGCGTGCACAAGGTGCGCGTGTATGGCCGCATTGGCCAGATGGCGCTGGAGTACGACGAGCCGCGCCGCGCGAGCGTGCTCGACGCCTTGGGCGCACTCGATGCTCAAGCTATCGCCGATGCCAAGTCGGGCTACGTGATGCAGCTTGAGCCACGCAAGCACAAGCTCGTCATGGATCTGGCGACACTCGTCGGTGCCCATTACGCACGTCGCTGGTTCTTGCCGACGCCTCTGCGTGCGGTGTTTGTCGTGGTCGGTTACATGACATTTTTGCGCGCCGCCCTCTGTGAGCTCGCGCAGCCGCGCCTGACCGTTCCCGTGCTCGACGCTTCGGCCATCGGCATCTCGTTCGTCAAGCGCGACGTCGACACCGCGGGTCAGACGATGTTCCTGCTCAACGTGGGCGAGCTGCTTGAGGACTACACCCGCGCCATGAGCGAAAACGAGCTCATCAACTCGCTGCTCGATGTGCCCGACAAGGCGCAAAAGGTCGTCGGCGACACCGAGGTAAGCGTTGCCGCGACCGAGCTTGAGCCCGGCGATCTGGTCGCCGTGCGCACCGGCATGTCTATCTGCATCGACGGCGTGGTCGAGCGGGGGAGCGCTATGGTCAACCAGGCGACCCTGACCGGCGAGCCGCTGGCCGTCGAGCGCAGCGCGGGCGACGACGTGTTCGCCGGCACCGTCGTGGAAGACGGCAGCATCTTAGTGCGCGTGCGCGCCAACACGGCGCAGACCAAGCTGCGCTCGATCGTCTCGCTCGTGCAGACGGCCGACTCGCTCAAGTCCGAGGGTCAGTCGCATATGGAGGACCTTGCCAACAAGATCGTCCCGTGGAACTTCCTGCTCGCGGGCCTGGTTGCGCTTACCACCCGCAGCCTCATCAAGACCTCGGCGGCGCTGATGGTCGACTACTCGTGCGCGCTCAAGCTCACGGGTTCCGTTGCCGTCATGACTGCCATGAGCGATGCTGCCAAGATGGGCGTCATGGTCAAGGGCGCAAAGTACTTTGAGTCGTTTGCCAAGGCCGACACCATTGTGTTTGATAAGACCGGCACGCTCACCGAGGCTCAGCCGCGCCTGGCTTGCGTGCTCACGACCGACGGCTGGAGCGAGGACGAGGTCCTGCGCCTTTCCGCTTGCTTGGAGGAGCATTTCCCTCATCCGGTAGCACGCGCCGTGGTCAATGCGGCACGTGAGCGTGGACTCGAGCACCGCGAGCGTCACGCTGCTGTCGAGTATATTGTGGCGCACGGTATCGCTTCGTCCATTGAAGGGCGTCGCGCCATCATCGGTTCCGCGCACTTTGTATTTGAGGATGAGAGCGCGCAGCTCGAGTCCGACATTAAGGAGCAAATTGAGTCCCAGATGCAGGGCCTGTCGCCGCTGTATCTGGCGGTCGACGGCACGGTCGTGGGCGTGCTCGGCATCGAGGATCCGCTTAAGCCCGGGGTCCGTGAAGCCATCGCCGACCTGCATGCGCTGGGCGTCAAACATGTCGTTATGCTCACGGGCGATTCTGAACGCACGGCCGAGCGCATTGCGCGCGAGGCGGGTGTCGATGAGTTTAAGGCCGAGCTGCTGCCCGAGGACAAGTACGCCTGTGTGGAGCGCATTAAGGGCGAGGGGCGTCACGTTGCCATGGTGGGCGACGGCGTTAACGATTCGCCGGCGCTCGGTTTGGCCGACGTGGGCTTGGCGATGGGTGGCGGAAGCGACATCGCCAAGGAGGTCGCCGATATCATCCTGACTGACACGGATCTCGCCGCGATCGTGCGCCTGCGCCGCATGAGTCAGGGCCTCGTTGATCGTCTGACGAGCTCCTACTCTAAGGTGATGCTCACCAACTCGGCGCTCCTGGCGCTGGGCATTACCGGCATGATCACTCCGCAGACGTCGTCACTGCTGCACAACGGCTCAACGATCGCCTACAGCCTGGGCAACGCAAAGGCGTACTTGCGTTAGCGTTTTCGATTGAGTATATGGCCTGCATTCGGGCGGCACCGCAGCCGCCAGGGTGCAGGCCTTCTTTTGTTTGACGAGAGGTTAGCGCGGATATATGCTCGTGCTAGCAAAGCTAGCAAATGCTGAAGGTGAGGTTGAGATGGCTACCGTTGGCGGCATGGCGCAGGTGAACGTTCGCGTGGATCGCCAGGTCAAGAACCGTGCCGAGGAGGCGCTGCAGCTTTCGGGCAGGTCACTGCCCGAGCTCATCAAAAAGGTTGTGGTCAAGGTCGCACAGGGTGGCGGGCAGTGTGAGGAAGTGCTGTCTGCCGTTGATGGTCGGCAACAAACCGTCGCGCACGATACTCCGTTCGCCGCATCATGGGCGGCGGCGGATCAGCTTTACGCGGACCTGGGCATCGCTCCGTCGCCCGTATCCGACGATCGCGGTTGGGACACAATCTATTCCGAAGCCATGGATGAGCATTATCGCCAAAAGGGGATGATCCAGTGAGTGGGGCGCCTCTCAAGATCATGGTAGACGCCAACGTATGGGTTGATTCGTTTTGCGTCGACCATGCCGAGTCGCTTGCCGCGCGTGCGTTTATTGGTCAGGCGACGGAGACGGGGGCATTGCTGTTCTTTCCGGTGCATATCGCCAAGGACGTGCTGTACGTTGTCCAACACGAACTGAAGCGCAGCGTTCTTGCCAGCGGGGGAGCGCTCGACGAGGCGTCTGCCCGTGCAATTGGCGATGCGGCGTTGGCGTTTGTTCGGAACATGACCGAAAACGCCACGGCCGTGGGCGCTGATGCATCCGATCTGTGGCTAGCCGACAAATATCTGACGCTCCATCGCGATTACGAGGACAACTTGGTGCTCGCCGCGTGCAAGCGCGCACAGGTCGATTACTTGGTGACCAACGATCGCAAACTGCTCGAACATGCCGATCTTGCAGCAAAGATCCCGCGCCAAATGATGCCGATTCTGGCTTTGGTCGAACGCGGCGGCGCGGCTATCGGTTGACGCGAACTGTTTGCGGGCCTCTTGGACGACGATGCGCCAAGGGGCCGCGTCTGCTATTTACAAAAGCTCGGCCTTAATGGCGGGACTTTCTGCGAGCTGCTCGGCTGCCTTTTCGTCGGAGCTGTCGAGTGCTGCCAGGCTTCGGTAGACCCACTCGTTGACCTGGGTGTTCTTGACGCCTGAGGTCTGCATAAGGGCGCCTACCTCGCGGATTGCTGCGAGCAGATCGGCCTTGGGACCCGCGAGCTCGACCTCGATGCCGCGGTAGGCGGCCACGCCGCGGTTCTCACTCACGTGGTCGATAAAGCCCTCGACGGTCTCAAGCTGCTGGGCGAGAGCCGCATCATCGTCAGCGTCCAGCGCGACGAGTGCGTTCGATACCGTGAGGGCGGGATGTCCGCAGGGGACAAAGCCTTCGATGACATCCATGGCTTCGGTAATGGTTGAGCCCAGGCCTGCGAGGGCATTGACGAGTTGCTGCTTGGTATCCATAACGGTCCTTTCGACGGGTCAATTTTGCTTGGCGAAAATATACGTGACGCGATCGGTAACAAAAGTGCGAAGTGCAGCGCACATTGGGGTCTTCACAGCTCGTGCATAGAACAGCTGTCCGCTTTCAGAACGTGGTAAGATAACACTCCACAAGCGGGGCTCGCTCCGCATGCTCCTTGAAAAGTCGACGGGTGTTGGGCGCTCGTGCCCAATGCCATCCAGACTTTCCCGACATTCGGGGGCGACTGGTTTCGACACGATAGCTCTGAGAGAGGAAGCAAGCCGAGGTCTCCTCGCCTCGTTAAACAGGGGTACCGTCAAATTGAATTGACAACAACTCTTCTTTTGAGCCTATGGCTCTCGCTGCTTAGTTTATAGCGGCGCGTCAACCCGGTGATTTCCCCGACACCGGCGCGACGTCATTTTAGGGGAATGCTCCCGCGCACGTAATCGGTATGGCGCGGGCTAAGACCGAACCGGTTGGGATGCCGCGAGCGTGTCGCTGTGCGCAAAGCGTCCGAGACTAAACCAGCGACTGAGCTTGGAGATGCCAATCAGGGGGCTTTCGTGGACCGGAGTTCGATTCTCCGCGCCTCCACCATAAGCAACAGGCAGGTAGATATTCGTATCTACCTGCCTTTTTATTTCTAGTCCGTACCGCGGAGAATCGAACTCTGTGCAGGGCGCGAGCGTAAAGAAAACGCCTCAGTGACGCAGAGTGGGGCGCGCTTTCCCAATGGCGGCCCAGGCGGAAAGTACGTCCCGGAATCCGCGCTCAGAACGGGACGCGCTTTCCCAGCGGCGGTCCAAGTGGAAAGCGCATCCCGGAATCCCGCCTCAAACTGGGGCACACTTTCCGCTTCACCTGCCGCCTCGAAAAACCTGCGCGCTCGCCATCCCAAAACTGGGTAGAAGAAAGCCAAAACGCAATCGCAGGAGGTCAACATGACTGCAGAAGATAAGGCAAAGAACGCTGGCAAGGTCGCGCTCGTTTTGGAGGGCGGTAGTTTTCGCGGGCAGTTTACTGCGGGCGTGCTCGACGTTCTCATGGAGGCCGGCGTCGAGATTCCGGCGGTCTACGGTGTATCGGCCGGCGCCCTCAACGGCGTGAACTACAAGTCGCACCAGATCGGCCGTGCCAACCGCATCAACCTGGCTTTCTGCAATGACAACCGCTTCATGGGCGCCGCATCGTTTGCGTCCACGGGCTCTATTGTGGGTTACGACTTTATCTTCAACGATGTCCAGGACCGCCTAGATCCCTTTGACAACGAGACGTTCGACGCAAGCCCCATCGAGATGTACGCCGTCGCGACGGACATGCTTTTTGGAACCGCCACGTACCTGCCGGTCAAAAGCGCCGTACTTGACCTCGACGCTGTTCGCGCCTCGACGTCGCTGCCGCTGGTGACGCCGCCGGTCGAGATTGACGGGCACAAATACGTCGACGGCGGCGTAGCCGATTCGGTCCCCATCGAGCATGTGCTCGAGGAGGCGGGCTTCGATCGCGCGGTTGTCATTGTCACGCAGGACCGCTCGTACGAGAAAAAGCCCTACGAGTTTTTGCCGGCCGCGCGTGCGCGTTATGCCGACTACCCCTATCTGCTCGAGGCTATCGAGACGCGCCACGACCGTTACAACATCCAGCGTATGCACCTGTGGAAGTATGAGCGCGAGGGCCGCGCGTTGGTCGTCGCTCCGCAAAAGCCGGTCGAGGTCGGCCATGTCGAGCACGATTCGGCAAAGCTTTTGGACCTGTATATCCAGGGTCGTCAGGAGGCAAAGCGCCTGCTCGCGGAAATCCAAGAGTTCGTTGAGCGCTAGCGACGGCGAACCCTCAAATAATGACAACAGCTAAAGAGCTGGAAAATCACGGCTCGTGGATGACATGTGCAGAAACTCTGGTCGGAGCCAAAATACCTGTTGACTCGTACGGCGAGCGGGGTAATATGGACGGGTTACTTGCAGAGCCCCGTGAATCTCTGTAACAACACGTACTGTACATGGAGGAGTCTAAGTGATTTCGAAATCGACTCACTACGCCAAGCAGGGCGAGGTCCAGCGCAACTGGGTTCTCGTCGACGCCGATGGTGCTGTCCTGGGCCGTCTTGCCACCCAGATCGCAATGATCCTGCGCGGTAAGAACAAGCCCCAGTTCACGCCCAACAGCGACTGCGGCGACTTCGTTGTCGTCATCAACGCCGATAAGGTCCAGCTTACCGGTAACAAGGCCGACACGAAGACCTATTATCGCCACAGCGGCTACAACGGCGGCCTCAAGGCTGAGAGCTTCCGCCAGGCTATGGAGAAGCACCCGGAGAAGGTCATCGAGCGCGCCGTTCGCGGTATGCTGCCCAAGACCACCCTCGGCCGTGCCCAGATGACCAAGCTTAAGGTCTACGCTGGTGCCGAGCATCCGCATGCTGCCCAGAACCCCACGAAGATTGAGCTGGAGGCTTAAAGATGGCTGAGAACACCGTTGTCTACCAGGGTACCGGCCGTCGTAAGAACGCCGTCGCCCGCGTCCGTCTCGTCCCCGGCACCGGCAAGGTGACCATCAACAAGCGTGACGCCGAGCAGTATTTCGGCCGTCATCAGCTCGTTGAGAACGCCCTTGCTCCCTTCAAGGTGACCGACACCGCCGGTCAGTTCGACGTTATCGCTCTGTGCGATGGCGGCGGCATCTCCGGTCAGTCCGGCGCTCTGCGCCTGGGCATCGCTCGCGCTCTTCTGAACGCTGGCGACTACCGTGCTGACCTCAAGAAGGCCGGTTTCCTTACGCGCGATGCTCGCGTGGTCGAGCGCAAGAAGTACGGCCTCAAGAAGGCCCGCCGCGCTCCCCAGTTCTCCAAGCGCTAAGGTTTTATCTCCTTTCGAGATACAATGTACAAGCGGGGCCTGCCGATTCCTCGGCGGGTCCCGCTTTTCTTTTTCGACTAGGGCGGGCGGTTGTATATCGCCTGCTAGGGAAGGAGCGATCCTATGCCCCAGAACATCTTCGGTACCGACGGCGTCCGTGGCGTCGCCAACGCCGATCTTTCGTGCGAACTCGCGTTTCGCCTGGGTCGCGCGGCGACCAAGTTTCTTGGTCCGGACATCTGCATCGGCCGTGACACGCGCCTTTCGGGCACCATGCTCGAGAGCGCTCTGACCGCCGGCATTATGGCCGAGGGCGGCCGTCCGCATTGCTGCGGCGTTATCCCCACGCCCGCCGTGGCGCTGCTCACTGTTCAAAACGAGCTCGATGGCGGCATCGTCATCTCCGCTTCGCACAATCCGCCGGAGTTCAACGGCATCAAGTTCTTTAGCCGCAAGGGCATGAAGCTTCCCGACGCGGTCGAGGAAGAGATCAGCGCCTGGGTTATGTCCGAGGAAGCCATGGCTGCCGATGCGCTGCCGACCGGTGCCGGCGTGGGCCACATTATCAAGATGAAGGACGCTCGCAAGGCATACGTCGACCACGCCATCGATACGCTTGATGGCCTGAGGCTCGACGGCCTAGTCGTTGCCGTCGACTGCGGTCACGGTGCTTCCTGCCAGACTACGCCCGCCGCGCTGCAGCGCCTGGGTGCCACGGTCCATGCCATCAACACCGATTACTGCGGCACCGACATTAACGTTGAGTGCGGCTCTACGCACCTCGAGCCCCTGCGCGAGCTCGTGCTGCGCACCCATGCTGACATCGGTCTGGCCCACGACGGCGACGCCGACCGCGTGCTGTTCGTGGACAGCGAGGGCAATGAGATCGACGGTGACTACATCCTGGCTATCTGCGGTTCTGACCTCGCCGCTCGCGGCAAGCTCGCCAACTCCGAGATCGTCTCGACCGTCATGTGCAACCTGGGCTTCTCCATCGCTATGAAGGAACAGGGCTTCGAGATGGTCCAGACCGCCGTGGGCGACCGCTACGTTCTGGAGCGCATGCTCGCGGACGGCGCCGTCATCGGCGGCGAACAGTCCGGCCACATCATCTTCCTGGAGCACAACACCACCGGTGACGGCTTGGTGACGGCTCTGCAGCTGCTGGCCGTGCTCAAGCGCACCGGTCGTACCCTCACCGACCTTGCCGGCATTATGAAGAAGTACCCGCAGGTGCTCGTCAACGTGCATTCCGACAACAAGGCTGGTCTGGACGATTGCCAGCCCATCTGGGATGCCGTCGCTGCTGCCGAGAAGGAGCTTGACGGCCGCGGCCGCATTCTGGTGCGCCCGAGCGGTACCGAGCCGCTGGTCCGCGTGATGGCCGAGGCCGAGACGCACGAGCTGACCCAGCGCGTTGTCGACGACATCGTCGAGGTTGTCAAGCGCGAACTTCCCTAATGGTCAAAAACCGTTGCCAAGTGGTAAACTGTTAAGGTTATTTTGATTGATTGGTATGTCCGAGGGGGAGCATGTTCACTAAAGTCCTAAGGTCTTTTGGTATGCGTGGTCGAGTCCTTAC
Organism: uncultured Collinsella sp.; assembly: GCA_900550195.1. GTDB lineage: Bacteria > Actinomycetota > Coriobacteriia > Coriobacteriales > Coriobacteriaceae > Collinsella. The sequence continues at coordinate 36,590 of URRB01000013.1, forward strand.
GCTGGATGCTCCCATCTCGGGCGATGTCATTCCGCTTTCCGAGGTAAACGACCAGACGTTTGCCACCGGCCTTTTGGGCCAGGGCGTGGCGATTCGGCCCACCGGAACGCGTGTGATTGCACCGGCTGATGCCAAGGTCGAGGCCATTTTTCCCACGGGACACGCTGTTGCGCTTAACACGGTCGATGGCTTGGACGTGCTCATCCACGTTGGTTTGGACACTGTTCAGCTCGAGGGCAAGCACTTTACCGTACATGCGCAAGTGGGTGACATCGTCCATAAGGGCGATGTACTCATTGAGTTCGATCGCGAGGCAATTGCTGCCGAGGGCTACGATGTGACGGTTCCCATCTTGGTGTGCAACTCCGTTGAGTTCTCGAGTATCAAGGGCTCCGTTGGCGTGCATGTCGAAGAGATGGACCAACTCATCGTTGCTCGCGAGCGCTAGCAAGTGCACGTGGCCATTAGCCTACAATTCAAACACGTTTACGGAGGGCGCCCTTGAAAGAGGACGCCCTCCGTGGCAAGATGGGATTTGTCCGAGGCTAAACAGCTTTGGGTCACCGTGGACGGGCAGGGGCCTCGACGCGGTTAGACACGAGACACATACATTACGCGACCTCGCCCTGGTGGTCGCACACGTTGGTTGCGGCCGACGCGGGCCGCGGGCAAGTGCTTGTAAGGGAGCCTTGCCTCTCTTGTACGAGAAAGGACGCGTAATGAAGATCATTAAAGCTAAAGACTACGAGGATATGAGCCGCAAGGCCGCTAATATCATCTCGGCCCAGGTTATCCTCAAGCCCGACTGTGTGCTGGGCCTTGCCACCGGCTCCACCCCGATCGGTGCCTACAAGCAGCTCGCTGCTTGGTACGAGAAGGGCGACGTCGACTTTGCCGAGGTCAGCACCTACAACCTGGACGAGTATCGCGGCCTTTCGCACGACGATCCCCAGAGCTATCACTACTTCATGCGCGAGAACTTCTTCGATCACATCAACATCGACCTGAACAACACGCATGTGCCCGACGGTTCCAACCCCGACGCCGCCGCTGCCTGCTCTGAGTACGACAAGATCGTCGCCGACGCCGGTTACCCGGATCTGCAGCTGCTCGGCATTGGCAACAACGGCCACATCGGCTTCAACGAGCCCGATGACCACTTCTCCAAGGGCACGCACTGCGTCGACCTCACCGAGAGCACCATTCAGGCCAACAGCCGCCTGTTCGACAGTATCGACGATGTTCCCCGTCAGGCCTACACCATGGGTACCCAGACCATCATGTATGCCCGCATGATCCTGGTCGTCGCCAACGGCGAGGCCAAGGCTCAGGCCGTGCATGACATGTGCTATGGTCCGGTTACGCCCGAGTGCCCGGCTTCGATCCTGCAGCTGCACACCAACTGCGTTGTCGTTGCCGACGAGGCCGCCCTTTCGCTCTGCGAGTAGCGCGAATCCTGCAGCTCGACATAGCCTTGCCTAAGGCCTCCGCTTTGCGGGGGCCTTTTTGCTATCCCTTTTTGCCCATTTGACCAAAAACTTGCCGCAAGCTTGACGAATGCCGGATGCCCAACAGCTTGATTCATTCCATATCAGATTCTATGCAAAAATGCCACTAAAAGGTCGTAGACGGTAGCGGGTGCTAGGCGAGTTGAATGACATGGCTGAACCTTGTTCATCTGCGTTACACTGCCGCTTGGATGGGACAAGCTGACAAGCTCATTTACCTGCTTAAAGACCGATTAGTCGGGGGATTAATAACAATCGGCCCTCGCTGTACAAAAACTTGCCGCTTTCGTACCAAAAGACAACCTAAAACACAAGGTCGCTCTATTCATAGCGCGGCTTGTATTGTCTTGCGGCTACAGTGTCCATACGGTCGAGTTGAGGAGCGGGCATGGTAAACGATTTGAGCGGTATAGACGACCTCGAGCTGATGCCGCTGGGCGGAGGCTATATGGTGCGACGCGAACGCTTGATGAATGAGCTTATCGCCAAGGGCCGAAAGGCCGGCATCGTGGTTCTTTATGCGCCCGACGGGTTTGGGAAGACCTCGGTGCTGCTGCAGTACACCCATGAGGTTAAATGCGACCCGACGCGAGGCCCCGTGCGGATTATCGAGGCGGATCGCGCCATTGGGCGCGAGGTGTTTATGCAGCTCGAGGTGGTTACCGAAGAACTCAAAGACAAACCGCACTCCCTTATCGCGATTGATAATGTGCCAAACCTCGATCAGCACGATACCGAAGACCTCATCGACAGGATTCGCGGCCTGCGCGCTATGGGGGTAGGGGTCTTTATCTCCTGCCGTCCTTCAAATCGTCAGCTGATTCATGGGCTGGGCGATTCGGTTAAGATCAATGCGCAGATGCTTAAGGTGCATGCCTTTGAGTATTCGGCGTGGGCATCGGCGTTTTCGATCAGCACATCGCTCGACTTTTATCAGCTCACGCAGGGCGTGCCCGAGCTCGTTTCGGCATTGCAGACGGGTCTGTATGGCCAAGGTGACGTAGCCGGTCTGCTCGAAAACGAGATTGTCAACGTATATGGCGCGGCACTTGCCGATCTGGCTTCGCTCGACAATAATGCGCTGTTTTGCGTGGCATGTCTCATGGTTTTGATGGGCGAGGGCAATATCGCAGAACTCGAGGCCTGTGGGGTGAGGCTGTCGATGGTCGACCAGTCCTATTTTGTGCGCGACTACCCGATCTTTGGCTTGGATCCCGCCGAGCGGAGTTTTACGTGTCTGGGCACGGAGGATAACGGACGCTTGCGCTTGCGTAAGTTGGTGGCCGAGGTTCGCCCCGAACTTGTTCCGAGGGCGGCCCGGATTTTGCTTAAGGCGGGCCGATGCGATGCGGCGATGGGCCTGGCGGACGCCTTTTTGGACCGTGAAGCGGTCCTTGAACTTGCTGGGCAGTATGGGGTCGATCTGGCTCTGACGGGGCACGGGGCCGATATCTGCCGAGCGGCGCTGGGCACGATCGATGCCGACGATCCGGCTCCAGAGCCAACGCCTGCCGAAGCGCTTGGCGTATATCTGGCAGCGGTCAGCGTGTCCAATACAAAGCTCGCTCGCTATATGGCATCGGTCATCGAGCGCGGGGGCGAACGGGCGGCCTGCGAAATAGACCCCGTTTCATGGAGGGTGGCCCAGACACTGACGGCTGTTTGCTATGGGGACAACGGGCTTGGGCTCCCTACGAACCTGGCCGTGCCAGAAATCGAGACATCCCATACCGCACTCGATATGTTGTCTGCGCATATCGAGGTCAAGCGATACCTGACCGAACGAGGAGATGACGGCGACGTTCTACAGCAGCTCAAAACGAGCAAGGCCTACGACTGCGAGCTCGACATCGCGGGGATTGTTATACGGGCCGATAGTATGCTGGTGGAGCTCTTTGACGGGTCGTTTGCGGGAACCGACGAGCGCGACGACGAGATGACGGTGGTGCGGGAGGCGCTCGACGTACGTGGGCTTAAGGCGATGGCTATCTGGGTGCGCATGGTGTTGGCGGCACGGCGGCTCCTTTCCGGCTTGCCGGTAACCGACGATGCGGCGTTCAACGAGCTCGATCGTTTTGCCGTGCGCATGCGCGACAACCAGATTCAGCTGTTTGGCCTGTTGTTAGAAGGCTGGCAGTCGCTGGCAGAGGGACGGCCGGTTAATGCAAAGTTCCGTGCGGTCCAAGTGCTCAAACTTGCCGAGGAGTCGATTGCGTACATGCGCGATAACGCATTGCTGCTGGAGCGCGCAGCGTATCTGCGAAATACATCGATGGTTTCGGTGCGCGAGGAAGCGGAGCTACTCGATATAAGCCAGACGCAGGTTGGTGGAGCAGAAGCCTGGATGGTGGCGCTGCATTTGGCCTGTGCGGGGCGAGATAGCGATCTTGCGGCCTGGATGTCCATGAATCGTGCGGGGATTCTAGAGCCATCGTATCGGCTCTTTGCGCGCCTTGCCATGCATTGTCTGGGCGAGCCGGCGGGCAGGATACGCAAGAAGCTTCCCGTGCGCGAGCTGTCGCGGTACTCGCTGCGCGACGATTTGGAAGGGGAGGGCGAGCGCCTGTTCCAGGCCGGCGAGGTTGAAGCCGTCGATACCATCGACCATATCGAGATTCGCATGTTTGGTGCGTTTCGCGCCGAGCGCGACGGGTTTCCCATCACGGATAAAATGTGGCGCCGCAAGAAGGCGGCGACGCTTGCCGAGCGGCTTGCACTGGGCATGGATGCGCTCGTCGATCGTGAGACGCTGGCCATGGAGCTGTGGCCCCATGCCGAGTTCAATAGCGCCCGCAACAACCTGTACTCGACGATATCGCGCTTGCGGTCGGCTTTGGGGCCGACGCCGGATGGCAAGTCGTGTGTGCTCATCCAAAATGAATGCATCGGACTCAACAGCGACTACGTCAAGACCGATGTACGGCTGTTCGACCAGATAAGCCGCGAGGTTTTGGGAAATCGCACGGGTGCGCGCGGGCCCCATTTAGTTGAGCTGTGCCTTAAGATTGAGCAGCTTTATGCCGGACCGCTGTATGTTCCCAATGGCTGTAATCCCACCTACTTTTTGCGCATGCGGCGCATTATGCAGTCAAAGTACATCGATTGCATGATTAAGGGAGCAAATGCCGCTCTAGAAGAAAACGATCTGCAGTCGGCGATTTGGCTGGCGGAGTCGGGGCTTCGACAGGAAACGGCGCGTGAGGATATGGTGCGCTGCGCCATGCGCGTCTACAGTGCGGCGGGGCGGCGGCGCGATATCGTCGAGCTGTACAGCGGGCATATGCACCACCTGAGGGAGCAGGTCAATGGCGTGCCCGAGCCCGAGACGCGGCGTCTATACGAGCGCTTGGTGGAGGGGCGGCTCAATCGCGTGCTGGTCGAGCGATAAAAAACGGGCGCCCGAAGTACTTGGGCACCCGTAAGCTTGCTATGTGTTGGATCGCCGGATCATTGGCTCTTAGACGAGCTTGATCTTCTCGATGTCCTTGCGCGAGGACTCGCGATACAGTGAGAACTTGCGGCCGATGACCTGGACGACCTCGGCGTGGCAACGCTCGGCGAGCTCCTCGGCGGCCTCGCGGGCGGAAAGGCTGGAGCCATCGAGCACGGAGCACTTAACGAGCTCGTGCTTCTCCAGGTAGGCGACCGTCTGCTCGACGGTGCCCTCGTTGACGTCGGACTTGCCGATGATGATGGCGGGGTTGAGGTGATGGGCCATGCTGCGAAGCTGCTTGACCTGTGCTCCTGTCAGTGCCATGGGTTCTCGCTTTCTATGTATGGGGCGCCCCGCGACGGGGCCTTAATCTACGTGAGCTGTCCCACGATAGCGCAGGAACGGCGTGGTGTGGAGCGCGTTTGCCCAGTTCAAAAAGAATGCGGATGCCGAGTGAGTGGGCGGTGCGGGCTGCGAACAGGCTATGAGCTGGGCGCAGAGACCGGCTCCCATGCAATAAACGCCCAACGAACCTTACGAACATGATCGAGCATATAGCGCCCCTGCGGCACGCCCTTGGAGCCCGGCTCGCCGGCATGGGGGTTCTCGATCATGTGTTGGGCGATGTAGTCGCGCAGACGGTCGACCTTATCTTCGTTGCCATGCTCGAGCATACGAGAAAAGTCCGCCACACCTGCCTCAAGGCTATCGAAGGTGTCGCGACGAGGCGATTCAAAGTACGTAACCTGCGGCAGGGCACCCATCTGAATGAGGATATTAAAAGCATACACAAAGCCATTACTGCAGGTAACCGAGGCACCGATAGCGTTCATCAAGTGCAGATCATAGCGCGGGCTGGAGTTAGCGACCATCGTGACAGCACAACGCCGACGAGCCGTACGATCAAGCTTGGCAAGCGCGCCTTTTAGGTTGGTCGTGGTGACAGAGCGACTGGCAAAGGCAACATCTACCGCTTTCGCGACCGGTCCAACCAAATTCCAGTCATCATCCCAAGCAAGCTCAAGCGGCGTAATAAGATCCTCGAGCCCGTAATACTCAATGCCGGCATCAAGCGTGCCCAGCATGGCGGGGGAGAAATCAGCCGCAATCACAGGATGCCCGTCTTGCGCAAGCGGAATAGCAATCGACCCAGCCCCACACCCCATATCAAGCACCGATTCACCAGGCTCAAGAGCCAGCAATTTCATAAAATCCCGGGCATACGGAGCAGTCTCAAGAGGTCGAAAATGTCGAGCCCGCTTATCCCATTCAAAAGAATCATCAGCCCGATGCCGAGCGGCCTGCAGACGCATCCACTCCTGATTCCAATCAGCAGAAAGAAGCTCAGAGCGAGCATCCCCATCAACCACGGGCTAACCTCCTAGCAACAAAAAAGCGACTCCCCCCAAAAGAAGAGCCGCAACCAGCATATATCAGAAAAGAACCGTTCCAACGCCAAACCGCCCTCACAACCAAGGCGGGCAGGAGCGAAGCGACTGCCATACGGGATAGAACCCAACTGAGGTCCCGTTGTGCGGGAGTCCCGGGGAGGGCAAATATATAAGGTCGATCGCGAGTTCCGCACGAGCCGGAGAGCACTTAATGTGCTCTCCGTGCGAGTCAGGACTGTCCGAGCAGGCGACCTTATATATTTGCCCTCCTCGGGACTCCTCGCCCGAACCCCTCAGCTAGTTCTTCAGCGAGTTCAGCGGCGCCGGGAAGCGTCCACCACGGTGGGCAAGCACGGTGCCGGCGTTGGGGTTCACCGGCATGATGGGCGCACGGCCGAACAGGCCGCCGTACTCGACGCAGTCGCCCACGCCCTTGCCGATGGCGGGGATCACGCGGACGGCCGTGGTCTTGTTGTTGATGACGCCGATGGCCATCTCGTCGGCGATGATGCCGGCGATGGTCTCGACCGGAGTGTCGCCGGGGATGGCGATCATGTCCAGGCCAACGGAGCACACACAGGTCATGGCCTCGAGCTTCTCGAGCGAAAGCGCACCGGCCTCGACGGCGGCGATCATGCCGGCGTCCTCGGACACGGGGATAAAGGCGCCGGAGAGACCGCCCACGCTGGAGCTGGCCATGACGCCGCCCTTCTTGACGGCATCGTTGAGCATGGCGAGCGCGCAGGTCGTGCCGGGGCCACCGCAGGTGCCCACGCCGATGATCTCGAGGATACGGGCAACGGAGTCGCCGATGGCAGGCGTGGGAGCCAGTGACAGGTCGACAATGCCTTTCTCGACACCCAGACGGCGGGCGGCCTCGCGGCTCATGAGCTCGCCGGCACGGGTGATCTTAAAGGCGGTCTGCTTAATCTTTTCGGCGACTTCCATCATCGAGGCGGAGTCGGGGAGCGTCTCCAAGGCAGCAGCCATAACGCCGGGGCCCGAGACACCAACGTTGATGACGGCGTCGGCCTCGCCACCGCCGTGGACGGCGCCCGCCATAAACGGGGAGTCCTCGACCATGTTGGCAAAGCAGACAAACTTGGAGGCGCCAACGGAATCCTGGTCGGCCGTGAGCTTGGCGGCATCGATGATGGTCTGGGCGGCCATGAGCACAGCGTCCATGTTGATGCCGGCGCGTAGGCTGGCGACGTTTACGCTGGAGCAGACGCGGCTCGTGGTGGCGAGCGCCTGGGGGATGGACTGGATGACGCGGCGGTCGGCGTCGCCGATGCCCTTCTGGACGAGTGCGGAGAAGCCGCCCAGGTAGTCGATGCCGAGCGTCTCGGCCGCGCGGTCGAGGGCATGCGCGATGGGGGTGAGGTCCTCATCCTTGCAGCACGCGGCGATCTGCGCCACCGGGGTGACGGAAACACGCTTGTTGACGATGGGGATACCGTACTCGCGCTCGAGGTTCTCGGCGGTCTCGACCAGATGCTCAGCCGTGTGCGTCACGTGGTCGTAGATCTTCGTGCACATGCGGTCGAGGTTCTCGTCACCGCAACCCATGAGCGAAACACCCATGGTGATGGTCCTGATGTCGAGGTTCTGCTCCTCAACCATGCCGCGGGTTTCCGCGATTTCTGCGGGCGTGATCGCCATCCTTGCGCTCCTATCTGCCAAAACGAGTATAGTCTTATCTATTCTAACGTGCCGCACGTGCCAAGTGGCGCATGCGGCACGTTTTGGTGCTCGGTTGTTTCCGTTGTGTTACTGCCCAAAGACCTCTTCGGCGATACGAGCGCTTTCGGCGGCGTCCTTGGCGTAGTAGTCCGCACCGATCTGCTTGGCGTATTCGGGGGTGAGTACGGCGCCGCCTACGATGATCTTGACGCCCGGCACCTCGGCATGAAGCAGCTTGATGGTCTCTTCCATGGCGACGACCGTGGTAGTCATAAGCGCTGAGAGGCCGACGAGTTTGATGTCGCGCTCCTTGACGGTCTTGAGTACCTCCTGCGGATCGACGTCGCGGCCCAGGTCAAAGACGGTGTAGCCGTAGTTGTCGAGCAGCATTTTGACGATGTTCTTGCCAATATCGTGGATGTCGCCCTTGACGGTGGCCACGCAGATCTTGCCCTTGTCGGCGATCTCGCCGGCGGGCATCAGGCGCTTGATGGTGTCGAAGCCCACGCGTGCGGCCTCGGCCGAGGCCATAAGCTGCGGCAAGAAGAACTTGCCCTGGTCAAAGAGGACGCCAACCTCATCGAGGGCGGGGATAAAGTGATTGTTGATGAGGTCCATGGCGTCATGGTCTGCCAGCAGACGCTCGGTCTCGGCAGCGATCTCGCCTTTGCGGCCCGAGACGACCATGCGACGAATCGGGTCGTCGTTGCCGTCGGTGCCGGCGGTGCCAGCAGCGGGCACGGTGTCGGTCGATGCGGCCTGAGCTGCTGCCGGGTTTGCGGCGATCTTATACGGATCGGTCCAGCCGCCGTAGCGCTCGATGTATCCGGTCGAGCCCTCGTCCTCAACGCTCAGGACGCGATAGCTGTAGACGGTATCCATAAAGCGCTTGGAGCCCGGGTTCATGATGGGGGCGTCCAGGCCCGCGCCAAAAGCGGCGGCTAAAAAGACCGAACCCAGCAGCGGGCGGGCAGGCAGGCCAAAGCTGATGTTCGACACGCCGAGCGCACATTTGACGCCCAGGCGCTCCTTGCACAGGGACATGGCGCGCAGGATCTGCTCGGCCTGGCGCTGGTTGGTCGAGGCGGTCATGACCAGGCAGTCGATGAGGATGCGGTCCGGTCCGATGCCGTAACGGGCAGCCTCGGCCACGATGCGCTCGGCGATGGCAAAGCGGGCCTCGGCGGTATCGGGGATGCCGCCTTCGTCGAGCGTAAGGCCGACAACGTTGGTGCCGTAGTGGGCGACCAGCGGAAAGATCTCATCCATGATCTGCTGCTTGCCATTGACCGAGTTGATGATGGGCTTGCCGGCGTAGCGGCGCACAGCGGCCTCGACGGCTGCGGGGTCGGTGGAGTCGATCTGCAGCGGCAGCAGCGTGGAGCCCTGGAGCTGCTCGGTGGCCTGTTGGATGATCTTGACCTCGTCGATCTCGGGCAGGCCGACGTTGACGTCCAGGATATCGGCGCCCTGTTCCTGCTGGCTGATGCCCTGGCTCACGACGTAGTCCAGATCGCCGTCGCGCAGGGCCTGCTGCAGGCGCTTTTTGCCGGTGGGGTTGATGCGCTCGCCGATGACGGCGATCTTGTGGCCGTCGCAGGGAAGGTCCACCACGGTCTGGGCGCTTGTGACCGACATGCTGGGCTTGCGGTGGCGCGGGCTGGGCGTGTGGTTGTCGATAAGCGTGCGCAAGGCCGCCATGTGCGCCGGCGTGGTGCCGCAGCAACCGCCCACGACGCTCACGCCGTCGGCGATCATGCCGGCGACGGCCTCGGCGTATTCGGGGGCTTGGATATCAAAGACGGTGTTGCCGTCGTCGTCTACATGGGGGAGTCCTGCATTAGCCTGCACCATAACGGGCTTGTCGGTAACGGTGAGCATACGTGCGGCGAGTCCTCGGAGCTCGGCCGGTCCTTGGCTGCAGTTGATGCCCAAAACGTCGGCACCGATGGCGTCGAGCGTGATGGCGGCCACCTCGGGACTCGTACCCAGGAAGGTGCGACCGTCTTCCTCAAAGGTCATGGTGGCAAAGACGGGCAGGTCGGAGTTCTCGCGGCAGGCGAGGACCGCCGCCTTGATCTCGGCCAGGTCGGTCATAGTCTCGATAATAAAGAGGTCCACGCCCGCGTCGACGCCGGCGCGCACTTCCTCGGCAAAGAGGTCATAGGCCTCGTCAAAGCTGAGGGTGCCTAAGGGACGAAGCAACGCGCCGATGGGGCCGATATCGCCGGCGACGTAGCGGGCGCCGGCCTCGCGGGCGCAGGTGACGGCCGCGGCAAAGACATCTGCCACGGTGGCGGCACCGTCGAGCTTGTGGGCGTTGGCGCCAAAGGTGTTGGCGGTGATCACGTCGCAGCCGGCCTCGACATATTGACGTTGGATATCAGTGATAACCTGGGGCTCCTCAAAGTTGAGCAGCTCGGGCAGGGCGCCGGCCTTCATGCCAGCGGCCTGCAACATGGTGCCCATGCCGCCATCAAACAGCAGGTGTCCCGTGCCCTCGATGGCCGCACGCAGGCGATCGTCCTTAATGCGCAGATCGTCGATCCTGCGCGTCTTGTACGTGGCACCGTTGCGACGTGCGGCATCAACGGGTGCCGCCAATGCAGTGCCGTCAGGATCATGAGTGATAAGCGGAGTAAACATCGAGGGCTCCTAATGGCTGGAATAGCAGGTGGTGTGGGCGGCGCGGAAGCGGCAGTGCTCGCGCATGCGGCAGATATTGCAGGTGGGGCGGCTCTGGGCGTCGTGGACTTCGCCGTCGAATAGGCCGATCACCGCGGTCACGCTTTTGGTGGGCATGAGCAGGCTGGTGGGTGTGACGGTAAGCCCGATGAGCCGCGTGGCGTTGAGCGCATTGACGATCGAGCGCTGGGCCGAGAGCGGGCAGTCGCCGTAGCCGGGACTAAAGCGCCAGTTGCCGGCGAGCCCATGAACGGCGGCGTCCGTCTTGGCCTGCTGGTCCATTTGCTCAACGGCGGCTTCCACGTAAGCGGAGCACGCGGCGTCGAGCACGGCGCCCTCCAGGGGATGTTGGGCTCCCGTGGTGCGCAGGCGACGCTCGGCGTCCATGCCGAGGGTACATGCCATGAGCGCGGCAAAGCGGGCATCTTTGAGATGTCGATAGATATCGCGACCTCGCAGCTCAACGTTGGTGCCGACCAAGCGAATGCAAGGCTCACTTTGTTCGTCCACGCCCGTGGCATCGACGGCAAATACGCGGCGCACGCCACGGGGCTCAATGTCCAGTTCCAGACGTTCAACGACAAGCTCAATACGTCGTGACAGTTCGGGCTCAATCTGCTGGCCGCCGTAACCCAGATACCGCAGCATCTCGGCACGGTCGACACGGGGATGGTGCGCAGCATCGACACGGTAAAGCGCCGGCGACGCAAGGTCGGCCGGCACTTCGACAGCGGTTGTATCGATGTGCGGTTTTTCCATTACCCCAGGCGCTCCATAATGGTCGCGGCGATCGCAGGACGGTTCATAGTGTACAGGTGCAGGCCGTCGGCGCCGTGCTCCTTGAGGTCGCAAAGCTGGCGGGCTGCATAATCTACACCAGCTGCCTGCAGGCTCTCGGGGTCATTCTCGTACTTGGCGAGAATCTTGATGACGGGGGAAGGCAGCGACGCGCCGCACATAAAGACCATGCGGCTGATCTGCGACTTGCCCATAAACGGCATGATGCCCGCGGTAATGGGCACGGTGATGCCGGCCTTGTCGGCAAGCTCGCGAAAACGGTAGAAGCACTCGTTATCAAAGAAGAGCTGCGTCACAAAGAAGCTCGCGCCGGCGTCCTGTTTTTGCTTGAGGTGTTCGACCGAGAGGTTGAGATCCTCACAGGCAATGTGGCCCTCGGGGTAGGCTGCGGCGCCCACGCAAAAGCCGGCGTCGACGAGCTCGGGGATGAGGTCGCGGGCGTAGGCGTAGTCGGAGGCGGGCTTGTCGTCCTCGGTTGCGCCGGCAGGGAGATCGCCACGCAGGGCCAGGATGTTTTCCACGCCGGCGGTGCGATACTCGTCGATCTTGGCGGCGATATCGGCGTGCGAGCGGCCCACGCAGGTAAGGTGTGCCACCGAGGGTGTATCGAATTCGCTCGTAATCATATGCGCGATGGGGGCGGTGGTGGCACCGTTGCCCGAGCCGCCGGCCGAGCAGGTGACCGAGACAAAGCTCGGCGAAAGCTTGCACAGATTGCCTGCCACTTCGCGAGCCGTATCGAGGGTAAGCTCGCCCTTGGGCGGGAACATCTCAAACGAAACGGGTGCGGTGCCCTGGGATGCTGCCTGCTTAAAAACCTCGTCGACGCGCATATCGTGCTCCTCTAGATACGTAATAGTGTGATGTGTTGTAAGGATTCTACAGCACCACTGTGTCACGGCGGAGTTTCACTCGCTATTTGGGGATACCAATCAAAGATGCCTTGCTATCGGCATTTCCTATAACAGAGCGGCTAATCTAGGCACGGACTATAAAGACTGGTATCTGATGCAAAATACCAGTTAATAGAGCTCCATCCCAAATTGACTACCCTTAAACCATGGGGAGAGGTCTGCTATTTATACAGTTGATTGGCTGTTGAGGGTGGCAACGCCGCCTCGATAGGGTAACCTCATTGATTGGTTTCGCGACGGCAACATAACGGTAATGTCGCGGAAACACGGCGAGTCTAAGCTATGACTCGTTCGTTAGTAATCAACACCGCTTCTCACGCGGTGCCGATACGAAGGGAGTTCCGTATGGCCGAACTTACTGACCGCTTCGGGACCATGGTGTTCTCTGAGGAAGTCATGAAGGACTACCTCCCCAAGGACATTTGGAAGCGCCTTGCTGCAACCCTCGAGGGCGGTGAGCCGCTCGACCTGGATGTGGCCAACGCCGTTGCCCATGCCATGAAGGTCTGGGCCATCTCCAAGGGCGCGACGCACTACGCGCACTGGTTCCAGCCTCTTTCGGGCATTACTTCCGAGAAGCACGACAGCTTCTTGGAGCCCAACCACGACGGCACCGCCATTACCAAGTTTACGGGCAAGAACCTCATCCAGGGCGAGCCGGACGCCTCCAGCTTCCCCAACGGCGGCCTGCGTGCCACCTTCGAGGCCCGTGGCTACACCGCTTGGGATCCCACCAGCCCCGCCTTTATCAAGGACGATGTCCTGTGCATCCCCACGGCTTTCTGCTCCTACACGGGCGAGGCCCTGGACAAGAAGACCCCGCTGCTGCGCTCCATGACCGCGCTCTCGCGTGAGTCTAAGCGCGTTTTGGCGCTGTTTGGCAAGACCCCCAAGAAGGTCGTTCCTTCCGTGGGCGACGAGCAGGAGTACTTCCTGATCAAGAAGGACGCCTATCGCAAGCGCAAGGACCTGGTCATCACCGGTCGCACCCTCTTTGGTGCTGCTCCCTGCAAGGGCCAGGAGCTCGAGGAGCACTACTTTGGCGCTATCCGCCCCACCGTCTCGGCCTATATGAAGGACCTGGACGATGAGCTGTGGGCGCTTGGCATTCCCGCCAAGACCAAGCACAACGAGGTCGCTCCCTGCCAGCATGAGCTCGCCCCTGTCTATGGCGAGGTCAACGAGGCCATCGACCAGAATCTGGTCATGATGGAGAAGATGAAGCTCATCGCCTCCCGCCACGACTTGGTCTGCCTACTGCACGAGAAGCCCTTCGAGGGCATTAACGGTTCGGGCAAGCACAACAACTGGTCGCTTGGCACCGAGTCCGAGAATCTGCTCGATCCGGGCGACACCCCGCTCGACAACCTGCAGTTCATCGTCTTCCTCACCGCGGTGATTGAGGCCGTCGATAACTATCAGGAGCTCCTGCGTGCCTCCGTTGCCTCGGCCGGCAACGATCATCGTCTGGGCGCCAACGAGGCTCCTCCGGCGATTATGTCCATCTTCCTGGGCGACCAGCTTACCGAGGTTGTCGAGAAGATCATCGATGGCAAGGCTTCCGTCCATGCCACGCGCGGCGTGCTCGACCTGGGCGCCGATACCCTGCCCAAGCTGATGCAGGACAACACCGACCGCAACCGCACCTCCCCGTTCGCCTTTACCGGCAACAAGTTCGAGTTCCGTGCCTGCGGCTCCGAGCAGAACGTCTCCGACTCCAATCTGGTGCTCGATGCTGCCGTGGCCAAGTCGCTCAAGTCCTTCGCCGACGCACTCGAGGGTACGCCCGAGGATAAGTTCCAGGACGCCGCGCTCGAGTACTGCAAGAAGGTCCTGACTGACCACCAGCGCATCCTGTTCTCCGGCGACGGCTACTCCGACGAGTGGCCCGTTGAGGCCGAGAAGCGCGGCCTTGCCAACAACAAGACCACGGCCGATGCCCTGCCCGCCTTTGTTTCCGATAAGGCTATCGCGCTCTTTGAGGAGACGGGCGTCCTGACCAAGGCCGAGGCTCAGTGCCGCTACGACTGCAAGCTCGAGAAGTACAACAAGCTCATGAACATCGAGGCCACCACGATGGTTCGCGAGGCGCGTCGTACCTATCGCCCGGTCATTACCGCCTATGCCACCAAGGTCGCTAAGGGCCTTGAGACTATTCGTGCCGCCGGTGCCGAGGCCGCCATGCAGTGCGAGCAGAACACGCTCAACAAGCTCTGCAACGGTATCACCACCATCAACGACTCCATCAAGGCGCTCGACGCCGTGCATCAGAAGGCTGAGGCCCTCGATGGCCAGGAGCAGGCCAACGTGTACGCGCACGAGGTCGTTCCCGCTATGGATGCGCTGCGTGCCGCCGTGGACGCCATGGAGGAGATCGTGGCAGCCGACTACTGGCCGGTCCCGACCTACGACGACATCCTGTTCTACGTGTAGGGCGTAACTGACATATCGTCACGGTATTGAGCCGGGGTCCGCATCATGCGGGCCCCGGTTTTTGTTTGCGAAGGACGCTTTGAAGCCCGTTTTGCCGCCGATTTGCCTAGGTATAAAGGGCTATGGGCAAAAAACGTCAAATATGAGTACTGTCACAAGTCCTGTAACATTATTTATTTGCAAAATATGTAGTGTTACGCAACATATGTCCAAGTACTTAGCCGATAAACGTCTGCAATTTTTCCGCCGTAGGACGCCTGACGGCTAAATCGCCTTCTGAAGGCATGAAATCGCTGTTACTAAAATGGTAACAGTACTCATATTTGCTATTATTGCCCGCTGGCTTTGCGATGATGCCGGGGTCCGCACCCTGTCGGGTTCGAATCCCGGCATATCGGTAGCAAAAAGCCCGCTACCGCGAGGGTAACGGGCTCTTCAATTCAAATGGTGCCCCCAGCGGGATTCGAACCCGCGATATCCACCTTGAAAGGGTGGCGTCCTTGGCCGCTAGACGATGGGGACAGCGGGAAAGAGTATAGCAGACTTTTTTAGCTGTTCACATATCGTTGGCAAACTGAAAAACCACCACAAAGGTGCCTGTCCCCTTTGTGGTGGTTGGGGCGTTAGGGGAGGAGCTTCATGGCGGCGTCGTGGGCGGCGCGCTCGCAGGTGTCGTCGAGGGGCTTGAGCGGCAGCAGGGCTGTGGCCTGCGCATCGCCGCGCCGCTCGAGGGCGTGCACGATCAGCCAGTCAGCGAGTTCGGGGTTCTTGGGCAGCGCCGGGCCATGCAGGTACGTGCCGATGACACCCTTGTAGATGATGCCCTCAAAGCCATCGTCGCCGTTGTTGCCGGTGCCCGCGACGACGGACGTTCCGAGCGGCGTTGCCTCCGCGTCGAGCAGGGTGCGACCCCCATGGTTCTCGAATCCCACAAAGGGCTCAGGTGCCAGATCGGTTTTGACGGCTACGTTGCCGATCAGGCGATCGGAGCCACGTACGGTTTCGGCGGCAATGACGCCCAGGCCCTCAATGCGATCGTCGCCCATGTAGTACGAACGGCCGAGCAGCTGATAGCTGCCACAGATGGCAAGCAGTGTGCCGCCGTCCTCAACATAGGCCGCGACCTTGTCTTTTTGAGCGAGCAATTCATGTGCCACAGCCAGCTGATCGCGGTCGGAGCCACCGCCCATCATGACGATGTCGGCGTCGGTGAGATCGAGCGCCTCGCCCATGCGGACCTCGTCCACGCGCACGGGAATGCCGCGCCAGGCGCAGCGGCGCTCGAGCGCGATAACATTGCCGCCGTCGCCGTAGAGGTTAAGGGCATCGGGATACAGGTAGACGATGCGCAGCGGGCGCGAAAGCTCGACTGGCGCGATACCGACAGGAAGAGCGCTGCCGTCGGCACGGGCTACGGCGCGCCCAGCAACAGCGTCGGCGGTGGCGCCTTTCAGCCCGTCGAGCTCCTTGACCAGCGGCGGGAAGGCCGTGTAGTTGGCGACGGCGTAGAAGGTGTCATCGGCGGCCTCGTCTGCCACGGCGCCAATTGCCTGCGCGACGTCCGAGATAATCGCGGCATCGATGCCGGCGTACTTGAGGCGCACCTGCATGTCGTGCGCGCGCGCGCCTCCGGCAAAGGCGACAAGACCCGGCGTGTCGGCGATGCGCTCAAAGTCGACGTCGTAGATCCACGATACATCGTGTCCGTCGGCGTCATTGTCGTTAAGGAAGAAAGCGCAGAGTCTGCCGCCTGCCGTCTTGATGGACTGGATTTGTCGATCGAAGCCTACGGGATTCTTAGCCAGGTTGGCCTCGACGGTGCGGCCGGCGATATCCCAGCGGCCCATGCGTCCGCCGGCGGGCACATAGGCATCGAGCGTAGGCTGTAGAAGCGCCGTTCCCACGCCCAACTCGTGCGCGGCAAAGAAGGCGGCGGCAACGTTATAGACCATGTACAGGCCGTTGTAGCGTGTGGCGATGTGTACGGCAGCCGCGTCGGGCGCAGATCCAAAGACCAGGTCAAAGCCGTAGCCGTCGCAGCCGAGCTCCACGCCCGTCACGCGACGGACAAGCGCAGGGCGGGCCCAGCCGCACGAGGGGCAATGGTAGGCGCCGAGCTGGCCGTATTGCACGTAGTCATACTCCAGCGGCGCGTTGCACTGCGAGCAAAAGCGCGAGTCGCTAATGCGGCCGGACTCGGTGTTGGTGGCGCCGTCGATGCCAAAGGCAATGCTCGCGTTGGGAACGCGCGCGGCAATCGAGGCACACAACGGGTCGTCGGCATTGTGGATGAGCGTTGTCGTCGGAGAGAGCTCCAACGCATGGGCGATAACGTCTTGGGTGTGGTCGATCTCACCGTAGCGGTCTAGCTGGTCGCGGAACAGGTTGAGCAGCACAAAGTACGTCGGCTTGAGCTTGGGCAGGACGCGCACCGTGTAGAGCTCGTCGCACTCAAAGACGCCCACGCGCTCGCCGCCGCCGGTTCGCTTGAGGCCGCTGCGGGCCTCGAGCAACGCGCCCACCACGCCCGGCTCCATGTTGTTGCCGGCACGGTTGCATACCACGGTGGCGCCGCTGGCGGCAACGGCGTCGGCGATGAGGTTGGAGGTGGTGGTCTTGCCGTTGGTGCCGGTGATTACCACGCTGCGGTCGACAAGACCCGCGAGGTCGCGTAGCAGCTCGGGGTTGATCTTCATGGCGATGCGGCCGGGGAGTACGCCGCCCTGGCGCTTAAGGACGGAGCGCAGCCCCCAGCGGGCGATATCGCTCGAGGTGCAGGCGAGAGATGAGCGGAAGTTCATGAAGTCGTTCCTAACGTGAATGACATGGTCGTGGCGATTGTGTCGTTAAAAGCCATAACGGCGCGCAAATTCCTGGGCAAGTTGCGATACGTCTTCGCAAGCGTTGGCCCAGGGGGCAAAGTCGGGAGTATCCGAGATGATGCCGTCGGCTTCCCAAACTGCCTGATGCGAAAGGTCCCAGGGGTCGTGCGGTTCGGGCCGGCAGGGAAGGTACGGCGTCTGATACATGGGGTTCAGCAAAAAGAACGCGCCGCCCTCGCAGCGGTTGGCAAACTCGCGCAGCGCGCGTGTCGCCGGGCGCATCTTGTTCGTTTTGAACAGCAGAATCGTGCGGGCGAGCAGATACCAAGGAGAGTTCTCGAGCGCGTCAGCCCCGATCTCTTCCTCGAGTTGGTGGGCCAGGGCAAAAAAGCCGTCCTGGTCTTCCAGGCGAGCGAGGACGAGCAACACGGTGCCTGCGGCTCGGGTGGGATAGCCTTCTGCTTTAAGGACGCGGCGGGCGTAGTTGGCGGCAGCACGGTAGCGAGCGCTCGCCATACATAGCTGCGAGATGGCCTCGAGTGTATGAAGCCACCCGATAAGAGCCGGCTCGCTCACGGTAAGGTCTGCTGCAGTGACACCGTCGGCCAAAACATTATTGGCCCAGTAGTGCGGGGCTTCCATGTCGAACCCGGGCACGCTTTGCTGCAGGTAATCGGCCGTGGTCGCCTCGAGCTTCATCAGGTCGCCCAGGCAGGCGTCAACGGGTGTGTCGGCCAGGATGATGGCGAGCAGCTGGGCATCGAGGACATGCGCATCGACGCGGACGATCTTGAGCAGTTCATCACGCATATCGTCGAACAGGCGGTTGCGCGTCTGCTCAAACTCCTCGTCGCTGCCCATGTCCTCGATGCGATGGAGCTCGTCGAGCAGGTGGCGATGAACACCGGCATAGGACAGCAGCGCTTGGGCATGCTCGGACTGCGCATACTTTTGAGGATTCGCGCTAATGTCGTTATGGACAAGCTCGCGTGCTGCATCGGTGAGCTCGGGGTGCGACGCCAGATAGGTGCGCTCCAGGTAGGCGGGGATGTAGACGCTCGGATCCATTAGAGGTCCCCTCCCTTAAATGGAAGTCCCTGCTCGGCTGCGCGCAGGATGCGCTCGTCGATCTGGGAACGCACGATATCGTTGGTGGCGACCCAGGCGGCAAAACTGGCGTTGTCGGGGGCGCCCAGGCCCTCCTGCAGTACCGGCGTCGCCTCGGACAGCGCAAGGACAAGTTCGTCGGTGGAGCCCGCACCCACGTTGACGCGGGCATAGACGCCATCGGGAAACTCGGTTTGGAAGTAGAGTGCCTCGGCTGCGTGCGGACACGAGCGCGCAAGGATGCGCAAATAGCGCTCGGCGCCCTCGTAGTCCAGCTCGCGCCAGGCAGCGCTCATCAGCGCGATGAGCGTCCACGGGTCCAAGTCGCGCTCCGCATCCTTGGGACGACGGCGCAGCGGCGTGTTGGCGAGATAGGGGACGGAGTGGGCAGAGCGAAAGCGCTTGAGCTCCTCGGCGGGGTATTCGAGCTTTGCCATGGCGAGCATCGCGGTGTGGCGGACACCAGCGGGGTCGTTGGGCGCAAAGTCGAGGCTGCGGTTTGCGGCTTCGAGCGACATGCGATAGCGGCCGCTAATGAGCGCGCGTGACGCAAGGGCGGCAAGCCAGCGCAGATAGGGGCGGCGCGTAAGGTCGCCTGCGGCCTCACGCTCGTAGGGGTCCTGCGCCGAGGCGATTTTGAGCGCCAGGTCATGCTCCACCTCGTCGCACTTGGACACCAGATACTGCACGTATTCCTCGTTGGATTCGGCGGTGAGCGCCGTCAGCATGCGCTGGGCATCCCAGTTGGCCGGGTCGAGTGCGGCTGCCTCGCGGAGCATGTTCTCGGCTGCGGCTTCTTCTTGCTCTGCCTGGGTATCGTCGGGGATAAAGGGAATGCGGTAGTCGACAGCCTCGACCACCTTGGCAATCAGATGCCCGGCGCGGTCGCGGTCGTGCACGATGAGCGGTGCGGGGTTGCGGGTGAATTGTTCCATCAGACGCTCTACGGCGGCAGCGTCGGTGAGCGGGATATTGTCGCGGCGCAAGGCCTCAAGAACGAGGCGATGGCAATCCTCTTGAATGGGATCGAATGCCATGGGGCCTCCTTTGCTGCGGTTAGGGTTCAAATGTTTCTATATAAGGTTCTAGTTTACCCGCATGTGGCACACCGGGGGTGCCGCACTTGGACTTGCACCTTTGCACCACGAAGACGGATGTCGCACAAATGTCGGCACCTTGGACGACCGAGTGGTATCACGGTGCCGCAAACGGTCGATTTTTGGCGGCGAACGGTGCATATTTTGGAGGGGCACGGTCCTGCCCGGGATATGTAGTCAACCTTGATAAAACGTTTGCCCAGCTTGGGAGTATGAATGCCGCACAAGGGTCTTCAGGGATAGAAAAAACGTTTCATCATTGGCGGCTTTAGGTGAATAACTGACCAACCAGAACGGTAAAATAGTGTTTGTCTGAGCGTTGAGACGTTTAGACATCGCGCATTGTCATCGCCGGCAACGCGCAAACCGGTCCTAACGGAGCCAATTGGGTGCTCCGTTATATACGCAAGTCTAAGAGGGGCTTGTTTAGGAGGCACAGTATGGGACGTTTTACCAATCCTCGCGATCTGTACTTTGGTGAGGGCGCTCGCCACGAGGTGAAGAACCTCAAGGGTAAGAAGGCCATCATCGTTTCTGGCGGCAGCTCTATGCGCCGCGGCGGGTTCCTGCAGGACGTTGAGGCCGACCTCAAAGAGGCCGGCATGGAGGTCAAGCTGTTCGAGGGCGTCGAGTCCGATCCCTCCATCGAGACCGTCATGAAGGGCGCAGCCGCTATGCGCGACTTCGAGCCCGACTGGATTGTTGCTATCGGCGGCGGTTCGCCCATCGATGCTGCTAAGGCCATGTGGGTCTTCTACGAGTATCCCGAGGAGTCCTTCGACAACATTATCCAGCCGTTCAGCTTCCCCGAGCTGCGTCAGAAGGCTCACTTCTGCGCCATTTCCTCTACCTCCGGCACTGCTACCGAGGTCACCGCATTCTCCGTCATCACGGATTACGAAAAGGGCATCAAGTACCCGCTGGCCGACTTCAACATCACCCCTGATGTCGCCATCGTCGACCCCGAGCTCACCTACACCATGCCCGCCAAGCTGTGCGCTCACACCGGCATGGACGCTCTGACCCACTGCATGGAGGCCTACGTTTCCACCTGCGCCTCTATGTTCACCGACGCCAACGCTCTGCACGGCATCCGCGAGATCGTCGAGTGGCTGCCCAAGTCCTATGCTGGCGACCATGAGGCCCGTCAGCACATGCACGAGGCTCAGTGCATCGCCGGTATCGCCTTCTCCTCGGGCCTGCTCGGCATCGTTCACTCCATGGCTCACAAGACCGGTGCAGCCTTTGAGAACGGTCACATCATCCACGGTGCCGCTAACGCCATGTATCTGGGCAAGGTCATCCAGTGGAACTCCAAGGACCCGCGTGCTGCCGAGCGTTACGCTTACGTGGCCAAGGAGATCCTGCACCTTCCCGGCGAGACCAACGAGGAGCTCATCGCTGCGCTCGTCCAGAAGATTCGCGACCTCAACGACCAGCTCAACATTCCGCAGTCCATCAAGGATTACGCGAATGGTGGCGTGAAGGTCGACGCCGAGAACCCGCAGATGGTTTCCGAGGAGGAGTTCCTCGCCAAGCTGCCCGAGATCGCCGCGAACGCCGAGACCGACGCCTGCACGCCGGAGAACCCGCGTGAGACCAAGGCTGCCGACTTCGAGAAGATCCTCAAGGCCTGCTACTACGACACCGACATCGATTTCTAATCGACTCTCGCTGTCTTGCAAGGGGTCTCGTGCTCTATGCACGAGGCCCCTTTTTGCTATGGTGCAAAGGGGTCAGGTTGCTTTGCACCAATCGTTGTTTGATGAAGGGCGGATTCTCGTATGGCGCTTCCCATGGTTTATGGCGGTCCTGGCCGGTATGTTCAGGGGCCGGGCGAACTTTCGCGTCAGGGCAGGTATTTGTCATGGTTGGGCTGCGCTGCCTATGTCTTGTTTGACCAGGGCACCGAGGATCGGCTGTGCAAGCAGATCGTCGATGGATTTCTGGACGAAGACCTAAGCGAGCCATTCTTTAAGATCTATAACGGTCCGTGTACGGAAGAAGCCGTTGTAAAAATGGCTAAGGAAGCCCAGGCCGAGTATTGCGACATGGTGGTGGGTATTGGCGGCGGCAAGATGCTGGATATCGCCAAGGCCGTTGCGTTTTATGCCGAGTTGCCGTTGTGCGTATGCCCCACGGCGGCTTCGATGGACGGTCCGTGCAGTGCGATTTCGGTGCTGTATCACGAGGATGGGTCGTTCGACCGCTACCTGATGCTCGAGAAGAATCCAGACCTGGTCGTGGTCGATACCAACGTGGTCTCGGCGGCTCCGCTGCGTATGACGGTCGCTGGTATGGGCGATGCGCTGGCAACGTATTTCGAGGCGCGTTCGTGCGCCGCGGCGCACGGCGCTAACGAGCACGGTGGCGCGCCGGGACACTTGGCCTTGGTTGCGGCTCGTGCCTGCTATGACACACTCATGGAGTGCGGCGTCGCTGCCAAGCGCGATCTCAAAAAGGGCCGTACATCGCCAGCGGTTGAGCGCCTGATCGAGTGCAATATTCTGCTCTCGGGTGTTGGCTTTGAGAGTGGTGGCCTAGCGCTTGCCCATGCCATAGCCAACGGCCTGACGATTCTGCCCGAGTGCAAGGCCATGCATGGTGAGGCCGTGGCATTTGGCCTGGTGGTGCAGCTGCGCCTGGAGCGTGCGCCCGAGCTTAATCAGGTGCTCGAGTTTTGCCAGCGCGTCGGTCTGCCGACGACGCTCGAGGAGCTGGGCCTTGACGAGATTTCCGATGCCGACCTGATGAGCGTTGCAGATGCGGCCTTTAGAAACGAACGCAATATGGCTAACGAACAGGCCAAGGTGACCAGACAAAAGCTCGTGCAGCTCATGCGCGAGGCATAGCTAGGCGCTTGATCGACCTTGTGCAATCGAGGCGGCGATAGGCATAGGCTATTTGCCTCAAAGGTGCTCCGCGTGTAATTTGCCCGAGTCGTGGGCCGATGGCGTATCATTATCTCTTGCTTGTTTGCACTGCTCAGGGAGGGGCCGCGCATGGCGCAGGAACACGATCTGTTTGATGACATTATCGAGATCAGCAAGGGTTTCGACTTTCTTAAAAACCCGCTTGGCGGCGTGACCGATGCACTCGATCCATCGGCGCCGCAGTGGAATCCTGCCGACTACAAGGAGCGCCCGCGCGGCAACACCATTCCGTGCTTGACCTGCAAAAACGAAAAGAGCAGCTGCACCGCGTGCATGGACGTTTGCCCGGTCGACGCTATCGAGGTCGAGGAAGACGCTATCGAGATCCTCGACTCCTGTCGCAAGTGCGGCCTGTGCGCCGCTGCCTGTCCGACCGAGGCGATCATTTCGCCGCGCCTGGCGCCCAAAAACCTGTATGACGATATCGTCTCTGCTGCTACGAGCCACGAGACCGCCTACGTCACCTGCACGCGCGCCCTCAAGCGCATGCCGCGCGAAAACGAGGTCGTCGTTGCCTGCGTGGGCGATATTACGGCCGAGACCTGGTTCTCGGTACTGGCGGACTATCCCAACGTGAGTGTGTACCTGCCGTTGGGTGTGTGCGATAAATGCCGCAACACCGGTGGTGAGGACATTCTGGGCGAGGCCATTGCTACCGCCGAGGAGTGGGCGGGCACGGGCATGGGTCTGGAGGTCGATCCCAAGAGCCTCAAGTGCCATAAGCGCCGCGAGTACGAGCGCAAGGAGTACATGGAAAAGATCGCCCGCACCACTGGCCTTACCGTGACCAAGCTCAACCCGGCAACGGCGGCGCTGGCCTCGGTGACGCAGAAACTCAAAGCCCACCGCCACCAGATTACCCAGTTGGAGCGCACGCTCAACACCATGTGCGGCACCACGACGACCAAGCGTCGCCGTACGCTTACGCACGGTCGCCAGCTGGTGCTCTCGACGTTGCAAAACCACCCCGAGCTTGCCCAGAACATGCAGGTGAGTACGCCGGAGTGCGATTTTGACAAGTGCACGTCGTGCGGCGAGTGCGTCAACGTGTGCCCCACGTTTGCCTGCGATTTGGTGGGAAGCGGTCGCTTTGCGTTGGAGTCCACGTATTGTTTGGGCTGCGGTGCCTGTGCCAAGGTGTGTCCCGAGCACGCGCTCAAGCTTGTTGAGCACGATGCGTCCAACTTGGTCGTCGTCGACCCCGAGGCCGAGGAAAAGGCCGCCCAGAAGGCGAAGGCTCACGAAGAAGCTGAGAAGGTCAAGGCCGAGGCAAAGGCCAAGCTGGACAAGATGCTCGACCAGGTGGAGAAGCTCGCGGACTAGTCAGCGAGCTCTATCTCTGCTTCATTTGCGCCGCCGCGGTGTCCGGATTCGCCCGGATGCTGCGGCGGCGCTATACTTATACGGTTTGAAGTACCTGTACCAAAAGGAGCTGTCGTGTCCCTTTCCATCGGTATCGTGGGCCTGCCCAACGTGGGCAAGTCGACGCTGTTCACCGCGCTTACCAAAAAGACCGGCCTTGCCGCCAACTACCCGTTTGCCACGATCGACCCCAACGTGGGTATCGTCGACGTGCCCGATAGCCGCTTGCAAAAGCTTGCCGACATCGTTAACCCGGGTCGCATTGTGCCGGCGACGGTCGAGTTCGTCGACATCGCAGGTCTGGTGAAGGGCGCTAACGAGGGCGAGGGCCTGGGCAACCAGTTCCTGGCCAACATTCGCGAGACCGACGCCATCTGCGAGGTCGTGCGCTACTTTAAGGACCCCAACGTCATGCGTGAGGTGGGCCGCACGGGCGAGTTCGTCGATCCCGCCGGCGATGCCGACACCATCATGACCGAGCTCATCCTGGCCGACATGGGCACGCTCGAGAAGCAGCTGCCTAAGCTCGAGAAGGAGGCCAAGCGCGACAAGGAGCTCATGCCCAAGTTCGAGGTTGCCAAGCGCCTGCTTGCCTGGCTCAACGAGGGCAAGCGCGCCGCATCCATGGAGATGACCGACGAGGAGCGTGCCGCCGCCAAGGGGCTGTTCCTGCTCACCATGAAGCCCATCCTGTATGTGGCCAACGTGGACGAGGATATGCTCAACGACGATCTGGCGCCCATCGATGGTGTCAAGCCGCTGCCCATCTGCGCCAAGATCGAGGCAGAGCTTTCCGAGCTCGATCCCGAGGACGCCGCCGACTACCTGGAGAGCCTGGGCCTGGAGCAGCCCGGCCTGGACGTGCTCGCTCAGGCTGCCTACAAGCTGCTCGGCCTGCAGTCGTTCTTTACGGCCGGCGAGATGGAGGTCAAGGCCTGGACGGTTCGTCAGGGCGCGACCGCCCCGCAGGCCGCCGGCGTCATCCACACCGATTTTGAGCGCGGCTTTATTAAGGCCGAGGTCATTGGCTACGACGACTACATCGAGCTCGGCGGCGAGCAGGGCGCCAAGGCCGCCGGCAAGTTGCGTATTGAGGGCAAGGACTATGTCATGGCCGATGGCGACGTCGTGCACTTCCGCTTTAACGTGTAAGGACGACGCATATGTTCAAATATGGCAAAAAAGCTGGCTACATGGGTATTGCGCTGCTCGTACTTGCGGTGATTCCGCTGGTGGTCGCAGCGTGTGTTATCCCCAACATTGGCCCCGAGGTGGCAACGAAGTTTAACGCCGCCGGCGAGGTGACGCGCTGGGGTAAGAGCTACGAGCTGCTGGCACTGCCGGTACTCAATCTGCTGCTGAGCGTGGCGACGTACTTTACGGCGGGACGCCAAGCCAAGAACAATGACGACTCCGCCGCCATGGCGCGCATCGTGTGCGAGCGCTACCTGCGCAACGGTTGCATCACGGGTGTGTTCCTCAACGTGATCAACGTTTACTTTATGTACTCGGCGATTACCGGAACGGGCTTTGGCTTTGGTTTCTAGCTTGTCCTTTTAGGCAACGAGTCTGCACACATATTCGATAGCTGCTGCGAGGCCGCCGCTCGATCGTGGTTTAAAGACCATGTCGGCGGCGGCCTCGTTTTCGTATCCGGCGCCGCGAAGGGCGAGTGCGATACCGGCTTCCAGGAGAAGGGGCAGACCGCGTTGGCTGGTTGCGATCACGGCAGCCTGATTGAGCGAGCAGCTGTGCGCCTGGCATTGGATAGCAAGTTCACCTTGCGCCGGGCAAGGGACCAGAACGGCGGCGACGCGACTTGATAGCAATGCAAATGCTGTGCGCTCATCGGGCGAAAGGCATTCTGATTCAACGACGACGAGCTTGGGCGGCGCGCTGTTTGTGCGAGGCGTGGCTCGGTACATGCGGACCGAAGAACCCGACATAGAAAACTCCTGTGTATTCGGTAAAACGTAAACTATAGTTTACGTTTATGTTCGGCTCCATTTCAAACTCGGCTGCATGGACGAACGTGCGAAACAGATTCTTGGTAGGCGGGTCGAAGAGACACGCAGAGACCTTGGTATCTCCAAGGTTGATTTTTGTGTGGCGACAGGAATCAGCCGACCCTACCTCGACCGAATCGAAGATGGGACGGCAAATTTTACGCTCAAGGTTCTATTTAAGATCGCGCCCGCACTCGGCATGACGGTATCTGAGCTTCTCGAGGGTATCGAATAGGGCGTTCCCCCGCTGTATTTGACGCTCTTTGGGCGGGTCCCCCCTGGTTGCGATGTGCAAAATCGCGAGTATTCAGCACCAGTTCGGCCGTAGATGGTAGCTCGAGCGGCTGGCTTTGCCTTTTTGACAGTAGATAATCCACACGTTAAATAAAAATGAGGAATAAATATTTACTAGACGGACCCTTCGTCCTAAAAGTTCGTCTAACAATCGGCCGATTCTATGCCTCCGGAGGAGAAATTGCAGAATACTCCGATTTTTGCACGGCCTGAGGGGGACCACCTGTCGTTTAAGGCTGCGATAAGTGGAGCTGCCTTAGGGATTACGCCATCGGGATGCGGTCGTGGTTGACTTGGCTGTAGAACAGGCGCTGAATCTCGGCGGCATCGCGTGACTGGCCGAGTGCCCACATGGTCTTGGCCACGAGCGTCTCGGTGGTCATGTCGTCGCCGCGCAGAATACCCGGATGATTGGCGTAAGCGCGGCCGACCTCATAAACGCCCAGATCGAGGCCCTCTTCGGGGACCTGCGTGGTCATAACGACGGTGCGGCCCGAATCGACCCAGCGAAAAATTGCCTCTTGGAACGACCCGCCCGACTCACCAAACTCGGGGATACCGCCAATGCCAAAGGTCTCCAGAATCACGGCGTCGTAGCTATCGGCAAGGGCGTCGAGGATGCCCGGGTTTACGCCGGGCGTAAGCTTGAGTACAAATACGCGCGGGTCGATGCTGTCGTAGAAAAGCACCGGGTTTTCGCCCTGATGCGTGCCGTGAAGCCCGTTGCGCACAATGCGGTCGTTGCGGATATAGGCGATGGGCGGATAGTTGACGCTAATGAACGCGTTAAAGCTCATGGTGCGCTGCTTGCGGGCGCGCGTGCCGGCAATGGTGACGCCGCCAAACACGATCGAAACGTCGTGCGAGTGCTCGTCGAGCGCATAGAGCAGGCTCTGGTACAGATTGAGCTTGGCATCGGTAAAGGGGTTGCCCATGGGCTTTTGCGAGCCGGTGAGCACGATGGGCTTGGGGCTGTCTTGAATCAGGTAGGAAAGCGCTGCTGCGGTGTAGCTCATGGTGTCGGTGCCGTGCAGAATCACGAAGCCGTCGTGGTCGGCATAACCCTCGACGATGACATCGCGGATGCGCATCCAGTCGCTCGGGCGCATATTGGTGCTGTCGATATTCATGGGCTGCACGACGTCGAGCTCGCAGAGCCCCGAGATCTCGGGGACGCTCTGGGCGAGCTCCTCACCGGTCAGGGCGGGGGAGAGGCCGTTGCCGTCCTCGGTCGATGCGATGGTGCCGCCCGTGGCGATGAGAAGGATGCGCTTCATGCTGGTATTCCTATCGTATTTGCCGCCGCAGAGGCGGAGTCGTTCGGCAGTATTGTGGCACAGAGCGTTCAATGTTCAAACGTATTACATCATCTGTAACGTCTGGTAACACTTCAATTGCCGTCAAATAGGGGCCCAGGTCGTGCGTTTGCCGTGCGCTGATGGCTGCGAGGGACGAGAAACCCCATATAACGTGTACACTATGGAAGTTATTTTCGTTCATTCATGCGGGTGGGCACCGGCTCCCCGCCAACAAGAGGGGGAACCATGGATCAAAAGGCTTCCGCAAAGGTCCTCGTACTCGACTTTGGTGCGCAGTACGGTCAGCTCATTGCCCGTCGCGTCCGCGACCTCAACGTGTATTCCGAGATTGTCCCCTGCGACATCTCGGCCGACGAGATTCGTGAGATGAACGCCTCTGCGCTCATCCTTTCTGGCGGCCCGGCTTCCGTGTATGCCGAGGACGCTCCGTCTATCGATCCTGCCATCTTTGACCTGGGCCTTCCCGTCCTGGGCTTCTGCTACGGCCATCAGATCACGGCCGTGACGCTCGGCGGCAAGGTCGGCCACTCCGAGGTGGGCGAGTACGGCCGCGCCACTATCACGCGCACGGCTGGCGCCAAGCTCTTTAACTCCACGCCTATGGAGCAGACCGTGTGGATGAGCCACCGCGACGCCGTGTCCGAGGTGCCCGAGGGCTTTACCGTTACCGCCAGCACCGACGTGTGCCCGGTTGCCGCCATGGAGTGCCCCGAGCGCAAGATCTTCACCACGCAGTTCCACCCCGAGGTCAAGCACTCCGAGTACGGTCAGCAGCTGCTGAGCAATTTCCTGTTTGAGATCTGCGGCCTGGAGCCCAACTGGAGCATGGACAACCTGGTCGAGACCATGACGGCCGAGTTTCGCGAGAAGGTCGGCGACGACCGCGTGATTCTGGCCCTGTCCGGTGGCGTCGACTCCTCCGTCGTGGCTGCGCTGGGCGCTCGCGCCGTGGGCAAGCAGATGACCTGCGTGTTCATCAACCACGGCCTGCTGCGCAAGGGCGAGCCCGAGCAGGTGGAGGAGGTCTTCACCAAGCAGTTCGACGTCGACTTTATCCACGTTCACGCCGAGGACCGTTATGCCGAGCTTCTGGCCGGTGTGACCGAGCCCGAGGAGAAGCGCCGCATCATCGGCACGCAGTTCTGGAAAGAGTTCTTCGCCGTGGCGCAGCAGCTCGAGACCGATGGCAAGCCGGTCAAGTATCTGGCTCAGGGCACCATCTACCCCGACATCATCGAGTCCGGCGCTCGCAAGACGGGCGGTAAGACGGCCACCATCAAGAGCCATCACAACCTGATCCCATTCCCCGAGGGCGTGCACTTCGACCTCATTGAGCCGCTCGACCACTTCTTTAAGGACGAGGTCCGCGCGCTTGGTCTGGCGCTTGGCCTGCCGGGTCACATCGTGTTCCGTCAGCCTTTCCCGGGTCCGGGTCTGGCCATCCGCATCATCGGTGCGGTCGATAAGGAGAAGCTCGAGATCCTCAAGAACGCCGACGCCATCGTGCGCGAGGAGCTCGACGCCTACAACCAGCGTCTGTTTGAGCAGACCGGCGAGCGCAACTCCGAGCACAGCTGCTGGCAGTATTTCGCGGTCCTGCCTGACATTAAGTCCGTTGGCGTTATGGGCGACGAGCGCACTTATCAGCGCCCGATCATTCTGCGTGCCGTCGAGTCCAGCGATGCTATGACCGCCGACTGGGCCAAGCTGCCCTACGACGTGCTGGCCCGCATCTCTGGCCGCATCGTTGCCGAGGTCCCCGGCGCCAACCGCGTGTGCTACGACATCACGTCCAAGCCGCCCGCGACAATCGAGTGGGAGTAGGCTGATAGGGTTCTGACCTGCACTTTTGAGTGCCGCACTGTGCCGCTGAGTTTCGTTTCGTACGAGAGTCATGGCAAAGCCGCCAGCGACGGCGGTGAGTAAATACGGTAATCTGGCCTCCGTTCCCGCGTTGGGACGGAGGCTTTTTCTTTGCCGTTTTACTCCCTTTCACCTGCGATTTCGCGATTTACTCCCCGTATTTCAAGACGACAAGGCACGGGGCGGTATTCGGAGGAACGGGAGTAAAGATTTATCCCGAATGAGTAGACGCGCGATTTTTGTCCCCGAGAACGAAACGAGGCCGTTTCGGGGCCCGTGAAACTCAAATCGAACTCAACGGGCGTTTTTACGGTCTCCGTACGGCGTTTCCCCAGGTGGTTAATGGGGAGTAAAGAATCTCGCCGCCTCAATGAAAACGGGAGTAACCAGGGGAAATGCCGCGGCGTACTGCCGTGTGCCGCCATGTAAGCCACCGCGTCATTTACTCCCCATTTACGCTTGAAATGCCTTTGCATGCAATGGGGAGTAAAAACTCAGCTTACGCAGGAGCGAGCGGAGCTCACCGCCTAGCCTGGCGTCCTGATTCGGTTGCGTTGATTGCGAAATACGGGGAGCCGTTACAGCAAGGCTTTCCAGTCCTCGTACTCGTCGGCGTCGATCTCGCCGTTCTCGAGCCGTGCGCGCTTCTCTGCCCACAACTCGATCGCCATCGCGGCTTTGGGCGCGTGCGGCGCCTTGGGGTTCAGGGAGAGGCCCGAACCGTCGGCTGAGGGAACTATGCCGAAGGAGTCTTCGAGCCGCACGAGCAGCGACATGAGGTCGCCTGCGGTCTCGACGCCGTAATCCTTGAGGGCGTTGACGGACACGCCGAGCGCTGCGGCGATGGACTCGAGCAGCTCGGGCTTGTCCATCAGCAAATCCTATCAGCGGCTCAAGGGCAAGGACGTGATTACCACTCCTAAGACGAAAAAGAGCAACCGTGTCATTAAGATGCCCAAATTCCTCTGTGGAGAGATGGAGGACTACTTAAAGATGTTTTACAGCACCGGGGCAAATGAACGGATTTTCCCTGTCAGCAAGCACTATCTCCACCATGAAATGGACAGAGGTGCGAAAGCGGCGGGAGTGAAGCGGATCAGAATTCACGACCTCCGACATTCACACATTTCCCTGCTGATTGATATGGGCTTCACCGCCCTGGCAATCGCTGACCGGGTGGGGCATGAGAGTATCGATATCACCTACCGCTACGCCCATCTGTTTCCTACAAGGCAGACGGAGATGGCGGACAAACTGGACTTTGAAAGGATGGGAACGTAACCATGTCACTGAAAAACCGAGACAACAAAAATCGCTGGAGGAACAAGACCGTGGCCTTCCGGGTGTCCCCGGAGGAAGATGAACAGATCGAGGCCGCTGTGCGGCTCTCCGGCCTGACAAAGCAGGACTACATCACAAGACGCCTCCTGTGCCGGGACGTAGTGGTACAGGGTAATCCCAAGGTCTACAAAGCCCTGCGTGACCAGCTTGCCGCCGTTCTGGACGAACTGCGGCGGGCCGAGGACGGGGCTGGCGTGGACGATGAACTGCTGGACACCATTCAGATGATCGCCGCTATCATGGGCGGCATGAAGGAGGATTGATAGATTGATGGATTCCAGAGAAACGAAAAGGACTGTCCCGGTTCCGTCTGTTGGCGCAGACGGGGAACAGCCCATTTCACAAACACCTACAGCAAGTATAACAGAGGAAACGACAGAAAACAATCCCCCTGAAAAAAATTATGCGGAACTGCTGCGGAAAATGCAGCGCATGAACGACCCGGCGTATCTCCCCACGATTTCCATGAACGAGTTGTACGAGAACGTCTATCAGAGCAGACCGCCCGTCATTGACGGTCTGCTCTATCCGGGGACGTACCTCTTTGCGGGAGCGCCCAAGGTAGGCAAGTCGTTTCTGATGGCCCAGCTTGCCTACCACGTCAGCATGGGCCTCCCCCTGTGGGACTATCCCGTTCACAAGGGGACTGTCCTCTATCTGGCGCTGGAGGACGATCACCGTCGCTTGCAGGAGCGGCTTTACCGGATGTTCGGCATGGACGGCACCAACGACCTCCTCTTTTCCATCTGCGCAAAGCAGGTCGGCAACGGGCTGGAGGAACAGCTAAAGCGATTCGTGCAGGAACACCCAGACACCAAACTGATTATCATTGACACCCTTCAGAAGATTCGGGAGGCTGGCGGGGATAAGTACAGCTACGCCAACGATTATGAGGTGGTAGGAAAGCTGAAACGCCTTGCTGACGCTTGCGGCGTCTGCCTCCTACTGGTACATCACACTCGGAAGCAGCAGGCCGACGACAAGTTTGATATGATCTCCGGCACCAACGGCCTGTCGGGGGCAGCAGACGGGGCCTTTCTTCTTCAGAAGGAGAAGCGGACGGACGGCACCGCCACCTTGGATGTGGTAGGACGTGACCAGCAAGACCAGCGGCTCTATCTCATTAAGGACAAGGAACACCTGACATGGACACTGGAGCGGATGGAAACGGAGTTGTGGGTAGAACCCCCCGACCCGGTGCTGGAGGCCGTAGCCGCCTTTATCACGGCGGAGAGGCCGTCCTGGGGCGGTACGGCCACGGAGTTGGCGGCAGCCCTGCAAGTGGATATGAAGCCCAATGCCCTGGCGATGTGGCTGAACGTCCGGGCCGGGAAACTGGCAACGGACTATCATATCCGCTATGAGAACACCCGCACCCACGCCGGGAGAAGTATCAGCCTGACCCTGGATCCTCCCCAAGCGTGACGACCGTGACGGCTGTGACGGCTTTTTTGAGAGCGGGGGCGGTGTCCAAAACATCGTCACGGTCGTCACGGCTGTCACGGGGAGCGGGGTCAAATGTCAAGGGGGCATACCTGTGGGTGGAGATTGCCGCAAGGCAATACAACCCGAACCCCTTGATATTTGGCCCACGGAGGACACTTGCCGGGTGGTGGAAAGGCTGTGCCTTTCCACCTGCCCAACGGCGAGTGGAAAAGTTTAGGCGGGGTGCAGGGCGCCCTTTTCAAAGGGCGGCCCTGCTGGGGGAGGCAACCGCAGTTGCCGGGGGCAAAGCCCCCGCACCCCCTCGGAGAGCCCACGGCACTTTCGCACCAACGGGGCGAAAGTGTCATAGTGGGTTATTACACTTCCCGCAGGAAGTGCCTTCCCCGAACCCCCGTCCATTTTCAACAACCAAACATCTGAAATGGGAGGATTTTTGCCTATGGCGAGAGGCGACGGCATTGACCGCACCAACGCAAGAAATATGAGGCTGACCGCTGCTAAAATCGGCAACACCCAGCAGCACAACGAACGCGAGAAGGATTCCTATGTCAACCAGGACATTGTACCAGAGCGGACGTCGCTCAATGTCCATTTCAAGGTCCCATCCGCAGGGTATCAGGAGATGTTCTCCCAAATGGAGGCCGATGGTGTGATCTCCACCCGTGGCATTAAGGCGGACGCATTTCGATACGGTGAGTTGGTCTTTGATGTGAACTCCGCCTACTTCTACAATCACGGCGGCTATGACTTCGCAAAACAATTTTACACCGACGCATACAAATCCGCAATCAAAATCGTAGGTGGAGAGCAGTATATTTTGTCGGCGGTCATGCACGCCGACGAACGCAACCGGGCTATGTCCGAGGCGCTGGGAGAGGACGTGTACCACTACCACCTCCATGTGGTCTATATCCCGGTGGTGGAGAAGGAGATACGATGGACAAAGCGGTGCAAGGACAAATCCCTGGTGGGCAAGGTCAAAGAAACCGTTATGCAGGTCAGCATGAGCAAAAAGTGGGCATCCCAGCCCGCAGTAGACGAGGCCACCGGGGAGCCATTACGAACAGCAAAGGGCAAGCCTGTGCTGAGAAAGTCGTACAGCGTCTTGCAGGATGATTTCTTTCAGCAGATGCGCTCCGCTGGCTACACGGACTTGGAGCGTGGAGAGCGTGGCAGTTCCGAGGAACATCTGACGGTCACGCAGTTCAAGGTGAAGTGTGAACAGGAGCGGCTTGCACAGCTTCAGGAGGCGG
This sequence comes from uncultured Collinsella sp., assembly GCA_900550195.1. Classification (GTDB taxonomy): domain Bacteria; phylum Actinomycetota; class Coriobacteriia; order Coriobacteriales; family Coriobacteriaceae; genus Collinsella. Next base: position 70,278 of record URRB01000013.1, read on the forward strand.
CTGTGCTGGCCCAGGCCGAGGTTGACCGAAGGAACAGGGAGGCGGCAGCTGCCGAAAAGGAAGCGGCCCAGGCCAAGGCCAAACTAAACGATGTGGCCCACATGCTGAAAGGCATGGAGAAGCTGGCGGAGGAATTTTCCAGCGACCCGGAACAGGTCTTGCCAGAAGCGGGACCGCTGGAATCGGCCAGGGCCTACCGGGAGAAAAAGGCCAAGCCCTTATGGGCGAAGATCGTCAAGGTGCTGCGGTCTGTCTACCGGGCCTACTGCGACCTCAAATCCAAATTTGAGCGGCTGCAAGCGGACTATGGCCGGGAGGTCAGCAAAAATAGTTCCTTATCAGAAAGGATTTACGAGGTCTGCGCCGAGAGGGACAGTCTAAAGGGAAAGGTCAGGGACTATGAGCGGGTCAGGCGGGCCATTGGCCCGGAACAGGCGGACAGAATATTAGAGGCCGCTTACCAGCAGGAACAGGCTGAAAAGGAACGGAAACGGGACGCAAGGCAAAAAGCAAGATTAGGCGCACGATAATCACCAAAAACGGAGGGTGTTCCAGTGAATGCCCTCCTGATTTATTTGGGGAATCGGGTAAAATAATTTCTTGTTTTTTAGAGTGTACTATGATATACTGCTATTATCTTGATTTGAGGAGTCTACCAAATATGCGGCAAGGTATTCTTAAATAAAATTTGATAATGGGCGCAAAAATGATTGCCCCTTGCAGGGGCTTAGTTTTTGTACCCAATTTAAGAATACTTTTGCCTTTTTAGTAAATATCGTGACGGACAGCGGCTCATGTAAGCCGTCATACTTCTGTTTGTCCGAAGTCATGATCCCCAGCGGTAAAAGTATTAGCCGCTGGGGATTTTTGCGCCCATTTGGGCCTTGTATGGAGGATAGACATGAACATTATCAATATCGGGATTCTTGCCCATGTAGACGCTGGAAAGACAACCTTGACGGAGAGCCTGCTATATGCCAGCGGAGCCATTTCAGAACCGGGGAGCG